>NZ_CP062221.1:1278004-1917006 GCF_021590045.1 Cellulomonas palmilytica | reverse complement strand
GACGGACCTGAGCGCGAAGGTCTCTGTTGGCAGGCACGCCGAGGGCGGTCAGTTCGAGTTCGAGGCTCGCGGGTCCTCCACCTTCGACGACAAGGAGTTCTTCGCGTGGGTCGTCTTCGTCCAGCACCCATCGCGCGCACTCGACGGGTCAGGCACGGTGGTTGAGGACTTCCCGGACACCACAAGGGTCCGGGCTCAGGTCACCCTGGCGTGGGACGGCTCGACCTGGTCCGTGATCGGCGTCGATCCTCGGAAAGTCGAGTCGCTGTGAGGTTCGTGTCGCCCACCGGTGCCGTCGCGGGGGTGGCGCTGCTCTTGCTGCGGGGAACCGGGACAGCGGCCCGAGGAGAGGACGTCGTCATCGTCGCGCCCGGCGACGAGACGCTGCACGCGCGGGCGTTCGCGGCCGCTCAGGCAGAACGGGCGTGGAAGGCTGCCGCAGTCCCGCCCGAGCTGCGACTGGAGAACTACAAGCGCGCGGCGCGGTGCGACGACGACCCCGGGATCGACGAGCCCGGGATCGACCAGCAGTGCTACGTCCCGCCCGAGGTCGAGATCACCGGTCCCCCGTGCGAGGACGGCCCGGCGCTCGAGCCGCTCTGGTTCCAGTTCCGGGCGACCCCCAGGCGGACTGGTCGGACTGGGAGATGCTCGTCGGCTGGTCCTGCCCGGAGCACCAGCTTCCGCCCGTCGGCGTCGAGGACTTCCGCGTGCTGGACATCGCGCCCCCGGATGTGGGGGTCCAGCCGGCCGGCGCGATGCTCGTGAACAAGCCGGCGATCCTTTTCACGGCTGACGACGCGCAGTCGTTCGAGGTCGCGATCTCCGGGTTCGACGTGGAGATCGTCGCCGAGCCGACCTCGTGGGAGTGGACGTTCGACGACGGCGAGCGGCTCGTGACGGACGTCCCGGGCGCGCCCTACCCGGCGTTCGACGTGACGCACACGCTCCTCGCTCCGCTGAAGGGCAGCACGGTCGGGCTCACCACGTCCTGGAGCGGGCGGTATCGCGTCGCGGCCGATCCCTTGCACAAGTGGCGCGCGATCGAGGGCACGGCCGTGACCGAGTCCCGGAGCGCGCCGTTCGACGTGATCGAGCTCCGCTCGACCCTCACGGGCTGACCGGACAGGTGATGCGTCGTCCGTCTCCGACGGGGGGACTCGTCAGACGGCGCACTCGCAGACGAGGTTGTACTCGACGACCTGCTCGTCGTCCTGCGCCCACTCCTCCGCCTCGCGGCGCGAGGAGAACGTGCGCCCCGCGAGCCGACCGTTGGCCAGGAGCACGCTGAACTCGATCTGCTCGCGCGGGTCGACCCACCCGGTGGTCGTCGTCCGAGTCGTGTCCGTCTGCGTCATGTCAGCCTCCTCACGTCGTCCGCAACACCCGCACGGTCTCGGATAGTCCCGTTCGCCCCATCGTGTCGGAGCCCGCCCCTAGACTCCGCGACGTGATGACCAGGGCGTTCACGAGCAGGTCGCGTGTCGACGGCGACGGGGTGGCGCTCGGCCTGGCGCCCGCGCTCACGCCGGAGGGCGTGGTCGAGGACCCGAGCTTCTTCCACGGCTTCGCGGCGCACCCGCAGGTCCTCGCGCGCGGCCTGCTGACGCTCGCGGACGTCACGGCGACCCGGTACTTCCAGTACACGCCCTCGTCGTTGCGTGACCCGGTGCTCACGGCGCACGGCGACCGGCTGCGCGCCGAGTGCTTCTCGTCGTGCAACGGCGTGTACGCGCGGCTCGACCTGCTGCCCGACGCGTTCGACTCGGGCGAGCTGTCGCACGGGACGACGAACGTGGACGTGGGGGTCGAGACGCGGGTCGCGCTGTCGGGCGTGGGGCGCGACCGGCTGCTGCATCTGGACGTGGGGCGCGGCGGGCTGACGGTGTCGAGCCCGGAGGCAACCGCGACGGAGCGTCCCGTCCAGATGCCGGGGCGCTGGGTGCGGGCGCTGGGCAACGTCGCGGAGCTGCACCGCGGCCTGGACCCCGCGTTCACGGTCGGCGCCGCACCGGCGAAGGCGTTCGTGGCGAGCCTGCCCGCTGCGACGAGCACGGCGCGCACCGCGTGGCTCGTCCCCGACCGTGTCGGCGTCCGGCTGTCGAACCGACGAACGACGGGCGGGGTGCTCGTCGCCGGGCTGCACCGGTTGAGCGCGGCCAAGCGCCTGCTCCCGCACGTCACCGGGCTCACCGTGTACGGCGCGGCGGAGCCCGGGCCGGTCGTGGTCGAGCTTGCGCTGCCCGGTGCGCGTCTGGTGCTCGGGCTCACCGACGAGGCATGGCGGGGTCACTCCGGCGAGGGGTCGCTGCTGACCGCGCTCGCGGGGCCGACCGTCGCGGAGGACGCCGACCTGGTGAGCGCGCTGCTCGCGTTCGAGCCGGTGGTCGACGTGCCGCGGCTCGCGCGCGGCGCCGACCTCGACGAGGAGCGCGTGCACGCGGCGCTGGCCGTGCTCGCGGCGGACGGTCGCGTGGGCTGGGACCTGCACGACGGCGCGTACTTCCACCGCGAGCTGCCGCACGACCCGGAACGCGTCGAGAAGGACAACCCGCGCCTGGTGAGCGCCCGCCGGCTCGTCGAGGCCGGTGCGGTGAGGCCCGTCGAGGGCGGCTGGTCGGTGCGCAGCCGCACGGGCGGCCCCGACCATCGCGTGTCGTCCGGGCATCTGTCGTCCGGGCATCTGTCGTCCGGGCGCTGCACGTGCCCGTGGTTCCTGCGGCACGGCACCGGGCGCGGCCCGTGCGCGCACCTGCTCGCCGTTCGCATCCTGGAGGAGACCGCGTGACCGAGACCCCGACCCTGCCGGCGAGGCTCGTCGCGGCGATCGACGTGTTCACGGACCTGGGCTGGCGCGAGGCGACCCTCGCCGACGCCCTCGAGCGGCCCCTCGGCACGCCCGAGCAGCAGCGCGTCGCGCGTGACGGGCTCGCGACGGGCGCGTGGGGCGAGTTCGGGCAGATCGGCGACTCGACCTGGGGCTGGGTCCCGTGGGTCGACGTCGACACGGACGTGCTCGCGGTGTTCGCGGTGCGGGTGGGCGTCGACGCGAAGCGCGCCGCGCGGATCCTGCCGTCCAGCCACGTCCTGGACGACGAGCGTGCGGCCCGCCTGCTGGCGGAGCGCGGCGCGCGCTTCGGGGCGGCGTTCGTGACGGCTGCGTGCCGGTCGAACCGGCGTCCGTGGGAGCACGCGACCAGCGCGTACGCGGGTGCGGTGGTGCGGGTCGTCGACGCGCTGGACCTGCCAGTGCCGCACGAGGTGGAGTACCTCAAGGACTGGTCGGTGTACGCGCTGGGCGCGCTGACCGGTGAGGGTGAGCTGTACCCGCAGGAGCGCGGCTGGTGCCCGCCGGAGGTCGTCGCGCGCCGCGCGCTCGACCACCTGCGTGCGGGCGTCGCGGTGGGGGTGCCCGCGACGGGTCCCTTCGGGTCGGTGGTGCCGCACGCCGTCGCGGCGGGCTGGGTCGACCGCGACGAGGCGGTGCGCCTGGTGCTGACCGCGCTCGACGCCGCGCAGCGCCCGGGCGACCGGCGCGCGTGGGTGCAGGCGTTGACCGGCCCGCTCGGGCTGACGGACGACGAGCTCGTCGCGCACGCCGACGCCCTGGTGACGGTCCTCGCGCACGGGGACGGCCCGGTGGTCGAGGCGCTGGCGCCGCGCCTGCTGGCCGCGTGGCCCGCGGGCGCGCCCGACGACGTGCTGGGCGACGTCCTCGCGGTCTCGCTGCCCGTGCGGGCCAAGAAGGTCCAGCTCGCGGTGCTCGCTGCCGCCGCGGCCCGGCTGCGCCCGTCGTCGTCGGTCGTCGAATCGGTCGCGCCGCTCGTCGTGCCGCGCACGACGGCCACCGACCGTCGTCTCGCGCGCGCCGCGCAGCAGCTGGTGACGGCCTGGGACCTGTCGGCCGCGACGGACGAGCCCGCGGTGACCGAGGTGCCGGGCGACCTGTGGCGCGCGACGCCTCCCGTGTGGGAGGTGCCGCGGCTCGTCGTCGGCGAGGCGACGGTCGAGACGGTGAGCGCCGCGGCGGCCGCACTGACCGGACGGCCCGAGGGCGTCGTGGACGTCGAGGTCGAGCGGTTCCTGGCGCTCGCGAACGCGCTGGCGCACGCGGACCGCGAGGCGGCACGCACCGCGCTCGGCGGCGTGCGCGGGTCCTCGGTCGACGGTCTGCGCTGCGTGCCGGCGTGGATCGCCGGCGAGGCGTCGTCGCTGGTCGACCGGCCCGCGCGCCGGGCGTGGAACGGGCGCGAGCTCGTGTACCCGCCCGCGACGGCCCGCGAGGCGTCCGTGGTCCGGCGGCTCGGCGAGGCGCCGGTCCTGCTGTCGACGCCGACGTGGGTGGACCTGCGGGTCGACCCGGCGGACCTGGTCGACCGGCTGCGCGCGCACGCGGCCGCGGGCGCGGCGGTGAGCGAGGCCGACCTGTACCTCGCGCTCACGCGCACGGACGTCTCCCTGGCGTCCGACGAGATGCTGTCCGCGCTCGACGTGCTCGACGTGCCCGTGGTGCTCCAGGACGGGAGCAAGGCGACGTTCACGGCTGGTCCGGCCGCCCGGGCGTACCTGCTCGACCCGTTCGTCGAGCCCGCCGTGCGGCCCGGCGGCCGCTGGCGCTGGTGGCAGCCCGTCCGCCTCGCGGTGCCTGCCTCGCTCGCGGCGTTCCCCGCGCGGCTCGGCGACGAGGACCGCTACGACATGCCCGGCCCGGAGACGTTCCCGACCTGGGGTGACGCGGCCGGGAACGGGATCAGCACGCACAGCTCGGGCGAGGCGTGCGCGGGGCTCGTCCTGCGCCAGCTCGTCCGACGCGCGACGCCCCTCTCCCCCGGCCTGGCGGTCAACGTGCTCGGCTCGCAGCGCTCGTTCCACCCGGTCGCGGCGCCGGACGGCACCGTCGCGGTCCTCGAGGCGTGGGAGCGCGGGCTGCTGCTCCCCGGCGTCGCGGACGTGCGGCTGCTCGACTGGGACGAGGCACCGTCGAACCTCGCCCCGCTCGCGCGGGCGTGCGGGGAGCTCGCCGCGGAGGGTCTGCTGAGCGTCGTGTGGCCGGTGCTCGACGCGCTGCTGGGCGCCTCCCTGCGGGCACCGCGGCTCGTCGCGGGCACCGCGGAGGTCGCGGAGGCGGTGCAGTCGCTGCTCCCGGCCGTGCTGGCGGCCGTCGCGGCGGGCGCCGCCGACGAGGACGCGCTCGCGCTCCCGGGCGTGCGCGCGCTGGCGGCCCGCTCCGGCTCGTCACGTGCCGCGACGGCGGCGCGCGCGGTCGTCGCGCTCCTGCCCGCGGCCGACGGCCCGGCCGTGCCCGTCGAGCCGCCCGCCCGGCCGACCCGCCCGTTCGACGAGGCCTGGCCCGCCGGCGCGGGCACGCGGCCCGCGGTCGACGACGGCGCGACGCTCACCGCGCAGTGGGCGGACCCGGCGGCGTCGACGAAGTGGCTCGCGGTCGACGTGGAGCTCCCCGGGACGCCGGGCGGGCCGTTCCGGGTGGTGAAGAGCTGGTTCTACGACCTCGAGGCCGAGGGCCAGTGCGCGGCGACCGGTGCCGCGGGCCGGGTGTGGCTGCGGTGGGAGGGCGAGCGCGTCGTCGTCTCCCCGCACCGCAACTGGCGCGGCGGGACGGACGGTCCGCTGGCCGGTGGCGGTCCCGTGCCTCCGTTGACGACGTCGATGGTGGCGGTCGTGCTCGCGAGCCTGTGCCACGACGCGGCGGAGGTCCACCACCCGCGCGAGCTGCTGGGCAGCGGGCTCGTCGGATCGGCGTCCGTGACCGTCGCGATGCGCGCGCTGCTCCCCCACCCCGACTTCAGCCCGGCGCGGCTCACCAAGGTCGTCGAGGACCCGGCGCTCCTGCCCGTGCTCTGGCCGGTCCTGGTCGAGTCCGTCCGGCATGCCGCGGCGACACCCGGGACGGTGCCGCGCTGGCTCAACCGGGTCCTCGACGTCGCGCTCGTGCACGCCCCGCTGCTGCGCGAGGCGGCGGACCGCGGTGCGCTCCCCGCGGACGCGGCGTCCTGGCCGGGTCTCACCGACCTCGCCGCCCGGCCCGGCTCGTCCACGGTCCCGACGAAGGCCCGTGCGCTGGTGGCCCAGCTGCTCGACGACCGCTGAGACCCGCGTCTCAGTGCGCGGGACGTCGCGTCCGGACCGTTGCCTCGTGGGAGACCCCGCCTAGCATCCCGGGAGCAGGCACGAACACGAGGGGGATGCACGTGGCGACCGAGACGGTGAGCGCAGCAGACGAGCGCACGGCGGGCGACGTCCACGTGCTCGACAACGCCGCGTGGCACTCGCTGACCGGGGCGCACGCGCGCTTCGCGCGGGGCAACGACCTGGTGCTCCGCTACGACCCGGAGGTGTCGCCGTTCACCGCGGTGCGCGACTGGGGGCACCCGGACGTGTGGGACGCGATCGTCGAACTCGTCGGTCCCGGCGCGCTGTTCCCGGTCTCGGGCGACGCGCCGACGCTCCCGGACGGCTGGGTGGTCGAGCGACAGCTCGGCGGCGTGCAGCTCGTCGAGACCGACGCCCTGCAGCCCCGTCCCGACGACGAGGCCGTGGTGCTCGGCGCCGACGACGTGCCCGAGATGCTCGCGCTCGTGAAGCGCACGCAGCCCGGCCCGTTCGCGCCGCGCACGCACGAGCTCGGCCGGTACGTCGGCATCCGGCGCGAGGGCCGGCTCGTCGCGATGGCGGGCGAGCGCCTCCAGCCGGGCGGCTGGACGGAGATCAGCGCGGTGTGCACCGACGCCGCGCACCGCGGTCAAGGGCTCGCCACGCGACTCGTGCTGGACGTCGCGCACCACGTGCACGAGCGCGGAGACCGCGCGCTGATGCACGCCGCGGAGTCCAACACGGGCGCCATCGCGATCTACGAGCGGCTGGGCTTCCGGCTGCGCCGCCGCACGACCTTCGGTGTGGTCCGCACGCCGGGCGCCCCGCGCGACTGACTCGCACGACCGAGCCGCCCGCGAGTCACACGAGGTCGGCCAGCAGCCGCGCGGCGCGCAGCGCACCGTCGGTCTCGACCGGTCGGTACTCCACGTCCCCGGCGAGCGCGTCCGCGACCGCGGTCGCGAGGCCGTCCGGGTCGAGCGCGTCGTCGTAGTCGAGGTACCGGCCGGCGCCGTACCGCTCGAGCCGGGCACGCACGTGGTACGTCTGCTCGAAGTGGTGGCGCAGCGGCACGGACACGAACGGCTTGCGCAGCGCGGTGAGCTCCATGCACGTGGTGAGCCCGCCCTGCACGACGGCGACGTCGCACGCGGCGGACAGCCGGTACAGGTCCGGCACGTAGCCGAGCACGGTCGCGCCGTCGGGGACGGGCAGCGACGCGGGGTCGATGCGGGGTCCGGCGACGACGGCGAACCGCAGGTCCGGCACGAGCGCACGCGCCGCCGGCACGGCCGCGAGCACGCGCCGCAGCAGCGGCTCCCCCACCCCCGACCCGCCGACGGACACGAGGCACAGCCGTTCGCCCGGGTGCACGCCCAGCGACTCCCGCACGGTCGCGGCCCCGGCGGCGGCCGCCACCGCGTCGAACCCCGTGACGTAGCCCGCGAAGTCGAAGTTCTCCGCGGTCCACGACCGGATCGACGGCAAACCGGGCCCGAACTCCTCGTCCACGACGTCGTCCGGCGACCCGACGAACACCGAACGGTCGCGCACCCGGGCGAACCGCGCCCGGTGCTCGATCATCTCGGCGTTGTAGTCGGCGGTCAGCGCGACCTCGCGCGCACCGCCGTCCGGCATCGGCAGCCAGCCGACGAAGTCCGTCATCCACGCGAACGAGAACCGCTTGAGCTCGGGGTTCTCGTGGAGGAAGTGGTCGACCTCCCACGCCTCGTCGCCGACGACGAGGTCGTACTCGCCGTCCGCGACGACGTCCGCGAACACCATGAAGTTGCTCACCAGGACGGCGTCCATCCGTCGGATCGTCTGGAACGCGTGCAGGTCGTGCTCGCCGGCCTCGTGCTCGACGTGCCGCGACTCGTTGCGCAGCCACGCGGACGCGGGGTGCACGTGCTCGTCGTGCTGCGCGAGGACGCGGGTGACCGGGTGCTGCGCGAGCCAGTCGACCTGCACGTCGGGGCGCAGCTCGCGCAGAGCGCCGGCGACCGCGACGTCGCGCTGCGCGTGGCCGAGCCCGATCGGGGACGACAGGTACAGCACTCGCGGGGTCCGGCGCGCGGCGTGCGTCCACGTCCGCCGAGCGGGCGGCGGGGACGCGGGGTCCGACGAGGGCAGCGGCGGCGCGACGCGCTCGACGAACTCCTTGAGCAGGTGGTTCACCTTGACCGGGTCACGCGCGGGCGGCCCGTGCCCCGCGCCGTCGAGCACCACGAGCTCGCCGCGCGTGAGCTCCGCGAGCCGCTCGCCGAACGCGAGGGGCCGGATGCGGTCGTCGGACCCGTGCACGACGAGCACGGGGCACGTCACGGCGCGCGCGAGCGGCTCGATCGACTCGCACACGGCGCCGTCGCAGCCGAGCCGCCCCGCGGTGGTGTCCGCGAGGACCTGCGGCGTGATCTCGTGCGCCCACGCGACGCAGTCCTCGATCTGCTTGGTCGAGTGCGGCTCGGAGAACATCCGGCCGAAGAAGAACTCGACGAACTCGTCGTAGCCGCCGCCGAGCCAGTAGTGCTTGTTGTACTTCGCCCACCCGTCGGTGGTGTCGAGCGGGACGTCCCACGGGACGTGGTCACGGCCCGGCGTCGGGACGGACACGCCGCACGACGACGCGATCGCGACGAGCCCGAGCACACGCTCGGGGTGCTTCGCGGCGACGTGCACCGACCACGCGGCACCGCAGGACAGCGACACGAGCACGGCGGCGCTCGTCGTCGTCGCGTCGAGGACGGCGAGCAGGTCGGCGGCGTACTCGGTGTCGGTGTACGCCGCGGCGCCCCGGGGACGCGACGACGCGCCGCTGCCGCGCCCGTCGAACGTCACGACCCGGAAGTGCCGCGCGAGGTACCCGACCTGCAGCTTCCAGAAGTCCGACGGGACGATCGACCACGTCGGGACGAGCACGACCGTCGGGCCAGGCCGCGCGTCACCGTAGACGCGGTACGCGATCCGGACGGGCTCCGCACCGTCGGCCCCACGTTCCACCACCCCGACGCGGTCCGGGTCCGCCGCCCGGCTCGCGGACGGCAGACCCGACGACGAGCCCGCACGCTCGTCGTGACCCGTGCGCACGGGCGCCCCGCCGACGACCGTCGGCTGGACGACCGGGGCGACCCGGGGGCCGTGGCTCACACCGGCAGTGTGCGCCGCCACGGCCCCCGGGTCACCACTCTCGGTGAAGGGACTCACGGCCGGATCTCGAACACGTTGTTGAACGGCGTGGCCGCCGCGGTGCCGAACCGCGTGAAGCCACCCGTCGTCGCGACGTCCCGGATGCGCGCCGGGCCGGCCTGCGTGCCGAGCGCGAGCCCGACATCCTGGGACAGCGACGCGGGCGTGCACAGCAGCGTCGAGAACCCGTAGTAGGTGCGGCCCACGGGGTTGAGGTTGTCCTCGACGTGGTCGCCCGCCATGGGCTCGACGACCATCCACGTGCCGTCGTCGGCGAGCGCCTGACGCACGTACCGGGCCGCCCCGACCGGGTCGCCCATGTCGTGCAGGCAGTCGAACATCGCGACCAGGTCGTACCCCGTGCCGGAGAACCCGGTCGCGGGGGCGACCTCGAACGTCACGCGGTCCGCGACGCCCGCCTCGGCGGCGCGCGCACGCGCGACCTCGATCGACTGCGCGTGGTAGTCGGAACCGACGAACGTCGAGCTCGGGAACGACTTCGCCATGAGGATCGTCGACGCCCCGTGCCCGCAACCGACGTCCGCGACGCGCGCGCCGGCCTCGAGCTTCGCGACCACGCCCTCCAGGGCGGGCAGCCACTCACCGATGAGGTGGCCGTTGTACATGGTGCGGAAGAACCGCTCGCAGCCGTGGTGCACGTCGCGGTTGTGCGCGTGCCACCCCAGGCCGTCACCGTCGATCGCCGCGGCCAGGATCTCCGGGGCGTCGCGGACCGTGCCGTGCGCGAGCTGGAAGAACCCCGGCAGGTATGCGGGGCTCGTCGGGTCCGCGAGCGCGACCGCGTGCTCCGCGGGCAGCGTGTACCGGCGCGTCTCGGCGTCGTACTCGACGTACCCACCCGCGGCCTGCGCGGCGAGCCACTCGCGGGCGTACGGCTCACCCGTGCCCGTGCGTTCGGCGAGCTCCGCGGGGGTCACCGCGCGGCCGTCGGCGAGGGCGCGGTAGTACCCGAGCTGGTCGCCCATGACGACGAGCGCGGTGTTGCGGGTCGCGCCGACCTCGTCGACGGCGCGGAACACGAACGACATGAGCTTGTCGGGGTCGATGGCGCGCTGCGGCGCGTCCGCCTGGAGGGTCACGATGGTCTCCTTGAGGGTTCGGTGGACGATCTGTCCGGTTCGACCCTCGTCGGGCGCCGCGCGCGCTCGCATCAGGGGGTCCCCCTGGGGTGCTCCCTAGACTGACGAGGTGCTGGTCGGCCGCGAGCGCGAGCGCCAGGTGCTCACGTCCCTGGCCGCGGCCGCGCGCGTGGGCGAGGGCGGCACGCTCGTCGTCGTCGGTGAGGCCGGGATCGGCAAGTCCGCGCTGCTGCGTGACGCGGCGACGACGGCCGCTGCGGCCGGGATGCGCGTGCTCGAGGCCGCGGGGGTCGAGGCCGAGCGGGAGGTGCCGTTCGGCGGGCTGCTGCAGCTCCTGCGGCCGGTGCTCGAGCACCTCGACGCGCTCCCGGCGCCGCAGGCCGACGCGCTGGGGGCGGCGCTCGCGCTGCGACCGGGTTCGGTCGACGAGCGGTTCGCGGTGGGCGCGGCGGTGCTGGGGCTGCTGAGTCGCGTCGCGGAGGACGAGCCCGTGCTGCTCGTCGTGGACGACGCGCACCTGCTGGACCCGCCCACGGCCCAGGCGCTGACGTTCGCGGCGCGCCGCCTGGGCGCGGACCCGGTCGCGGTCGCGCTCGCGGTGCGGCAGGAGGCGGTGTCGGTCGTCACGCAGGCGGGGCTGCCGACGCTCGCGCTGGACGGCCTGGGTCCCGACGAGGCGGCCGCCCTGCTGGTCGGACGGCGGTTGTCCGACCTGGCGCGCGCCCGGCTGCTCGCTGCGACCGGTGGCAACCCGCTCGCGCTGCTCGAGCTGTCGGGCGACGCGGCGCTCGACGCCCTGCCGGACGCCGCGCCGCTGCCGGTGCCCGCGTCGCTCGCGCGCGCGTTCGCGGCCCGCGCGGACACGTTGTCGACCGGTGCCCGCACGGCGCTGCTCGTCGCGTCCGCGTCCGGCGGCGACCTCGCGACGACCGTCCCGGCGTGCGCGACGCTCGGGGTGGGTCCCGACGAGCTCGACGAGGCCGCCGCCGCGGGACTCGTGACGGTCGACGCGGGGCGCGTGACGTTCCGGCACGACCTGGTCCGCTCGGCCGTGTGGGCCGAGGCGGCACCCGCCGAACGTCGCGCGGTGCACCGCGCGCTGGCCGCCGCGGTCCCGCCCGCGGACCTCGACCGGCGCGCGTGGCACCTGGGCGAGGCGACGACCGAACCCGACGAGCGGGTCGCGGCGACGATCGACGCGGCCGCGCGACGCGCCGGGGAACGCGGCGCGCCTGCGGTGGCCGCCGCGTCGTGCGAGCGCGCCGCCCGGCTCACCCCCGACGGCGCGGCACCGCGCGGAACGGCTGGTGTCCGCGGCGGAGTTCCGGTGGCGCGCCGGGCAGCCCGAGGCCGCGCTCGACCTCCTCGCGCGGGCGAGCACACTGCCGCGTCCGCCCGAGGTCCGACTACGCACCGCCGCGCTCGAGGGCACGGTCGCGGCGCGCACGGGGTCGAGCGAACGTGCGCGCGACGTGCTCATCGCCGCGGGCACGTCGGTCGCCGACCTCGACCCGGACCGCGCGGTGCCGCTCCTCGCGGACGGCGTGCTCGCCGCGCAGTACGCGGGCGACACGGCCGCCGCCGCGCGGGCCGCCGCCCGCGTCGACGCGCTCCTCCCCCGCGTCCGGTCCCCGCGTGCCCGCTGGATCGGCACGCTCGCGACCGGCGTCGCGGGCGTCATCACCGGCGAGGGCGGCCCCGACCGGATCCGCGCCGCGATGGCCGAGATCGCGCAGGACCCGTCGCTCCTCGCCGACCCGCAGCTCGCACCGTGGCTCGTCCTCGGCCCGCTGTACCTGCGGGAGGACGGCGACGAGCGGTCCGTGATCCGCACCGTCGTCGCGAACCTGCGCCGACGTGCCGACCTCGGCGGGCTGCCGATCCTGCTGTTCCTCGTCGCGCGCGACCAGGCGACCACCGACCGGTGGACCGACGCGGTGGCCACCTACACGGAGGGGGTCGCGCTCGCCCGCGAGGCCGGTCAGGCGACGGACGTCGCGGCGGGTCTCGCGGGCCTCGCGTGGCTCGAGGCCCGCCGCGGCGACGAGGCCGCGTGCCGCGCGCACGCCGACGAGGCGCTCGAGCTCACGGCGACGCACCGCCTGGGCTTCTTCCGTACCTGGGCGCTGACCGCGCTCGGCGACCTCGCGCTCGGCGCCGGGCGCGCACAGGACGCCCTCGACGCGTACACCGCCGTCGACGCGCACGTCACGTCCCTGCGGTTCGACGACGTGGACACCTGGCCCGCCGCCGAGATGGTCGACGCGCTCGTCCGTCTCGACCGCCACGACGAGGCCGCCTCCCTCGCCGCGCGCCTGACGGCCCGCGCCGTCGACAAGGGCCAGCCGTGGTCCCTCGCACGCGCCGCCCGCGCGCGCGGTCTGACCTGCGCCGACGAGGAGCTCGACACGCACTTCGACGCGGCGCTCGAGCTGCACACGCGCACACCCGACACGTTCGAGACCGCGCGCACCCGGCTCGCGTACGGCACCCGGCTGCGCCGCGCTCGTCGTCGGACCGACGCCCGCGGGCACCTGCGCGCCGCGCTCGCCACGTTCGACTCACTCGGCGCCGCACCCTGGGCCGAGCAGGCGGCCGCCGAGCTGCGCGCCACCGGCGAGACCGCGCACCGCCGCGACCTCACCGGCCTCGACCACCTCACGCCCCAGGAGCTCCAGGTCGCCCGTGTGCTCGCCGCGGGACGCACCACCCGCGAGGCGGCTGCCGCGCTGTTCCTGTCCCCCAAGACCATCGAGTACCACCTGCGCAACGTCTACGCGAAGCTCGGCGTCCGCACCCGCACCGACCTCGCGACCGCACTGGCCGAGCGCGTCTGAGCACTGGATGATGGCCGTGCAGACCGCGAACGAGGGGGCCCGATGACCAGCAAGGGCAAGAGCGAGCGCAAGGTCGGTGCGAAGGACGTCGTCCGGGCCGTCGGGGTGGCGCTGGCCGTCGCCGCCGTCGTCAAGGAGCTGCGCAAGCCGAGCGCGGAACGCACGTGGCACGGCGTCGTGGCCGGCTTCGTGCCGTACGAGCTGCGACCGCCGACGATCTCCCGGTTCCGCGAGCGCGTGTGGGACCCCGAGTCCGACCACCTCATCGGCCCGCGAGTCTTCGGCGTCGGCTGGACCCTCAACCTGGGCCGCGTGTACGCGCTGGCACGCCGCGCGGTCTCGTCGGACTGAGCCGTCCCCTCAGACCGTGCGCGGGACCCGGCCCGTCCACGTGAACAGGCGACACATGACCCGGTGACCCGGGTCGGACGCGCGCCCGTACATCAGCGGGCACCCTCCGTCGATCACCGTCAGCCCGTGCTCGCGGCCCAGCCTCGTCGCCTCGGGGTCGACGCTGCCCTTGTCCACCGAGCGGTGCATCCACACCTGCGTCACGCCCAGGTCGATCGCCTCCTGCACGGTCGCCTTCGCGTGCCGGGGAGCGGTCGCGATCACGACCGCCTCGACCCCGCCGGGGATCGCGGCGAGGCTCGCGTACGCCGTGTCCCCCTCGACGGACTCCGCGTTCGGGTTCACCGCGAACACCTCGTAGCCGAGGTCCCGCAGCCGTGTGTAGACGACGTTCGCGCCGTGGTTCGCCGGGGTCCGTGAGACTCCCGTGACGGCGATCCGCCGCGCGTCGAGGAAACGCTGTGCCGCTTGCCTGGTGCTCGTCATCGTCCGCCCCCACGCCGGTCGAGTCCTCCGACCGACGCTAGTGACGGCTCCCTGCCGTCGGCACGGGACCAACGGTCCGTCGTAGCGGACCGCTCAGGGAACCTCCGTCCGTCTACGTGCTGCACGGCCGCTGTATCTTGAGCGATTGACGCAGCATGGGGCGATGCGCCCTGGAGCACGCCTCGGCCTCATGGACCGCGTGTCGAGGACCGATACCTCCCACAGCGGAACTCGTCGAAGGGGATGAGATGGCTGAGGAGTCGTGGCACGAGGCGCGGTTGATCCCGACGTCGGGTATCAACGGCGCGGACGAGCAGGAGCGACGGGCGACATCAGCGTTGCTCGCCGTCATGTCAGCCGTGACCGAGTTCGGCAGAGCACTCACCAAGCCTCTCGGAGCGCCCGCGGGTCGCTTGGAGACTTATGTCGAGGTCCCATTCCTCGTCGGCGAGCGCCGGCTCTTTCCCGATGGGCTCGTCCGTGCAACACGCGGTCAGAAGTCCTGGACGGCGTTGGTCGAGGTCAAGACGGGCGACAACCCACTCGAACCGCAGCAGATCGAGAACTACCTCGACATTGCTCGCGAGGCCGGCTTTGACGCCGTCATCACGATCTCGAACGAGATTCCGCCGATCGCGGGTCAGCATCCGACCACCGTCGACAAGCGAAAGCTCCGCAAGGTCGCACTGCACCACCTGCCGTGGACTCAGGTGCTCTCCGAGGCGGTCTTGCAGAAGGAGTTCCGCGGGGTCGCGGACCCCGACCAGGCCTGGATCCTCGGCGAACTCATCCGCTACCTCGAACACCCCCGCTCAGGGGCAATGGAGTTCAGCGACATGGGCGAGCACTGGGTGCCGGTGCGCGACGCGGTGAAGGCAGGCACGTTGCGAGCGACGGACAAGGGGGTCAAGGAGGTCTCGTCGCGCTTTGACGCTCTCCTCCGCTTCGCGTGCCTCAGCCTCGGTCGACAGCTCGGCACCGAGGTCACACCCGTGCTCTCCCGGAAGGAGCTCGCCGACCCCACGCTGCGAACCCAGACCCTGGTCGCCGAGCTTGCACGGACCAGCCAGCTCGCCGGGGCGATCAGGATTCCGTCGACGGTTGGTGACATCGTCGTGACCGCGGATCTCCGGGCTAGCACGATCACGTGTCACCTCGACATCGACGCTCCCCGCGAGGGCAGGGCGACGACCCGGGTCAACTGGCTCGTCCGTCAGCTCAAGGCCTCGCCGGAGACGCTCAGGATCGAAGCCCGGGCCGCGCACGAGCGCGGCCCGGGCGCGGCGGAGCTCCTGAAGAACGTGCGCGAGACCCCGGCTCTCCTGATCGCAGACCCTGGCAAGGACCTGCGGTCCTTCCGTGTCGCGCTGAGCGCGCCGATGGGCTCGAAGCGTGGACGTGGCCGTGGCTGTTTCATCGACTCGGTGCTCACCGCGATCGACACGTTCTACGCCGAGGTGGTGCAGAACCTCAAGGCCTGGGCCGCGGCGCCACCTCGCCTGCGGTCGGAGACTGAGGTCGTCGTGACGGAGGACCCGAGCGTCCCACCCGCGCTCGTCTCCACGGCTCTCTCGTCCCAGGACGATCCAGAGCTCGCCGACTCTCGAGCTCCCGCAATCTCCGTCGACGCCTGAAGGACGCCACGCACAGCCGTCACGGGACGTTCGCGCCGCCGTTGACGTTGATGACCTCCCCGACGACGAAGCTCGACTCCGGCGAGGCGAGGAACACGTACGCCGGAGCCTGCTCGACCGGCTGGCTCGTGCGGCCGAGCCACGACGACTCACCGAACCCGTTCAGCTTCTCCGCGGGCTGCCCGTCGGACACCTGCAGCGGCGTCCACACCGGCCCCGGTGCGACCGCGTTCACGCGGATGCCGCGCGGTGCGAGGTCCGCCGCGAGCGCCTTGGTGAACCCGATGATCGCGAACTTCGTCGACGCGTAGTTGATGATCATCGGCGACGGGTTGTAGCCCTGCACGGACGTGGAGTTGATGATCGTCGACCCCGGAGGCAGGTGCGGAAGCGCGTCTCGCGTGATCCAGAACATCGCGTACACGTTCGTCTGGATGGTGCGGTCCAGGTCCGCCTCGTCGAGCTCGTCGAACGACGGGTGGTACACCTGGTGCGCGGCGTTGTTCACGAGGATGTCGAGCCCGCCCAGCCCCTCGACGGCGTCGGCGACGAGAGTCCGGCAGAACTCGCGGTCGCGGATGTCGCCCGGCAGCAGCACGGCTCTGCGGCCCTCGGCGCGGACCACCGCCGCGATCGCCTCGGCGTCCACCTGCTCCTCGGGCAGGTAGCTGAGCGCGACGTCTGCACCCTCGCGCGCGAACGCGATGGCCACCGCCGCGCCGATCCCCGAGTCCCCGCCGGTGATGAGCGCCTTGCGGCCGGGCAGTCGGCCCGTGCCGCGGTAGCTCGTCTCTCCGTGGTCGGCCTTCGGGTCGAGCTCCGCGTCGAGTCCCGGCAGCGGCTGCCACGAGGCGTGCGGCTTGATGTGCTTGTGCCGCTCGACGGGGTTGTCGAACGTGAGCTGGTCAGAGGACATCGTCGTCTCCTTGGGTGCAGGGCCGCCGGCGGCACCGGTCTCGTGCGGTGACGATAACGACGATCTGGACGGATGGCCGGATCGTCACCCACGAGCGGCGGGTCAAGCGACGACCGGTACCTGTCGATGCCCAGGGATGGCGACGAGCGACGACGCGGCCTCCCCGGCCCCGAAGACGATGCGGCTGCGCTACGCCGGGACGTGTCGAGCCTGCGGAGCGGCACTCGCGGCCGGCGTGCGAGCGGTCTACGACCCGAGCGCGAAGGCGGTGACCTGCCTGCCGTGCGTCACCGCCGCGCCCGACGCGTCGTCGGCCGGCAAGGTGCCGCCGACCGTCGAGGTGCCCGCACCTGCTGCCGCTCCGTCGGTCGAGGTCGAGGTCGACGCCGGGCACGCGGGAGGCAGCGCGCGACGCGAGTACGAGCGGCGGAGCGCCGCACGCGAGAAGCGGATCCGCGAGGCGCACCCGCGGCTGGGTGGGCTCATCCTCGCGGTGTCCGACGAACCCCAGAGCACCACCGCATGGGCGCGCGGCGCGAAGGGCGAGGAGATGCTGGGGCGTGGGCTCGACTCGCTCGCCGACAAGGGCGTCCGGACGTTGCACGACCGCCGCATCCCACGCACGCGCGCCAACATCGACCATGTCGCCGTGACCGCGTCCGGCGTGTTCGTCATCGACGCGAAGCGCTACAAGGGCCGGCCGACATTGCGGGTCGAGGGCGGCATCCTCCGGCCCCGTACTGCCCGGCTCGTCGTGGGTTCGCGCGACGGCACGTCTCTCGTCCAGGGCGTCCACAAGCAGGTCGGGCTGGTGCAGGATGCCCTCGCCGCGGCCGGCCACGGCGAGGTTCCTGTGCGCGGCATGCTGTGCTTCGTCGAGGCGGACTGGCCACTCATCGGGGGCGCGTTCCAGATCGACGAGGTGGACGTCCTGTGGCCGAAGAAGGCCTACGAGCACCTGACGGCGCCCGGCCCGCTCGCGCCCGCCGCCGTCGAGGAGCTTCACCGTCTGCTCGCCCAGGCGTTCCCGGTCGCCTGAGCCCGCCCGCTACGGCAGCCACCACAGGGCGGCACTCTGCTCAGTGGGTCGTGCGGGTGGAGGCCGTCACGGTGAACTTCGGGTCGCGGTCGATCTGGCGGGTCGGTCCGACGACGCGCTCGAGCGTGGACCGGTAGCGCAGGTGCGAGTTCCACACCGCCCACAGCTCCCCACCGGGACGCAGCACGCGCGCGGCCTCGGCGAACAGCACCTGGGCGATCCCGGCGTGCACCGCGGCCCCGACGTGGAACGGCGGGTTCAGCACGACGAGGTCGACGCTCGCGTCGGGCAGGACGTCGGCCCCGTCGGCGCGCTCGACGACGACCCGGTCCTGGAGGCCGTTGGCGGCGACCGTCGCCCGGGCGGAGGCCACCGCGGCCGCGGACTCGTCCGTCGCGGTGACCGTCAGCCCTGCGCGGGCCCGTGCCAGGAGGACCGCCAGCACCCCGGTGCCGCAGCCCAGGTCCAGCGCCGACGTCGCATCGGCCGGCATCGCCTCGAGGTGCTGGAGCAACGCACGGGTGCCGATGTCGATCCCCGTCCCGGCGAACGCACCGCCGTGGGCACAGACGGTCAGCCCGAGGTCCGGGTGGGTCTCGCGCCGCGGCCAGGACGACGCCGGACGCTCGTCGGCGGGAAGCGGCCGTGACGCGACGAGGACACGGGACTTCTGCCGGGCGAGTCGCGCCCGCACGTCACCGAAGTGCCGCCGCAGGACGTCGTTCATCGCCGTCGTCATGTGCTTGACCCGCCCACCGGCGACGACGAGCACGTCCGGGTCGGCGTGCGCGGCGACCAGACCCGCGACCTCGTCGAGCGCGTCCAGCGAGCGTGGGAGCTGCAGCAGGACCAACCGCGCCCCGGCGACGAGGTCCGGCGTCAGCCCGAGCGACGCGAACCCGCCGACGCCGAGCCTCTCCGCGTTCGCGAGCAGCGCCCGCTCCCCCAGCAGCCGGTCCTGGTGGCTGCGCACCGCGGACAGCCCGTGCCGGGCGATCGCACCGAGCGTCAGCGCGCCGTGGTGATCGCCGATCACGACGACGTCCTCGCCGGCTGTGGAGTCCAGCGCCGACGAGGCCTCGTCGAGGATCAGCCGGTCGGTCGCGTCGACCGCGTGCAGGTTCGGCGCCTCGAGATCGGGGTACCGCCGGAGCCGGGTCAGCAGGTCCTCCGCCCCCGCGTCTGAGTCCACGGCCCGAGGCTAGCCCGTCGGGCACGACGCCCCTGCACGCGCAGAGCTCGCCCCCTCGTCGGGGCCGTGTGTCAACCCCCTATCGGGCGACATCGGGCCTCCCGGAGTGCGGGTCGCCCGAAGCGTGCTTAGCGTCGAGGACATGCTGGGACACGTTGACCTGCCTCCGACGGTGCCTCCGTCGGACGCACCGGAGCCGATCGTCGTCGACGGTCGCTACCGGCTCGACGGCGTGCTCGGCCGCGGCGGCATGGCGACCGTCCACCGCGCTCACGACATCCTCCTGGGGCGCGACGTCGCCCTCAAGGTGTTCCCGGAGGTCCACGGCGAGGACGAGCTCATGCGCAACCGCGCCGAGGTGCTCGTGCTCGCGGCGCTCAGCCACCCCGCGCTCGTCATGCTGTACGACGCGGGGACCGACCTGCGACCCGACGGCGGACAGCAGGACTACCTCGTCATGGAGCTGGTGGGCGGCCCCACCCTCTCCGAGCGGCTGCGCCGCGTCCCGCTCGACCACGCGCAGGCCGCCCGCGTGGGCCGCGACATCGCCGAGGCGCTCGCGGTGGTCCACGCCCAGGACGTGATCCACCGCGACATCAAGCCTGGCAACATCCTGCTGACCGGCCCCGACGCGCTCGAGACCGGCGACGCGGGCGAACCCGCGGTCAAGCTCGCTGATTTCGGCATCGCGCGACTGATCGACGGCACCCGGCTGACGATGACCGGCCAGACGCTCGGCACCGTGCTCTACCTCAGCCCGGAGCAGGCGCGCGGGGAGGCGCTGGCCCCGTCGAGCGACATCTACTCGCTGGGTCTCGTGCTCATCGAGTGCCTGACCGGCCGCCCCGCCTTCGCGGGTACCACGACGGAGTCCGCGATCGCGCGCCTGGTCTCCCCGCCGCGCATCCCCGAGGACATCGACGCCGAGCTGGCGGCGCTGCTGACGCGGATGACGCTCATGACGCCCGACGAGCGACCGAGCGCCGACGAGGTCGCGGCGGCTCTCGCGGCGCTCGCGTCGCCGGACCGCACGCTCGCCCTCCCCGCCGCCGCGGCACCGCCCAGCGAGGAGCAGTCGACGGACGCCGTCCCTGCAGCTCCCACGCCGACCGGGACTCGCCGGCGCCACCCGCGCCGCGCGCTGCTTTCCGCCGGTGCCGCCCTGCTGCTCGCTGTCGGCGGCCTGCTCGTCGCGCAGCAGGTGTCGGCGTCGGACGAGCCGTCCGACGCGCCGTCGTACCCCGCAGTCGACGGACGTCTCGGCGATGCCCTGACCGAGCTCCAGGAGAGCGTGCAGCCATGAGACGTCTGCGCACGACCCTCGTGGCGCTCGGCCTCACGCTCGCGCTGATCGGCACGTCGGGCTGCGGGCGCACCACCGAGCTCGCCGAGGAGCGTGGTCGCGTGCTCCAGGCGTCCGTGCTGGCGGTCACACGGGCCGCGGCCCAGGGCGACTGGCGCGAGGCCTCGACGCTGCTCGAGTCGGCTCGGACACTGCTGGACGAGGGTGTCGAGCAGGGCGAGGTCTCGGCGATGCGGTACCGCGCGATAGACGCGGCCCTCGACGAGGTCGAGGGCGAGCTCACTGCGGCCCAGCAGCGCGCGAGCGCGGCCGAGGCCGCCGCGACGGAGGAGGCAGCCCCGGCCGGCGATGCGACGCCGACGCAGCAGGCCACGACGAAGGCAGTCGTCGACAGGGCCACCGCGCCGTCGAAGTCTGAGCCGGCCCCACCGCGAGAGCCCAAGAAGCCCAAGAAGCCCAAGAAGGGCGTCAAGGTCGAGCCACCGGGCAAGAAGGTCGGCGGAGAGGGAAAGAACAAGCCGGGCGACCGCGCAAGCGGGTGAGCTCCAGAGGCCGGCTCGCCGCTCGCGGTGGCACGTGCTCGTCGACAGGCCAGGGTTCGCACGTTGGCTGAGTTCGCGGCACACGTCGGTTGCGCATGTCATGGCCACCGTTCATAATCACTGCATGTTCAATGTGAATGAACATGCGGACGAGTTGAACACGCTCGTCCTGGACGTCACCCGCGCCCTCCACGACGCCGGGATCACCAGCGAGCCGACGGACGACGAGCCGGGCGCGGCCGACCTCCGCCTGAGGATCGACGTCGGCACCGGCAGCCGCGCCTCGTACCCCACCATCACGACGCTCAAGCGCCTCGACGCCCGACTTGCGACCGCCCTGGACCTGCCGACGGTTCGCCCGCTCCTGCTGCTCGCACCCCACATCGGCGACGCGGCAGCTGACGTCCTGCGCGCGAGGGGCGTCGACTTCGCCGACACCGCGGGGAACATACGACTCGCGTGGGACGGGGTGCTCATCGACGTGCGCGGTCGCCCGCCGCGGGCGTCGACCCCGCGGCACGCCGTCGACCGCACTGCCGCCCGCGCGTTCACCCGCGCGGGATCGATGGTGACGTTCGCCCTGCTCGGCTGGCCGGGCCTGCTCAGCCGGCCCGTGCGGGACATCGCCGCGACGAGCGGCGTCGCGGTCGGCACCGTGCACAACGTGCTCCAGGACCTGACGGGAGCAGGCTACCTCCGCAGCGGCGCGCACGGCCGCACTCTGAACCGGGGCGGCGAGCTCCTCGGCCGCTGGGCGGAGGCCTACACCGTCACGCTCGCCCGGCGCCTGTCGATCGCGTCGTTCGCGCTCGCCGACCCGGACCGGCTGAGCGCACTCGAAGCCGACCTCCTCGACGCGGGGGCGCAGCTCGGTGGCGAGCTCGCCGCGAGCCGGATCGACGCCCACCTGCACCCGACGACCGCGACGTTCTACGTCGACACGGTCCCCGCCCCGCTCGTCGTGAAGCACCGCCTGCGCCCCGACGACCACGGCGCGATCCGTTTCCGCGCACGGTTCTGGCACGCGCCCGACGACGCCGGCGCGCTCGTCCCCTCACCGCTCGTGTACGCCGACCTCGTGTCGTCGGGCGACCCCCGGCAACGCGAGCACGCAGAGAGGATCCGCGCCGTTGACGATCGACTTGTCGCGCTCGACCGATCCTAGGATCGCGGTCGCGAGCCACGTCCTCGCCGAGGTCCACGCGGCGATCGGAGGCCGACGGGAACGGCTCATGGTGATCGGGGCGACAGCCCGCGACATCCTCTCGGTCGCCCTCACGGGCGAGCCCCCGAGCCGAGCCACGGCCGACGTCGACATCGCCGTCGCCGTGCCGTCGTGGGAGGCGTACGACGAGGTCGCAGCACACCTCGATCGCACGGGCAGGCGTGAGCACACCTACCGCGTCGCGGGCCTCCCGGTCGACATCGTGCCGTTCGGCGGGATCGAGACGTCGTCACGGACGATCGACTGGCGAGACGGCGGGCGCATGAGCGCGTTCGGCCTGCGCGAGGCCTATGACGCAGCGGCCGAGGCGGCCCTCCCCGGTGGCGTCCGCGTGCGCGTTCCCTCGGTCGCGGGCGTCACGCTGCTCAAGCTCATGGCGTGGTCGGACCGTCGGCTCGAGACACGTCGCGACGCCGTCGACCTCCAGACGATCATCGGCTGGTACGCGACCGGCACACTGCTCGACGAGCTGTACGAGACCCACGCCGCACTGCTCGAGGCCTACGACTTCGACCCCGACCTCGCCTCGGCGCACCGGCTCGGCCGAGACGTCGCCGGTGTCCTCGGCTCCGAGACGTCACGGCTGCTCACGGTGCTGGGAGACGACGACGTGGTCCGGCTCGCCGCCGACATGCCCGCCACCGTCGCGGACGACGTCTCGATCCTGCTCGCTCTCCGCGCGGGCCTCGGCGAGCGCACCCGAGACAGGCCGTGAGGACGCGGTCGCAGGCAGGGATCCCGGACGCACGAACGGCCCGCCGGTGTCGGCGGGCCGTTCGTGGACGTGCGATCTGACGTGCCGCATGCTCGCCTGTCGGCTCGCGCAGCAGCGTCGTGGTGGAGGTGGCGGGAATCGAACCCGCGTCCGATGACGTGGAACCAGGGCTTCTCCGGGTGCAGTCCGTGATGGATTTTCTCGGCCTCCACCACTCCCACGGACGGGAAGGCGGACAGGCCCAGTCAGCTAGAAGTCCCGATCCTCACACTGACGATGAGGATCAGCAGTGGCTCTCTAGATGACGCCGGGAACTAAGTCGAGAGCGTACTTAGGCCGACGGACTTCGAGGCTCGCTCAGGCGGCGAGGGCGAAGTCGGTGCTCTTGGAATTGGCACCTATGATTTGCGCGGAGCGTTTACGAGATAACCGTGCGTCCTCGACCCGCTTCTCCTGGCTCGACGATCACCGTCGAAACCGATCACCCCCGTGTTGAGTTGTCAACGTGTCCGGCTCACGACCAGCGTCAGCGGGACGTGTCCAGACTACCTGCCCAACAGCCGCCTGGTCGCCCTGATTCCCGAGCGATGACGCGACGGGCGTCAGGACGCCGACGTGGGCGGGCGCACCTCGGACCACACCACACAGCTCGCGAGCCGCGTGCCGAAGATCGCGAAGTACCAGTCGTGCTCGCAGGACGAGAGGTTGCGGTCCGGCAGGCGGCGGCGGTGCAGCAGCCACTCGGGCGTGCCGTCGTCGTCGTACGGCTCGAACGCGAGGTACCCGCGCTCGGCGAGCGCGTGCACGACGTCCGGCAGCGGCTCGTGCGTGCGCCCTCGCACGGTGTTCCGGCGCACCGCCAGGATCGCGAGGATCCCGATGACGGCGAGCACCCCGACGAGCGCGAGCACCTCCGGAACCTGCGTCTTCGTCTCGACCGCGCGCTCGAGCGCAGGCACGACGTCCACCCCCACCATGACATGTCCCCCCTGTCGTCGCTGGCAGGTTGCGACTGTATCCATGCAGGCCAGGGGCGCGACGGGGAACTCCAACAAGATCACTCGCGTATCGGACACGGCGCCCCGCCGTGGGTGACGTTGACACGTGTCACTTCGCCTGCCTCAGGCAGCGGGTCTCACACGTCGGGCGCGCAGACGCCAGGTCCCAGCATGGACAGGCCGTACAGGTTTCGAGCGGCGCCCGGGGACCGGTGCTCTTGTCACCCGTCCGGTGCAGGATGTCCCCTATGCGCCTGCCCGTGATGCCGCCCGTCGCGCCGATGCTCGCGAAGTCCGTCAAGGACATCCCCGACACGGGCCACGTCGAGCCCAAGTGGGACGGCTTCCGCACGATCGTGTTCCGCGACGGCGACGAGGTGGAGCTCGGCAGCCGCAACGAGAAGCCGATGACGCGCTACTTCCCCGAGCTGGTCGAGCAGATCAAGGAGCACACGCCGGAGCGCTGCGTGCTGGACGGCGAGATCGTCATCGTCTCGGGTGACCGGCTGGACTGGGACTCCCTCACGAACCGCATCCACCCCGCGGCGTCGCGCGTGAGGCTCCTCTCGGAGCAGACCCCGGCGAGCTTCGTGGCGTTCGACGTGCTGGCGCTCGGCGACGACGACCTCATGTCGACCCCGCTCGCGCAGCGTCGGGACCGGCTGACGGAGGCTCTGGCGGGCGCGGGCGGCCGCGTGCACGTGACGCCGGCGACGGCCGACCTCGACGAGGCGCAGCGCTGGTTCACGCAGTTCGAGGGCGCGGGACTCGACGGGGTCGTCGCCAAGCCGCTCGACGGCCTGTACCAGCCGGACAAGCGCACGATGTTCAAGGTCAAGCACGAGCGCACGGCGGACTGCGTGGTCGCGGGGTTCCGCTGGCACAAGTCGGGCCCGGTCGTCGGGAGCCTGCTGCTGGGGCTGTGGAACGACGAGGGCCGGCTGCAGCACGTGGGCGTGGTCGCGTCGTTCCCGATGGCGCGCCGCGCGAGCCTCGTCGAGGAGCTCGCTCCCCTGCGCGAGGGCGTCGAGGACCACCCGTGGGCGCAGTGGGCGGACGAGCAGGCGCACGCGGGTCAGCGCCTGCCGGGGGCGGTGAGCCGGTGGAACGCGACGAAGGACCTCAGCTTCGTGCCGTTGCGGCCCGAGCTCGTCGTCGAGGTCGCGTACGACCACATGGAGGGCGACCGGTTCCGCCACACGGCTCAGTTCCGCCGGTGGCGTCCGGACAGGGACCCGGCGACGTGCACGTACGCGCAGCTCGACGAGCCGGTCCGGTTCGACCTCGCGGACATCCTGGGGCTGCGCGCGTAGCCGCGGTCACCAGCCGCCGCCACCGCCCCCGCCGACGCCACCGCCGGAGAAGCCGCCGCCGGAGAACCCGGAGTCCCCCGACGAGCCGGGCGTGGGCGCGGTGAGCGACTCGGTCGCGACCGTCTGGAACCGGTCGATCGAGGACGCGAAGCCCGACGCCCAGAACACCCCGGGCAGCGGGTCGTAGTACCCGACGTACCAGCCGGGCGCGGCGATCGCGCGGCCCTGCGCGGCGAGCTCGGCGAACACGCGCGCCCATCGCTCGGCGACGCCGAACACGATCGCGTAGGGCAGGTACCGGCTGAAGACGTCCTGCCCCTCCTCGAACCGGATCTGGTCGGCCTCGGCGGTCGTCAGGTACGTCCGGAAGCCGAGCGCCTGCGCGAGCACCGCGGTGCCGTCCTCGGTGCGGGCGGGCGCGTGCTTGGCGCACACGAGCACGACGACCCCGACGAGCCCGATCGCGACCGGCACGAGGGCGAGCCCCCCGGGCGCGGACGACGACGAGCCCCCGACGGCGATCGCGACGGCCAGCGCGATCCCCGCGGCGACGATCAGCGCGATGCCCGCGGCGATCCAGGCCCCGCGCACGGACTTCGGGTTGGCGCGGAACCAGCCGAGGCTCGTCACCTGGTCGTACAGCGCGTCCTGGACCTTGCCCATCGACGTGGCGAACGTCTGCTTGAGGTCGGACAGCGTGACGCTCGACCGGTCGTCGAACACGTCGTCGAGGAGCCGCACCTCGTACTCGAGCAGTGCGCCGTCGGCCGGCCGCAGCCGCACGAGCGTCCAGTCCTTCGGCTTCTTCTTCGGGTTCTTGCGCGGGACCTCCTCGATGCGCAGGTAGCCGCGCACGGCGAGGTCGATGAGGGTCGCGGTCACGTCGACGGGGTCGGCCTTCTCGTCGACGAGCGTGCCGAGCTCGCCGGGCCGCACGTTCTCGGGCGGAGTGAACTGCACGCTCACGGGCGTGCGCTTGTCGCGGTACCCCGAGCCGACGTCCTGGCCGTGGACGGGCCGCAGCCCGGGCGTCAGACCGAGGTAGGCGCGGTCGCGTCCGGTGCGCCGCACGCGCCGCACGGCGAGCGCGCTGCCGCCCAGCGCGGCGAGCACCGCGACGCCGCCGAGCGGCGAGGCGGGCGCCCACACGGCGGCCGGGTCGGGCCGCTCGACGAGGATCGGCTCGGCTCCGACGAACGTGCCGCCGGGCCAACCGGTCACGGTCGTGAACGGCTCTCCCCGGCCGAGCAGGTCCTGCGTGAACGTCGCGGTCGCCCCCAGCGTCGACGCGGACGTGCACGGCGCCGTCGATCCCGACGGACCGGCGAAGCAGACGGCACCCTCGACGTCCGCGGGTCCGGTGACGGTCGCGCTCACGTCGCCGATCGGGATCTCCCACCCCTCGCCGATGACGTTCCAGTACAGCTCGTCGCCCGAGTGCTGCTCGTTCGCGGGGTTCACGAGCCCGTCGACGCGGTAGGTCAGGCGGTAGGACTGCACGCCCGACACGTCGTCGACGTCCTCGTCGCCGATCCGTAGCGTGAGCCAGCCGTCGCTCTCCTCGCGGTGGAGGTCCGCGGGCGCGCCCGACGGGCTCGACACGGTGATCCCGCTGTACTCGAACGCGCGGTCGAGCGTCTCGTCGTACCCCTGCCGGGTCGGCAGCGTGAGGTACGGGCCGTGGCCGGGGTCGTCGCCGAAGTCGAAGTCGAAGTCGACGCTCACGTCCGCGACCCCGGACGCGTCGAGCGTCGCGGTCACGTCGTACCGCGTGATCTCGCGGCCGTTCGTCTGGTCCGGCGCGGCGGTCGCGGCGAGCGCGGTGCCGACGAGCACGGCGCCGGACAGTCCGAGGACGACGCCAGCGCGGCGCGCGGCGCGCCCGGCCGGCAGGGAGTGGCTCGCGATTCGGTGCACCGCCGCAACCTATCGCGACCTGCGGCAAGGCGACCGGGACCCGTCAGCGGTCGCGGCGCTCCCGGATCGCGCGCTGCGCCTCCATGTTGTCCTGCCGCTCGCGCAGCGCCTGGCGCTTGTCCCAGTCCTTCTTGCCTCGGGCCAGCGCGATCTCGACCTTCGCGCGGCCGTCGAGGAAGTACAGCGCGAGCGGGACGACGGTGTGCCCCTTCTCGCGGGTGCGGGACTCGAGCCGGTCGATCTCCTCGCGGTGCAGCAGGAGCTTGCGCTTGCGGCGCGGCGCGTGGTTGGTCCACGTGCCCTGCGCGTATTCGGGGATGTGCACCCCGTGCAGCCACGCCTCGCCGCCCTCGACCTCGCACCAGCCGTCGACCAGCGACGCGCGGCCGGCGCGCAGCGCCTTGACCTCGGTGCCGGTCAGCACGACGCCGGCCTCGAAGACGTCCTCGATCGTGTAGTCGTGGCGGGCCTTGCGGTTGGCGGCCACGAGCTTGCGCCCGGAGTCCTTGGCCACCGCGCACCCCTCCTCGTTCGTCCTGGCGGTCCCGTCGTCACGACGAGCCGCACGCGCACGTCGCTCGTGCGCCCGACGAGCGTACCCGCCGACCCGCCGAGAGCTCGCGGGCTTATCGCCGGCCGGCGACGGGCTCAGAGCCCGAGGTACGGCCGCGGGTTCGTCGTCGAGCCGTTGACGTACACCTCGAAGTGCAGGTGGCACGCCGCCGAGGTGCCGGTGTTGCCGGCCCGGGCGATGAGCTGACCCGCCTTGACGTGCGCACCGGGCTTCACGACGAACGACGACAGGTGGTTGTAGCTCGTCGCGAGCGACCGTCCGTTGACGGTGCCGTGCGTGATCATCACCTGGTTGCCGTACCCGTAGCGGTACTGCGTCCAGGCCACCGTCCCGGAACGGGCCGCGTACACGTCGTTGCCGCAGTAGTCGCGCAGGTCGATGCCCGCGTGCAGGCGCCAGTACCTCAGCACCGGGTGGAAGCGCATGCCGTACTCGGACGTCACGACGATCGGCCGGGTCTGCGTCGGGTTGACGAACAGCGTGCCCGACGAGGGCGGCGGGTCACCCGGGTCCTTCGCCCGCTCGGCGTCGCGCTTCTTCTGCTCCTCGATCGCCTTGCGCAGGTCGGACTCGATGCGCCTGGCCTCCTGCTCGATGCGCGCGAGCTGCGCGGTGATCTCGCCCTTCTTCGCGAGCAGCGCCGCCTGCTTCTCCTTCTCCTCGGCGAGCAGCGCGTCGAGCTTCGCCTTGGCGTCCTCGGCGGCCTTCTTCGCGGCCTTGGACTGCGCGACCTTCGCGTCGGCCTCGTCCTTGAGCTCGCCGATGCGCGTCTGGACCGCCTCGAGGCGCTCCGCGGAGTTGCGGTTGCCGGACTCGGTGGCCTGCAGGTCGTCGAGCACCTGCGCGCGCGTGCGCAGCGCCTGGCTCATGAGGTCGGCGCGCTGGATGAAGTCCTCGCTCGAGTCCGCGTCGAGCACCATGCTCACGCCCGACACGTCGCCGCCGCCGCGGTACGCCTCGCGTGCCATCTGCCCGATCGCCTCACGCAGGCGGGCCGACTCGTCGGAGTCCGCCTCGATCGTCGCGGACAGGTCGTCGGCCTGCTCACGCGCGTCCTGCAGGCGTGCCGCGACGATCGCGGCCTCGCGCTTCGCCTTCGCGTACTCGGCCTCGGCCTCCTGCACGGCGAGCCGCGCGGCGGGCAGCTGCGACCGCACCTCCAGCAGCCGGTCGGAGACCGCGCCGAGCTCGCCCTCGAGACCCTCGAGGACCTCCTCGGCGTCGGAGCGCTCCTTCTCGTTCGCGGACTTCTGCCGCTCGGCGGCCTTGCGGCGGTCGTCGATCGCGTCGGCGTTCGCCGGCGTCGCGACCGCGCCCAGCACGATCGTCGCGACGAGGCCCACGATCGCGAGCAGCGCACCCGGGCGAGACGCGCGGGTGCGTGCCCGCCGCAGGTCGGTCCGCAGGTCGGTCCGCAGGTCGGTCCGCGGGGCGGTCGGTCGGCTCGGTCGCGTGCGTCGGCGCATGCTCACACCTTCGTGTAGCGGCTCAGGGTCACGAGCGAGGAGATCGCAGCCAGCAGGATGCCGGCAACCACCAGGAGCGGCGCGACCGTGAGGACGTCGGCTGTGGTCACGTACGGGATCCAGGAGACAGTACCGCCCAACCAGTCCGTGACCAGGTACTCCACGCCGAGCCACAGCCCGCCGACCGCCATGAGCGACCCGACCGTCGCCGCGATCGCCCCCTCGAGCATGAACGGCAGCTGGATGAACCACGTGGACGCGCCGACGAGCCGCATGATGCCGGTCTCGCGCCGGCGGGACATCGCGGACAGGCGGATGGTCGTGGTGATGAGCAGGACGGCGGCGACGAGCATGACGGCGGCGAGCCCGCCCGTGAGCAGCGTCGCGCGGTCGATCACCAGGAAGAGGCGGTCGAACAGGCGCCGCTGGTCCTGCACGGACTCGACGCCCTGCTTGCCGGACACGACGTCCGCGACGACCTCGTACTGCGACGGGTCGGTGAGCTTGATGCGGAACGAGGAGTTCATGTCGTCGACGGTCGCGACCGACGCCCACGACTGGTCGCCGAACTGCTTCTTGAAGGAGTCGAACGCCTCCTCCTTGGTCTCGAAGAAGACCTCCTCGACGAGCGGGGCGATCTCCGGCTCGTCGAGCGCCGCGGTGATGGCGTCCTTCTGCTCGTCGGTGACCTCACCGCCCGCGCACGTCGGCTCGGGAGACGTCGCCGGGCAGAGGAAGACCGAGACCTCGACCTTGTCGTACCAGTCGTCCTTCATCTTGCCGATCTGCAGCTGCAGCAGGGCGGCGGAGCCGACGAACGTCAGCGAGACGAACGTGACGAGGACGACCGAGATCGTCATCGACAGGTTCCGACGAAGACCGATGCCGATCTCGGAGAGGATGAATCGCAGTCGCATGTCGCCCTCGCCTCAGCGGTCCGAGCCGTAGACGCCGCGCGACTGGTCGCGCACGAGCTCACCGGTCGCGAGCTCGACGACGCGCTTGCGCATCTGGTCGACGATCTCGTCGTCGTGCGTGGCCATGACCACCGTGGTGCCGGTGCGGTTGATGCGGTCGAGCAGGCGCATGATCCCCAGGGACGTCGTCGGGTCGAGGTTGCCGGTGGGCTCGTCGCACAGCAGGATCTGCGGCCGGTTGACGAACGCGCGCGCGATCGCGACACGCTGCTGCTCACCGCCCGACAGCTCGTGCGGACGGCGCTTCTCCTTGCCCGCGAGCCCGACCATCTCGAGCACGTCCGGGACGGTCGTGAGGATCTGGTGCCGCGGCTTGCCGATGACCTGCAGCGCGAACGCGACGTTCTCGAACACGGTCTTGTTGGGCAGCAGGCGGAAGTCCTGGAAGACCGCGCCGATCTGGCGACGCAGCTGCGGGACCTTCCACGACGACAGCGAGCCGAGCTCCTTGCCCGCGACGAAGACCTTGCCGGCCGACGCGCGTTCCTCGCGCAGCACGAGGCGCAGGAACGTCGACTTCCCCGAGCCGGACGCGCCGACGAGGAAGACGAACTCACCGCGCTCCACCTCGAGCGTGATGCGGTCCAGCGCGGGGCGTGCGCCGCGCGCGTAGACCTTGGTGACGTTCTCGAACTTGATCACGCTGCTCGCTCGGGTTGCTCGCTGCGGCGGGTCCCGCACCACCGGACCGGGCGCACCCGGCCACCGGACGGGTGTCCGGCGCGTCGAGACTAGGCACCGCCGCCGTGGGCCCGGTCCGGCGACACGCCGTGCGGGCGGGGAGGTCCGGTGAAGGTCGACGATCGGGCGCGACCGATCCGGACGAACCGGACGGGACGTGCCGCGCGGACGTGCCGGGCACGTGCGCCGCGGCCACGCGCGGTGTCAGCGCAGCGCGTGCAGGCGCGGCTGGCGGCGCACCGTCGCGCCCGTGATCGCCGCGAGGACCTCCTCGTGGCTCGTCGTCGCCGCGTCGAACGTGCCGTTGTTGCGGCCGTGCCGCAGGACGACGATGCGGTCGGACACCGCGCGCACGTCCGTCATGTTGTGGCTGATGAGGATGACCGCGAGACCCAGCTCGCGCAGCCGCTCGATGTGGGTGAGCACCTCGGCGGTCTGCGCGACCGACAGGGCCGCGGTCGGCTCGTCGAGCACGACGATGCGCGGCTCGCCGATGAGCGTGCGCGCGATCGCGACCGACTGCCGCTGCCCGGCCGAGAGGGTCGACAACGGCGTGCGGACCGACGGGATGCGCGAGTTCAGCTTGTCGAGGACGCGGCGCGCGGTGGCCTCCATGTACCCGTCGTCGAGCAGCCCGCCCGAGCGCACCTCGCGTCCCAGGAAGAGGTTCGACGTCACGTCGAGGTTGTCGCACAGCGCGAAGTCCTGGAACACGGTCGCGATGCCGAGCTGGTGCGCGGCGGCCGGCGTCGTGATCGTCGTGGGCTCCCCCGCGATCTCGATGAGGCCCGCGTCGGGCGTGTACGCACCTGCGACGACCTTGGCGAGCGTCGACTTGCCGGCCCCGTTGTCGCCGACGAGCGCGACGACCTCGTGCGCGAACACGTCGATGTCGACGCCCGCGAGCGCCTCGACCGCGCCGAAGTTCTTGCTGATGCCGCGCATGGACAGCAGAGGCACCGGCACCGCGTCCATGTGCTCACCTGCCTCACGTCGTCGTGTTGCGGTCAGTGAAGTCTCCCACTCCTGCGTCGTCAACGGTCCTCCATCGACGTCATCCCAACCCCTCGACGTCGACGGTCTCGTCGACGCTCAGAGGCACGTCGGTCGACTGGACCGCGAGTGCCAGCGCCCCCACCATCTCCGCGCGCGTGCCGAGGCTCGCGCGTACCACCTCCAGCGGCGCGATGCGGTTCGGCAGCGCGTGCCGCGAGAGCGCCGCGCGCAGCGGCGCCACGAGCGTCTCGCCGGTCTCCGCGAGCTCCCCGCCCACGACCACCACCTGCGGGTTCACCGCCAGCACGAGCCCCGCGAGCGCCGCCCCGATCACCGCACCGGCCTCCGCGATCGCGTCGCCGCAGCGCTCGTCGCCCTGGTTGGCGCGCTGCACGACGTCGCGCAGGCTCGCGATCCCAGGCACGGGCCCGACCGCGTCGAGCAGCGCTCCCGCCCCGACGACCGTGTCGAGGCACCCGCGCCGGCCGCACCGGCACGGCTCGCCGTCGGGGCGCACCGTGAGGTGCCCGATCTCCCCCGCGGTGCCCGCGAAGCCGCGCAGCACCTGGCCGCCGAGGACGATCCCGGCGCCCACGCCGTACGACGCCCGCAGGAACAGGCTGTCCGCGTGGTCCCGCGCGGCGCCGACGGTGGACTCCGCGACGGCCGCCAGGTTCGCGTCGTTGTCGACGTACACGGGCAGCTCGAGCCGCTTGGACAGGACCTGCCCGAGGTGCACGTCGTCCCAGCCGGGCATGATCCCCTCGACGGAGATCATCCCCGTCGCGAGGTCGACGGGAGCCGGCACGCCGACGCCCATGCCGACCACGTCGCCGAGCGACGCCCCGACCCGTTCGAGCAGGTCGATCACCAGCAGCGCGACCCGGTCGAGCGTCGTGTCGACCCGGTGCTCCACCGGCAGCGGGAGCGTCTGCTCGGCGAGGATCTCGTGCGAGAAGTCGCCCAGCGCGACGCGCAGGTGCCGGTGGCCGATCTGCACGTCGGCCGCGAGACCCACGCGGCGGGCGAGCGTGACCATCTGGGCACGCCGCCCGCTGCGCGTGGTCGCGACAGTGTCGACGACCCCCGCGGCGTAGAGCTCGCGGACGATCGTCGACACCGTCGCCTGGGACAGACCGGTGGCCTCGGAGAGCTCGACCTGCGTCAGGCCGCCGTACCGCTTGACCGTCTCGACGACGAGCTGGCGGTTGGCCTCGCGCAGGGACGACTGTGAGCCGGCCGTGCTCGCTCGCCTGCTCACGCTCGCACCCTAGTGTCCGTCGGGCCGGGACCCGGCCAGTTCCGTCGTGTCAGCTGCTCGTGCCGGCGCGACGCTTGTTGATCAGGTCGAACGCCACCGCGAACAGCAGCACCAGACCCTTGATCGCCTGCTGCCAGGACGGGTCGACCGACATGATCGACAGGCCCATGTTCAGCACGCCCATGATGAGCGCACCGACGATGGCGCCCGAGATCCGGCCGATACCGCCGGTGACGGCCGCGCCACCGATGAAGCAGGCCGCGATCGCGTCGAGCTCGAAGCTCTGGCCGGCGGCCGCGACGGCCGCACCGCCGCGGGCGGTCGTGATGATCGCCGCGACGCCCGCGAGGGCGCCGATGTTGACGAAGATCATGAAGTCGACGCGCTTGGTGCGCACACCCGACAGGCTCGCCGCGGGTCGGTTGCCACCGACCGCGTAGATGTGCCGGCCGAAGACCGTGCGCCCCATGAGGAACGTGTAGGCGACGATCAGGACACCGACGATCACGAGGATGATCGGCATGCCGCCGGCCGACAGCGACAGCAGCACGGACAGGAAGCCGAGCGCGATCGCGATGCCGACGAGCTTCGCGACGAACAGGCCGAACGCCTCGACGTGCAGGTCGTGCTTGCGCAGCTGCATGCGGGCGCGGAACTGCGCGAACGCGAAGGCCGCGAAGGCGAGCGCACCGATGACGAGCGTGACGACGTCCATGTCTCCGCTGAAGCCGAGGAAGTTCGGCAGCGAGCCGGAGACGATCGAGTTGAAGTCGTCGTCGTTGACGCGGATGGTCTGGCTGACCACGACGAGCGCGAGGCCGCGGAAGATCAGCATGCCGGCGAGCGTCACGATGAACGCCGGGATCCCGATGTACGCGATCCAGAAGCCCTGCCAGGCGCCGACCACGGCTCCGATCGCGACGCCGATGAGCACCGCGACCCACCACGGCAGGCCCCAGTCGGTGATCGACACGGCCACGACACCGCCGACGAACGCGACGACCGACCCGACCGACAGGTCGATGTGACCGGCGACGATCACCATGACCATGCCGATGGCGAGCACCATGACGTACGCGTTCTGCTGGAACAGGGAGACGACGTTGTCCGGCTTGAGGAGACGGCCGTCGGTGAGCCCCTGGAAGAGCAGGACGATCAGCACGAGCGCCGCGAAGATGCCGTACTGGCGCGCGTTCCCGCCGAGGCCCGACAGGCGCTGGCTCAGCGGGACGCGGGCCTGCTCACCGGGGGGCATCGCGGGGGCGAGGTTGGTGTCGGTGCTCATCGGGGAGTCACGTCCTTCTCCATGGTCATGTAGTGCATGAGTCGCTCCTGGGTCGCGTCCTCGCGGGCGACCTCGCCCGTGATGCGCCCCTGGGACAGGGTGTAGATGCGGTCGCAGATGCCGAGCAGCTCGGGCAGCTCCGACGAGATGACGATGACGCCCTTGCCCGCGTCAGCCAGCTTGTTGATGATCGTGTAGATCTCGTACTTCGCGCCGACGTCGATGCCGCGCGTCGGCTCGTCGAGGATCAGCACGTCCGGGTCGGAGAAGATCCACTTGCTCAGCACGACCTTCTGCTGGTTGCCGCCGGACAGCTTCCCGACGAGCGCCTCGACCGTGGGCGTGCGGATGCCGAGGTCCTTGCGGAACCGCTCGGCGACCTTCAGCTCCTCGTTGCGGTCGATGACGCCTCGCGAGGCGACCTTGTGGATCGCGGCACCCGAGATGTTGTCCCGGATGGTCGAGATGAGGTTCAGCCCGTAGTGCTTGCGGTCCTCGGTCGCGTACGCGAGTCCCGCGTCGATCGCCGCACCCACCGTGTGGAGCTGGACCTCGCGGCCGTCCTTGTAGACGCGCCCCGAGATGTGCGAGCCGTACGCCCGGCCGAACACCGACATCGCGAGCTCGGTGCGTCCCGCACCCATGAGCCCCGCGATGCCGACGATCTCGCCGCGCCGCACGTTGAGCGACGCGCCGTCGACGACCTTGCGGGCCTGGTCGAGCGGGTGGTGCACGGTCCAGTCCTCGATGCGCAGCACCTCGTCGCCGATGGACGGCGTGTGCTCGGGGAACCGGTGGTCGAGCGGGCGCCCGACCATGCCGCGGATGATCCGCTCCTCGGTCACGCCCTCGGCGCGCATGTCCAGCGTCTCGATCGTCTGGCCGTCGCGGATGATCGTCGTGGTGTCGGCGATCGACTCGATCTCGTTCAGCTTGTGGCTGATGATGATCGAGGTGATGCCGAGGTCACGCAGACCGCTGATCAGGCCGAGCAGGTGCGCGCTGTCCTCGTCGTTCAGGGCCGCGGTCGGCTCGTCGAGGATGAGGAGCTTGACCTCCTTGGAGAGCGCCTTGGCGATCTCCACGAGCTGCTGCTTGCCGACGCCGATGTCGATGATCTTGGTGTCGGGGCGCTCGTCGAGACCGACGCGCTCGAGCAGCTTCGCGGCCTCGGAGTTGGTGTGGTTCCAGTCGATGACGCCGCGCTGCGCGCGCTCGTTGCCGAGGAAGATGTTCTCGGCGATCGACAGGAACGGCGACAGCGCCAGCTCCTGGTGGATGATGACGATCCCCACGTGCTCCGAGTCGCGGATGGTGCGGAACTCGGCGGTGCTGCCCTCGAAGACGATGTCGCCCTCGTAGGTCCCGTGCGGGTAGACGCCGGAGAGCACCTTCATGAGGGTCGACTTGCCCGCGCCGTTCTCGCCGCAGATCGCGTGGATCTCGCCGCGGCGGACGGACAGGTTCACGTCCGAGAGGGCGAGTACGCCCGGGAAACGCTTGGTGATGCCCCGCATCTCGAGGATGTAGTCGGGTGTTGCTGTGGTGTCCATCTGGTCCTCGGTCCTTGCCCGGTCACGACCGGTCCGCCGGGTGGCGGACCCTGACGGTGCCGCCCTGCCCCGGGCGGCGGGCCCGACCGGCCGCCGACGCACCCTGGCGAGGGTGCGCCGGCGGCCCGCGTCAGGCGCGGGTCACAGACCCAGGTCGGATGCCGAGTAGAAGCCGGACTCGACCAGGTCCTTCTCGACCGTGTCGGGCGTGACGACCTGCGGGTCGAGCAGCAGCGTCGGGACGGTCTTGACGTTGTTGTTGTACGTGGTCGTGTCGTTCACCGTGACGTCGCCGCCCGCGACGACCTCCTTGACCATGTTGGCGACCGCGTCACCCAGCGCACGCGTGTCCTTCCAGACCGTCATGGACTGCTTGCCGGCGAGCATGTTGAGCACGTTCGCCTGGTCCGCGTCCTGACCGGTCAGGACCGGCCAGCCCTCGCCGGCCTTGTAGCCGGCGCCGGTGAGCGCCTGCGAGATGCCGAGCGCGAGCGAGTCGTTCGGGGACAGCACGACCTCGACCTTGGTGTCGCCGCCGTAGAACGAGTTGAGGCGGTTCTCCATCTCGGCCTGGGCGTCGTCCGAGCCCCAGCCGAGGATGCCGATGTTCGTCCACTGGTCGTCCGTCTTGGGCGCCTTGCCCGACGGCACGACGAGCTTCCCGTTCTCGACGTACTGCTTGAGGATGTCCCAGGCGCCCTGGAAGTAGAACTTCGCGTTGTTGTCGTCGGGCGACCCGGCGAACGGCTCGAAGTTGAACGGGCCCTTGCCGTCCTTGAGGCCGAGGGTCTCCTCGATGAAGGTGCCCTGCATCTGGCCGACCTTGTAGTTGTCGAACGTCGCGTAGTAGTCGACGTTCGGCGTCTCGTTGATCAGGCGGTCGTACGCGATGACCTTGACGTCCTTCGCGGCGGCCTGCTCGAGCACCGGGCCGAGCGTGGTGCCGTCGATCGAGGCGATGACGAGCACCTTGGCGCCGTCGTTGATCATGTTCTCGATCTGGCTGATCTGCTGGTCGGTCTTGTTGTCCGCGTACTGCAGGCTCGTCTCGAAGCCCGCCTCCTCGAGGAGCTCCACGAGGTGGGCGCCGTCGCGGTTCCACCGCTCGAGGGCCTTCGTCGGCATGGCGATGCCGATGAGGCCGCCCTCCTCCGCCGCCGCGCCGCCCGTGGCACCCGCGCCGGCGGTCGGCTTGTCGTCGTCGCCGCTGCGCTCGCTGCTGCACGCGGCGAGGGAGGCGGTGAGCAGGCCGGCGGTCGCGATGGCGACCGACAGCTTCTTCCAGGTCTGGGACATCGTCGTCTACTCCTCTGGCACACCGTCCGGGGCGCGTCGGTGCGGCTGCCGCCGCTCCGTCCGTGCGTGGAGCCGTCTTTGACCCACTGCCCCGGAGTGATGGCTTGAATTCAAGACTCAAAGCCAGCACGAACGCAAGCGCCGTTATCAAAGCGTGTCCTGCGCGTCGAACAGGACGCACGGATTGGGTGCATTGGCTTCGCTTCGCAACCCGAAGTCATCCTATGTGCTCTACGTCACACTGGGTGGTTTCGGGCCCGACGCGCCCCCGCGATGCCCCCTCGACCGCGACAATCGACGCGTGGCTGTGACCATCCGCGACGTCGCGCAACGCGCCGGCGTCAGCAAGACGACGGTCTCGCGCGTGCTCAACGGCCGCGACGAGCTCGACGCGCGCACCGCCGCACGCGTCCGCGCCGTGATCGCCGAGCTCGGCTACGTCCCCAACGCACGGGCGGTCGCGTTCGCACGCGGCTCCACGCACGTCGTCGCCATGCTCCTGCCCTCGCTCACCTGGCCCTGGATCGGCGAGGTCGTCCAGGCAGCGATCGAGGCCGTCGAGGACGAGGGCTACGGGATGCTCGTCTTCACCACCACACAGGGCGAGGAGTCGATGCGCCGGTTCACGGAGCACGTCTCCGCGCGCGCGTTCGACGGCCTGCTCGTCGTCGAGCCCGAGGGCCAGCTCGACTACATCACCCGGCTGCACGACGAGGGGCTGCCCGTCGTCCTCATCGACGACCGCGGCCACGAGCCGCGCTTCGGCTCCGTCGCGACGACGAACCGGCTCGGCGCGCTCGCCGCCGCGCACCACCTGCTCGGCATCGGACGCCGCGCTCCCCTGGTCATCAGCGGCGACCCGCGGTTCGGCTGCGTGCAGGACCGCCTCGCAGGCTTCGCCGAGGGCTTCGCCGCCGCCGGCCGCACGCTCGACCCCCTGCACACCGTCGAGGGCGACTTCAGCTACGAGTCCGGTCAGGCCGCCGTGCACCGCGCGCTCGAGGCCGGCATCGAGTTCGACTCCTTGTTCGTGCACAACGACACCATGGCGGCCGCCGCCATGGTCGAGCTGCGCCGCGCCGGCCTGCGCATCCCCGACGACGTCGCGGTCGTCGGGTTCGACGACCTGCCGTCCGCCGCGCAGACCGACCCGCCGCTCACGACCGTGCACCAGCCCATCCGCGAGATGGGTCAGGCCGCGGCGCGCGCCCTGCTCGCGAGCTTCCGCGGCACGCCCGTGCCGAACGAGCCGATCATCCTGCCCACGTCGTTCACCGTGCGAGCGTCGACGGTCGGCTGACCGCCCGCTGGCCCGGCCGGCACCGACCCGCCCGGCACCGAGCCGTCAGGCCGACTGCGTCTCCTGCGCGCGACGCCAGCGGATGCCCGCCTCGATGAAGTCGTCGATGTCGCCGTCGAACACCGCCGCCGGGTTCCCGACCTCGTGCTCCGTGCGCAGGTCCTTGACCATCTGGTACGGCTGCAGCACGTACGAGCGCATCTGGTCGCCCCAGCTCGCCTTGATGTCGCCCGCGAGCTCCTTCTTCGCCGCGCGCTCCTCCTCCTGACGCTGCAGGAGCAGGCGCGACTGCAGGACGCGCAGCGCCGCCGCCCGGTTCTGGATCTGCGACTTCTCGTTCTGCATCGACACGACGATGCCCGTCGGGAGGTGCGTCATGCGCACCGCCGAGTCCGTCGTGTTGACCGACTGACCACCCGGGCCCGACGAGCGGAACACGTCCACCTTGATCTCCGACTCCGGGATCTCGATGCTGTCCGTCTGCTCGATCAGCGGGATCACCTCGACCGCCGCGAACGACGTCTGCCGGCGCCCCTGGTTGTCGAACGGCGAGATGCGCACCAGGCGGTGCGTGCCCGCCTCGACCGACAGGTGCCCGTACGCGTACGGAGCCTTGACCTCGAACGTCGCCGACTTCAGGCCGGCCTCCTCCGCGTAGGAGGTGTCGAGCACCGCCGTCGGGTAGCCGTGCCGCTCGGCCCAGCGCAGGTACATGCGCAGCAGCATCTCCGCGAAGTCCGCCGCATCCACGCCACCCGCGCCCGAGCGGATCGTCACGACCGCCTCACGCTGGTCGTACTCCCCCGCCAGCAGCGTGCGGACCTCGAGCTGGTCCAGGTCCTTGCGGATCTTGACGAGCTCCGTCTCCGCCTCGGCGAGCGTGTCCTCGTCCTCCATCTCCTGCCCCAGCTCGACCAGGGTCTCGAGGTCGTCGATGCGGGACTTCAGCTTGTCGACCCGCTCGAGCTCGCTCTGCGCCGACGACAGCGCGCTCGTCACCTTCTGCGCCGACTCCGGGTCGTCCCACAGGTCCGGCGCCGAGGCCTGCTCCGACAGGCGCGCGATCTTCTCCCGCAGCGCGGTCGGGTCGCTCACCGACTGGATGGACTCCAGGGTGGTGCGCAGCTCGCGGATCTCAGCGGGAAAGTCGGTGGTGGCCACGACCGTCCAGGTTACCCGCAACCTCCACGGCGACCCGCCACGTCCACGGAACCTCCCGCTCTCCCTCAGTCGGCGGTGGCGCTGGCTTCGGCCCGGATCGTGATGCCGTCGGTCCACGCGCTCAGGACCCATGCCGTCGACGACGGCCGGACGCGGGCGACGAGCGCGATCCGAGCGGTGCGGGGGCCCTCGGCGACGGCCTCGCTGACCGCGAACTGGCGCCAGCCCGCGGTCTCGTCGGGGTGCGCCGCGAGGTACTCGGTGACCGCGCTGCGCACCGAGCCGTCCGTGAGGGCCAGGCGGGCCTTGCCCTCGTTGCCGTAGTAGACGCCCTCGGCGATCGAGTCGGACGCCTCGAGCGCGAGCAGGTCGGCGAGCGCGACCAGCCGCTTGTGCTCGAGGTGCAGCTGTGCGGCCGACGCCACGACGAGGACGAGCATCGACGCGAAGACCACGACCCCGAACGTCAGCACGATGACCTGGCCGTCGTCGGCCCCGCCCGCGCGGCGCAGGCGGCGGCGCAGCGCTTCACAGACCCGGCTCACCTGATGCTCCGGTACTCGTCGACGACCGCGACGTGGCTCGACGACACGGGGATCTCGAGCGGGACGACGTCGCGCACCATGTCGGGCACGAACGGCAGCGGGACGACGACCTGCACGCGTGCCTCGACGTGCGCGTCGGGCTGCAGGCACGGCGACTGCTCGCACGTCACGACGAGCGCCTCGGCCGGCTCGTCGTCGAAGCCCTGGTCCTGGAGAGCGACCCCGGTGACGGCCGCGGCTCGGGCGGCCGCCGACGTGGCGTCGTCCGCCGCGACGTACACGCGGGCCGCCTCGCGCGCGGCCGACTCGACCGCGTAGCTCGCGGCCTCGAGCCGCGCGAGGACCATCACGAGGTACACGAGCGGCAGCAGCAGGACGAACGCGAGGCCGAGGAACTCGACGATCGCGCTTCCGTCGTCGCGCGCGTCGCCGTGGCGGACCCGCGCCGCGAGGCGCGCGACGAGCCGGCGGAGGGCCGGCGGCACGGGCGTTCCGCCGCTCACGGCAGGTCGTCCTCGGCGATCGCGTGGCCCGACACCGTGAGCCGGCCCGCAGGGCCGATCAGGCCGATCACCGGAAGCGGCGCGCGCACCTCGACCTCGATCATCTCCACGCCGTCGACAACGACGCGCCGCGCGGTCACGTCGGACGCGTAGCCGTCGGCCAGCGAGCCGGCGACCAGCTCCCGCGTGCGTCGTGCGGCGTCGCTCGTCGAGCGGCCGTCGAGCGCGCCGTACCGGGCGCCCGCGGACGCGCTGTCGACCAGCGTGTTGCGCACGTGCAGCCCGAGCGTGAGCTGCACGATGCCGAGGGCGATCACGACGATCAGGCCGCCGATCAGCACGAAGTCGACGACCGCCGCACCGTCGTCCGCACCCCCGGCGGCGCGGCGCGTCAGGTGTTGTTGACCTCGTCGACCGCGTTGCTGAACAGGTTCTGCAGGAGCGGGCGGGCGAGCGTCAGCAGCGCGACGACGAGCGCGGCGGTCATGAGCGTCACGAGCACCCAGCCGGGCACGTCTCCCCGGTCCCGCCCCGCGGCCCGCAGCCGCCCCGTGAACCAGCCGTGCGTGCGCACCGCCAGAGTGAGCGTCGAGTCCTGCACGCGGTCCCGCACCCGGGCCACCCGCGCGCTCCCGTGCCGCAGCGTCGTCATCCGTACCTCCTCGTGAGACCCCGCCGTGCGGCGGGGTGCCGATGGTCGCGACGCGCGGCCGGGTCGGCCGCGGCGTCGTGGTCTGGTCGTGCCTGTCCGTCGTGCCGGCGTTCGTCGTGCCGGTGCTCGTCATGCCGGTGCTCGTGGTGCTCGTCGGGCGGTTCACAGGCCCACCTGCAGCACGACGGCACTGGGGAAGACCGCGAACAGGACGGTCACGGGGAGGATGAGGAAGACCACCGGGATCATCATCAGGACCTCCTTGCGACCGCCCGTCTCCATGAGCAGGCGGCGACCCTCCTCGCGCACGTCCTGCGCCTGGGCGCGCAGCACGTCGGCGAGCGGCGCACCGCGCTCGACCGCGACCGCGACGCCCTCGGCGAACCGCGTGAGGGCGGGCACACCGGTCCGGTCCGCGAGGCCGTCCAGCGCCTGCACGAGCGGCAGGCCGGCGCGCGCGTCGGCGAGCGTGCGCTCGAGCTCGACGCTCAGCTCGCCGTGCGTGCTGCGCGTGACGCGTTCGAGCGCGCCGAGCGCGCCCTCGCCCGCGCCCACGGCGAGCGCGAGCAGCTCGGCGATCGTCGGCAGCTCGGCGACGATGCGCGCCTCGCGCTCGCGGACGCTGCGGCCGAGCATCCAGTCGGGCGTCAGCACACCGACGAAACCGCACACCCCGACCAGCACGACGAGCGCGGCCGTCTGCGAGCCGCGCGTCGCGGCGAGCACCAGGGCGAGCGCGAGCCCGGCCGCGAGACCGAGCGCCCCCGAGACCACCTGCCCCGCACGGAACTGCTCGACCGACTCCGCGCGCCCCGCGCGCTGCAGCCGACGCGCGAGCTCGGACGTCGGCGAGCCGATCCTCGTCACGAACCGCACGCCATCGGCGAGGACGGGCGCGAGCAGGCGCTCGAGCACGGGGACCGGCCCGCGCACCGACGGCAGACCGAGCAGGCCGGAACCGGCGCGGCGGGGCCGCAGGTAGGGCGCCAGACGCTGGTCGAGCGTGATCCGGCGGCTGCGCACGCGCGCGATGATGACGAGCAGGCCGCACGCCGCGAGCAGGCCGGCGAGGCCGCCCTGGACCGCCGGGCTCACCGCAGCACCCGCGGGTCCTCAGGGAGCCGCGCGACGCGCAGCATGAGCGAGTACGCCACGACGGTGCAGGTCGCGCCCGTGAGCAGCACCGCGAACCCGGCAGGGCTGTCGTAGGCGCTCGCCGCCTCGGTGCGCGTCGCGAGCAGCGCGAGCACGATCCACGGCGCCGCGACCGCGAGCCGCGCGGCGTAGACGGTCCAGCTCTGGCGCGCCTCGAGCTCCCCGCGCGTGCGCACGTCGTCGCGCAGGAACCCGGACAGCGTCCGCAGGAGCCGGCCCAGGTCGGTGCCGCCCACGTCGCGCGTGATGCGCAGCGCCTCGATCACGCGGTCGGCCACCGGGTCGGCCAGGCGCGCCTTGAGCAGGTCGAGGCTCTCGGCGAACCGCCCGGTCGCGCGGTAGTCCTCGCCGAACGCGCGGAACGGCGCGCGCAGCTCCTCCGGGCCGCGCTCGCCGACCTGCGCGACCGCCTCGGGCAGCGCGAGCCCGGCACGGATGCCGGACGCCAGGTGGTCGACGACCTCGGGCCACAGCTGGCGCAGCCGCGACCGCCGACGCCGCGCCCTGCCCCGCACGACCGCGAGCGGTGCCGCCGCGGCGAACGCCGCGAAGAAGAGCGAGACGGTCGGGACGCGCGTCAGGCCGATCGCCAGGACGAGCGTCACGATCCCGAGGGCCGTGCTCGCCACCGCGAGCCCGCCGGGTGTCACGCCCTGCACCCCGGCCTGCACGAGGTCGTCCTGCAGTCGCGCACGCCACCGCGCGGAGCGCCCCTCGCTCGTCGTGACCTGCGGCCAGAACGACCACCACACGCACCCGACGCCCGCCCCCAGCACGAGCCCCACGACGACGTCCACGCTCAGCCCCTCGCCCGCAGGAGCGCCGCGAGGTCGATCCCGAGCCGCGCGAACCGCTCGGCGTGCGGCGGGAAGCCGTCGCCCCGCACGAGCCGGTCGTCGCGCCACGCGAAGATCTCCGCGGTCTCCACGACGCCCTGCTCGGTGCGGCCCGGCACGCCCACGACCTCCCGCACACGCCGCCGCCCGCGCGAGTCGTGACCGAGGTGCACCACGAGGTCGACGCAGGAGGCGACGGTCGGCACGACGAAACGGTCGGAGACGTTCTCGCCCGCGAGCAGCGGCAGCGTGCAGAGCTTGGTGACGGCCTCGCGCGCCGAGTTGGCGTGGATGGTGCACATCGCGGGGACGCCCGCGTTGAGCGCGATGAGCAGGTCGAGCGCCTCGGCCTCGCGCACCTCCCCGACGAGCAGGCGGTCGGGGCGCATGCGCAGCGCCTCCTTCACCAGGCGGCGCAGCGGGATCTCACCGGTGCCCTCGAGGTTCGGCTGGCGGCACTGCATCGCGACCCAGTCGCGTGCCGCGAGGCGCAGCTCGAAGACCTCCTCGCACGAGATGATCCGCTCGCGCACCGGCACGGCACCCGACAACGCGTTGAGCATCGTCGTCTTGCCCGCCTGCGTCGCCCCGGAGACGAGGACGTTGAGCCCCGCCCGCACTGCCGCGGCGAGGAACGCCGCGGCGTCGGGCGGCAGCGAGCCGAGCGCGACGAGGTCCTCGAGGTGGTCCGCGCGCACGACGTACTTGCGGATGTTCACCACCCAGTCCTTGCGGGTGATGTCCGGGATCACGGCGTGCAGCCGCTCCCCGCCCGGCAGGGTCGCGTCGACGAACGGGCTCGACAGGTCGAGCCGACGCCCGGACACCTTGAGCATCCGCTCGACGAGCTCGCGCACCTCGACCGCGGTGAGGATCGTCGTGGTCAGCTCGGGCTCGCCGCGCCGGGCGACGAACACCTGCTGCGGGTTGTTGATCCAGATCTCCTCGACCTCGGGGTCGTCGAGGTAGCGCTGCAGCGGCCCGAACCCGGCGACCGCGTCGAGCACCGCCTTGTGCGCCGCGGCGCCGTCGACGAGCGGCGGCACGACCCCGAGCACCGAGCGCGCGTCGTAGTCCGCGATCGCGTCCTGCACGAGCGACGTGATCCCCGGGCGGTCGCGCACCGGGTCGATGCCGCGCCGACGGATCAGCTCGCGCACCTCACGCTCGAGGATCCCGAGCCCTTCCATGCATCCCCCTGCATCGTCCGCCGTCCAGCACGCCGTCTCACCCGACGGTCCCGCCGGTCCGCCCGGCACATCGCCCGACATGTCCGTTTCTGCCAGGGCATGCGCACCCTACGGGACAGGCGCTCGCCCCCGCAGTCGGTTGTCCACAGTCCGGGTGCGGTGCACCCGATCGGGCGCCCCTCCGTCCGCACGCCGTGCACCGTGCCTACCGCGCGCACCGGCACGCTCGTCCCACCGGGCCGCCGGTCCCGGTCGTCGTCGCCGGGTACGGCTACGGTGTGCACGTGACCAGCCCTGCCGACGACGTCCGGACCCCTTCCCCCTCAGGTACGCAGCACACCCTGCGCCACGGCGACCAGGTCGCCGTCGTCGCCTCGGTCGGCGCGAGCCTGCGCGAGTACCGCGTGGGCACGCGCGACGTGGTGCTCCCGTACTCCGAGGACGAGATCGCCCCCGCCTTCTCCGGCGCGGTGCTCGCCCCGTGGCCCAACCGCCTCGCGGACGGCCTGTACGGCTACGCCGGCGGGACCTACCAGGTGCCGATCACCGAGCCGGACCGCCTCACCGCGCTGCACGGCCTCGTCGGGTTCACGCCGTTCACGCCCGCGCAGGAGCCGACGGAGTCCGCCGTGACGCTCACGACGACGATCGTCCCCAACCCCGGCTACCCGTGGCCCGTCCGCATCGACGTCACCTACGCGCTGGCCGACGACGGCCTGACCGTCACGACGCGCGCGACGAACCTCGGCACGACGAGCGCGCCGTACGGCCTCGGGTTCCACCCGTGGCTCTCCCCCGGCGACGCGGCCGTCGACGAGTGCACGCTGCAGCTCGACGCGAGCCGGCACGTCACCGTCGACAACCGCCTGCTGCCCACGGGCGCGGAGGAGCTCGAGGGTCGCTTCGACCTGCGCGAGCCCCGGGCGCTGCGCGGTGTCGACCTGGACGACGCGTGGCTCACGCCCGTGCGCGACGAGGCCGGCCGCACGTGGGCGCGCCTGACCACGCCCGACGGCCGCACGACGGCCATGTGGGCCGACGAGTCGTTCGACGCGTGGCAGATCTGCACGGGCGACCACGTGCCCGGCATCCGGCGTCGCGGTGTCGCTGTCGAGCCCATGACCTGCATCGCGGACGCGTTCCGCACGGGCGACCTGCTGGTCGAGCTCGCGCCCGGCGCGACGCACGAGGCCCGCTGGGGCCTGCGGCTCGAGCAGTCCTGACCGGCTCCCGGCGGCGGCCGCCCGGCTGACGAGCGGCAGGTTGGTCAGCCGCGCGCCGCTGCCGGTCCGAGTGCGCGGGCGACGACGTCGGCCGCGACCTGCCCGAGCTCCGGGCTCGCGACGACGCCACCGAGGCGCCGGTTCGCCGCGCGCGCGACCCGGTCGACGACGCGCTCGACGGTGAGCCCGTTCCCGGTGCGGAGCAGCCAGATCCGCGTGCTGTCCCAGGCGGGGAACCCGCACCGGCCGGCGTGGTCGGCGTTCAGCCGGTAGACGTCGGCCACGTCCTCGTCGGACGCGACGCTGCGCCCCCTGTGCACGCCGTCGACCCACTCCTCCCAGTACCACGTCGACCGGTCGCGCACCCACGTGCGGTGCGTGCGCGGGAAGACGGCGGGCAGGAACGACCACACGGGCGCGTCGGGGGCGAGGGCCCAACCCTGGCCGACGAGCGTGAGCACCTCGGGCAGCTCGTCGCGCGTCTCGGGCACACGCGGGCCGTCCACGCTCAGCGGCGACGGCGGGTCGTCCCGCCAGCGGTCGTCAGCCGTAGTACTCGCCGTCGGCCTGGACGCCCTTGGTGTACTCCCAGTGCCAGCGCTCGAACGGGCCGGAGCCGCCCGGACGCGCCCAGGCCGGGTTCTCGAACCCGTACGTGCCGGCGTTCTCGTTGAGCCATGCCCAGCGCGCGCCGGTGGTCATCTGGCTGCAGAAGTCGATCGCCAGGCCCCAGCCGTGGTTGCTCTTGCCGGGGGCGGCCGCGAGCCCGCCGCGCTTCGCCTTGACGGCGTACTGCTCCTGCAGCGTGCGGTAGCCGGACGCAATGCACATGTCGGCGCCGAACCGCGCGACGTACACCGCGTTGAGCTCGGCGAGGGCCGAGGCCGCGTCGGCACGCATCTGCGTGTGCCCGTCCCACAGGGTGCACAGGTCCTCGCGGGCGAGCAGGCCGTTGGAGCCGGCGGCACGGGCGGAGGAGTCGCAGCCGGGGATCGGCTCGCGCGACCAGTCGCGGCTCGCGAGCTCCGCGCCGCGGGCGGCGAGGATCGCGTCGTCCACGGTGGACAGCGACGCGGGCGGCGAGTCGGACGACGACTGCCCGGTGAGCGCCAGCACCGTGCTCGGGAGCGTGCCGTGGTCGCTCGGCAGGCCGGAGAGGACCTCGGTGCTGCCGAACGTGCCGCGGCCGAGCGGCACGGCGACCGTGACCGCGGCGAGCGCGCCGACGACGCCGAAGCGGACCGCGTGGCGCGCGCTGCGGTTGAGCGCGCGCGTGCCGGTGTGCACCCGTACGACGCGGTCGCCGGCGGGGCGGGAGGCGGGACGGGCGGCCGGACGCGAGTCCGCGGGTCGCGTCTCGGCGGGTCGCGCCTCGGCGGGGCGAGCCTCGGACGCCGGGGCCTCGGCGGGACGCGTCTCGGCCGGGCGCTCGACGACGGGCTCGACCGTCTTCGTGGGCTCGGCGGGCGCGGACGCCGCCGTGAACGCCCACGACGGGCCGATCGGCGCGGCGGGTGCGGGAGCGGTGCGGTGCGACGCCTGCGCGGGCTCGTCGACGTCGTCGAGGACGGGCGCGGCCATGACGACCGTCTCGTCGAGCATGCGGGGCGCGACGGTCGATCGCGACGATGCCGCGGGCTGCGTGGCTGCGGGGTGAGCGGCGGCCGCGCGCTGCGCGGGGCGCTCGGGCTCCGCGACACGCAGGACACGCGCCGCGGGCGAGTGCTGCAGCGCGGTCGCGACGGGCTCGCGGGTGCCGAGCTCGTGCGCGGCGGCGACGAGCGCCTGGGCCGGGACGGCTCGTGACGCGCCGGGAGCCGCGGTCGCCGGAGCGGGGCGCGGTGCCGTCGGGGCCGGGCGTGCCTGCGCCGACTGGGCGCGCGTCGTCGGGATCGCGGACGTGGCCGCGGCGCGGGAGGCGGGTGCCGTCGTGTGCGCGAGGGGCCGGTGGTCGGTGGGGACCCAGCTGGGCGTGTGCGCGGCGGCGTCGGGGCCGACGCCGGTGCCGGGCGTGTCCGGTCCCGCGGAGACGCCGCGCGGGTCCCACGCGGAGTGCGCGACGCGCGGTGCGGAGGAGGCAGGAGAGGTGCGGGCGGTCGGGGTGGACAGGCGGGCCGCCTGCTCGCGCTCCGCGCGCTCGGCTGCGGCGCGCTCGGCCTCACGGATCTGCCGCCGCGTCAGGGGTGCCGCGGCGGCGGCGTGAGACTCGACCACAGCACCTCCCGGAAGCCTTCGGGTGCCCCGTGGGGCACCTCCTGCACGACTGTCGCCGGCCTGCAGGTCTGCCCCGTGCCCCGCATCGTCGCCGGCGATCACGAAACCATAACGGCTCACCCGCGCCCGTCCAAGCCCCTGGACGCCCGTCCAGTCGTTCGGACGAACGCGCTCCCACACCCGGGCGGACGACACGCCGCGCGACACGCCGTCGAAGGCGGGGCCGCGCGGCGCTCGTGTCCGGAACGGGCCGTCAAAGGCGGACATACCTCGCACCCGGCCCCGGTCATGTGAAGGTTTCGTGCGCGTCAGGACGCGGGCCGCTGCCGCAGCGCACCGCGCTGCATCGCGTCGCGGACCTCGCCGACGAGCTCCTCGAGGATGTCCTCGAGGAACACGACGCCCACGGCCCGCCCGTCGTCGTCGACCCGCGCCAGGTGCGCCCCCGTGCGCTGCATCGCCGCGAGCGTCTCCTCCACCTCGTCGTCCGGGGCGACCACCGCGAGCGCGCGCACGCGCCAGCGCGGCACGGGCTGCTCGCGGTCGTCGTCCTCGGCGTACAGGACGTCCTTGAGGTGCAGGTAGCCGACGAGCTCGCCGTCGTCGAGCACCGGGAACCGCGAGAACCCGGTGCGCGCGACGAGGTGCTCGACGTGCGCGGGCGTGGCGTCGGGGTCGACCGTGACGAGGGAGTCGTGGTCGACCATGACCTCCTGCGCGGTGCGCCCGGAGAACTCGATGGCGCCGGCGAGCAGGCCCTGCTCGTCGTCCAGGAGCCCCTCGGCCTGCGACCGCTCGACGATCGACTGCACCTCCTGCGCGGTGAACGCGGAGGACACCTCGTCCTTGGGCTCGACGCCGAACAGCCGCAGCACGTGGTTGGCGAGCCAGTTCAACGCGGCGATGAGCGGCCGCACGACGCGCGCGACCATCACGAGCGGCGGGCCGAACCACAGCACCGCGCGGTCGGGACCGGCCACGGCGAGGTTCTTGGGCACCATCTCGCCGAGCACGACGTGCAGGTAGACGACGATCAGCAGCGCGAGGACGAACGCCACGGGGTGCGCCCAGGAGGACGGCACGCCCAGGGCGTGCAGCGGGTCCTCGACGAGGTGCGCGATCGCGGGCTCCGCGACCACGCCGAGGCTCGTCGAGCACACGGTGATGCCGAGCTGCGCGCACGCGAGCATGAGCGACACGTGCTCCATGGCCCACAGCACGGTGCGCGCACGGCGGTCCCCCGCCTGCGCGCGCGGCTCGATCGACGAGCGCCGCGCGGAGATGATCGCGAACTCCGCGCCGACGAAGAACGCGTTCGCGGCGAGCAGCAGGACGGCGAGGACGAGGGCGACGGTGCTGTTCATCGGGCACCCCGCCCCTGCGACCCGCCGGCGGTGCCGGGCTCGTCGGGCTCGTCGTCGGGATCGGACCACACGTGCACGCGCTCGACGCGCCGCCCGGCCATCCGCTCGACCTCGAGGCGCACGTGACCGACGGCCACGACGTCCCCGACGTCCGGGATGCGGCCGAGGCGGGCCATGACGAGCCCGCCGAGGGTCTCGTACGGGCCGTCGTCGGGCACGACGAGGCCCGTCCGCTCGGTGAGCTCGTCGGGTCGCGTGACCCCGGGCAGGTGCCAGGTCCCGTCGGCCGAGCGCGCCACACCGGCACGCGTGCGGTCGTGCTCGTCGGCGACCTCGCCCACGAGCTCCTCGACGACGTCCTCGAGCGTCACCACGCCCGACGTGCCGCCGTACTCGTCGACGACGACCGCCATCTGCATGCCGTGCCCGCGCAGCTCGACGAGCAGCGGGCCGAGGTGCACGGTCTCGGGCACGCTCGGCGCGTCGTCCATGAGGGCCGCCGCAGGCACCTCGCCGCGCTTCTCGAACGGCACCGCGACCGCGCGCCGCAGGTGCACGAGCCCGACGATGTCGTCGCTGTCCTCCCCGAGCACCGGGAACCGCGAGTGCCCCGTGCGCCGCGCGAGCGCGACGACGTCGAGCGCGGAGTCCCCGCGCCGCACGGCGACCATGCGCTGGCGGTCGGTCATCACGTCGACCGCGGTGAGCGTCTCGAACTCGAGCGAGTTGGTCAGCAGGCGCGCGGTCGACTGCTCGAGCGTGCCGACCTCCGCGGAGCGGCGCACGAGCGCGGCGAGCTCCGACGGCGACCGGCCGCCGGAGAGCTCCTCACGCGGCTCGACGCCCATGCGGCGCAGCAGCCAGTTGGCGCTGCCGTTGAAGAACGCGATCACCGGCCGCAGCGCGCGCGTGAAGCCGCGCTGCAGCGGCGCCACGGCGCGCGCGGTCGCGAGCGGGTTGGCGATCGCGAAGTTCTTGGGGATGAGCTCGCCGACGAGCATCGAGAACCCGTTGACGACGACGACCGCGAGCACGACCGCGACCGCTGTCGCGGCCGCGGTGCTCAGCAGGCCGTCGCCCAGCCACCCCGAGAACAGGGTCTGCACCGCGGGCTGCGTGGTGTAGCCGAGCAGGACGGTCGTCGCGGTGATGCCCACCTGCGCGCCCGACAGCTCGGTCGACAGCCCGCGCAGCGCCTTGAGGACGGACTGCCCGCGGCGGTCGTCGGGACGTGTCTGCTTGTCGACCACGCCCGGGTCGAGCGTCACGAGCGAGAACTCGCCCGCGACGAACAGCGCCGTCCCGAGCGTGAGCACGACGCCGAGGACGACGAGCAGCCACTCGGTCAGCACGTGCGACCCCGGCGGGGGGCGTGCCGTCGGGAGCCGCGGCAGGTGCCGGGCGCGACGACGTGGTGGGAGTGCCGCGCGCGGGCGGCACCGGGTCTCAGGTGGGGGCCGGCATCGTCGGACCCCGACGCCGCCTGCTCCGCGTGTGCGGACTGCCGGTGCTCGACCGGTGCAGGGGCGGGGGTGGGACGCCGGCAGCTACTTGAGCTGCTCATAGTGGCGACATCATACGGTGCCGTCCGTCGCGTGCCGAGGCACGCAGCCCGGCCCGCTGTGCCACTCTGGGCACATGACGACGCTGGGGACTGCGAGCAGCGCGGCGGCGAAGGCCGCACCGACGAAGGTGCTGGTCGTCGAGGACGAGCCGGCGATCGCGCAGGCGATCGTGCGGCGCCTGTCGGCCGAGGGCTGGAGCGTCGAGGCGGTCGGCGACGGGCTCGCCGGCGTCGAGGCCGCGGCACGGCTCGTGCCCGACGTGATCGTGCTCGACGTCATGCTGCCGGGCATCGACGGGCTCGAGGTCTGCCGGCGCGTGCAGGCCGCGCGGCCCGTTCCCGTCCTCATGCTGACGGCGCGCGACGACGAGACCGACATGCTCATCGGGCTCGGCGTGGGCGCCGACGACTACATGACCAAGCCGTTCTCGATGCGCGAGCTCGTGGCGCGCACCAAGGCGCTGCTGCGGCGCACCGAGCGCGCGGCGCGCGTGGTGGAGCTGCAGGCGGCCGACGCGCCCGCCCCACCGCTCGTGATCGGCGACGTGACCGTCGACAAGGCGCAGCGGCGCGTGCTGCGGCACGGCGACGAGGTGCACCTGACGCCGACCGAGTTCGACCTGCTCGTCGCACTCGCGTCCTCGCCGCGCACGGTTCTGACGCGCGAGCGTCTGCTCGCCGAGGTGTGGGACTGGGTCGACGCGAGCGGCACCCGCACGGTCGACTCGCACGTCAAGGCGCTGCGCCGCAAGCTCGGCGCGGACCTCATCCGCACGGTGCACGGCGTGGGCTACGCGTTCGAGCCCGCGGACGGGACGACGACGGGCGACGCCGAGGGCAGTGCGTCCGAGGGCAGTGCGTCCGAGGGCAGTGCGTCCGAGGGCAGTGGCGCCTGACGCGATGAGCAGCGCGCGCGCCGCGGCGCGGCCGAACCCCCGGCACGGCCGCGGGGCCGCCGTGCGGTCCCGCCTGCCCGACGTGCGCCCGCTCGACCGGTTCCGGTCCATCAAGATCAAGCTGGGCGTGCTGGTGGCGGCGACGGTGACGCTCGCGTCGTTCATCACGTGGATCGGCCTGTCCTACGAGCTCGGGCCGTCGCGCACGTTCCCCCTGGCGATCGCCATCTCGCTGGTCCTCACCCAGGTCCTGGCGCGCGGCATGACGTCACCGCTGCGCGAGATGACGCACGCGGCCCGGCGGATGGCGGCGGGCGACTACACGCAGCGCGTGCGCGCGACGAGCGCCGACGAGGTGGGCCAGCTCGCCGAGGCGTTCAACACGATGGCCGACGACCTGCAGCAGTCGGACACGTTCCGCCGCGAGCTCGTCGCGAACGTGTCGCACGAGCTGCGCACGCCCGTGACCGCGCTGCAGGCCGAGCTGGAGAACATCGTCGACGGCGTGACGCCCGCGGACCCGGCGACGATGGAGGCGGCGCTCGCGCAGACCGAGCGGCTGGGCCGGCTGGTCGCGAACCTGCTGGACCTGTCGCGGCTCGAGGCGGGCGACGTGCCGCTGCAGCTCACCGAGCTGCGGCTCGACGACTTCCTGCGGGAGGCAGCCGACGCCGCGGCGCTCGTCGGCGGGTCGAAGAACCTGCGGTTCGTGGTCGACGTGGAGCCCGGGGACCTCACGGTCGAGGGCGACCCGGAGCGCCTGCACCAGGTGGTCGCGAACCTGCTGCACAACGCGGTGCGGCACTCGCCGCACGACGACGAGGTGCGGTTGGTGGCCCGCCGGGTGGGCACGGACGTGCAGATCGACGTCGTGGACCACGGGCCGGGGATCGCGCGGGAGCAGCGCGCGCACGTGTTCGAGCGGTTCGTGCGCGGCAACACGCCCGCGGTCGGACAGGTGTCGACGGGGGGCACGGGACTGGGCCTGGCGATCGTGCGCTGGGCGGTCGAGCTGCACGGCGGGACGATCGAGGTGGCGGACGTCGCGGACGGCTGCACGATGCGCGTGACGCTGCCGGGCGGGCGACCCGCGGGCGGAAACACATTGTTCTACCGCAACTAGAACTGTAGGTTGACACCATGCAGCCAGCCCCGACGAGCGGACCCACGACCTCCGACGACGACCGGACGGTCCGCGTCGAGCACCTCACCAAGACCTTCGGCTCCGGACCGCAGGCGGTGCGCGCGGTCGACGACCTCAGCTTCGAGGTGCGGCCCGGCCGCGTGACCGGATTCCTCGGCCCCAACGGCGCCGGCAAGACGACGACCCTGCGCACGCTGCTGGGCCTCGTGGCACCGACGAGCGGCACCGCGACCGTCGGCGGGCGCCGGTACGTCGAGCTCGAGCGCCCCGCGCACGTCGTCGGCGCCGCGCTGGAGGCCGCGAGCTTCCACCCCGGCCGCACGGCGCGTGACCACCTGCGCGTGTTCGCGCCGCAGGTCGGGGTGCCCGACGCGCGCGCCGACGAGGTCCTCGCGCTCGTCGGCCTGTCCGCGGTCGCGAACCGCCGCGTCGGCGGGTTCTCGCTCGGCATGCGCCAGCGCCTCGCGCTCGCCACCACGCTCCTGGGCGACCCGCCCGTCCTGCTGCTCGACGAGCCCGCCAACGGGCTCGACCCCGAGGGCATCGCGTGGCTGCGCGGGTTCCTGCGCGCGCTCGCGCACGAGGGCCGGACCGTGCTGGTGTCGAGCCACGTGCTGTCGGAGGTCGAGCAGACCGTCGACGACGTCGTCATCATCGCGCGCGGCCGACTCGTGCACGCCTCGCCGCTCGGCGACCTCGCGCGCCTCGCGCGGCGCCGCGTCGAGGTCGTCTCCCCCGACGCGGCCGCGCTCGACGCGCTCGTCGCGGACCAGGGCTGGGAGGTCGAGGAGGTCCGGCGCGACGACGCCGGCGCCGCCTACCGGCTCCTCGACGTCGAGACGCCCGCAGTCGGCGCCGCCGCGTTCGCCGCGGGCGTCGAGCTGCACGGACTCCATGGCCGCGACGTCGGCCTCGAGGACGTGTTCCTCCAGCTCACGGCACCACCACCGGGAGCGACGGACGACCAGCCCGGGACGCCCGCGCCCGCTCACCTGGACGGGGCCGCCTGATGCGCGCCGCGGTGGTCGCCGAGTACCGCAAGCTCGTCACGACGCGCCTGTGGTGGATCCTCCTGCTGACGATGGTCGTCTACATGGCGTTCCTCGCCGGGGCGATGGGCTGGGTGCTGAGCCAGGGCCAGGCGGAGGGGCCCTCGGGCGAGGACGTCACGTTCACACCCGAGGAGGTCGTGCGCACCGTCTACACGATCGCGGTGTCGCTCGGGTACGTGTTCCCGCTCGTCGTCGGAGGCCTGTCGTACCCGTCGGAGGTGCGGCACAGCACGCTCACGCCGACCTACCTGTCCGAGCCGCGCCGTGGCGTGGTCCTCGGCGCGAAGCTCGTCTCGGGCGGTCTGCTCGGGCTCGTCTACGGCGTGGCGGGCACGCTCGCGTGCGTCGCCGCGGGCGGCGGCGTGCTCGCGCTCCTGGGCGAGCCGACGTTCCTGGGCGAGGCGAGCACGTGGCGCACGCTCGGCCTGTCGACCGTCGCCCTCGCGTTGTGGGCGCTGCTCGGCGTGGCGGTCGGGACGGTCGTCACCAGCCAGGTCGCGGTGGTCGTCGGCGCGCTCGCGTTCACGCAGTTCGTCGAGCCGATCGCGCGCATCGCGCTGGGCGCGACCTCGTGGGGTGCGGACGTCGCGGCCTACCTGCCGGGCGCGGCCGGCGAGGCCGTCTCGGGCGGGTCGTTCTACGCGTCGACGGGCATGACCGGCGGCCTGCTCTCGTGGTGGCAGGGCCTGCTGGTGATGGTCGCGTACGTCGCGGTCCTGTCGCTGGTCGGGCGCCTCACGACGCTGCGCCGCGACATCACCTGAGCCGCCCGCGGGCCGCCGCCGCGCGGGCCGCGGAGTGCACATCGGACACCGGTCCGCATCGTGAGATCCGGACGATCGACGTGGTGCGATTCACCCTGACGGACCACCCCGTCCGACGTGACCCGCACCAGGGTCCGCGCCTACCCGCGCAAGGGTCGCGAACGGCGATCCTTCGCCTCCACGAGGCGCGACCTTGCCCTGGGCGACGGCCGCTCATTGCTCGTCGTTGACCTGCGGGTCGGCGGCGTGCGAGGACCCCGCGCGGGCGAGCCCACGACCGCGGCCCCCTGACGGGCCGAAGGTCCCGGAACCCGTAATGTTGTCATCGACAGAACCGGCGACGACGCGGTCCTGCGGGGCCGCAGCGGAAGTGGGCGATCCTCGCGTGTCCCAGAAGGCGGAGCCTGACTCGATGCGTGCCGTATTCGGCGCCAACGAGTGGCTCGTGGACGAGCTGTACGAGCAGTACCTCCAGGACAAGAACGCGGTCGACCCCGCGTGGTGGGACTTCTTCGAGGGCTACAAGCCCGGTGAGAGGTCGGACGAGCGTCCGGCGGCGAACGGTGTGACGGGCAACGGCGGGACGACCGCCACGGCACCGCCCGCCGACGGGGCGTTCCAGCCCGCGGCGCCCGCCCCCGCGCAGGCCCCCGCGCAGCCGTCGGCGCAGGCCGCCGCGCAGGCGTCGGCGCAGGCCGCCGCGCAGGCCGCCGCCCGCGCCGTGCCCGCGCAGCCGGCCCCTGCCGACGGCGCCTCGCCCGTCGCGACGGCCCAGCCCGCGACCGCGCCGTACGCGGCCGTCGCGCAGAAGCCGTCGCGCGACGAGGGCCCCGAGGCCACCGACGACGTGCAGCGCCTGCGCGGCCCGGCCGCGCGCGTCGTCACCAACATGGAGTCCTCGCTCGAGGTCCCGACCGCCACCTCGGTGCGCGCCGTGCCGGCCAAGCTCATGGTGGACAACCGCATCGTCGTGAACAACCACCTGCAGCGTGGCCGCGGCGGCAAGATCTCGTTCACGCACCTCATCGGGTACGCCCTGGTCGAGGCGCTCAAGGACATGCCCGCGATGAACGCGGCGTACACGCTCGTCGACGGCAAGCCCGGCGTCACGCAGCCCGCGCACGTCAACCTCGGCCTCGCGATCGACCTCGCCAAGCCGGACGGCACGCGCCAGCTCCTGGTGCCGTCGATCAAGAAGGCCGAGACGCTCGACTTCGCGCAGTTCTGGAGCGCGTACGAGGACGTCGTGCGGCGCGCCCGCGGCGGCAAGCTCACGGTCGACGACTTCGCGGGCACGACGATCTCGCTGACCAACCCCGGCACCATCGGCACGGTCCACTCGGTGCCGCGCCTCATGCAGGGCCAGGGCGCGATCATCGGCGTCGGCGCGATGGAGTACCCCGCGGAGTTCCAGGGCACGTCCGACGACCGGCTCAACGAGCTCGGCGTCTCGCGCGTGCTCACGATCACCAGCACGTACGACCACCGGATCATCCAGGGCGCGCAGTCGGGCGACTTCCTGCGCATCCTGTCGAAGAAGCTCCTCGGCGAGGACGGCTTCTACGACCGCGTGTTCGCGGCGCTGCGCGTCCCGTACGAGCCCGTGCGCTGGGTGCGCGACACGCCGAGCGACCCCGACGCCGAGGGCGCGAAGCCCGCGCGCATCGCCGAGCTCATCCACGCGTACCGCTCGCGCGGGCACCTCATGGCGGACACCGACCCGCTCGCCTACCGCCAGCGCAAGCACCCGGACCTGGACATCCAGAACCACGGCCTGACGCTGTGGGACCTGGACCGCACGTTCCCGACGGGCGGGTTCACGGGCAAGTCGCGCGCGACGCTGCGCGACGTCCTCGGCCTGCTGCGTGACTCGTACTGCCGCACCACGGGCATCGAGTACATGCACCTGCAGGACCCGCGCCAGCGCCGCTGGCTGCAGGAGCGGCTCGAGTCCGGCTGGGCGCGCACGCCGCGTGAGGACCAGCTGCGCGTGCTGCGCCGCCTCAACGCCGCCGAGGCGTTCGAGACGTTCCTGCAGACGAAGTACGTGGGCCAGAAGCGGTTCTCGCTCGAGGGCGGCGAGTCGGTCATCCCGCTGCTCGACGCGATCCTGTCGCGTGCGGCGGACAGCGGTCTCGACGAGGTCGCGATCGGCATGGCGCACCGCGGGCGCCTCAACGTGCTCGCCAACATCGCGGGCAAGTCGTACGCGCAGATCTTCAGCGAGTTCGAGGGCAACCAGGACCCGAAGTCGGTCCAGGGCTCGGGCGACGTGAAGTACCACCTCGGCACCGAGGGCGTGTTCACGGCCGAGTCGGGGGCGACGACGAAGGTGTACCTCGCCGCGAACCCGTCGCACCTCGAGGCGGTCGACCCGGTGCTCGAGGGCATCGTGCGCGCCAAGCAGGACCGCATCGACCTGGGTGGCGACGGGTTCTCCGTGCTGCCGATCCTCGTGCACGGCGACGCGGCGTTCGCGGGGCAGGGCGTGGTCTTCGAGACGCTCAACCTCGCGCAGCTGCGCGGGTACCGCACGGGCGGCACGATCCACGTCATCATCAACAACCAGGTCGGGTTCACCACCGGCCCGTCGTCGTCGCGCTCGTCGCAGTACGCGACCGACGTGGTCAAGGGCCTGCAGGTGCCGGTGTTCCACGTGAACGGCGACGACCCCGAGGCCGTCGTGCGCGCCGCGGAGCTCGCGTTCGAGTACCGCGAGCAGTTCGACCGCGACGTCGTGATCGACATGCTGTGCTACCGCCGCCGCGGTCACAACGAGGGCGACGACCCGTCGATGACGCAGCCGCTCATGTACAACCTCATCGAGGCGAAGCGCTCGGTGCGCAAGCTGTACACCGAGACGCTCGTGGCGCGCGGCGACATCACGATCGACGAGGCCGAGCAGGCGCTGCGCGACTACCAGTCGCAGCTCGAGCGCGTGTTCGCCGAGACGCGCGAGGACGGCTGGGCGCCGCCGGCGCCGTCGACCGAGTCGGTCGCGGGCCTCGAGCGCCCCGAGTCGCAGCTCGAGGACGCGGGCGTCATGGTCGGCTGGCAGACGGCCGTCCCGGCGTCGGTGCTCGAACGGATCGGGCGCGCGCACGTGCGGCCGCCGGAGGGCTTCACGGTCCACCCGAAGCTCCAGCAGCTGCTCGAGAAGCGCGAGCAGATGTCGCGCGACGGCGGGATCGACTGGGGCTTCGGCGAGATCCTCGCGTTCGGCTCGCTGCTCATCGAGGGCACGCCCGTGCGCCTCGCGGGCCAGGACTCGCGCCGCGGCACCTTCGTGCAGCGTCACGCGGTGCTGCACGACCGCGAGACCGGTGCGGAGTGGACGCCGCTGCTGTACCTGTCGGGCGACCAGGCGAAGTTCTGGGTGTACGACTCGTCGCTGTCGGAGTACGCGTGCCTGGGCTTCGAGTACGGCTACTCGGTCGAGCGTCCGGACGCGCTCGTGCTGTGGGAGGCGCAGTTCGGCGACTTCGTCAACGGCGCGCAGACCGTGATCGACGAGTTCATCTCGTCGGCCGAGCAGAAGTGGGCGCAGCGCTCGTCGGTCGTGCTGCTGCTCCCCCACGGCTACGAGGGCCAGGGGCCGGACCACTCCTCGGCGCGCATCGAACGGTTCCTGCAGCTCGCCGCGCAGGAGAACATGGTCATCGCGCAGCCGTCGACGCCCGCGTCGTACTTCCACCTGCTGCGCCGCCAGGCGTACAACCGTCCCCGCAAGCCGCTCGTGGTGTTCACGCCGAAGTCGATGCTCCGCCTGAAGTCGGCGTCGTCGGCCGTCGAGGACTTCACGACCGGCACGTGGCGGCCCGCGGTGCGCGACGAGCTCGCCGAGGCCAAGGCCGGGCAGGTCACGCGCGTGCTCCTGTGCTCGGGCAAGGTCTACTGGGACCTGCTCGCGCACCGCGTGAAGTCGGGCGACGAGCAGACCGCGATCGTCCGGCTCGAGCAGCTCTACCCGCTCGACGAGGCGTCGATCTCCGCGGCGCTCGCGCCGTTCGACGGCGCCGAGCTCGTGTGGGTCCAGGACGAGCCGCACAACCAGGGCCCGTGGCCGTACCTGTCGATGCACCTGCCCCCGCTGCTGGGCCGCCCGCTGCGTGGGGTGTCCCGCCCCGAGTCGGCGTCGCCGGCGACGGGTACCGCCAAGAAGCACCAGGCGCAGCAGGCGACGCTCATCGAGCAGGCGTTCGCTCGCTGACGCAGCAGGTACGACGAGAGCCCCGTCCCTCCACGTGAGGGGCGGGGCTCTCGTCGTGGTGTCGACGGCGCGGGCTCAGGCGACGTCCTCGTCGGCGACGTCGTCGCACGCGGCGTCGTCGCGGCACGCGAACGTGCGGCGGTACGCCTGCGGGCTCGTGCCGAGCGACCGCGAGAAGTGGTGCCGCAGCACGGCCGCGCTGCCGAACCCGGCGACGCGCGCGATCTCGTCGACGCTCGCGTCGGTGCGCTCGAGCAGCTCCTGCGCGCGGGCGAGGCGCTGGCGCGTGAGCCACGCGGCGGGCGTCGTACCGGTCTCGGCGCGGAACCGCCGCGCGAACGTGCGCTCGGACATGAGCGCGCGGGCTGCGAGCGCGGGGACGGTGTGCTCCTCGTCGAGGTGGTCGACGAGCCAGGCGAGCAGCGGTGCGAGCGTGTCGGCCTCGCACGGCAGCGGCGTGTCGACGTACTGCGCCTGTCCCCCGTCGCGGTGCGGGGGCACGACCATGCGCCGCGCGATCGTGGCGGCGGCCGCGGCGCCGAGCTCGCGGCGCACGAGGTAGAGGCCCGCGTCGATGCCGGCCGCGGTGCCCGCGGAGGTGAGCACGCGGTCGTCGTCGACGTAGAGCACGGACGGGTCGACGCGCGCGTCGGGGTACTGCCGGGCGAGCTCGGCGGCGTGCATCCAGTGCGTGGTGCAGGCCCGCCCGTCGAGCAGACCTGCCTCGCCGAGCGCGAACGCGCCGCTGCAGATCGACAGGATCCACGCGCCGCGGGCGTGCGCGGCGCGCAGCGCGTCGAGCACGGGTTCGGGCGCGGGCGCGGGCTCGGCGCCGTACGCGGGGACGACGACGAGGTCGGCGTCCTGCGTGGCGGTCAGGTCGTGGTCGACGACGAGCCCGAACGCGCCGCCCTTGACGCTCACGGGCCCGGGCTCGAGCGCGCAGACGCGGAAGTCGAAGGACGGGCCGCCGGTGTCGGAGCGGTCGATGCCGAAGACCTCGCAGGCCACGCCGAGCTCGAACGGCGCGACGTTGGGCAGGAGCACGGCGGTCACGGTGCGGAGCATGGGCCATTCTGGTCAGGGAGTTGGCGGAAGATCAATGCCTACCGGCAGATCTGCCACTGTCGGGCAGATGTTCTACGGGCGCAGACTTTCTGCCATGACCTTCTTCCTCGTGCTGCTGGTGGCGCTGGCCGTCTGGACGGCGATCCGCCTCGCGTTCCTGCTCCGCCGCGACGGCCTCGGCTCGCGGCGTCCCCCGGCGTCCCGGGCCTCGTGGTCCGACGCCGCACACGGCCTGCCCAGCCACCCGTTCTGACCCGGTTCGCCCGCGACCACGCCCACAGGTCCGCGACTCGCCCGCCGTTCTCGTCGTGCCACGCCTCCCGCGCTGGGAGGATGAGCGCCGGCACGACGGACAGGAGGACCCGTGGGAGAGCTACGTCTCGTGGTGATCGGCGACGAGCTCGTCGCGGGCGCCGGCGACCCCAAGTCGCTCGGCTGGGTGGGGCGCGTCGCCGCCCGCACCCGCACCGACGACCGACTCACGGTCCTGACCCTCGCCGTCCCCGGCGAGACGACGACCGAGCTCGGGCAGCGCTGGGAGGACGAGGTCGCGCGCCGGCTCGTGCCCGACGTCGACACCCGCCTCGTCATCGGCCTGGGCCGCTCCGACCTCGGCGCAGGCCTGTCGCTCGCGCGCAGCCGCCTCAACCTCGCCAACGTGCTCGACGTCGCCGAGCAGCGGCGGCTGCCCGCGTTCGTCGTCGGCCCGCCGCCCGGTGCCGCGGCGGACGGCGACCGCCTCGCGGAGCTGTCGGGCGCGTTCGGCGACGTCGCGACGCGCCGGCGCGTGCCCTACGTCGACACGTACACGCCGCTCGCCGCGCACGAGCAGTGGCTCGCCGACCTGGCCGCGGGCGACGGGCTGCTGCCCGGGCAGGCCGGGTACGGGCTCATGGCCTGGCTCGTCCTGCACACGGGCTGGCACACCTGGCTCGGGCTCCCCGACGACGCGGCCTGACGCGACCAGCGCGAGCGTCAGGAGCAGCAGCGGTGCCGACCGCCACGCGGGGAGCACGGCCGGACCTCAGCGCAGCGTCGAACGCACGGCGGCCAACGCGCTGTCGAGCACGGTGCGCATCGTGTCGACCGTGAGCCGCTCGACCTGACCCGCCGCGTCCGCGCGCCGCAGCTCGGCCCGCACCTCGTCGCGGAACCGCGACAGGAGCTGCTCGGCCTCGACCCGGTGCACGTGCGAGGACGCGTGCGGGTCCGGGTGCGGTGCGTGCACCGCCTGGTCGCGCGCCTGCTGCGCGGCCGCCGCGAGGTCCGCACGCAGCCCGTGCATCGCCCCGCGCACGTCGTCGCGCACCTGCGACGCGCGCTCGCGCACCGTCTCGGCGATGCCCTGCTCGAGGTCCGCGAGGTCACCGCGCCGAGCCTGGAGCTCCGCGTACCCGGCCTCCGTGAGCGCGTACGTGCTCTTGCGCTCCTCGTCGTACCGGGTGACCAGGCCCTCCTCCTCGAGGCGGGCGAGGCGCGGGTAGATCGTCCCGGCGCTCGGGCGGTACGTGCCGCCGAACCGGTCCGAGAGCGCCGTGATGAGCTCGTAGCCGTGCTTGGGCCCCGACTCGAGCAGCGCCAGCAGGTACAGGCGCAGCTGGCCGTGCGCGAACACCGGCGCCATCATCGGGCCGCCTCGCCCCGCAGCACCGTCACGTGCCCGCTCACGGTGCTCGCCGAGACGTAGCACGCGCCGTCGCCGGTCGCGAGGTCCACGCGCCGCTGCCCGACGGACCCGCCCTTGTGCTCCTCGCCGTCGACGACGAGCCGGCCCGAGACGGAGTGCGCCTTGACGTGCAGCCCCTTGCCCTCGGGCAGCCGCACCGTCACGTCGCCGGAGACCGTCGTCGCCGTCACGGACGACGAACCCGTGGTCACGTCGAGCGACAGCGCGCCCGAGACCGTGTTGGCCTGCACGAGCGACAGCTCGCCGGAGGCGGCGAGCTCGCCCGAGACCGAGTTGAGCTTGATCGGTCCGCCGTGGTCGCGCACGACGACCTCGCCCGAGACCGTGTTGGCCGAGAGGCGGCCGCGTGTGCCGTCGGTGACGAGCGAGCCGGAGACCGTCGAGACCGACGAGTCCTCGAGCACGCCCACCAGCAGGCCGTCGGCGCTGACCGTGCCGAGCTTGGTGGCGACGGATCGCGGGATGGCGATGTGCACGTCGGCACGGTCCTTGTCGCGGAAGTTGCGGAACTTCTCCAGGAAGCCGTCCCACCCCGTGAGCGTGAAGCTGTAGCCGAGGCGGAGCTCGCCGTCGGACAGCCCGATCTCGAGCGGGCGACCGTCGACCGAGTGCACCTCGATGCGCGCGCCGGGCTCGTCGTGGGCGACGACGTCGACGCGCCCCCCGACGAGCTGCACGCGCAAGGACGTGATCTGCTCGACCTCGATGATCTGCGGGCCGGCGACGACCCAGGACTCGGTGGCCATGTCTCTCCCCCATCGCGATATGTCTTGTCGTGGAGTCACGCTATATCGCGTTCGCGCGAGGGTCAAGACATATCGCGTTCGGGGTGAAGGTCGTTCACATTCGGTCCGACTCGAGGGAACCCCATGAGCGAGCGACGCCCGACCCCGGCGCAGCACGGCACCGCGTCGACCGACGCCCGGCCCGCCCCCCGTACCGCGTCCCGCCCGTGGGCCGCCGCCCCCGCGCGCGGGCCGGGTTCGTGGTACTCGCCCTGTCCGCGCTCGCGATCGCGCTGGTCTCGATCGCCACCTACGCCCAGGGGTCGCTGCGCGCACTGGCCGACGAGGACGCCGGCCTGGCCTCCACGTACGCGGACGAGTCCGCGCTCGTCCAGGGTGCGTTCTTCGTGCACGTCGCGACCGCGGCGTTCGCGCTGGTCGCCGGGGTCCCCCAGCTCTCCGCCCGGCTGCGCCGCCGCGCCCCGCGCGGGCACCGCGTGCTCGGCCGCGCCTACGTCGTCGCGGTCGCCGTCGGCGCCGTGTCGTCGTGGGTCATGCTCCCCGCCAACAGCGCCGGGCTCGCCGGCGTGTTCGGGTTCGGCACGCTCGCCGTCCTGTGGGTGGGCTCCGGCGGGCGCGCGCTGGCCGCGATCCGCCGGGGCGACGTCGCGAGCCACGAGGCCTGGATGCTGCGCACCTACGCGCTCACGTTCGCCGCGGTCACGCTGCGCACGTGGACCGGCCTGCTGATCGCAGTGCAGCTCCCCGGCGCCGGACCCGACCCCGACGTCGAGGCGCTGTTCGCGAACGCGTGCGGACCGGTGCCATTCCTGTGCTGGGTGCCGAACCTCGTGGTCGCCGAGTGGCTCATCCGCCGTCGCGGGCTGCCGGCCTACCGGCTCGTCACCGCGGCCGCCCCCGCACGCACCGCCGGGGTCCCGGCCGTCGCCGCACCGGTCCCGTGACGCGTCAGGTGACGATCCCGGGCGCTCGCAGCTCGACCGTCAAGCCGTGCTCTGTCGAGAAGCGGCACCCCGTACGATCTCGCGTCGTGACCGCCCGTCAGGAGTTCCTGCGTGTCCAGGTGACCTACCGCGGACGTCTCGGCGTCCAGGCAGGCGTTCTCGACGCCGTCGACCACCTGCGCCGCGCCGGGGTTCTGTCGGCATCGCAGGAGGCGACGTACCTCGATGTCGCAGACTGGTTCATCGCGCACCTGCCCGACCCCGGCTTCGACGCCGACGGCAACGGCAACGGCAACGGCAACGGCAACGGCAACGGCAACACCATCGGCGCGATCACGTGGTTCAAGACGCCGATCCCCGAGGCGACGCAGGAGCGTGTCGACGAGCTGTGCGGCATCCTGCGCGCTCACGGCGTCCCGTTCGACGTCGTCCGCACACGTGAGCCCGGTGCCGTGGTCTACGAGGACCAGTTCCAGGTCGGCGTGATCCCGCCCGAGCGCCAGAACCCGACGCCCTCGCCCACCGGTCTTGTGCAGACGCCGACGACGGCGGGTCCTCAGCGGGCGGTCGCGGCGTCGGCGATCCGGCACGTGCTCTTCGACGCCGACGGCGTGCTCCAGCTCGAGCCCGACGTGGGCTGGTACGGCGCCATGGAACCGTATGTCGGGGATCGCGCTCGCGAGCTGCTGCACCGCGCGTGGGAGTCCGAGAAGCCGCTGCTCGCCGGCGCCGGAGGTGCGTACCTGCCGTACCTCGAGGCGATCCTCGGCGAGTTCGGTGTGACGGCGCCGACGGAGCAGGTGTATGCCGACGTCTGGCTCCGGATCGAACGCGTCCCGGCGACCTTCGACATCGTCGAGGCGCTGCGCCGCAACGGGTACGGCGTCCACCTCGGTACGAACCAGGAGCGCGAACGAGGGGAGCACATGCGCACGGCCCTCGGGTACGACGCGGTGTTCGACGTCAGCTGCTACTCCTACGACCTCGGCGTCATCAAGCCTGACGCGAGGTTCTTCGTCGAGGCATCCCGGCGCATCGGCGCGCCGCCTGCGTCGATCCTGTTCATCGACGACACGCTCGCCAACGTCGAGGCCGCGCGCACGGCGGGCATGACCGCGGTCCGCTGGGCGGTCGGCGAGGGCCACGACGCGCTGCTGGACCGCCTCGCTGCGCACGGGGTCGACGGGCGGCACACGGCGGCAAGCACATCGACGTCCTGAGGCCCTCGGTCGCGCGGAGCCGCCGCGCAGACTGCGTGCAGCGTCAGGAGACGATCCCCGCAGCCCGCAGCTCGACCGTCAGGTCGTGCGGGCTCGAGGACGCACCGATGGCCTCCTCGTACGTGATGTCGCCGTCGCGCACCATACGGAACAGGTGCTGGTCGAACGTCTGCATCTTGTAGTAGTCGCCCTCGCGGATCAGGTCCACCAGCGGCGGGCTGTTCTGCGGGTCGAGGATCGCCTCGGCCGTGCGGCCCGTGTTGACCATGACCTCGACCGCGGCGCGCCGGCCCGAGCCGTCCGACTTGCGCACCAGACGCTGCGACACGACACCGCGCAGCGCCTGCGACAGCGCGACACGCACCTGCTTCTGCTCGTGCAGCGGGAAGAAGTCGACGATGCGGTTGATCGTCTCGGGCGCGTCGATCGTGTGCAGCGTCGAGAGCACCAGGTGACCGGTCTCGGCCGCGGACAGCGCCGCGCGCACCGTCTCGATGTCACGCATCTCGCCGACGAGGATGACGTCGGGGTCCTGACGCATCGCGGCACGCAGCGCGACCGTGAAGTCCGCCGTGTCCTGACGCACCTCGCGCTGCGACACGATCGCCTTCTTGTCCTGGTGCAGGATCTCGATCGGGTCCTCGATCGTGACGATGTTGACCTCGCGGTAGCTGTTGATGAGGTCCACCATCGACGCGAGCGTCGTCGTCTTGCCCGACCCCGTCGGGCCGGTCACGAGCACGAGGCCGCGCGGCTCGAGCGCGAGCTCCCCCACGACCTCCGGGATGCCGAGCTCGCCCAGCGGCTGCGCACCCACCGCGACGCGCCGGAACACCAGGCCGTACGTGCCGCGCGCCTGGTACGCGTTGACGCGGAACCGACCCACTCCCGACAGCGAGTACGCGAAGTCCGCCTCGTGCGACTCCCGGAACGCCTGCACGAGGTCGTCGGGAAGGACCTCCTCGAGCATCGCCTCGGTGTCCCGCGGCGTGAGGTCGGGCACCTGCAGCTTGCGCAGGCGGCCGTCGACCCGCACCCGCGGGGCGGAGCCGACCTTGCAGTGCAGGTCGGAGCCGCCCGTGCTGGCCAGGGCGTGCAGGAACGGGATGACGGACTGCGTGGGCGCGCTCACGAGGGATGTCATCGGCCCGCCGCGCGAGCGACTTGAGAGGTACGCACCTTCCCGCACCGCGGACGCCGCCCACGTGCGCCCGCGCGTCCACCGAGTGCGCACCCGTCCGGGAGGGGTCGCCAGGTGTGGGACGATGGCATGCAACTCCGCGACCGAGGCCGACGAAGGGAAGCCCCATGAGCAAGCGTGGCCGCAAGCGCCGCTCCCGCGCCGGGAGCGCGGCGAACCACGGCAAGCGCCCCAACGCCTGAGCGCACGCTCAGCAGGGTCGCCGCCGACGCACCCGTACGAAGGCCCCGCACACCGTCCAGGTGGCGGGGCCTTCGTCGTGCGTGACGTCCCTCGTCCGGGACCGCTCAGGCCTGCGTGATGCGGATCGTCGTGAGCGTCGCGTGGATGCGCGCGCGCAGCTCGGCCGGCGCCTGGTCCTCCTGCTGCCAGCAGCGACGCACGAGCTTCTTCACGACGAGCTCGACGTCGTGCTCGCTCAGGCACCCCGAGCAGCCCTCGAGGTGCGCCTTGACGCGCTCCGCCTCGACGGGCTCCAGCTCGGAGTCCAGGTAGGCCCACAGCTCCGAGACCGCCTCGTCGCAGTCGCAGCCCGTGGCCGACACCCGCGGCTCGGTCCAGTCGCTCCCGGTCATCACTCGCCCTCCTTCGACGAGCCGTGCGCGGCGGGCACGAGCCCGCGCTCCCGCGCGTAGTCCGCGAGCAGCTCGCGCAGCTGACCGCGGCCACGGTGCAGGCGGGACATCACGGTCCCGATCGGCGTCCCCATGATCTCGGCGATCTCCTTGTACGCGAAGCCCTCGACGTCCGCGAGGTAGACCGCGATCCGGAACTCCTCCGGGATGCGCTGCAACGCGTCCTTGACGTCCGAGTCCGGCAGGTGGTCCAGCGCCTCGGCCTCTGCCGAGCGCAGCCCGGCCGAGGTGTGCGAGGCCGCGCGCGCCAGCTGCCAGTCCTCGATCTCCTCGGCGTGCGACTGCTGCGGCTCGCGCTGCTTCTTGCGGTAGGTGTTGATGTACGTGTTGGTGAGGATCCGGTACAGCCAGGCCTTGAGGTTGGTCCCCGGCTTGTACTGGTGGAACGCCGCGAACGCCTTGGTGAACGTCTCCTGGACCAGGTCCTCCGCGTCGGCGGGGTTGCGCGTCATGCGCAGCGCCGCGCCGTACAGCTGGTCGAGGTAGACGAGCGCCTCCTGCTCGAACCGCGCGGCGCGCGCGGCCTCGTCCTCCGCGTCGGGCGCGCGGGACCCGCCCGCGGGCATCGGCTCGATGACCGGCTCGATCATCGACTCGGCGTCGGGGCTCGTGGCGCCGACCGGCTGGGGGTCGGGCGTGTCGTCGCTCATCGGGGCCGAGCCTATGCCCGCCACCCGTGCGTCACCGGACGAGGGTCGCGGTACGGACAGCGCCGCCACCAGGTCGACGAGGGCACCGACCAGGCCGCGGCCCGTTCCGGTGCACGCGGACGTCCCGCCGTGGGGGTCGACGACGACCGCTGGGGTGGGCCCCGGTGCGGGCTCCGTGGCGGGCTCGGCGACACACGTCATGTCAGGGCGCAACACGCGCGGGCGGCGCTCGATTCCCGCGCGCAGTAGCGTGAGGCCAACCGCCGACCGTCGGAAGGGGTCCCCCCGTGCTGCTTCGCCGGATCGCCCGCCCGCTGTTCGCCTCGTGGTTCCTGACCGAGGGCATCGACGCGCTGCGCTCCCCCGCACCGCACGTCGCCGCGGCGCGGGCAGCGGTCGACCGCGTCGAGAGCGCGGCACCGAGCGCGCGCGTCGACCTGACGGACGAGCAGCTCACCGCCTTGGTCCGCGCGCACGGGGCGGCGGTCGCGCTGGCCGCGCTCGCGCTGGCGGTCGGCAAGGCGCCGCGCACGGCCGCGCTCGCGCTCGCGGGGCTCACGGCGCCGCTCGTCCTGGTGAACCTGCCGGACCGCGCCGAGCGGACGCCGCACCAGAAGAAGGCGCGCCGGGACCGCCTGGTCCGCTCGCTGGCGTTCGCCGCGGGCGCCGTGCTCGTCGCCGCCGACCGCGAGGGCCGCCCCGGCCTGCGCTGGCGCCTCGAGGACGCGCACGAGCGCCGGGTGGCCGCCAAGGCGGACGAGGACTGACCCAGAGGTCGCACCGGTACCCGGGCGATCGGGCCCACCGCCGAGTCACGACGACGACGGAGGCGCCGCCCGCACGGCACGGGGCCAGCGGACGGCGCGTCGCCGTCAGGACGTCACTGCGCGGTCACGGGTCACTGCGCGCGAGCCGTGAGCACCACCTCGTCGCCGACCGTGACGCGCACGTCGGCGAGCCGGATGCCGGCGGGCAGCTCGGACACCAGGTCGAACCGGCGCCCGTCGTAGCGCTCCACGCGGCTGCGCGCCGCGACCAGGAGGGCCGCGACCACGGGGTTGCGGCTCGTGACGCGCACGTCGCGCAGCGTGACGCCCAGCGCGTCGTCGACGACGGCCGTCATGCCGGCCTCGACGGTCGCCGACAGCAGCGCCTTCTTCACCTGCGCCTCGACGGTGACCGCGACGCCGTTGCCGCCCGCCGGCGCGAGGTCGACGTCGAGCCGGGCGAGCTTCAGGCCGTTGGCGGCCGCGAGCTGGGCCGCGACGCGCTCGGCGGCGGCCTGGATCGCGTGCGCGGGGATCGCCAGGCGCGCGGACCCGGTGACGGGGCTCGACGCGTCGGGCTCGACCCACGCGAGGCCGAGGGCCCCGTCGGCGGTCTCGACCCACTCGAACGGCACGCCCGCGGCCTCGACCACGACGTCGACCGCGGCACCCACGACCGTCACCGGGTGCGCCTCGACGCGCAGCTTGCCGACGGTGCCGCGCTCGCGCGTGGCGGGAGCGAGCGCGGGCGCCGACGCGCGCGACGCGCGCGCCTCACGCGGCGAGACCGTGACGCCCGTGAGGTCGACGTCGAGCGTCGGGACGTCCGCGCCCGCGACGCTCGCGGTCACGCGCAGGTGGTCGGCGGACGCGGGCTCGACGCCCGCGGACGTGGTCAGCGCGGTGCGCAGCCGCGCGCTCAGGTCGTCGTCCGCGGTGGGACGAGGGGCGGGGCCGAGGGGCAGGATGTCCGGATTCTGCGTGTTCACGGCGTGAGCCTAGACCGTCCGCGCCGCTGCGCGTGACTAGCCTGGGCGCCATGACCGCGACCCTCCCCCCGACGTCCCTGCCGCTGTGGCCGGCGCCCACCGCGACCGCACCGCTCGACGCGCGCGTGGAGGTCCCCGGGTCGAAGTCGCTCACCAACCGCTACCTCGTCCTGGCCGCCGTCGCGGACGGCCCCAGCCGCCTGCGTTCGGCGCTCCTGTCGCGCGACACGCGCCTCATGGCGGCGGCCCTCGGGCAGCTGGGGGTGGCGACCTCCCTGGGCGACGACGTCACCGTCACGCCGGGTCCGCTGCGCGGTGGCGTGACGATCGACTGCGGGCTCGCGGGCACGGTCATGCGGTTCCTGCCGGCGGTCGCGGCGCTCGCCGACGGCCCGGTGCGGTTCACGGGTGACGTCGAGGCGCTCGCGCGTCCCATGGGCCCCGTGATCCGGGCGCTGCAGGCGCTGGGCGTGCGCGTCGACGAGGAGGGCGAGCCCGGGCGGCTGCCGTTCACGGTGCACGGGCACGGCTCGGTGCGCGGCGGCAACGTCGACGTGGACGCCTCGGGGTCGAGCCAGTTCGTCTCGGGGCTGCTGCTCGCCGCCGCGCGGTTCGACCAGGGCCTCGTCGTGCGGCACACCGGGCCGACGCTGCCGAGCCTGCCGCACATCGAGATGACGGTCGAGACGCTGCGCGCCGCGGGCGTGCAGGTCGACGACTCGCGCCCCGCGATCTGGGAGGTCGCACCCGGGCCGGTCGCGGGCCGCGACGTGCGCGTCGAGCCCGACCTGTCGAACGCGGCGCCGTTCCTGTGCGCGGCGCTGGTCGCGGGCGGCACGGTCCGCGTCCCGGGGTGGCCCGCGCAGACCACGCAGCCCGGCGCGCTGCTGCCGGGGATCCTCGAGCGCATGGGCGCGACCACGGCGCTCGTGGGCGACGAGCTCGCCGTGACCGGCACGGGCGTCATCCGCGGCGTCGACCTCGACCTGCACGCCGCGGGCGAGATCGCGCCGACGATCGCGGCGCTCGCGGTGCTGGCCGACTCCCCGACGCGCCTGCGCGGCATCGCGCACCTGCGGGGCCACGAGACCGACCGGCTCGCGGCGCTCGCGAGCGAGATCACGCGCCTCGGCGGGCAGGCGGAGCAGACGGCCGACGGCCTGGTCATCACGCCGCGCCCGCTCACGGGCGGCGCGTGGCACTCGTACGCGGACCACCGCATGGCGACCGCGGGCGCGCTGGTCGGGCTGCGCGTGCCGGGTGTGCAGGTCGAGGACGTCGCGACGACCGCGAAGACCATCCCGGACTTCGTCGGGCTGTGGGACCGGATGCTGGCGGGTGACGCCCCCTCGTGACGAGGCGGAGGCAGTACGACGAGTCCGACGTGCGGATCCGGCCCGGCAAGGGGTCGCGGCCGCGCACCAAGCAGCGCCCGGAGCACGCGGACGCGCAGCGCGCGATGGTCACGGGCGTCGACCGCGGCCGGTACGCGGTGCTCGTCGACGCCGACGGTCCCGACGAGCGGCCCGCGACCGCGATGAAGGCCCGCGAGCTGGGCCGCGAGCGGGTCGTCCCCGGTGACCTGGTGGACCTCGTCGGCGACACGTCCGGTGCGGAGGGCTCGCTCGCGCGCATCGTGCGGATCACCGAGCGCCGCACGGTGCTGCGCCGCACGGCCGACGACACCGACCCCGTCGAGCGCGTCATCGTCGCGAACGCCGACCAGCTCGTGATCGTCACCGCGCTCGCGGACCCGGAGCCGCGCACGCGCATGATCGACCGGTGCGTCGCGGCCGCGTACGACGCGGGGATGGACGTGCTGCTCGCGCTCACCAAGGCGGACCTGGCCGACCCCGCGGAGCTCGTCGGGATGTACTCGCCCGTGGGCGTGCGCACGGTCGTGACGCACGCGCAGGGTCCGCGCGACGCGCGCACCATCCACGGGCTCGCGGACCTGCGCGCCGCGCTCGCCGGACGCACGTCCGTGCTCGTCGGGCACTCCGGCGTAGGCAAGTCGACGCTCGTGAACGCGCTCGTGCCCGACGCCCAGCGTGCGACGGGCGTCGTCAACGCCGTCACCGGGCGCGGTCGCCACACGTCGACGTCGGCGGTCGCGCTGCGCGTCCCCGGCGAGGACGCCCCGACGTGGGTCATCGACACGCCCGGCGTGCGGTCGTTCGGGCTCGCGCACGTCGACCCCGACCACCTGCTGCACGCGTTCGCGGACCTCGGGGAGGCGTCCGACGAGCTGTGCCCGCGCGGCTGCACGCACGCGGCGGACGCGCCGGACTGCGGGCTCGACGAGTGGGTCACCGCGGCGGACGACGACACCGAACGGGCGGCGCGCGCGGCGCGCGTCGACTCGTTCCGACGCATCCTGGCGAGCCGGCTCGGCACGAGCGAGGCGGACACGCCCGCGGCGCCGTGACCCGCACCGCTACGGTGGCGCCATGAGCCTGCGGACCGGGTACGACGACGACCTGCGCCTCGCCCACGTGATCGCCGACCAGGTCGACTCGCTGACCCTGTCGCGGTTCAAGGCGCTGGACCTCGTGGTGGAGACCAAGCCGGACCTCACGCCGGTGTCCGACGCTGACCGCGCGGCCGAGGAGCTCGTGCGTTCGCAGCTGTCGCGCACGCGCCCGCGCGACGCGGTGCACGGCGAGGAGCTGCCCGACACGGGGCACGGGCCGCGCCGCTGGGTGGTCGACCCGATCGACGGCACCAAGAACTTCGTGCGCGGCGTGCCCGTGTGGGCGACGCTCATCGCGCTGCTCGACGGTGACGAGGTGGTGGTCGGGCTCGTGAGCGCCCCCGCGCTCGGGCGCCGGTGGTGGGCGGCGAAGGGGTCCGGCGCGTGGACCGGGCGGTCGCTGTCGCAGGCCACGCAGCTGCACGTCTCGCGTGTCGACCGGCTCGAGGACGCGTCGTTCTCGTACTCCTCGCTGACCGGCTGGGAGGACGTGGACCGCCTCCCGCAGGTCCTCGACCTCATGCGGACCGTGTGGCGCACGCGCGCCTACGGCGACTTCTGGTCGTACGTGCTGGTCGCGGAGGGCGCGGTGGACCTCGCGGCCGAGCCCGAGCTCGCGCTGCACGACATGGCGGCGCTCGTGCCGATCGTCACCGAGGCGGGCGGGCGGTTCACGTCGGTCGCCGGCGTCCCGGGGCCGTTCGGCGGCAACGCTGTCGCGACGAACGGGCTGCTGCACGACGAGGTCGTGGCACGCCTCGACCTGCCGGGCTGAGGCCGTCCGGGGACTGTCGAGGGGGCGATGATGACGGAGCCGGACCAGGACCGGCGCAGCGACCTGCACCGCGTGCGCTCGACGTCGTTCGGTCGCAGCGTCACCGCGTACGCGGCGGCGCGACCCTCCTACCCCGCCGAGGCGGTCGCGTGGCTCGTCCCGCCCGGCGCGCGCGACGTGGTCGACCTCGGCGCGGGCACCGGCAAGCTCACGGCCGGGCTCGTCGCGCTGGGCGGGCTGCGGGTCACCGCGGTCGAGCCCGACGAGTGCATGCGCGCCGCCCTGAGCGCGGCGCTGCCGGACGTCGACGCGCGACGCGGCACCGCGGAGGACACCGGTCTGCCGGACGCGAGCGCGGACGTCGTGACCGTCGGGCAGGCGTGGCACTGGTTCGACCCCGAGGCGGCGACGCGCGAGGTCGCGCGCGTGCTGCGGCCCGGCGGCACGCTCGCGCTCGTCTGGAACGTGCTCGCCGAGGGTGTCAGCGCGTGGGCGGACGCCTACTTCGAGATCGTGCACCGTGGTGACACGCTCGACTACTCGCGCCGCGAGGACCCGGTCGCGGGTCCGCAGGTCGGGCCGTGGGAGCGCACCGAGGTCGTCTGGACGCGCACCATCCGTCCCGAGGAGCTGCGCGCGCTCGCCGCGAGCCGCAGCCACCTCATCGCGATGTCCCCGCCCGACCGCGACGTGCTGCTCGCGGAGGTCGACGCGCTGTGGCGCACCCACCCCGACCTCGTCGGCCGGACGTCCGCCGAGCTGCCGTACGTCACGCGCTGCTGGCGCGCACGCACGGTCACCGCGCCCTGACGGTCCTCAGAGCCCCAGGACGCCGGGCAGCTCGGCGAGCGAACGGATCACGGCGACGCCCGTGACGGTCTGCTCGTCGACCGGGTGCCGGCGCGAGCCGGGCCGGTCGAGCCACACGCCGACGAGGCCGGCGTCCCGGGCCGCGAGCGCGTCGACGTCCGCCTCGTCGCCCACGTACGCGGTGCGCCTGGGGTCGGTGCCGAGCCGGCGGCACGCCTCGAGGAACACGCGCGGGTCGGGCTTGCCGAAGCCGAGCGTGTCGACCGCGACGAGCAGCGGCACGCGGTCGGCGAGGCCCGCGGCGGCGAGCTTGGCGGTCTGCATCGAGGTCTGCGCGTTCGACAGCGCACCGAGCGAGATCCCCGCGTCGAGCAGCGCGACGAGCGCCGCCTCGGTCTCGGGGTGCGCGACCCACGCGGCGCGGAACGCCGCGTCGAACACCGCGTCCCAGGCCGCGAACGCCGTCTCGTCGAGCTCGGGGCCGCCGTGCGCCGCGTGCAGCTCGTTGGCGCGCTCCCGCTTCTGCTCGAGGTACGCGATCTCGCCGCGCGTGTAGCGCCGGTAGTGGCCGTTCACGTCGGCGCGCCACATCGCCAGGAGCGCCTCGTCGCGGCGCGCGGCCTCGTCCGCCGGCAGCGGCGGGAGGTAGCGCGCGGTGACCGCGGCGAGGGCCGCGACGAACGCGCTGCGGGTGTCGACGATCGTGTCGTCGATGTCGAACAGGACCCCGTCGACGAGAGCGCCCGTCGGCGTGCCCGTCGGCGTGCCCGTCGTCGAGGTGTCCCGCGCGGTCGTCGTCACAGGGACGCGCGCAGCGACGCGATGCGGGCCAGCGTCGAGCCCTTGCCGAGCAGCTCGAGCGACTCGAACAGCGGCGGGGACACGCGGCGGCCGGTCACGGCGACGCGCAGCGGCGTGTACGCGAGGCGCGCCTTGATGCCGAGCCCGCCCTCGTCGACCAGCGCGGCCTGCAGCGCGCTCTGCGTCGCCTCGGTGGTGAAGCCGTCGGCCGGGATCGCGTCGAGCGCGGCGGTCGCGGCGTCGAGGACCTGGTCGGCCCCGTCCCGCAGCGCCTTGCGCCCGTCCTCCTCGACGTGGAGCTCGTCGTCCGCGACGAACAGGAAGCCGAGCATCCCGACGACCTCGCCCAGCAGCGTCATGCGCTCCTGCACGAGCGGCGCGGCCTTCGTCAGCAGCGCCCGGTGCTCGTCGGACAGGTCCGCGAACGAGTCCGTGGGGACCAGGCCCGCGTGGTGCAGGTACGGCACGAGGCGGTCACGGAAGTCGTCGGGCGCGAGCATGCGCACGTGCGCGGAGTTGATGGCCTCCGCCTTCTTGAGGTCGAAGCGCGCCGGGTTCGGGTTCACGTCGTGCACGTCGAACGCCGCGACGAGCTCGTCGACCGTGAAGATGTCGCGGTCCGCGGACAGGCCCCAGCCCAGCAGCGACAGGTAGTTGAGCAGGCCCTCGGGGGTGAAGCCGTTCTCGCGGTGCAGGAACAGGTTCGACTCGGGGTCGCGCTTCGACAGCTTCTTGTTGCCCTCGCCCATCACGTACGGCAGGTGGCCGAACTCCGGCATCACGGAGGCAAGGCCCAGCTCGAGCAGCGCGCGGTACAGGACCACCTGGCGCGGGGTCGACGACAGCAGGTCCTCGCCGCGCAGCACGTGCGTGATGCCCATGAGCGCGTCGTCGACCGGGTTGACCAGCGTGTACAGCGGGTGGCCGTTGGCGCGCACGATCACGTAGTCCGGCACCGAGCCGGCCTTGAACGTCACGTCACCGCGGACCAGGTCGGTGAACGTGATGTCCTCGTCGGGCATCCGCACGCGGATGACCGGCTCGCGGCCCTGCTCGCGGTACGCGAGCTTCTGCTCCTCGGTGAGGTCACGGTCGAAGCCGTCGTAGCCGAGCTTCGGGTCGCGGCCCGCGGCGCGGTGCCGCGCCTCGATCTCCTCGGGCGTCGACCACGACTCGTACGCGTAGCCGCCCTCGAGCAGCCTCGCGACGACGTCGCGGTACAGGTCGTAGCGCTGCGACTGCCGGTACGGCTCGTGCGGGCCGCCGACCTCGACGCCCTCGTCCCAGTCGAGGCCCAGCCAGCGCAGCGCGTCGAGGAGCATGTGGTAGCTCTCCTCGGAGTCGCGCGCCGCGTCCGTGTCCTCGATGCGGAAGACGAACGTGCCGCCCGTGTGCCGCGCGTACGCCCAGTTGAACAGCGCGGTGCGGACCATGCCGACGTGCGGCAGGCCGGTCGGGGACGGGCAGAAGCGGACACGCACGGCGGAGCCGTCGACAGCGGGGGTGGTCACGGGTCCCAGGGTAGTCGGGCGCGTCGGGGCCCCGTGCTCAGCGGCGGCGCAGCACCGGGTTCCGCAGGACCCCGATCTCCTCGACCTCGCACTCCACGACGTCCCGGTCGACGATGCTGCCGACGCCCGCGGGCGTGCCGGTGAGGATCACGTCGCCCGGGAGCAGTGTGAAGACCTCGCTCACGTACGAGACGAGGAACGCGGCGTCGAACACCATCTGCGACGTGCGGCCGTCCTGGCGCGTCTCGCCGTTGACGCGCGAGCGCACCGCGAGGTCGTCGACGTCGAGCCCGGGGACGATCCACGGGCCGATCGGGCACGAGCCGTCGAAGCCCTTGGCGCGGGTCCACTGCGAGTCCGAACGCTGGATGTCGCGCGCCGTGATGTCGTTCGCGACCGTGAAGCCGAAGACGTGGTCGAGCGCACGCTCGGGCGCGACGTCCTTCGTGAGCTTGCCGATGACGATCGCGAGCTCGGCCTCGTACGACACCTCCTCGGTCCAGTCGGGCAGCACCACCGGGTCGTCCGGGCCGATCACCGAGGTGTTCGGCTTGAGGAACAGCAGCGGCTGCGTCGGGACCTCGTTGCCCATCTCCGCGGCGTGGTCGGCGTAGTTGCGGCCCACGCCCACGACCTTGGACCGCGGGATCACGGGGGCGAGCAGGCGCACCGCGTCGTCGTCCAGGGGGATGCGCTCCCCCGTGGGCTGCACGGGCGTGTAGATCGGGTCGCCCGTGATGACCACGAGCTCCTCCGAGCCGGGCTCCCCCTCCACGAGGGCGAAGCGGGGATCCGAACCGATGGTGAACCTGGCGATGCGCACGGTCCCAGCCTAGGTGGCGTCAGGCGCGGGCGAGGACCTCGCCGTGCAGCACGGCGAACCAGCCGTCCTGCTGGCGGCCCCACTCGTGCCACGCGTCGGCGAGCTGCTCGAGCCCGACCTCGTCGGCCAGGCCGTGCTCGATCGCCTGCTGCGCGAAGTTCGACGCGACGCAGCGGTCCGCCCACAGGCCGGCCCACCACGCGCGGTCCTCGGGCGTCGCGTAGCACCACACGCCCGCGCTCGGCGAGACGCCCGCGGGGTCGAAGCCGGCCTCGCGCACCCACTGCAGCAGCCGACGGCCCGCGTCGGCCTCCGAGCCGTTGGCCTGCGTGACCTCGTGGTAGAGCGCCGACCACTCGTCGAGCCCCGCCGACGGCGGGTACCAGGTCATGCCGGAGTAGTCGGAGTCCCGGACCGCGACCACGCCGCCCGGGCGCGTCACGCGCTTCATCTCGCGCAGCGCGGCGACCGGGTCGGTCAGGTGCTGGAGCACCTGGTGCGCGTGCACGACGTCGAACGCGCCGTCCTCGAACGGCAGCTCGTACGCGTCGCCGACCTCGAACGTCACGTTGAGCGCGCCCGCGTCCGCGGCGGCCTTCCGGGCGATCTCGATGACGGCGCTCGACGCGTCGATGCCGTGCACCTCGCCCGGCGCGACGCGCTGCGCGAGGTCGATCGTCACCGTGCCCGGACCGCAGCCGACGTCGAGCAGGCGGAAGCCGCTCTCCAGGACGGGCAGCAGGTACGCGGCCGAGTTCTCGGCCGTGCGCCAGCGGTGGGAGCGCAGGACCGACTCGTGGTGGCCGTGCACGTAGACGTCGTTGCGGGTGCTCACACGCGAGGGTAGGCGCGGGAGCGGGGGGATGATCAAGACACGGGACGCGCTGGCCCATCATGCGAGACGCGGGTGGCCGGACGGCCCCGGATGCGCAGTTCGCGCCCTGGCGCGGTCCCCCGCCCCACCGCCCCTGCGGCGGACGCGCCACACGCCGTACCGTTCGACGCGTGGCACGGCTCGTGGGGATCGACGTCGCGCGCGGGATCGCCGTCCTCGGCATGATCACCGCGCACGTCGGCCCGTACGCGCCCGTGCCGGGCTCGGTCCTGGACCGGGTGCTCGACAGCGCCGACGGCCGTCCGTCCGCGCTGTTCGTCGTCCTCGCGGGGCTCTCGCTCGCGCTCCTGTCGGGCGGCCCGTCGCCCGTGGTGGAGCGCGACCTGACGCGGGCCCGCGTGCGCGTCGCGGCGCGTGCCGTCGTCGTCCTGGTCGTGGGCCTCCTGCTCGAGCGGCTGGACACGCCGATCCTCGTCATCCTGCCCACGTACGCGGTGCTGTTCCTCGCGGGCTGCCTGGTCCTCACGTGGCCGGTGCGCACGCTCGTCGCGACCGCCGCGGGGGTCGCGCTCGTCGCGCCGCTCGTGCGCGGCGCGTTCGAGCTGAACACCGACCCGGGTGCGGGGCTCCTCGGCGACCTGGCCGTGCTGCTCGTCGGACCGCACTACCCCGCGCTCGTCTGGTTCGCCTACCTGCTCGCGGGCCTCGCGCTCGGCAGGTGCGACCTGACGTCGGCCGGCGTGCAGCGCCGGGCCGCCCTGCTCGGCGCCGCGCTCGTCGTCGCCGGGTACGGGGGCGGGTGGCTCGCGCGCACGCTCGTCCTCGACCACCCCCTGACCTCGACGGCGCCGCACTCCTCGAGCACGTTCGAGGTCGTCGGGAACACCGGCGTCGCGCTGCTCGTGATCTGCGCGAGCCTGGCCGCCGCGGCGCGCGTCCCGCGCGTGCTGTCGCCCGTCGCTGCGGTCGGTGCGCTCGCGTTCACCGCGTACACCGCGCAGGTCGTCGCGGTCGCCGTGATCGGTCCGGCGGTCGTGTGGGAGCCGCGGTGGGAGTCGTGGGTCGCGTTCGTCGTCGGCACCGTGCTCGTGTGCTGGGCGTGGCGCGCGTGGCTGGGACGCGGGCCGCTCGAACGGCTCCTGCACGGCGTGTCGACGCGCGTCGCCGAGCGGCTGGTGCCGCGCGAGACCCCGCTCGTCTGAGACGCCTCACACCAGCGAGACGAGCGCCGCCACCACCGCGAGCAGCGGGAACGCGCCCTGCGTGAGCGCCGCGCGCCGCATGCGCCGGTCGGTCGCGGCGAGCACCACGGCCGCCGCGAGCATCGACCCGCACGCGAGCAGCACCAGAGCGAGACCGGGCGCTCGCGGGCCTTCCGCGAGCGTGAGCACCGCCCCGACGCCCGCGCCCACCGCGAGGAACAGGTTGTAGAAGCCCTGGTTGAACGCCCACGGCGCGACCGCCTCCACGTCCTGCGGCTTCGTCGCGAACCGACGGTGCACGTCCGGGCGGCGGAACAGCACCGCCTCGAACACGAAGATCACGACGTGCAGCACCGCGGACAGCAGCGCGAGGACCGCGACGACGACCACCATGTCCGCCAGCATGGCAGCCTGTCGCGAGCGCGACGAGCACTGCGCCGGTAACGCCCGTGAGGGTGCCGGACACGTGGCGGGTGAACCCGTCCACCCACCGAGGGATGCCTGTGAGCCCGCCACACCCTGCGCCGGACGACCCGCGTCGCGCACGGTTCACCGACCTGTTCGACCGCACCCACGCCCCGCTGCTCGCGTACGCCGTCCGCCGCGTCGCCGACCCGGCCGACGCCGCACGGCCCTGGCTGTTCGGCGTCGCGCGGCGCGTCCTCGCGAACCACTACCGCGGCGAGCGCCGGCGGCTCGCGCTCGCCGAACGGCTGCGCGAGCAGGTCGTCGAGGCCGTGCCCGCGCACGAGCCCGACGACCCGGTGCTGCTGCAGGCCATGGACCGGCTCCCGCCCGACGACCGCGAGCTGCTGCGCCTCGTCGCGTGGGAGGAGCTCGCGCGCGACGAGATCGCCCTCGTGCTCGGCGTCCCGCGCGCGACCGTGCGCGTGCGCCTGCACCGCGCGCGCCGCCGGCTGACCGCGCTGCTCGCGGAGCTCGAGCCGGCGCAGACCGACCCACCACCCGCCCTGCAACGCACCACGCAAGCCGGACACGTCAGCAACGGATGGGCACCAGCCCGTCCCGGACCCCAGGAGGCGAGATGAGCAAGGACCCGATGCGACGCCTGCGGGCGGCGGACCCGGCCGCGCGGCTCGGCCTGGCGGCCGACGACGCGATGCGGGAGGCGATCATGACGACGGACCACACGGACGTCACGAGCGGTCAGGCGAAGGACGAGGCACGGGCGGGACGCGCGCGCCGACGACGGCGGGTCGTGCTGTCCGGCGGTCTGGCCGCCGCGCTCGTCGGCGGTGGCGTCGCCTACGCGGCGGTCGGCGGCTGGGAGTGGAACCGCGGCACCGGCCCGCACGACGGCCTCACGTGCCTCACGCAGTGGGACTCGCCGGAGACGGAGCGTTCCGGCGGGCCGCTGCTCACCGGCGACCCGATCGCCGACTGCGAGGAGTACCAGGCCCTCACCGGCCTGCCGGCGATCGCCGACCCGGTGGCGTTCCGGGTCGACGGCCGGCTCATCGTGGGGCCGCGCGGCGAGGTGCCCGCCGGCGCGACGCTCGAGCCGGTGGACCCGGACAGCCTCGCGCTGCGCGAGCTGGAGGCGAGCCTGCGCGACGAGGTCGACGGGCTCGGCTCGCAGTGCCTCGACGAGCAGGCGGCGGTCGTCGCGGCCCGCGCGGAGCTCGACCGGCTCGGGCTCGACGACTGGGCGGTCCGCGTCCAGGAGCGCGACCCGAGCCAGCCCGAGCAGGAGTGCGCGGAGATCACCTACGCGTTCGACGTCGTGCCCGAGCAGCAGGAGCCGGCCGACCCCGGCCCCCGCCGGACGCCGGTCGCCGTGCCGGCCGACGAGGACCCCGCGTCCAGCCCGGAGCCGTGGTCGTCCGCCGCGGCGCGAACCGACTCGCCCGCGACCGACGACGAGTCGAGCGCCCCCGCGCCCCAGCCCACCGACGACGTGGTCACCTCGGTCCCCCGCACGCTCGCGGTGATCCCGCACCACAGGCCGCACCCCGACAGCCTGCGGGACCAGACCGACCCGTTCGTGTACCAGCTGCGTGACGCGCTGCGCGCGCAGATCGCGGACGAGTGCGTCGACCTCACCACGGCCGAGCAGATCGCGGCCGAGGCCATCGGTGCCGAGCACCACTGGCCGACCGTCGTGGTCGAGGACCCGCAGGCCTCGTGCACGCGGGTCGACCTGGAGGTCGGCGGCTCGGTCCAGGTGACCCTGCGAGGGCCCCGGGCCTGAGTCGACCGTCCCGCCCCGGTCCGCGACGCACCGCGTCGTCGGACCGGGGCGGGGCTTCGTACCCTGGGGCGGTGACCGCCCTGCGACCCGACGCCCCCGCGCTCGTCGTGCTCCCGCACGAGACGTGGACCGCGGCCGCGCAGGCGCACGCCGAGCGCGCCGACGCGTGCACCGCCGGCCACCGCGAACGCCGCTCGCGCCACGAGCGGCACGCGATCGAGGACTTCCTGTTCGAGTACTACCCGACCAAGCCGGCGCTGCTGCGCCGCTGGCACCCGGGCGCGGGCGTCGCGCTCGAGCCCGGCCCCGACGGCCCCGCCCCGCACGCCGCGTGGCGCTGGTACACCGTCGACGACGAGGGCCGCACGCGCCTCGACGTCGACGCGTTCCTCGCCGAGCGGGGCGACACGGTCCGGTACGTGGCGGCGATCGTCGGAGCGACCGCCGCGCGTCCCGCCGCGACCGGGTGCTTCGGGCTGCACGAGTGGGCGATGGTCTACCGCGAGGACGAGCACCGGCACCCGCTGCCGCTGCGGCTCGGCGGCCGCGGCACCGACGAGGTGGTCGAGGCGCACCGCATCCGGTGCACCCACTTCGACGCGTTCCGCTTCTTCACGCCCGACGCCGCACCCCGCAACACCCTGCAGCCGTCGCGCGAGACCCAGCCCGCGATGGAGCAGCCCGGCTGCCTGCACGCCAACATGGACCTGTACAAGTGGGCGCTCAAGCTCGGCCCCCTGGTCCCCGGCGGCCTGCTGCTCGACACGTTCGAGCTCGCTCGCGAGATCCGGGTCACGGACATGCAGGCGTCTCCGTACGACGTCTCGTCGTACGGGCTCGAACCCGTCGCGATCGAGACCCCGGACGGCAAGGCGGAGTACGTCCGCCGCCAGCGCGACTACGCGACCCGCTCGGACGTGCTCCGGAAGCGACTCCTGGACGCCTGCTCCGCCGGCGCGTCGACGCTCGGCTGACCGCGGCGTCGGCCGTGCTCAGCGGACCGCGGCGGTCCTGCTCGAGGTCGTCGTCGCGGTCACGTAGCCGGCCTTGGTGCCGGTGACCTTCACCGTGACGACCTTGCCCCTGTCGGCCGCCCTCAGCTTGTACGTCGTCGCGGTCGCCCCGCTGATCGCCTTCCCGTTCGCGTACCAGCGGTAGGAGAACGTCGTCCCGGCGGTCCACGTCCCGCGGCGGGCCGTGAGCCTCGCCCCGACCTTGGCGGTCCCCGTGATCGTCGGGCGCGACGTCGTCAGCGTGCCCTTGACGACGGCGCTCGTCGCCTTGGACGTGCGGGTCACGGTCGTGTGCCCGCTCTTGGCGCCCGTGACCTTGACGGTGACCTTCTTGCCGACGTCGGACGCGCGCGGCTTGAACGTCGTGCCCGTCGCGCCGGTCACCGGCTTGCCGTTCACCAGCCACTGGTAGGCGAACGTCGTGCCGCTCGTCCAGCTGCCTCGCTTGGCGGTCAGCGTGGCACCCACCTTGGCAGTTCCGGTGATCGTCGGCGTGGACGCGGTGAGCGTCCTGAACCCGAGGTCGAGCGTCACGTCCTGGTAGGCGTCGCGCGCCGACGGCAGCGTCAGCGACGCGGAGCCGAGGGTCGTGCCGCCGACACCGGCGTGCACGACGTAGGGGCTCACACCGCCGTACAGCGCCCCGATGCGGTACCGGCCGTTCGCGTCCGTGGTCACGTACCCGCTCTCGGCCGTCCCGAGACCCGCGTAGCAGCCCGAACCGGCGCCCCAGTCGACGTCCGGCGCCTGCGGGTCCCAGGACCTCTCCCTGTTGTAGTCGACCCTGGCGCCCGGGACCGGTCGACCCTTCTCGTCCGTCACCGTCCCCGAGATCGAGCTGCCCCGGGACATGCGCACCGACAGCTCGCGGGGCGAGCCCCACGGGTAGGCGGCCCGCTGGACGTACACCGCGTTCGAGTCGTGGTAGCCGAGGCACCCGCCGTACTCGGCCTTGCCCGCGTGGAAGCCCCAGCCGTCGCCACCGGTCGTCGCACGCCACCCCGTCCCACTGACCCCGATACCCTCGAGCGCCCGGCCGGTCGCCGCGTCGAAGGCGTGCACGCGCACGCTGGACGCCCGCCGGAGCACCTGGTCGATCCGTCCGAGCGAGCCGCCCACGCGGACTCGCGACGCCTGTCGGGGGTCGTCGAGCTCGTTGAGCCGCGTGTGCGTCGCGTGGTACTGGTCGAGGTGGTCGACGTACCCCTCGGCCACGGACTCCTCCCAGGTCCGCGCCGTGGGCGGCCCGTCGCTGAAGAACAGCAGGTACTCACCGTCGTAGCTGCCGGCGATCGAGTAGTACCCGTCGCTGGTCGTGCGGTTCATCGCCAGGCGCCGGTCCGACTCGCCGTCCCACCCGCTCGTCGTCCGCTCGAGCCAGACCTCGACCCCGCCGACGGGCTCCCCCTGGGAGTCCGTGACGTACCCGGACACGCCCCCGCACGCGCCGTCGGTGTCGACGTGCACGACGACGCGGATGGTGCGGGCCGGCTCCAGCCCCGTGGTGACGGTGGAGTCCAGCTCCCACCGGCCCTCGGGCAGGGAGCCCGTGAGGCGACCCTCGTCGTCGAGGTCGAGCCGGTACGGGCCGCGCGTGAAGCCGTGCTCGGTGAACGTCGCGCCCGCCAGGGCGCCGGTCAGCGAGGCGGGCACGACCGCCCGTCGCTGGGCCGCAGCGCCCGTGGCACCCAGCTCCTTGACAGGCACCTCGGCGGACACCTCCCCCGACGGTCCGCACGCCAGGACCGTCACCGTCCGGTGCTCGGGCACGGCGAACCTCAGCGCCCGCTCGACCGCGCGTGCGGCGAGCGTCCTCAGCTCAGGGGTGTCGTACGCGGTGTGCACGGCTTCCCCGTACGCCACGAGCGCGGCGATCCCGACGACCGGTTCCCACGGCACCCCCGTGACCGGGGCCGCCAGGTTGGCGAACAGCCCGCTCGTGTCGCAGACGAGGTCCTGCGAGGCGCACAGGTCCGTCGTGACGCCCGCGAGCGCGTGCGGCACCGCGTCGTAGCCGAGCCCGGCCGGCGGTACCCACGAGTTCAACCCGTTGCCCGGCAGCGCGGTACCGAGGTTGTCCTGCCGGTCGCCCACCGACCGTGACGGGTTCGCGAGAAGCATGACGCCCGCGTACAGCCGGGGATCGGGGAACTCGGGCAGCACCTCGCTGATCACCATCGCGCCCTGCGAGTACCCGATGAGCGCCCACTTCTGGTCCGGGCACGTCCGCCGAGCGGTGCCCAACCGTTCACGCAGCAGCTGTGCACCGGTCTCGATCGACCGGAAGTAGCTCCAGTCGGACGTGCCGGGCAGGCCGAAGTCGATGAGCTGCCGGAAGTCGTCGGCGAGCACGGACATGGCCGCCGCCGGGTACGGCAGCGTCTCCACGGTCGTCGTGCGCCGCTCGCCGACGCCGTCGAGGAACGCCTCGCGGATGGTGCTCGTCTTCGTCGTGACCGCCGACTCCCCCGACCCGACGACGCTCAGCACGAGCAGGTCCGTGCACCGTCCCGTGGGCGCGGGCGGCACGGCCGTCACGGCGGCGGCTCCCGGGGTCGACGCGGCGGCCGCAGGGGCCGCGACGAGCGCCATGACCAGCGCGAACAGGGCCAGCGGGGCGGCGGCTCTCACGCGCAGGGTCGGCACGCCGTCACGCTAACGACAGCCCGGCGGTTTGCCTACCTCTGTCCCCCTGTCGAACGACCCCGAGCCGCTCCTGCACGTTGCGCGACGCGGGGACCACGACACCCGCACCACCACGGGCCCGGTCAGTGGAAGCGGAAGGTGCGCAGCACGTCGTACGCAGCCGACTCGCGGAGCGTGCCGACGGGTGCGATGGCACCCACGACGGCCACGGTGTCTCCCTCGGGGTTCCGGGTGGCGATGATGAGGCCGTCGCACTCGCCGCGGACGCCGTTGGGGTCGGTGAAGTGGAACTCGATCCCCGCGGCGTCAGGCGCGTCCGCCCACGAGACCTGGGAGCGCACCACGTCGCGTGCGACCCCGGTCCATGCCCGGGTCGCCGAGTCGAGCGCGGCCCGGACGGCGGTCGCGTTCGCCTGGGGCTGCGGGCCGGCGCTGAGGAACACGACGGGGTTCGGGTCGCCGTGCTCGAACAGACGGACGCCCGTGCCGGAGTCGTGCTCCTGGCGGTCGCTGCGCCAGCCCGCGGGGAGCGCGAGGGTCACGCCCTCGACCGTGAGAGGTGTGCTGTCGGCGGGCGGCGCGAGGGGTTCGACGGTGATACCCGCGGCCGGGGTCGGGTCGGGTACGCGCGTGTCGTCCTGGGTGCAGCCGGCGGTGGTCGTCGCCAGGACGACGGCGAGCAGCACGGCGGTTCGTCGTCGCACGGCGGTCTCCTTGCTCATGTCTGCGGTGCCGACGTCATCGGCAGCGCACGTGCGGCGGTTGAGCCCGACGGCACCACCCAGGGCTTTGGGACCACTCGGCGGCCTCGGCCCCGGTCTTGAATGAGGTCGGCAACGTCGCCGCAGCGCGGCGCCCACGGATCCCCGGAGCGCTTGATGTCCCAGGTCTTCGACTTCCTCTCGCAGCAGCCCGTGCTGCTCCTCTTCGTCGTCATCGGCATCGGCTCGGCGATCGGGCACCTCAAGGTGCGCGGAGTCGGGCTGGGTGCCGCGGCCGTCCTGCTGCTGTCGATCGGGTTGGCCGCCTGGGCCGCGTCGTACGACGTGGACCTGGAGATCCCCGAGGCGATGGGCACGCTCGGGCTCGCGCTGTTCACGTTCTGCGTCGGGATCATCTCCGGTGCGACGTTCTTCTCGTCGCTCAAGCGCAGCCTCGGGCCGATCCTGGCCGTCGCCGGCGTGCTCGTCGCGAGCGCGGCCGTCGCCGTGGCGGTGGGCGGCCTGCTGGACCTCGACTCGCCGGTCGTCGCCGGGTCGTGGGCCGGGGCCGTGACGAACACGCCCGCGCTCGCCGCCGCGCGCGACGCCGCGGGTGACGACACCGGCCCGACCATCGGGTACGCGGTGACCTACCTGTTCGGCGTCGTCGGGATGCTCGCCGGCGTGTCCGCCGCGCTGCGCCACCGCAAGCACGACGCGGACGCGCCGCCCATGCTCGTGACGCGCACGGTGCGCGTCGAGGTCGACGCCAACCTCAGCGTCCAGGAGCTCGAGGAGCTGCACGGCGACCGCATCAAGTTCTCGCGCGTGCGACACGGCGAGACCGCCCCGATCCGCACCGCGAACGGCACCGACACCCTGCTGCTCGACGACCTCGTGACCGTCGTCGGACCGTCCGAGGACATCGACGCCGTCACGCGCGAGCTCGGCCACACGTCGTCGCACCACCTCGAGGCGGACCGCCAGTACCTCGACATGCGGCGCATCACCGTCTCCGCGGAGCACGCCGCAGGTCGCACGGTCGCCGAGCTGGACCTGCTGCACCGCTTCGGCGCGACCGTCTCGCGCGTCCGACGGGGTGACGTCGACATGCTCGCCACCGACGACCTGCAGCTGCAGCTCGGCGACCGGGTGCGCGTGATCGCCCCGCGCGAGCGCATGGCCGAGGTCTCGACGTGGTTCGGCGACTCCTCGCGCGGGCTGTCGGACATCGTGCCCGTCGTGCTCGGCCTCGGGATGGCCGCGGGCATCCTGCTCGGCGCGGTCAAGTTCCCCGTCCCGGGCGGCGCGTTCACCATCGGGTCGGCGTTCGGCACGCTGCTCGTCGGCCTCGTGCTCGGCAAGATCGGGCGCATCGGGCCGGTCGTCACCGCGATGCCCTACACGGCCGCGCAGGCGATGTCCGAGCTCGGCCTGCTGATCTTCCTCGCCCAGGCCGGGTCGCGCGCCGGCACGCAGATCGGCGCCGCGTTCACGTCCGGCGAGTGGCTGAAGATCCTCGTGCTCGGCGTCGTCGTCACGACGTTCGTGTCGACGGGCCTCTACCTGGTCATGCGGCGGGTGTTCCGCGTCGGCGGGACGCGCCTGTCCGGGATCATGTCCGGCGCGCAGACCCAGCCCGCGATCCTCGCGTTCGCCAACGCGCGCACCCAGTACGACGCGCGTGTCGCGCTCGGGTACGCGCTGGTGTACCCGGCGGCGATGATCACGAAGATCGTCGTGGGCCGGATCCTGGGCGGCCTGTGACGGTCCCGCGCGGCCGGTGCCTCTGAGACGATCACCCGCGTGACTGGTTCCCCGGCGCCGAGCGGATGGGTCCGCGTGCACTTCCCTCTCGAGCCCGACGAGGACGGCTGGCCGCCCGTGTACTCCGAAGGGCTCTGGGCCGAGCCGGTCGGGCCGGGTCTGTACCGGCTCGACAACGCACCGTTCTTCGTCACGGGCGTCGCGCCCGACGACGTCGTGGAGGCCGCCGCGGACGAGGACGGGAACCGGCAGTTCGTCCGCGTCGTGCAGATGGGCGGACGAGTCGTCGCCCGCGTGGTCCCTCGGCGGGACGGGCCGTTGGGCGGCGACCTCCGAGCGGTTCTCGACGCCTTCGCGCCGCTCGGAGTGACCGGAGAAGGCGCGGACCCGGCCTACCCGCTGGTCGCGCTCGACATCGGGCCGGGCATCGACCGCGCGGCGGCGAAGCGGCTTCTGGTCGAGGGCCAGGCCGATGGCCGGTGGTACTACGACGAGGGTTGCGTCGACGACGAGTGGCGCGCCCTCGGCTGAACGCCACGACGTCGGCGCATCCGCGGCGCCGACCTAGGGAGCCGTGGTCTGCACCTGGGGCGCGGGGGTGACGAGGCGGCGCAGGGCCGTCAGGACGTGGGCGGTGGTGACCGCGCCGACGAGGACGCCGTCGGCGTGCACGGCGGCTGACGTCACGCCGTCACGGGCGAGGGCGTCGAGGACCTCGCCGAGCTCGTCGCCGACGTGCACCACCGGGGCGTCCGCGGGGGCCGTCGTCGAGGGGTCGAGGTCGTCGCGGGTCAGTCGGCCGAGCGCCAGGAGACGCGCGGTGCGGCCGCGGCCGACGAGGTCGGCGACCGCGGGTGTGGCCGGCCGGGCGACGATCTCGAGCGGGGCCGCGAGCTGCTCGACGTGGCCGCCGGTGCTCATGACGGCGACGCGGTCGGCCATGCGGACCGCCTCGTCGACGTCGTGCGTGACGAGCATGACCGTCGTGCCGAGCTCGCGCTGGATACGCGCGAACTCGTCCTGCAGCCGACGCCTGCCCACGGGGTCGACCGCGCCGAACGGCTCGTCCATGAGCAGCACGGGCGGGTCGGTCGCGAGCGCGCGGGCGACGCCGACGCGCTGACGCTCGCCGCCGGACAGCTCGTGCGGGTACCGGCGCGCGTACCGGTCGGGCGCGAGGCCGACGAGCTCGAGCAGCTCGGCGACGCGCGTACGGGTGCGCGCGCGGTCCCACCCGAGCAGGCGCGGGACGGTCGCGACGTTCTGGGCGACCGTGCGGTGCGGGAACAGGCCCACGTTCTGGATGACGTAGCCGGTGCGCCGCCGCAGCTCGACCACGTCGAGGGACGCGACGTCGCGGCCCTCGACGAGCACGCGCCCGCTCGTCGGCTCGACGAGCCGGTTGACCATGCGCAGCGTGGTCGACTTCCCGCACCCGGACGGGCCGACGAGCACGAGCACCTCGCCGGTGCGCACGTCGAGCGTCAGGTCGTCGACCGCGGCGGGGGCGTCGCCCGACGACGAGCCCGCCGCGTAGGTCTTGGCCGCGTGCTCGAACCGGATCGCCCGCTCGTCGTCCACGCGAGGGACGCTAACGGCGCGCACCGACAACCGCGACCGCCCGCGACGCCTCCCTGCTGGGACGCTCGCCGGGCGGGTGTCGGAGCCCGGGTCTACGTTCGCTGCCATGTCCGCGACCGACGCGCCACCCAACCCGTGGTTCTCGTGGGACTACGTGGAGCGCAACGCCGACGACATCCAGCGTGCGCTCGGCCAGCACGTGTCGCTCACGGTCCAGGCGGTGGTGCTCGCGCTCGTCGTCGCGCTCCCGCTCGCGGGGGTCGCCCACCTGCGGCCGCGGCTCGCGGGGCCGGTCGTCGGGACCGCCGGCGTGCTCTACACGATCCCGTCGCTCGCGCTGTTCGCGCTGCTCGCGCCGTACACGGGCATCGGGCGCACGACCGTGCTCATCGGGCTGGTGCTGTACGCGCTGCTCGTGCTCGTGCGCAACGTGCTCGTCGGGCTGGCCGGAGTCGACCCCGCGGTCACGGACGCGGCACGCGGCATGGGGTACGGGCGCGTGCGGATGCTGCTGCAGGTCGAGCTGCCGCAGGCGCTGCCGAGCGTCGTCGCGGGCGTGCGCGTCGCGACCGTGACGACCGTCGCCCTGGTCACCGTGGGCGTCGTCGTCGGGTACGGCGGGCTGGGGCAGCTCATGTTCCGCGGCTTCCGCAGCGACTACCACGCCGAGATCATGACCGCGACGGTGCTGTGCGTGCTGCTGGCGCTGGTCGCGGACCTGCTCGTCGTGCTCGTCGGACGGCTGCTGATGCCGTGGCGTGCGTGGCGCGTCGACAGGGCGGTCGCATGAGGCGCGCCGACGACCCCGTGGGGGCGACGTGGACCTGCTGACCGAGGCGTTCGCCTGGCTCAACGACCCCCTGAACTGGTCGGGTCGCAACGGCGTGCTGGCGCTGACCGCCGCGCACCTGCAGGTGACCCTGCTCGCCGTGCTGCTGGCGGGCCTCGTCGCGCTGCCCGCGGGCGTGTGGCTGGGGCGCGCGCGGCGCGGGGGGACGCTCGGCGTGGTCGTCGCGAACACCACACGTGCGCTGCCGACGCTCGCGCTGCTGACCCTGCTCGCCTCGGCGGGGCTGTTCGGCAACACCGCGACCGTGCTCGCGTGCGCGGTCTTCGCGGTCCCGCCGCTGCTGACCAACACCGTCACGGGCCTCGCGGGCGTCGACCGCGACGTGCTCGACGCCGCGCGCGGGCTCGGGATGAGCGGCGGGCGCCGGCTGTGGCTCGTCGAGCTGCCGCTCGCGGTCCCGCTGGTCGCCGCGGGCGTGCGCACGGCGGTGGTGCAGGTGCTCGCGACCGTGCCGCTCGCCGCGCTCGTGGGTGGCCGCAGCCTCGGCTCGGTCGTCGTGTCGGGGTTCGCGACGCAGCGCTACGGGCAGGTGCTCGCGGGTGGTCTGCTGGTCGCGGCGCTGTGCCTGGTCGCCGAGGGGCTGCTCGCACTCGCGCAGCGCGCGGTCACGCCGCGCGGGGTCCGCGACGCGGCCCGACGCACCGGGTCGCGACGCACCCGCCGCGCCCTCACGGCCGCGGATCCCGTCCCAGGGGTTGCCGCCGCGGGCAGCCGCCGCTCGAATGGGACCGCGCGATGACCGCCCGTGCTGCTCCGCTGCCCTCCCCCGACGCACCGCCCGCCCCGCTCATCCGCCGCCTTGGAGGCACCGTGTCCCCGAACCGCAAGCGCCTCGCCGTGCTGTCCGTCGCCGCGACCCTGCTCACGCTCGCCGCGTGCGGCGACCCCGGATCGGGAGGCGGCGTCGCCGACCCCACCCCCGCGTCGTCCGCCACGGGCGGCGCGTGCGAGCCCGTCGCCGGCGAGAAGCTCGTCGTGCTCGAGGACGACAAGACGCTGCAGAACGCCGACAACGTCATCCCGGCGGTCAGCGCGTCCGTCGCGGAGGCGAACCCGACGCTCGTCCCGCTCCTCGACACCGTCTCCGACGCGCTCGACACCGAGGGTCTGATCGCGCTCAACAAGGCCGTCGACATCGACCGCCGGACGTCCAGCGAGGTCGCCAAGGCGTTCGTCGCGGACGAGGGCCTGGCCGCGACCGAGCAGTCCGGCGACGGCACGTCGGTCGTCATCGGCGCCGCGAACTTCTCCGAGAGCAGCACGCTCGCGAACATCTACGCGGAGGTGCTGCGCAGCGCGGGGTACTCCGCGGAGGTCCGGGAGATCGGCGCGCGCGAGACGTACCTGCCGGCGCTCGAGTCGGGCGAGCTCGCCGTGGTCCCCGAGTACGCGGCCACCCTCGCGGAGTTCCTCAACACGACGGTCAACGGCCCGGACGCCGAGCCCGTCGCCTCGGGCGACGTGGACGCGACCGTCGCGGCGCTCGAGCCGCTCGCCGACGAGCGCGGCCTCGTCGTGGGCAAGGCGTCCGCGGCGCAGGACCAGAACGCGTTCGCGGTCACGCAGGAGTTCGCCGACGAGCACGGGGTCACCACGCTGTCGGAGCTCGCCGAGGCGTGCGCGGGCGGGCTCACCCTCGCGGGCCCCGCCGAGTGCCCCGAGCGTCCGTTCTGCCAGCCGGGGCTCGAGAAGACCTACGGGTTGGTGTTCACCGGCTTCACCGCGTACGACTTCGCGCTCATCGGCGAGGCCGTGCGCAAGGGCGAGGCCGCGATCGGGCTCGTGCTGTCGAGCGACGGCTCGCTCGGCTGACCCACCGCCGGGTCGGACGGCTGACGTCGCCGGGGCCGCCGGTCGCTGTGCGCCTGCTCTCTGGGCGCCCCGCTCAGAGTCCGGCGGTCTCGGCGAACCGCAGCCACACCTCGCTGACCGTCGGGTACGACGGCACGGCGTGCCACAGCCGGGCCAACGGCAGCTCGCCGACGACCGCGATGGTCGCCGCGTGCAGCATCTCGGCCGCGTCGGGCCCGACGAACGTCGCGCCGACGACCACGTCGCCGCGCGCGGAGTCGAGCACGAGCTGTGCGCGCCCGGCGTAGTCGGGCGAGATCACGCTGGCCCCGGCCACGTCCTCCAGCGCGTACGCCACGACGCGCACGTCGAGCCCCGCCTCACGCGCGGCGTGCTCGGTGAGCCCCACCCACGCGACCTCGGGCTGCGTGAACACCACCTGCGGGACGGCGGCGTGGTCGGCGCTCGCGCGGTACCGGCTCCACGGTCCGGCGTCGGCCTCGGCGGCCCGCGCGGCCTCGTCGGACCCGAACCGCGCCGCCACGACGTCCCCGGCCACGCGCGCGTCGTACTTGCCCTGGTGGGTGGTCCCCGTCCGACCGGTCACGTCGCCCACGGCGAACAACCACTGGACGCCCCGGACCTGCAGCGCGTCGTCGACGTCGAGCGGCGCGCCCGGCTCGAGGCCGACCGTCTCGAGGCCGAGGTCGCGGGTGTGCGGGTGCCGGCCGGTGGCGACGAGGAGCTCGTCGGCGGTCACGACCTCGTCGTCGAGCGTGACGTGCACACCGGCGTCGTCGCGGTGCACCCGGCTCACCCGCGCCCCGAGCAGCACACGGATGCCGCGACCGCGCAGGGACCCCAGCACCGCCTCCCCCGCGAAGGGCTCGGCCCCGGCGAGCAACCGCTCGCCGCGCACCAGCACGGTCACCTCGCTGCCGAGGCTCGCGAAGGCGGTCGCGAGCTCGCACGCCACGACTCCCCCGCCGAGCACCGCGAGCCGCGCGGGGACGTGCTGCGCGGCGGTCGCGTCACGGCTCGTCCACGGGTGCGCGGCCGCGAGACCCTCGACGGACGGGATGGTCGGCAGCGAGCCGGTCGCGACGATGACGGCCTGCCGCGCCTCGACCTGCACCGTCCCCTCGTCGGACTCGACGACGAGCCTGCGCGTGCCCGTGAACCGCGCGTGCCCGCGCAGCAGCGTCAGTCCCGCGCTCGCGACCCAGTCGGCCTGCGACGAGTCGTCCCAGTGGTGCGTGATCGCGTCGCGCCGCGCGAGCACGGCCGCCACGTCGAGCGCCCCGGGGTCGGCGACGCCCGGTGTGCGGCGCGCGGCGTCCCGCGCGGCGTCCGGGCGCAGCAGCGCCTTCGACGGCATGCACGCCCAGTAGGAGCACTCGCCGCCGACGAGCGCACCCTCGACGAGCGCGACCTGCAGCCCGGTGCGCGAGGCCCGGTCGGCGGCGTTCTCCCCGACCGCTCCCCCGCCGACCACGACCACGTCGAACGTCCGCTGCGCCTGCGTCATGGGCTCTCCCGTGTCCGCGCCGGCCGGGTCGACCGGTCCCGTCGACACGGTCGCGCGTCCGGTGGCAGGCCGCAAGGGCTCGCGCAGGACCGGCGGGCCGGGACGTCAGCCGTGGGACGGCGCGACCGCGCCTCGGTCCCGGGTGACCCGACGCGCGTCGTCGGGCCCGAGCACGAACCGGATCGTGCGGGTCACGGCGTGCCCGCCCGCGAGCGCCGCCGGGCGTCCCACCGGTCCCGGGCGCCGCAGCCCGAGCTCCGTGACGGCCCACGGCGGCAGCGTCGCGACGGCCGCCCGGCTGAGCAGCGTGTAGCCCGCGCGCAGCGTCGCCGGCACGGGTGGCTCGTGGAGCAGGAACCGCGCGGTGTCCCGCGCCTGGTCGCCGGCCGCGAGCGCGGGTCGGAACGCGTCGATCGCCGCCGCGAGGTCGGCGACGGTCTCGGGCAGGTCGTCGGCCCCGAGCGCGCGCCCGACGACCGCGGCGTCCCGCAGGTACGCGTCGGCCCCTGCCGCGTCGAGCGGGTGCGCCCCGAACCGCTGGTGCGCGCGCAGGAACGAGTCGACCTCGGCGACGTGCACCCAGCGCAGCAGCTCGGGGTCGTCCGCGCGGTACGGCACACCGTCGGGGGTGCGCCCACGGACGCGGGCGTGCACGGTCCGGACTCGGTCGACTGCCGCCTGCGCGTCGTCGGCCGTGCCGAACGCCGTGACGGCGAGGAACGTGCTGGTCCGCGCGAGCCGCCCCCACGGGTCGCCCCGGTAGCCGGAGTGCCCGGCGACGCCCGCCATCGCGGCGGGGTGCAGCGACTGCAGCAGCAGGGCGCGCAGGCCGCCGACGAACATCGACGCGTCGCCGTGCACGCGGCGGATCGCCGCGTCGGGCGCGAACCAGCGCGGCCCGGGCGTGAAGTGGATCCGCTCGCGGGTGGCGATCCCGTCCGGGCCGGCGACGCGCAGGAACAGCGCAGTGCCCGCACGGCGGCGCGACGACTCGAGGATCACCCGTCCATCGTGCGGTGTCCGGGCCGCGAGCGCTCAGCGACGCCGGTACCGCTCGACGAACGCGGCGAGGATGCGCGGCGGCGCCCACACGTCGGCGGACGCGACGCGTGCGAGGACCTGCTCCTGCTCACCGGGCTCGTAGTAGCCGTACCCGCCGTAGATCCGGATGCGCGCGGAGATGCCCGCGACGTCGAGCTCGGGGTGGAACTGCGTCGCGTAGAGGTTGCGGCCCACGCGGAACATCTGCACCGGGCAGGTCGGCGAGCTCGCGAGCAGCGTGGCGGTGGGCGGCAGCACGCGACACGCCTCCTTGTGCCCGACGAACGCGTCGAACGCCTCGGGCACGTCGGCGAGCAGCGGGTCGCGCCGGCCCTCGGGCGTGAGCGTGACGCGCACGGCGCCGATCGGCTCGGCGTAGGTGCGGTCGATGACCCCGCCCTGGTGGGTGCCGAGCGTCCCGACGCCGTAGCACGCGCCGAGGAACGGGACGTCGCGCGGCACCACCTGGTCGAGCAGCGCGGACATCTCGCGCTCGACCCGCACCTGGGTGGCGGACTTGCGGTCCGCCGGGGTGCTCGCGTCGAACGGGCTCCCGCCGACGACGATCCCGCTGATCGCGTCGAGGTCGATCGCGGGCATCGGCCCGGCCTCCATCCGGACGCGGACGAGCGAGCCCTCGTCGAGCCCGCCGAAGCGCAGCACCTGCGCGTACTCGTCGTCGGCGGCGTCGTCCTCGGCGCGCGAAGCCAGGAGCACGAACGGCTTCATGCTCCGAGGCTAGGTCGGGCCCGCGCCGCCCGCCGGTCGAGGCGGCGGGTGCGCGCGGGATGGGAGGATCGGCCGGTGCCCGTGACGCTCGCCGACCGGATCCCCTCCGACCCCACCGACCCCGACGCGCTGTACGAGGCGTTCACGGGGTGGGCGGCCGAGCAGGGGCTGCGCCTGTACCCGCACCAGGAGGAGTCGCTCCTCGAGCTGGTGACGGGCAGCCACGTCATCCTGTCGACGCCCACGGGCTCCGGGAAGTCGCTCGTGGCGACGGCCGCGCACTTCGTCGCGCTCGCGCACGGGCGTCGCACGTTCTACACGGCTCCGCTCAAGGCGCTGGTCAGCGAGAAGTTCTTCGCGCTGGTGGCGGCGTTCGGCTCGGAGAACGTCGGGATGATGACGGGCGACTCGGCGGTGAACCCGACGGCGCCGATCATCTGCTGCACGGCGGAGATCCTGGCGAACCTCGCGCTGCGCGACGGGGTGGACGCCGACGCGGGCCAGGTCGTCATGGACGAGTTCCACTTCTACTCCGACCCGCAGCGCGGCTGGGCGTGGCAGGTGCCGCTGCTGGAGCTGCCGCGCGCGCAGTTCGTGCTCATGTCGGCGACCCTCGGCGACGTCACGTTCTTCGCCGACGACCTGCGGCGCCGCACGGGCGGCGAGGTCGCGGTCATCACGAACGCCGAGCGCCCCGTGCCGCTGACGTTCTCGTACGTCGTGGAACCGCTGCACGAGGTGCTCGACGAGCTCGTGACCACGCGGCGCGCGCCGGTGTACGTCGTGCACTTCACGCAGAAGGAGGCCGTGGAGCGCGCGCAGTCGCTGCTGTCGGCGAACCTCACGAGCCGCGACCAGCGCGACGCGATCGCCGCCGAGCTCGGCGCGTTCCGGTTCGGCCCAGGGTTCGGCAGGACGCTGTCGCGCCTGCTGCGGCACGGCGTGGGCGTGCACCACGCGGGCATGCTGCCCAAGTACCGCCGCGTCGTGGAGCGCCTCACGCAGAAGGGCCTGCTGCCCGTGGTGTGCGGCACGGACACGCTCGGGGTCGGCATCAACGTCCCGATCCGCACGGTCGTCCTCACGAGCCTCGTGAAGTACGACGGCCAGCGCATGCGGCACCTGTCGGCGCGCGAGTTCCACCAGATCGCGGGGCGTGCGGGGCGCGCGGGCTTCGACACGGTCGGCGAGGTCGTCGTCATGGCGCCCGAGCACGTCATCGAGAACCGCAAGGCGCTCGCGAAGGCGGGTGACGACCCGAAGAAGCTCAAGAAGATCGTCCGCAAGCAGGCGCCGCCCGGGCACGTGAACTGGACGGACAAGACGTTCGAGCGCCTGCGCGACGCGCCGCCCGAGCCGCTGACGTCGAGCTTCGCGGTGACGCACGCGATGGTCCTGCACGTGCTCGCACGCGGGTCGCGTGGCGAGGACCCGGTCGCGGCGATGACGCGGCTGCTCACCGACAACCACGAGCCCGAGGGTGCGCGCGGGCTGCACGTGCGGCGGGCCATCGCCGTCTACCGGTCGCTGCGCGCCGCGGGCGTCGTCGAGCGCGTGGAGGTCGAGGACGCGTCGGCTCCCCGCGGACGTCGCCGGAGCGTGCGCCTGACGCACGACCTGCCGCCGAACTTCGCGCTCAACCAGGCGCTGTCGCCGTTCGCGTTCGCCGCGCTCGAGCTGCTCGACCAGGCGGACCCCGGCTACGCGCACGACGTCGTCTCCGTCATCGAGGCGACGCTGGACGACCCGCGCCAGGTGCTCGCGGCGCAGGAGAACCGCGCGCGTGGCGAGGCGGTCGCGGCGATGAAGGCCGAGGGTCTCGACTACGACGAGCGCATGGCGCTGCTCGAGGACGTCACCTACCCCCGCCCGCTCGCGGAGCTGCTGGCCGCGGCGTTCGCGACGTACCGCACGACGAACCCGTGGGTCGCCGACCTCGAGCTGTCGCCCAAGTCGGTGGTGCGCGACATGCACGAGCGCGCCGCGACGTTCGCCGAGTACGTGAGCGTCTACAGCCTCGACCGCACCGAGGGCGTGCTGCTGCGCTACCTCGCGGACGCGTACCGCGCGCTGCGCCAGACGGTCCCGGAGGACGCGCGCACCGAGGAGCTGTGGGAGCTGATCGAGTGGCTGGGCGACCTGGTACGCCGCACGGACTCGAGCCTGCTCGACGAGTGGGAGCGCCTCGCGAACCCGCTCGACGAGCACGGCGCCGACGCCCCGGGCGGCGTCGACGACGACACGCCACAGCCGATCACCGACAACCCGCGCGTGTTCCGTGCGCTCGTGCGCGGAGCGCTGTTCCGCCGCGTCGAGCTCGTCGCGCGCGAGCAGTACGGCGCGCTCGCGGCACTGGGCGACGTCGACGACGAGGGCGCGCCGTGGACCGCGGAGCGCTGGTCGGCCGCCCTCGACCCGTTCTACGACGACCACGACGAGGTGCTCACGGGCGCACCCGCGCGCGGTCCCGCGTTGTTCCAGGTCACGACGGGCCCGACGACGTGGCGCGTGCGCCAGCTGCTCGACGACCCCGAGGGCGACCACGACTGGCGCGTCGACGCCGTGGTCGACCTGGCGGCGTCCGACGAGGCCGGCGAGGTGGTCCTGCGCGTGCTCGAGGTGGGTGCTCTCTAGGCCCGCGGAACGGGTCACCAAGGGTAGGCATGCCTGCGTCGTCGCAGGTCAGGCCAGCCTTTCCAACGGTGACAGCAGCTCGGGGGCGGCTTAGCGTGGCCGCATGACCACGGCTCTGTCGACGCTCCTGCACCCCACCGCCTCCACCACGGGCGGCGTGGACGGCGCGCGGCTCAACGGCCTGCGCGCCGGCGTCCTGGGCGCGAACGACGGCATCGTGTCGGTCGCGGCGATCGTCGTCGGCGTCGCCGGGGCGAACCCCGGCAGCACCGCGATCCTCACCGCGGGCGTCGCGGGCCTCGTCGCGGGGGCGCTGTCGATGGCGGCCGGCGAGTACGTCTCGGTGAGCTCGCAGCGGGACGCCGAGCGCGTCGGCCAGGTGGCCGACGACGAGCTCACGAACCCGTGGCACGCGGCGTTCGCCTCGCTGGGCGCGTTCCTCGTCGGCGGCGTCGTGCCGCTCCTCGTCGCGCTCCTGCCGTGGAGCGGCGCCGCGCTGGTGCCCGCCGTGTTCGCTGCGGTCGTCCTGGCGCTCGTCGTGACCGGCGCGGTCAGCGCGCGCATCGCCGGGTCGCCACGGTGGCCGGCCGTGCGGCGCAACGTTGTCGGCGGATCGGTCGCGATGATCGTCACGTGGGGCATCGGGACGCTCGTCGGCCTCGCGCTCTGACGCCTCGCCCTACCCTGGTCGCGTGGCCAAGAACGTCAAGCACGCCCCCACCGGCACGCCCGCGCTCGTCGCGCTCGCCGCGGCGGGTGTCGCCCACACCGCGCACCCGTACGAGCACGACCCGGCGTCCGACGTCGGCTACGGTCTCGAGGCCGCGCAGGTGCTGGGCGTGCCGCCCGAGCAGGTCTTCAAGACCCTCATGACGGTCGTCGACGGGACGCTCACGGTCGCGGTGGTGCCCGTGACCGGGCAGCTCGACCTCAAGGCGCTCGCCGCGGCGGCGGGCGGCAAGAAGGCCGCGATGGCCCCGAAGCCCGACGCGGAGCGCGCGACCGGCTACGTGGTCGGCGGCATCTCCCCGCTCGGGCAGCGCCAGGCGCACCCGACGGTCGTCGACGAGACCGTCTGGCTGTTCGACACCGTCTTCGTCTCGGGCGGCCGACGCGGCCTCGACGTGGAGCTCGCGCCCGGCGACCTCGTGCGCCTCACGGGCGCGGTCGTCGCGGACATCGCCAAGGACTGATCAGGCGAAGGGCCGGTCGCTCGGCACGACGTGCCGGCCCAGCGGCAGGAGCGAGATCGGGATCATCTTGAGGTTCGCGATGCCGAGCGGGATGCCGATGATCGACAGGAACAGCGGGATGGCGGTGAGCACGTGCCCGATCGCGAGCCAGATGCCCGCCACGACGAGCCAGACGACGTTCCCGATGGTCGACCAGGCGCCCGCGGTGGGCTTGTCGACGACCGTGCGGCCGAACGGCCACAGCGCGTACCCGGCGATCCGGAACGACGCGATGCCGAACGGGATCGTCACGACCAGCACGCAGCAGATGATGCCCGCGGCCACGTAGCCGAGGGCGAGCCAGAGCCCGGCGAGCACGAGCCAGATGACGTTGAGCAGCGTCTTCACGTCGGTAGGCTCCCACAGCGCGCGGTCGCGACGGGATCGGTGAGCACTCTGGTCCGTCCCCGGTCCCGGGCGCGTTGGTCGCAGCGGCGCCGGGTGGGCTAGGTTCGCTGGCCGTGGAGGACGACCTGCCCGCACGTCTCGCCGCGGTCCGCGAGCGCGTCGCGCGCGCGTGCGCGGCCGCCGGGCGCGACGACGTGCGCCTGCTGCTCGCGTCGAAGGCGCAGCCGCTCGAGACGGTCCGCGCGGTGCTGGAGGCCGACGCCGCGGCCCGCGCGGCCGACCCCGCGCTCACGCCCGTGCTGCTCGGCGAGAACCGGGTGCAGGAGCTCGTCGCGAAGGCACCCGCGCTCGTCGAGCACTCCCCCGCGTGGCACTTCATCGGGCCGCTGCAGTCGAACAAGGTGAACGCCGCGCTGCGCTGGGCGACGTGCGTCGAGACGGTCGCCTCGCTCGACCTCGCGCAGCGCCTCGCGGCGCGCGCGACCGGTTCGTTGGACGTCATGGTGCAGGTCAACGTGTCGGGCGAACCGACGAAGAGCGGCGTGGCGCCCGACGAGGCGCCCGCGCTCGCCCGGGAGGTCGCGGCGCTGGACGGGCTGCGGCTCGTCGGGTTCATGACGGTGGGCGCACGGTCCGACGACGAGCGCGTGGTCGCCGCGGGCTACGACCGGCTGGCGGCGATCCGCGACGAGGTCACGGGCAGCGGCGCACCGGGCACGGCGGACGCGGTGGAGCTGTCGATGGGCATGAGCGGCGACCTGGAGGTCGCCGTCGCTCACGGGGCGACGATCGTGCGCGTCGGCACCGCGGTGTTCGGCAGCCGGCCCGCGATCACCCGCTGAACGCGGGCGCGTCGCGCCTGGGGGCGCGTGCGGCGCATCGCCGCCAGCTCGCGCGCGTGCAGCACGGCCATCCGGCGCAGCTCGCGGTCCAGCGTCGTGCTCTCCTGCATCGGTCCCCTCCGTCTCCTCGACCCCTACGTGTCGGCTGACCGCCGACTCCTGCACACGAGGGGCACCGTGCCGGTGTCCAGATACCCGACCAGCGCAGACACCTCCGCGATGGCACACAATGGCGGCGTGAGCGACGCACCCGACCGCCGTCGTCCCGCCTGGGTGTACGGCCAGGGCGACGAGCCCGACGCACGGTTCTCGCTCGCGAACGAGCGCACGTTCCTCGCGTGGGTCCGCACGTCGCTCGCGCTGCTCGCGGGCGGGGTCGCGCTCGAGGCCCTCGACCTGCCCGTCGAGGAGCGGCTGCGGCTCGCGGCCGCGGTGGTGCTCGTGGTGCTCGGCACGCTCACGCCGCTGCTCGCGTGGTGGGGCTGGGCGCGGGCCGAGCGGGCGGTGCGACGCGGGGCGCCCCTGCCCGCGCCGGTCGGGTTCGTCGCGCTCGTCGTGGGCGTGCTGCTGGCCGGCGCGCTCGTGCTGCTCGGGCTGCTGCTGCGATGAGCGGGCACGCGCCCGGCACGTCCGAGCACGGCCTCGCGCTCGAGCGCACGCGTCTCGCGTGGCGCCGCACCGCGCTGGGGCTCGCGGCCGGGTCCGTCGCCGCCGGTCGGCTCCTGGAGGAGCTGGTCGGGCCCGTGTCGTGGGTCGTCGCGGTGCTCGGGCTCGTCGCCGCGGCCCTCGTCGTGCGCGTCGCGCTGCGGCGGTACGCGGGCGACGCGTGGCGTGCCGCGGGCGGCGGGCTCGTCGCGACCGTCGCGGCGGGGTCCGCGGTCGTCGGGGCGGTCGCGCTGCTCGTCGTGCTGTCCGGGCAGGCGCGGCTGGTCTAGCCGTCCGTCCCGCGCGGGGTCGCACCGGTCACGGCACGCGCGCGGTCCACGACGGGTCCGCGAACTTCGTGCGTCGCAGCTCCTCGGCGCGCTCGAGCTCGTCGGGCCGCAGCTCCCCGGACACGCTCGGGTAGTGCGTGCGGAAGTGCGCCTCGAACGCGTCGATGACCGCCTCGCGCGGCAGCTGCGTCTGCGAGCGCACCGGGTCGACGCGCCTGGCCGCGCTGCGCGTGCCCTTGTCGGACACCTTCTCGCGGCCGATGCGCAGGACCTCGAGCATCTTCGCCGCGTCGATGTCGTAGGACATCGTCACGTGGTGCAGCACCGCGCCGCCGACCACGCGCTTCTGCGCCGACCCGGCGAGCTTGCCCGCGGGCGACGCGATGTCGTTGAGCCCCGTGATCGACGCCTGCACGCCCACGTCCGCGAGCGCACCCAGCACCCACTGGTTGAGGAACGCGTAGGACTCCTCGAACGTCATGCCGTCGACCAGCGACACGGGCACGACGAGGGAGAACGTGATGCAGTTGCCCGCCTCCATGAACATCGCCCCGCCGCCCGAGATGCGGCGCACCACGGTGATCCCGTGGCGCTCGGCGGCCTCCAGGTCGACCTCGTTGCGCAGCGACTGGAACGACCCGATGACCACCGCGGGCTCGTCCCACTCCCAGAACCGCAGGGTCGGGCCGCGGCGCCCTGCGGCGAGGTCCTCGGTGAGCACCTGGTCGAGCGCGGTGTGCAGCGCGGGCGGGAGCGGGCCCGGGCGGATCACCTCGAACGTGTGGTCGTCCCACGTGGTCGACAGCCCCAGCGCGCGGCGCACCGCGACGGCCACCGCGCGCTCGTCGAACCCGACCATCGCGACCGGTCCGACGAGTCGGCCGGTGTCCTGCGCGTCGGCCAGGCGCGTGCGCACCGCGTCGGAGAGGCGGCTCGTCGTCGTGTCGCGCGGCAGGCCGGTGAGCGCGGCGTCGATCTCGGCGAGCGCCTCGTCGGGCTCGAGGAAGAAGTCCCCCGCGACCCGCACGTCGGCGAGCACGCCGTCGCGGACCGTCAGGTCGACCGTGACGAGCTTGCCGCCCGCCACCTTGTACTCGCCGTGCAGCGGGGTCTCGTCAGGCGTCACGGGACCAGCCTAGGTCCGCGCACGGGGCACACCGACGAGGGGGTCAGCCGAGCGCCTGGACCGCCTCGTGCGCGCGGTTCTGCACCATCGTCGACAGCGACTCGGGCGTGCCGAGCGACGCGAGCAGCTCCTCGCGGTCCCCCTCGCCGAGCGCCGTGGCCGTCCAGGTCACGATGGTGTTCCCGACGAGCACGTGGCCGCGGTACGACGGTGCGTCGACCCCCTCGGCGCTGTGCAGGACCTCCTGCACGACCGCCGGGTACACACCCTGGCCCTCGATCGCCGGTTCCGCCGTCCACGTCGCGCCGTCGATGCCGGGGTTGACCTGCGAGTACTGCGGGCACCCGTCGACGGTCGTCACGAGCTCGCGGAACGCCTCCTGAGCCGCCGCGGGGTCCGCGAGGCGGACGACCTGCTGCACGAAGTCGACGCGGTCGTTGACGTACGAGCGCCCGACGAACCCCGGGGGCTCGGTCGCCACGACCGTCACCGCGATCGTGCACTCTGCGGGCTCCACGGACGAGCCCTCGGGCAGCCCCCACAGCAGCTCGCCGGTCGGGATGCCGACGTCGATCCCGTCCGCGGCGGCGGGCACGTCCGCCTCGAGGTCGGCCTTGCGCACGAGGAGGCTGCGGACGTTGCTGTCGTCGAACACGGCATCGGCTCCCGGGACGGGCGGTGTCGTCGGCGTCGCGCTGGGCGTCGGCGACGGCGCGGGCGGGGTCGTGGCGGCGGGGCTGGACGGCGCGCCCGTGCTCGTCGGGACGACGATCGGCTCGGTCTCGTGGTCCACCCACGGCTGCGCGACGAGCAGCGCGACGGCGACGACGGCGAGCACGACGAGCGTCACCACGACCCACCAGCGGCTGCCGCCCGACTCGTCGTCGGGCGCGGGTGGGACGCCGGGACCGACCGGTTCCGAGCTCGTCACGCGCGTCCCTCCTCGCCCGGTCCACCAGGCTCTTCGTTGCCCGCCGGCCGACCCGCACCGGCCGCCTGGTCCGAGGCTAGGCCGGTTCGCGCCGCGCCGCTAACGCCGTCCCCCGGACGCGCGTCAGCGCGGGGAGACGCCGCGCTGACGCAGCCCCCAGATGGTCCCGTCGGTCAGCGCCTCCCACGACGCCTCGAGCAGGTTCGGCCCCACGCCGACGGTCTGCCACACGGCCTGCCCGTCGGTGTGCTCGATGAGCACGCGCGTCACCGCGTCGGTGCCGTGCATCGAGTCGAGGATGCGGACCTTGAAGTCGATGAGCTCGAAGTCCTCGAGCTCGGGGTACACGCCGACGAGCGCCTGGCGCAGCGCGTGGTCGAGCGCATTGACCGGGCCGTTGCCCTCGCCCGTCGAGACGAACCGCTCACCGCCCGCGTGCAGCTTGACCGTGGCCTCCGCGTTCGCGGGCGTGCCGCGGCCGCCGGTGCGCTCGACGATCGTGCGCCACGACTCGACGGTGAAGTACTGGGGCCGCGCGCCCTCGATCTCCTCGACGAGCAGCAGCTCGAAGGACGCGTCCGCCGCCTCGTACGTGTACCCCCGTGCCTCGGCGTCCTTGACGCGCTCGGTCACGCGCGAGAGCACCTCGGGGCGCTGCGACAGGTCGAAGCCCAGCTCGCGCCCCTTGAGCTCGATCGACGCGCGGCCGGCCATGTCGGACACGAGCATGCGCATGTCGTTGCCGACGAACGCCGGGTCGGTGTGCTGGTAGAGGTCCGGGTCGACCTTGATCGCGGAGGCGTGGATCCCGGCCTTGTGCGCGAACGCGCTGGCGCCCACGTACGGGGAGCGCGCGAACGGCGAGATGTTGGTGACCTCGCTGATGGCGTGCGCGATGCGCGTCAGCTCCGCGAGCCCCGAGGGACGGTCCGCCTCGCGCGCGAGCACCGGCAGGCCGTACTTGAGCTCGAGGTTCGCGACGACCGCGAGCAGGTCCGCGTTGCCGGTGCGCTCGCCATACCCGTTGACCGTGCCCTGCACGTGCCGGCAGCCCGCCTCGACAGCCGCGAGCGTGTTCGCCACCGCGCAGCCCGAGTCGTTGTGCGCGTGCATGCCCAGCACCGCTTCCGGGCCGACCGCCGCGCGCACGTCCGCGACGATCTCGGCGACCCAGGACGGCACCATGCCGCCGTTCGTGTCGCACAGCGCGACGACCTCCGCGCCCGCCTCGAACGCCGTGAGCGCCGCGGCCCGCGCGTACGCCGCGTCGAACCGGAACCCGTCGAAGAAGTGCTCCGCGTCGAGGACGACCCGGCGCCCCTCCCCCACGAGGAACGACACCGTGTCGGCGATCATCGCGAGGTTCTCCTCGCCCGTGGTGCGCAGCGCGCGCTCCGCGTGCCGGATGTCGCTCTTCGCGACGAGCGCGACGACGGGCGCCTCGGAGTCGACGAGCGCGCGGACCTGCGGGTCCTGCGACGCGCGCTGACCCGGCTTGCGGGTCGCGCCGAACGCCGCGAGCTCCGCGTTGCGCAGGTCGAGCTCCTTGGCCGCGCGCTTGAAGAACTCGGTGTCCTTGGGCACCGCACCCGGCCAGCCGCCCTCGATGAACCCGACGCCGAGCTCGTCGAGCAGGCCCGCGATCACGAGCTTGTCCGCGACGGACAGCGCGATGCCCTCCTGCTGGGCGCCGTCACGCAGGGTCGTGTCGTAGACCTGGAACGCACCCGCGGGCAGGGCGGGGGTCACGGTCGCGTCGGAAGTCGGTGCGGTCACGGGAGTGCTCTCTTCAGGCGGTGCGGGACTGCGGGACGGGCTTCGTCGGACGGGCGCGTCCTCGTGAGACCGGCCCGTACCAACAAAAAGACCCCCCGGGGTACGGGAGGTCTGCGCGTCAGCGGGTGTGCTGACGCGCTAGTCGATAATCGAGGTCCACGGGGACATGCGGCCATGGTGACACACGCCACCGCCTGCGGTCACGCCCGGCGCGCCCGGTTCCACTCCTCGGACGTCGTCCGGGAGCGGGGACGCCCCGGACGTCCGCGCGGAACCCGTCGGCACCGGGTGGGCACGTGCTCGAGATGCGGTCGGCGCCCGGGTCACTAGCGTGAACGGACGACGACGTCCGTCGTCCGCACACCTGGAGGCCCGCGTGAGCGCACTGCCCCCCGACACCCCGCCCGAGCGCCGCCCGGCCACCCGCCCGCTGCCACCGGTGGCGCCCGTCTCAGGCACACCCGCCTCGTCGGTCCCTCCCCCGGCCGCTGTCCCACCCGCCGCTGTCCCACCCGCCGCCGTCCCGTCCGCCGCTGTCCCACCCGCCGTGACGCCGGCGGCCGCGGTCCCGCCGGCGTGGGCTCCCGGGTCCGCGCCGCCCCCGCAGTCGCGCGTCGTGCTGCGGGCCGGACCGTTCTGGGGCGGCGCCCTCGCCACCGCGCTCGTCGCCGCGCTCGTCGGCGTCGTGGGCGTGCTCGTGCTGCAGTCGATCCTCGACGTCGACCTCGTCGTGCACGACCCGGCGGGCGTCGACGACGACTACCTCGCGTACGCGCTCGGCGGCTTCGTCGCCGCGCTCGCCGCCGCCGCACTGCTCCACCTGCTCGTCGTCTCGACGCCGCGCCCGCGCGCGTTCTTCGGCTGGATCATGGCGCTCGCCATCGTCGTCGTCGCTCTCCTGCCGCTCACGTGGACCGACGACGTGACGTCCGCGCTGTGCACGGGGCTGGTGAACCTCCTCGTCGGCGTCGCGATCTGGTCCCTGCTCGCCGGCGTGCTGGTGCGCACGACCGCGGTCGTCCCGACCTGACGCGGCCACGCCGCACGACGCAGGGGACGCCCCGTTCGGAGCGTCCCCTGTGTCGTCGTGCCGAGTGGTCCGGGACCGGCCGGCTCAGACCAGGCGGTGCAACCAGCCGTGCCGGTCGGTCGCCCGGCCGTACTGGATGTCGGTGAGCTCGGCGCGCGTGCGCGACGTCACCGGGCCGGCCCCACCGTCAGCGACCGTCAGGTCGAAGTCCGTGCTCTTCAGGCGGCCGATGGGCGTGATGACCGCGGCCGTGCCGCACGCGAACACCTCGGTGACCGAACCGTCCGCGAGGCCCGCGCGCAGGTCCGCCAGCGCGATCGGCTGCTCGGAGACCTCGTGGCCCGCGTCCGTGAGGAGCTGCAGGATCGACGAGCGCGTGACGCCCTCGAGGATCGAACCCGAGACCGGCGGTGTGGCGACCGAGCCGTCGGCGCGCACGACGAACACGTTCATGCCGCCGAGCTCCTCGAGGTACGTGTTGGTCGACGCGTCGAGGAAGCAGACCTGCTCGCAGCCCTGCTCGTACGCGAACTGCTGCGGCAGGAGGCTCGCGGCGTAGTTGCCGCCGCACTTCGCAGCACCCGTGCCGCCGGCACCGGCCCGGTGGTACTCCTGGTCGACCCAGATCGCCACGGGCTTCACGCCGCCCGAGAAGTACGGGCCCACCGGTGAGGCGATGACGAGGTACTCCACCTCGAGCGACGGCCGCACCCCGAGGAAGGACTCCGAGGCGTACATGAACGGGCGCAGGTACAGGCTCGTCTCGTCGCCCGTGGGGATCCACGCGGCGTCGGTGCGCACGAGCGCCTCGATCGACCCGAGGAAGTCCGCCTCGGGCAGCACGGGCAGCGCGAGGCGCTCGGCCGACCGCGCGAACCGCGCGGCGTTCGCGTGCGGGCGGAACGTCCACACCGAGCCGTCGGCGTGCCGGTACGCCTTGAGCCCCTCGAAGATCTCCTGGCCGTAGTGCAGCACGGCGGTCGCGGGGTCGAGCTGGAGCGGACCGTACGGCTCGACGCGCCGGCCGTGCCAGCCCTCGCCCTGGGAGTACGAGATGCGGGCCATGTGGTCCGTGAAGACGGTGCCGAACTTGGGCGCCGCGAGCAGCTCGGCGCGCTCGGCGTCGGGCACAGGGTTCGTCGTCGCGTGCACCTCGAAGAGGTCCGCGGACGTGGTGGAAGCGACGGTGCTCATGGAGGGGCCTTTCACCTGGGCTGGTCTGACGGTACCCGGCGGTGGCGGCCTGGTGCACTGCCCCGACGAACGTCGCGTGCGACGGGCGTCAGGGACGGGCCGGCCGTCCCGTCACCGGGGACCCGGGACGGGGAACGACGGCCTCGGCGGGAGGAGGAGGTCAGCCCGCGACGCGCGCGGCGAGGTCCTTGCCCACCTCGGCCGTCGACCGTACTCGCTCGGCGGAGCCGCGCTCGGCCAGGTCGGCCGCGACGGCGTCCTCGACGGCCTTCGCCTGGGTGTGGAGGCCGAGGTGGTCCAGCAGGAGCGCGACCGAGAGCACGGTGGCGGTGGGGTCCGCCTTGCCCTGGCCGGCGATGTCGGGCGCGGAGCCGTGGACGGGCTCGAACATGCTCGGCGCCGTGCGGTCCGGGTTGATGTTGGCGCTGGCCGCCAGCCCGATGCCGCCCGTGATCGCGGCGGCGAGGTCGGTGAGGATGTCGCCGAACAGGTTGTCGGTGACGATCACGTCGAACCGGCTCGGGTTCGTGACCAGGAAGATCGTCGCCGCGTCCACGTGCAGGTAGTCCACGGTGACGTCCGGGAACTCGGCGTTGACGGCCTCGACCGTGCGGCGCCACAGGTGGCCCGCGTGCACGAGCACGTTGTGCTTGTGCACGAGCGTGAGCTTCTTGCGCGGGCGGGCCGCGGCACGTGCGAACGCGTCACGCACCACGCGCTCCACGCCGAACGCCGTGTTGACGCTGACCTCGTTGGCGACCTCGTGCGGCGTGCCGACGCGGATCGCACCGCCGTTGCCGACGTACGGGCCCTCGGTGCCCTCGCGCACGACGACGAAGTCCACGTCGCCCGGGTTCGCGAGCGGGCTCGTCACGCCGGGGAACAGCTTGCCCGGGCGCAGGTTGACGTAGTGGTCCAGCGCGAAGCGGAGCTTGAGCAGCAGGCCGCGCTCGAGGACGCCCGACGGGACGCTCGGGTCGCCGATGGCGCCCAGCAGGATCGCGTCGTGCGTGCGGATCGCCTCGAGGTCCGCGTCGGTGAGCGTCTCGCCCGTCGCGTGCCAGCGGCGCGCGCCCAGGTCGAACTCCGTCGTGCTCACGCCGACGCCCGACCCGGCCAGGGCCGCGTCGAGCACGAGGAGACCCTGCTCGACGACCTCCGTGCCGATGCCGTCGCCCGCGACGACGGCGAGGTTGACCTGCGTGGCGTTGCTGCTCATGCCCCCACCCTACGCGTGACGTCCCAGCACCCGGACACCCATCTCACGATCCGACCCGGCTCAGGTGGACCGGTCAGTCGACCGGAGGCGTCGGCCCGTGCGTCGGGTAGACGAGCTCGTACGACTCGTCCACCACCTCGTCCGTCACCGTCACCTGCGTCGTGCGGACCAGAGCGCGCGGCTCCCCCAGGCTGTCCAGCACGATCGCCAGGTCACCCACGCGCGGCAGGTCCGCACCCTCGGCGAAGTCGCCGCGCGCGCTCGTCGTCCGCGTCCGACGCCCCGCGAGGATCTCCCGCGCCGCGTCGTCCGCCTCCGCACCCGACCCGTACGAGAACGACGGCGGCGGCACCACGTCCAGCGGGACCGACCCGATGATGCCCTCGAGCTTGCCGAACCCCACGTGGCCCCGCGCGGCCTGCCAGAACGCCGTGATCCGGTGGTCGCCGTCCGACGCGACCTCCGCGTGCTCGTCGACACCCTCGTCGTGCTCGCTCATCGCCCTGCCCCCTCCGGAGTCGGTTGGTGCGCCCATCCTGCCCTGGGACGACGAACGCCACACGTCCGCGCGCGAGGCGCAGTCGTGCGGCGTTCGTCGAGAACGAGGATCAGCGCGCGGCAGAACCCTCGGTACCTGGTGGTCGGGAAGCGTCGCGCACTGCCCTCCGGCAGGTGCCGCGCTGCGCGCGACCCCTACCTCCGGTCAGCGCGCAGCGCTTCCCTCCGTACTTCTTGGTCGGGAAGTGCTGCGCACCGCCCTCCGGCAGGTGCCGCGCTGCGCGCGACCCCTACCTCCGGTCAGCGCGCAGCGCTTCCCTCCGTGTAGTCGCTGTCCGAGGGCTTCACCCACGCGAACAGCTTGCGCAGCTCGCGGCCGACCGGCTCGATCGGGTGGTTCTGGCCCTTCTCGCGCAGCGCCTTGAACTCCGGCGCGCCGGCGTCCTGGTCGTCGATGAAGCGCTTCGCGAACGCGCCGTTCTGGATGTCGGCGAGGACGGCCTGCATGTTCGCCTTGACGTCCGGCGTGATGACGCGCGGGCCCGAGACGTAGTCGCCGTACTCGGCCGTGTCGGACACCGACCAGCGCTGCTTGGTGATGCCGCCCTCCCAGATGAGGTCGACGATGAGCTTGAGCTCGTGCAGCACCTCGAAGTACGCGACCTCGGGCTGGTAGCCCGCCTCGGTCAGCGTCTCGAAGCCGTACTGGATGAGCTGCGAGACACCACCGCACAGGACGGCCTGCTCACCGAACAGGTCGGTCTCGGTCTCCTCGGTGAACGTCGTCTTGATGCCGGCGGCGCGCAGGCCACCGATCGCCTTCGCGTACGACAGCGCGAGGTCCCACGCGGCGCCCGACGCGTCCTGCTCGACAGCGACGATGACCGGCACGCCACGGCCGTCGACGTACTCGCGACGCACCAGGTGGCCCGGGCCCTTGGGGGCGACCATGAGGACGTCGTGACCCGCGGCCGGCTGGATGTAGCCGAAGCGGATGTTGAAGCCGTGGCCGAAGACGAGCGCCGCGCCGTCCTTGAGGTTCGGCTCGATCTCCTCGCGGTACACGATGCGCTGGACCTGGTCCGGCGCGAGGATGACGACCACGTCGGCCCCCGCGACGGCCTCGGCCACGGACGCGACCTTGAGGCCCTGGTTCTCGGCCTTGGCACGCGACGGCGAGCCCTCACGCAGACCGACGGTCACGTCGACGCCGGAGTCGCGCAGGTTGAGCGAGTGCGCGTGCCCCTGGCTGCCGTAGCCGACGACGGCGACCTTCTTGGACTGGATGATCGACAGGTCGGCGTCGTCGTCGTAGAACAGCTCGGCCACGATGGGTCTCTCCTTCAGATGGGGTCGCTCGGGGTCCCGAGCGGGTCGTGCGGACTGCGTGTCTGGGAACGGTGTATCAGGCGGAGCGCGTGACGCGCTCGAGCGCCCGGTCCGTGATCGAGCGCGACCCCCGGCCGATGGCCACGGTGCCGGACTGCACGATCTCACGGATGCCGAACGGCTCGAGGGCCGTCAGGAGCGCGTCGAGCTTGCCCGGCGACCCGGTCGCCTCGACGACGACCGTGTCCGGCACGACGTCGACGACGTGCGCACGGAACAGCTGGACGACCTCGAGCACCGAGGTGCGCTGCGTGACGTCCGCCTTGACCTTGACGAGCAGGAGCTCGCGCTGCACGGAGGCGGCGTCCTCGAGCTCGACGATCTTGATGACGTTGATGAGCTTGTTCAGCTGCTTGGTCACCTGCTCGAGCGGCAGCTCGTCGACGTCGACGACGACGGTGATGCGCGAGATCTCGTCGTGCTCCGTCGGGCCCACGGCCAGGGAGTGGATGTTGAACGCCCGCCGCGCGAACAGCCCCGCGACGCGCGTGAGCACGCCGGGCTTGTTCTCGACGAGCACGGACAGGGTGTGGCGGCTCATCAGTCCTCCCGGTCCCACGCCGGGGAGATCCCGCGCGCGTACTGGATGTCGTCGTTGCTCACGCCCGCGGCGACCATCGGCCACACCATCGCGTCGCGCGAGACGGTGAAGTCGACGACGACGGGCTGGTCGTCGATCTCGAGGGCGCGCTTGATCGTCGCGTCCACGTCGGCCTTCGTCTCGCAGCGCAGGCCCACGCAGCCGTACGCGTCGGCGAGCTTGACGAAGTCCGGGATCCGACGCGTGCCGTGGCCCGTGTGCAGGTCGGTGTTCGAGTACCGCGACTCGTAGAACAGCGTCTGCCACTGGCGGACCATGCCGAGCGACGAGTTGTTGACGACGGCGACCTTGATCGGGATCTCGTTGATCGCGCAGGTCGCGAGCTCCTGGTTGGTCATCTGGAAGCAGCCGTCGCCGTCGATCGCCCAGACCGTCCGGTCCGGCTCGCCGACCTTCGCGCCCATGGCCGCGGGCACCGCGTAGCCCATGGTCCCGAGACCGCCGGAGTTGAGCCACGAGTTCGGGCGCTCGTACTTGATGAACTGCGCGGCCCACATCTGGTGCTGCCCCACGCCCGCGACGTACGTCGCCTCGGGGCCGCTGAGCTCACCGATGCGCTGGATGACGTGCTGCGGCGCGAGGTGCCCGTCGGACGGCTCGTCGTAGCCGAGGCCGAAGGTCTCGCGCCACGCGTCGAGCTGGCGCCACCAGGCCTCGAGGTCCGGCTTGCCGTGGTGCGCGTGCTCGCGCTCGAGCTCGGGCAGCAGGTCGGAGATGACCTCGCGCAGGTCCCCGACGATCGGGACGTCGACGGCCTTGTTCTTGCCGATCTCGGCGGGGTCGATGTCGGCGTGCACGACGGTCGCGTGGGGCGCGAACGACGAGAGCAGGCCGGTCACGCGGTCGTCGAACCGCGCGCCGAGCGCGACGATCAGGTCCGCCTTCTGCAGCGCGGCCACCGCCGCGACCGTGCCGTGCATGCCGGGCATGCCCAGGTGCTGCGGGTGCGTGTCGGGCAGCGCGCCGCGCGCCATGAGCGTCGTGACGACGGGCGCACCCGACAGGTCGGTGAGCTTGCGCAGCTGCTCGGCGGCGCGCGCGCGGATCACGCCGCCGCCGACGTACAGCACCGGGCGGCGAGACGTCGCGAGCAGACGCGCGGCCTCGCGGATCTGCTTGGCGTGCGGCTTGGTGACCGGGTGGTACCCGGGCAGCGCGATGTCCTGCGGCCAGGAGAACGTCGTCGTCGCCTGCATCGCGGACTTCGCGATGTCGACGAGCACGGGGCCGGGGCGGCCGGATGCCGCGACGTGGAACGCCTCGGCGATGACCCGCGGGATGTCCGCGGGGTCGGTCACCAGGTAGTTGTGCTTGGTGATCGGCAGCGTGATGCCGACGATGTCGGCCTCCTGGAACGCGTCCGTGCCGATCATCGCGGCGCCGACCTGCCCGGTGATCGCGACCATGGGCACCGAGTCCATGTTGGCGTCGGCGATCGGGGTGACGAGGTTCGTCGCGCCGGGGCCGGACGTCGCCATGCACACGCCGACGCGACCGGTCGCGGCGGCGTAGCCCGTCGCGGCGTGGCCGGCGCCCTGCTCGTGCCGCACCAGGATGTGCCGCAGGCGGGTCGAGTCCATGAGCGGGTCGTACGTGGGCAGGATCGCCCCGCCGGGGATCCCGAAGACGACCTCCGCGCCGACCTCCTCGAGCGAGCGCACGATCGACTTCGCGCCCGTCACCTGCTCGGTGACGCGCTCGACCCGGTCGGACGGGACGACCGGCGTCGGTGCGCTCGGGGGCGCCGGGCGCGGCGTCGCGACCACGGCGGGGCTCACGGGCGTCCGCGGCGGTGCCGGGTGGGGGCCCTGGACCATCGGTGTCTCCCTGCTGCTGGTGGGTGCTGCGTGTGGTGCTCGAGTGCCGGCCGGTGCGAGCCGGGTAAAACAAAACCCCTCGCGTCGGCGGGACCGACGGTGCGAGGGGTGCGCGCGCTGACGAAGCCTGTGCTGCTGGCCTCAGCCGGCGCGCTCAGGAAGTACTACGAGGATCGTCTGCACGGCAGCGAGGTTACGCCTCCGTCGGTTCCGTGTCACGCCACCGACACCCCGTCTCACATCGTGGTGCACACGACCGCGATGCGGACATGCGGAAGTGGCCCGACGGTCCGGCGCGGGCACGACAGGTCCGGCTACGCGACGTCCCGCACCCGGAACGACAGCGCGCCCAGACCGACGACGACGAGCGCGACGACGAGCAGCACGCCACCGCCCTGCGTCCAGCCCACGACGTGCTCGACCGGCGCGCACACGGTCTCCGTCGGAAGGTCGACGCACTCGTCGACCACGTAGGTCGTCCCGCCGTCCAGCCAGGCCCGCAGGTTCGTCCCCAGCGTCATGGGGCGCGTCACCGGGACGATCAGCGGCAGCGCCGTCTCGCACGCCGCGACCCACCACACCACGAGCCCCGCGACGCCCGCGCCGACCCGCAGCGCGAACGCGAGACCCACACCGACGGCGGTCGCCCACAAGCCCGCCGCGAGCGCGCGGGCCGTCGCGAGCGCGACGAGCGGCACCGCCCCCGACGCGTCCCCCGTGGCTCCGTTGACCGCGACCACCACGACGACCCCGACCAGCCCCGTCCCCAGCGCGCCCAGCGCCACGGGGACCGCCGCCGCGAGCGACGCGACGACGCGGCTCACCAGCACGCGGCCCCGCCGCGGCGCGAACGTCAGCCACGTGCCCATCGCCCCCGAGCCGAAGTCGGCCGTCACGAGCGTCACGCCCATCACGAGCAGCCCGAGGACCACGACGACCGCCATCGGCTCGTAGCGCACCTCGAGCGTCTCGACGAGGCCCGGACGGTACGGGATGAACTCGTCGAGGAGCGGCGGCGGACCGAGGGGCTCGCAGGAGGACTCGACCGCCGTCCCGTCCGCCGCCCCGTCCGCCGACCCGTCAGCGCACTCCTGCTCGCGCAGCTCGTGCAGGTGCTCCCACACCTGCGTCGCGAGCGCCAGCTGCTCGTGCGCCTCCGCGACCTGCGCCGCGGACGGCGGGCGCGTGTCGTCCCACGCGGCGACGACGAAGCCGAGCGCGGCGACCACGAGGACCACGGCGGTCCCCCACACCGCCGACCGGGCGCGCACACGCATCAGCTCGGCACGCAGCAGGCCGCTCATGCGCCCACCTCGGCGGGCGCCGCGACGGGACGGTCGGTCCCGCCGACGCCCGCGTGCGCCGTGAGCTCGAGGAACACCGACTCCAGGTCGTCGCGCACGGTGCCGACCTCGGACGCGAACAGCCCCGCCCGGGCGAGCGTCTCGTTGACGAGCGCCGGGTCGTCGGCACCCGCGACGAGCAGGGCGTCGCCCTCGGGCGTCGCACGCCAGCCGCGCGCGGCGAGCACCGCCTGCGCCGTCGCCACGTCGCGCACCACGACGCGCACCTGCCCGCGTCCGTGCACGAGCTCCGCGACCGTCCCGCTCGCGACGAGCCGCCCGCGCGTGACGATCGAGACGGTGTCCGCGATCTGCTGCACCTCGGCGAGGATGTGGCTCGACACGAGCACCGTGCGTCCCTCGTCGCCGAGCCGGCGCATCGTCGCGCGCACGTCGCGGATGCCCGCCGGGTCGAGGCCGTTGGTCGGCTCGTCGAAGATCAGCAGGTCCGGCTCCTTGAGGAGCGTCGCCGCGATCGCGAGCCGCTGCTTCATGCCGAGCGAGAACCGGCGGAACGGGTCGCGCGCTCGCACCCGGAGGTCGACCTGCTCGAGGACCTCGTCGACACGCGTGCGGGGCACGTCGATCGCCGCCGCGAGGACCTCGAGGTTGCGCCGCGCCGAGAACGTCGGGACGAACTTCGGCTGCTCGACGATCGCGCCGACACGCGAGACCACGGCGGGCAGGCGCTGCGGCACGGGCTCGCCGAACAGCCGGATCTCCCCCGAGTCCGCCCGCGCCAGGCCCAGCAGCATGCGGATCGTCGTGGTCTTGCCCGAGCCGTTCGGCCCGAGGAACCCGTGCACCCCGCCCGCGGGCACGTCGAGGTCGAGGCCCTCGACCGCGACGACCTGCGACAGGTCGAACCGGCGGAACGTCTTGCGCAGCGCGCGCGTCGAGATCGCGGGCTCCCCCGCGGGTGTGCCGGCGATGGCGTGCCCCCTCGTGCTCGACGTGCGTCACGTCCTGCAACGGCTCACGACGAGAGCGGCACGAGCCGCTCGCGGCAGGTTCGCCCGACCGGACCAGTCGGGGGCGGGCCTCAGCGCCGTCTCGACACCGCCGTCACGACACCGCCGTCAGGAGACGTCACGTCGGCGGAACACGACCGCCGCGAGCGCGACGACGACGATCACGACCCCGCCGAGGACGGCCGCGCCGTGCCCCAGGGACACGACGTGCGTGATCGACGTGCAGACCTGGTCGCCGACCTCGGCGTCGAACGCGCACCTCTCCTCGTACCACGCGGTGCCGTCACGGACCCACGCGTCGATGTTCGTCTGGAGCTGCCACGACTTCAGACCGGGGAACTGGGACGCCGCGATCAGCTCGACGACCACCGCCCAACCGAGGACCGCGCCGAGCACGGCCGCCGTGTGGCGCAGCAGGAAGGCCAGTGCCGCGCCGAGCACGGCGAAGGCGAGCGCGAGGACGACCGCGCGTCCGCCGGTTCCGACGGCGTCCGCGACCGTGAACCCGAAGTACTCGCCGCCCGGCCCCTGGGGCACCTGCGGGTTGCGCAGCGCGTCGTTCGCCGCGAACGCCGTCCACGTCCCGCCGACGAGGACGCCCGCGGCGAGCACCGCGGTCGGCGCGAAGCCCACGACGGTCGCGACGAGCTTGCTCGCGAGCACGCGCCCGCGGCGGGGCGCGAACGTCAGCCAGTTCCCGATCGACCCCGTGGCGAACTCCGCGGCGACGAACGACGCCCCCGCGAGCAGCGACGCGAGCGCGAGGAACGTGACGCTGCCCCAGAGCGTGGCGGACGCGTCGGTGTCCCAGTACTGCCGCCACGGCAGGTAGTTCTCGAGGCTCGGCTCCTCCCACACGCAGCCGAAGTCGATCGTGGGGTCGCCCTGCGCCTCGCGCTCCTTCTCCTGGTCGGCGAGGCACGTGTCGACGTCCGCCTGCGAGGGCGCCTCCCACTCGTCGAGCCACTGCTGGGCCTCGGCGATCTCGGCGGGGCTCGGCGCCCGCGAGCCGGTGAACGCGCCCACCGGCCCGAGCACCATGAGCGCGATGGTCGCCGCACCCGCGACCCACAGCAGGCGGCGCGCGAACCAGCGCGCGACCTCGGTCGTCACGAGCCGCTTCACGCCGCACCTCCGGCCGCGCGTCGGCCGGTCGGCAGGGCGTCGGGCGCCCGGTCCGGCGGCCTGGTCCCTGGGCCTTGTCCGGCGGTCAGGTCGAGGAACACCGACTCGAGGTCGGCGCGCACGGTCACGAGCTCGTCGACGAACAGCCCCTCGCGCGCGAGCACCTCGGTGATGCGCGCCGCCGTGGGGGCGCCGTCCACGAGCAGGTGGTGGCCGTCGCGGCGCACGGTCCAGCCCTGCGCCTCGAGGACCGCGCCCGCGGTGCCCGGGACCTCGATGCCGACGCGCACGCTCGCAGCGGACCCCGAGCCGATGAGCTCGGCGACCGAGCCCTCCGCGACGAGCCGCCCGCGCGCGACGATCGAGACCGTGTCCGCGACCTGCTCGACCTCCGCGAGGATGTGGCTCGAGACGAGCACGGTCTTGCCGCCGGCGGAGAGGGAGCGCATGGTCTGCCGGATCTCCTTGATGCCCGCCGGGTCGAGGCCGTTGGTCGGCTCGTCGAAGATCAGCAGGTCGGGGTCCTTGAGCAGGGTCGCGGCGATCGCGAGGCGCTGCTTCATGCCGAGCGAGTACGTGCGGTAGGCGTCTCGGGCACGGTCGGCGAGGCCGACCTCCGCGAGCACGGTGTCGACGAGCGTCGCGTCCGCGCCGATCGCGCCGCTGAGCAGGCGCAGGTTGCGCCGCGCGGACATCGTCGGGAAGAACTTCGGCTGCTCGACGATCGCGCCGACGCGACCCACGACGTGCGGCAGCCGTTCGGGCACGGGCTCGTCGAACAGCCGCATCGTGCCCGAGTCCGGGCGCACCAGGCCCAGCAGCATGCGGATCGTCGTCGTCTTGCCCGCGCCGTTGGGGCCGAGGAACGCGTGCACTCCGCCCACCGGGACGTCCAGGTCGAGCCCCTCGACCGCGACGTGCCGCGCGCCGCGGCGCCGGTACGTCTTGCGCAGACCACGCGTCGAGATCGCGAGCTCGCCCGTGAACGTCATGCCCGTGCCCCCCGTCGTGCCGCGGCCCGGTCGGGCGCGTCAGCGCACGGTAGCGGGTCGGGCACCCCCGGCGGGCGCGAATGCGCAGGTGAACGGACAGATCACCCGATCTCGTGCGCCTAGTGCACGACGTCCGGCGCGGGCACGGCGTCCGACGGCACGGCGTCCGACGGCACGGCGTCCGACGGCAAGACGTCGGGCGCGGGCCCGTGCGCGCCGGGTTCGGGGTCCATGTCGAACGCGGGGAGGCCGTCGATGCTCGTGCGGTTCTTCAGGCGGCGGTACTCGACCCGACCCTCGACACCCTTGCGCTCCATGTACGGCGGCAGCAGGTCGCGCTCCCCCTCGTAGGACAGGAGCGGCACCCCGAACCCGCACGAGTCGGAGACGCGCTCGACGTCGACCACGACGACCGCGCGCACCCCCTGCGACTCGTCGAGCGGCGCGTCGAACCGGCCGAGCAGCTCGTCGAACCCGTCGTCGTACAGCGTCACGAACCGGCCGCGACCGTGCAGCCGGACGATGTTCGGCGGGCCCTCGAACGCGCAGAACATGACCGTGATGCGCCCGTTGTCACGCAGGTGCGCGATCGTCTCCGCGCCCGAGGCGGTGATGTCGACGTAGGCGACCGTGTGCTCGTCGAGCACGGCGAACGTGCCGCCGACGCCCTTCGGCGAGACGTTGACGTGCCCGTCCGGACCGCTGGGCGCGGTCGCGACGAAGAACACGTGCTGCCGCTCGATGAACGCGCGCAGCCGGTCGTCGATCCGCTCGTGCACCTTTCCCATGCCGCGAACCTAAGCGCCGGGGCCCCCGCTGCCGACCCCCGTCCCGCCGACGGAGACGGTGCGCCGCACGACGAGCGCCTCCCACGGCCGCAGCCGCACGGGCACCTCGACGACGCGCGCGTCGTCGTAGTTGCCGAGCACGACCGGCGCGTCGGTCCACACCGGGTCGACCAGGGCGAGCTGCTCGTCGCCCGAGACGTTCCCGAGCACGAGCAGCTCGACGTCGTCCAGGCGGCGCGTGAACGCGTACACCGCCTCGTCGTCGGGCAGCAGCATCGTGAAGTCGCCGAGCGCGACCACGGGCTCGGTGTGCCGCAGCTCGATCAGCCGCCGGTAGTGGTGGAACACCGAGCGCGGGTCGGCGCGCTCGGCGGCCGCGTTGATCGTCACGTGGTTGGGGTTGACGTCGATCCACGGCGTCCCGGTGGTGAAGCCCGCGTGCGGCGACTCGTCCCACTGCACGGGGGTGCGCGCGTTGTCGCGGCTCATCGCGGCGAACGCCGCGAGCAGCTCGTCGTCGGTGCGGTACGCGCGCGCCTGCGCCAGGTAGTTGAGCGTCTCGATGTCCCGGTAGCCGTCGAACGACGTCAGGTGCGCGTTCGTCATCCCGAGCTCCTCGCCCTGGTAGACGTACGGCGTACCGCGGTGCAGGTGCAGCAGCGTCGCGAGCATCGTCGCGGACTCGCGGCGGTACAGCCCGTCGTCGCCCCACCGCGACACGATGCGCGGCTGGTCGTGGTTGTCCCAGTACAGCGAGTTCCAGCCGCTGTCCGCGAGACCTGCCTGCCACCGGCCGAAGCTGGCCTTGAGGTCCGTGAGCCGCAGCGGACGCGGGTCGAACTTCCCACCGGGCCCGTGGTCGAGCCCGACGTGCTCGAACTGGAACACCATGTCGACCTCGCGCCGCGCGGGGTCGGTGAACAGCTGCGCGTCCTCGAGCGTCACGCCGGGCGTCTCCCCCACAGTGAGGAACGCGCCCTCGCGGCCCGCGAAGACCTCACGGTGCATCTCCGCGAGGAACTCGTGGATGCGCGGGCCGCACGTGTAGAACGGGCTCCCGTCGCCGAGCCGGCCGTCGTGCGTGATGCCGTCGGGCAGCGAGCCGTCGTCGTGGACGGCCTTCGAGACGAGGTTGATGACGTCCATCCGGAAGCCGTCGACGCCGCGGTCGAGCCACCAGCGCATCATGTCGTAGACCGCGTGGCGGACCTGCGGGTTCTCCCAGTTGAGGTCCGGCTGCTTGCGGCTGAACAGGTGCAGGTAGTACTCGCCCGTCGACTCGTCCCACTCCCACGCGGGGCCGGAGAAGAAGCTGCCCCAGTTGGTCGGCTCGGCGCCCGGGGTCCCGGGCTCCATGCCCGGGCGCGCGGGCCGCCACCAGTACCAGTCGCGCTTCGGGCTGTCCTTCGACGAGCGGGACTCGACGAACCACGGGTGCTCGTCGGACGTGTGGTTCACGACGAGGTCCATGAGCACCTTGATGCCGCGCGCGTGCAGCGCCGCGATCACCTCGTCGAGGTCCGCGAGCGTGCCGAACAGCGGGTCGACGTCCTGGTAGTCGCTGATGTCGTAGCCGTTGTCGTCCTGCGGGCTGCGGAACACCGGGGAGAACCACACGACGTCCACCCCGAGCGCCGCGAGGTGGTCGACGCGCTGCAGGACGCCCCGCAGGTCGCCCACCCCGTCGCCGTCCGAGTCCTGGAACGAGCGCGGGTACACCTGGTAGACCACCGCGCGCGTCCACCACGGCGCGTCCTGCTGCGTGAAGGCCATGCCTCACCGTAGGGACGGCTCAACCTCGGCGCACGCGATGCCGACAGGTCCGACATGGGTTGGTTCGGCGGACGGTTCGACGTGCGTGCGGTCGCGATCGGTGCCGTGGTCGCAGTCGCCGTGACGGCCGCGGTCTACGGGTCGTCCCCGTGGTGGCCGACGGACGACGACGAGCCCGGGGCCGCCGCGACCGCCACGGGCACGCCGAGCGCCACGAGCAGGCCGAGCTCCACGGGCACGCCGAGCGCCACGGGCACGCCGAGCTCCACGGGCACGCCGAGCGACGAGCCGCCCGACGAGGTGCCCACCGGCCTGTCCGACGACGCGGCCGCCGCGCTGCGCGCCGCCCTGCGGGGCCCGGTCACGCTCGACCCCGCCCGGCTCGAGGAGCGCGCCGTGCGGCGCGCGGCGGTCGTCGTGGGCTCCGACCGTCCCGTCGCGCTCGACGCGGACACCGGGGAGTGGGTGCGGCTCGTGCTGCCCACGGACGTGTGGCTCGACGCGGGCGTCTCGCTGTCCCCCGACGGCACGCGGCTGCTGCGCACGGCGCCCGACCTCGAGGTGCTGCCGCTCGCGGGCGGCCGGACGACCGTGCTCGAGCCCGCGCCGGACCCCCTGCGCTTCCCCTCCGTCCGGCCGCGCGAGCACGCCGGGGGCCAGTGCTTCGCGCACGGCGCGGCCTGGGCGCGCGGCGCCGGCCGCGCTGCAGACGCGGCCGCGGGCACGGTCCTCGCCGTCTACGGCTGCGCGCTCGTCGACCGGGACACGCACGACCCTCTCGTCGAGCGGCACCTGGCCGTCGAGACCGACCTGTCCGACGGCAGCGAGCGCGTCGTGCAGGACTCGGACGGGTACACCGGCGAGTCACCCCCGCGCTACGCGCCGTCCGGCGACGTGTTCGTCGCGGGCTGGGGCACGTCGGAGACCGACACGCAGGGCGTGCGGGTGTTCGGGCCCGACGGGCCGGGCCACTTCTGGCCGGGCACGTACCTCGTCGACGGCGACTCCTGGCGCGACGAGCGCACCGTCCTCGCGTGGGAGGAGGAGTGGACCGGTCCGTCGGACCACGTGTTCCTCGACGTCGTCACGGGCGACATGCAGCCGGTCACGGTGCCGGACCTGGGCAACCTGCTCGGGTACGTCGGGGGGCGGCTCGCCGAGGCGGGCACGAGCCGGTCGGCGTGCGCCGTCACCGCGTGCTTCGTCGAGACGACGACCGGTGAGCGGGAGCCGTGGCTCGACCTCGGCGACGACGGCGCCGCGTGGGTCGTGCTCGTCGCCGACGACCTCGTGCGCGCCGCCCTGGCCTGAGCGGGCCCGTGCGGTCAGCCGAGGACCGCGCCGCGGCTCGCGGACTGCACGAGCTTGGCGTACTTCGCGAGCACCCCGCGCGTGTAGCGCGGCGGCAGGGGCGCCCATCCCTCGCGCCTGCGCGCGAGCTCGTCGTCGTCCACCAGCAGGTCGAGGCGCGCGTGCGCGACGTCGAGGCGGACGCGGTCGCCGTCCCGCACGAACGCGATCGGACCGGCGTCCACGGCCTCGGGCGCGAGGTGCCCGACGCACAGGCCCGTGGTGCCGCCCGAGAACCGCCCGTCCGTCACGAGCAGCACGTCCTTGCCGAGCCCGGCGCCCTTGATCGCTCCGGTGATCGCGAGCATCTCGCGCATCCCCGGACCGCCCTTGGGGCCCTCGTAGCGGATCACGACGACGTCGCCCGCCTGGATCGTGCCGTCCTCGAGCGCGTCGAGCGCCGCGCGCTCCCGCTCGAAGACGCGCGCGGTCCCCTCGAACACGTCCGAGTCGAAGCCCGCGGACTTCACGACCGCGCCGTCGGGGGCGAGCGACCCGGACAGGATCGTGATGCCGCCCGTGCGGTGGATGGGGTCGTCGAGCGCCCGCAGGATCTTGCCGTCGGGGTCCGGAGGCCGGATGTCCGCGAGGTTCTCCGCGACCGTGCGACCCGTGACCGTCAGGCAGTCGCCGTGCAGCAGGCCCGCGTCCAGCAGCGCCTTCATGACCACCGGGACGCCGCCCACGCGGTCGACGTCGTTCATGACGTACCGGCCGAACGGCTTGAGGTCGCCCAGGTGCGGCACGCGCTGCGCGACCCGGGAGAAGTCGTCGAGCGTGAGGTCGACCTCGGCCTCGTGCGCGATCGCGAGCAGGTGCAGCACCGCGTTCGTCGAGCCGCCGAACGCCATGACCACGGCGATCGCGTTCTCGAACGCCTCCTTCGTCATGATCTGCCGTGCGGTGACGCCGAGGCGGAGCAGGTTGACGACCGCCTCCCCCGACCGGTGCGCGAACTGGTCGCGGCGGCGGTCCGCCGAGGGCGGTGCGGCGGAGCCCGGCAGCGACATGCCCATCGCCTCGGCGACCGAGGCCATGGTGTTCGCCGTGTACATGCCGCCGCACGCACCCTCGCCGGGGCAGATCGCGCGCTCGATGCGTTCCAGGTCGTCGCGGCTCATGAGCCCGCGTGCGCACGCGCCGACCGCCTCGAACGCGTCGATGATCGTCACGTCCTTCTCGGTGCCGTCCGAGAGCCTGACCCAGCCGGGCATGATCGAGCCCGCGTACAGGAACACCGACGCGAGGTCGAGGCGCGCCGCGGCCATGAGCATCCCGGGCAGGGACTTGTCGCACCCGGCCAGCAGGACGGACCCGTCGAGCCGCTCGGCCATCATCACCGTCTCGACAGAGTCGGCGATGACGTCGCGGCTCACGAGCGAGAAGTGCATGCCCTCGTGGCCCATCGAGATGCCGTCGGACACCGAGATCGTGCCGAACTCGAGCGGGTAGCCGCCCGCGGAGTGCACGCCCGCCTTGACCGCGTGCGCGAGGCGGTCGAGCGACAGGTTGCACGGCGTGATCTCGTTCCACGAGCTCGCGACGCCGATCTGCGGCTTCGCGAAGTCCTCGTCCCCCAGGCCGACCGCGCGCAGCATGCCGCGCGCGGCGGTCGCCTCGATCCCGTCCGTGACCTGCCGCGACCGCGGCTTGATGTCGACGCCGTCCGCGGTTCGGTCCATGCGCTCACGGTAGGAGGGGTGCGGCTCGCGCGCGCGACGAGACGACGGGCTTCCCCTCGCGACCGTCGGCGTGCGAATATAAGTGTCTACTTATCGAAAGGATGTCGTCATGACGCTCCCCATCGACCCCGTGGCCACCGCCGGCCTCGTCACGCGCGAGGTCCGTCCGAGCGAGCGTTCGGGCGCCCCCACGAAGATCGCCGTCGCCCGGCGCGAGTACCCGACCGACCCGGCGGACCTGTGGAACGCGCTCACCGACCCCGAGCGCATCCCCCGGTGGTTCCTGCCGGTGACGGGCGACCTGCGCGTCGGCGGCCGGTACTCGCTCGCGGGCAACGCGTCCGGCGTGGTCGAGCGGTGCGACGCACCCCGCCTGCTCGCGCTCACCTGGGAGATGGGCCCCCAGGTCTCGTGGCTCGAGGTCGAGCTCACGCCCAGCCCCGGCGGCACCACGTTCGAGCTGCGGCACGAGGCGCACGTCGACCCCGAGCTGTGGGCGCAGTTCGGCCCGGGCGCCGTCGGGATCGGGTGGGACCTCGCGCTCGTCGGGCTGGGACTGCACCTGGCGAGCGGCGCGGCCGTGGACCCCGACGAGGGTGCGGGATACCCGCTCACCCCCGAGGGCACCACGTTCGTCCGGGCGGCCGCGCAGGCGTGGACCGCCGCCGCGGTCGCCGCCGGCGAGGACCCCGAGGCGATGGCCGCGGCGTCCGAGGGAGCCGTGGCGTTCTACACCGTCGCACCCGAGCCGCAGCCCGGTGCGGACGGTCAGGCGAGGTGAGCACCAGCCCCGTGCCCCGCGCCGAGGTGGCGCTCGACGCGCTCGGCGACCCCGTCCGCCGGCTGCTCGTGCGGCTCGTCGCCGCGGGCGAGCGGCCGGCGGGCGAGCTCGTCCGCGGCGTGCAGGCGGTGCGGCGGGTGTCGCAGCCCGCGGTGTCGCAGCATCTCGGTGTGCTCCGCGACGCGGGACTCGTCACGGTGCGCGCCGAGGGCACCCGCCGTATCTACGCGCTCGACCTCGACGCGGTGGCCGGCGTGCACGCCTGGCTCGACGACCTCGTCGACCCGCTCGCGACGATCGACCAGCCGCTCGACGCGCTCGCGACCGAGGTGGCGCGCGGCCGCAGCGCCCGACGTCGGGCCTCGTCGTCGCCTACGGCAACCGGTGGCACCATGTCCGCGTGAACCGCACTCCTCACCACAGCCGCCCCCTGACCTGGACCGTCGTCCCGCTCCTGTGCGCCGCGCTGCTGACGGCGTGCTCCTCGGACGAGCCCGCCGACGCCGCCACCACCGACGCGGCCACGACCTCCTCCGGCGCGACGGCGTCGCCCACGACGGCCACGACGAGCCCGTCCCCCACCGTCGCCGCGACCACGTCCCCCGCCGCCGGTGCGACCGCCGCGCCCGCGGGCGACGAGGGACCCGAGGACAGCTTCCGCACCTGGCTCGCCGCGAGCCGCGCGCCGGACACCGCGACCGCGTGCGCCTACATGACGCCCGAGCTCACCGACCGCATGCTCGGCGAGCTCACCGCCCAGGGCCTGCCCGGCATCACGGACTGCCCGTCGATGATCGAGCTGACCGCGGGTTTGTACGCCGCCGTCGGCCAGTCCGCCGACGTCGAGGTCGCGCTGGTCGAGGAGACCGACGAGCACGCCGTGCTCGACGTCGCGTACGCGAGCGGCGACTGCGGGAAGGTCGTCCTCGTCCCGGGCGCCGGGCACTGGGTGCTCGACGAGCGCTCCGAGGAGCGGTGCTGAGGGCTCAGCCCCGACGCAGCCGGCTGACGTCGCGGACCGCGCCGCGGTCCGCGCTCGTCGCCATCGCCGCGTACGCCTGCAGCGCGGGCGACACGTAGCGGTCGCGGTCGAGCGGCTGCCACGGGTTCTCGCGGGACTCCATCTTCGCGCGGCGCTCCGCGAGCACCTCGTCGGGGACGTTCACGCGGATCAGCCGCGTCTCGACGTCGATCTCGATCTCGTCGCCGTCCTCGATGAGGCCGATCGTGCCGCCGGCCGCCGCCTCGGGGCTCACGTGCCCGACGGAGATGCCCGACGAGCCGCCCGAGAACCGGCCGTCCGTGATGAGCGCGCAGACCTTGCCCAGCCCACGGCCCTTGATGAACGACGTCGGGTAGAGCATCTCCTGCATGCCGGGACCGCCCGCGGGGCCCTCGTACCGCACGACGACCACGTGGCCGGGCTCGACCTGCTTGGACAGGATCTTCTCGACCGCCTCGTCCTGCGACTCGCACACGAGCGCGCGCCCGACGAAGTGGAAGACGTCGGGGTCGATGCCCGCGGTCTTGATGATGGCGCCGTCCTCGGCGAGGTTGCCCCGCAGCACCGCGAGGCCGCCCTCGACCGTGTAGGCGTGCGCGACGTCGCGGATGCACCCGTTCACCGCGTCCGTGTCGAGCGACTCCCACACGTTCGTCGTCGAGAACGCCTGCGTGGTCCGCACGCCGCCGGGCGCCGCGAGGAACAGGTCATGCGCGCGCTGCGTCGCCTTGCCGCCGCGGATGTCCCAGTCGTCGAGCCACGCGCGCAGCGTCGGGGTGTGCACGCTCGTCACGTCGTGGTCCAGCAGACCCGCGCGGTCGAGCTCGCCGAGCAGCGCGGGGATGCCGCCGGCGCGGTGCACGTCCTCCATGTGGAAGTCCGGGTGGTTGGGCGCGACCTTCGACAGGCACGGCACCTGGCGCGAGAGCGCGTCGATGTCCGCGAGCGTGAAGTCGACCTCGGCCTCCTGCGCGGCGGCGAGGATGTGCAGCACGGTGTTGGTCGAGCCGCCCATCGCGACGTCGAGCGTCATCGCGTTGCGGAACGCGGCCTTCGTCGCGATGCCGCGCGGCGCCGCGGTGTCGTCCTCGTCCTCGTAGTAGCGCTTCGTGAGCTCGACGATCGTGCGCCCCGCCTCGAGGAACAGGTCACGACGAGCGGCGTGCGTCGCCAGCGTCGAGCCGTTGCCCGGCAGCGACAGACCGAGCGCCTCGGTGAGGCAGTTCATCGAGTTCGCCGTGAACATGCCGGAGCACGAGCCGCACGTGGGGCACGCGTTCTCCTCGACCGCGTCGAGCGCCTTGTCCGAGACGTTGTCGTCGGCCGAGTAGTTGATCGCGTTGATGAGGTTGAGGTGCGTCTTCGCGACACCGTCCGCGACGACGGCCTTGCCGGCCTCCATCGGCCCGCCGGACACGAAGATCACGGGGATGTTCAGCCGCAGCGCCGCGTTGAGCATGCCGGGCGTGATCTTGTCGCAGTTGGAGATGCAGACGAGCGCGTCCGCGCAGTGCGCGTTGACCATGTACTCGACCGAGTCGGCGATGAGGTCACGGCTCGGCAGCGAGTAGAGCATCCCGCCGTGGCCCATCGCGATGCCGTCGTCGACCGCGATGGTGTTGAACTCCTTCGCGACGCCGCCCGCCTCGCGGATCGCGCCGGCGACGAGGTCGCCCATGTCCTTGAGGTGCACGTGGCCCGGGACGAACTGGGTGTACGAGTTGGCGATCGCGATGATCGGCTTGCCGAAGTCCTCGCTGCCCATGCCGGTGGCGCGCCACAGCGCGCGGGCGCCGGCCATGTTGCGGCCGTGGGTCGAGGTCCGAGAGCGCAGCGGACGGCTCATCGTGTTCACTCCTTCGTCACGCACCTGGGTCTGCACGGGTCGGGGACCGCGGGGGTCGGTGCGCTGCGGAAAGACTACGTCCGTCTCAGCGCGCGGATGGACGACGTCCACCACTCGACCCGCCGTGTCCCGCACAGGTCCCGGTCCCGCACAGGTCCCGGTCCCGCACAGGTTCCGGACACGCGGGGGCCCCGCCCCCGCACCACCCGTGGGAGGAGTGGCGGTGCGGGGTGCGGGGCCGTGGAGGCTCGCGACCGTGGACGGTCAGGGCGCGAGGACCTCCGTGGCCGTCCACCGGTCGTCGTCGTCGACCGTGTGGACGGGCCCGACCAGGCGGACGCTGGTGGAGGCGGCACGTTCCGCACTCGTGCCGACCCACAGCTCCAGGTCCCCTGGCTCGACGATGCGCGACAGGTCGCGTCCGCTGAACGCGACCCGCGTCGTCGGGACGTCGAACCGCACGACGACCGACTCTCCCGCCGGGACCGCCACACGGCGGAACCCGACGAGCTGCGCGACCGGCCGCGTGAGCGTCGCGACGACGTCGTGGGCGTACAGCTGGACGACCTCCTCGCCGTCCCGGTCACCCGTGTTGGTCACGCGGACCGCGACGCGCACGCGCCCGTCCGTCGCGACCTCGCCCGACTCGGCCACGAGGTCGTCGTACGCGAACGTCGTGTACGACAGCCCGAAGCCGAACGGTCGCACCGGGCTCGACGGCAGGTTGGTGACGTCGCCGTCGCCGCCCAGCGCCGGGTGCAGGTACGTGTACGGCTGCGACCCCGCCGAGCGCGGCAGGCTCACGGGGAGCCGGCCGGACGGGTTGACGCGGCCGGACAGGACGCCCGCGACCGCGGGACCGCCCTCCTCGCCCGGGAAGAACGCCTGGACCACGGCGGCGCACCGCTCGACGGCCCAGCCGATCGCGTACGGCCGCCCCGTCAGGAGCACGAGCACCACGGGCGTGCCGGTGGCGAGCACGGCCTCGACGAGCTCGCGCTGCACACCCGGCAGCTCGAGGTCGTCACGGTCGCAGCCCTCACCCACGGTCCCGCGGCCGAACAGGCCCGCCTTGTCACCGACGACGAGCACCGCGACGTCCGCACCGGATGCGGCCTCGACCGCGGCCGCGAAGCCCGACCGGTCGTCGGTGTCCACGTCGCAGCCCCGCTCGGCGACGACCTCGACGTCCGCGAGCTCGGCCCGCAGCGACGCCAGCACGGTCGGCACGTCGATGCCGGTCTCGACATCGGGGTGGTGCTCCAGCACGTGGTTGACGAACGAGTAGCACCCGAACATCGCCTCGTGCTGGTCCGCGTTCGGCCCCACGACCGCGACCCGCCGCGGCGCCGGGCGCGAACCGCCCAGCAGCGGCAGCACGCCGTCGTTCGACACCAGGACGACGGACTCGGCCGCGAGCCGCGCCGCGACCTGCCGGTGCGCGGCCGAGTCGAGCTCGACGCCCGCGGGCGGCTCGCCCTCGAACGTCGCGTCGAGCAGGCCGAGCTCCGCCTTCTGCAGGAGCGCGCGCGTGACCGCCCGGTCGACGAGCGCCTCGTCCACCTTCCCGGAGCGCACCGCCTCGGCCAGCGGCTCGAGGTACGCGTCACCCGTGGGCAGCTCGATGTCGACGCCCGCGGCGAGCGCGAGGCCCGCGGCCTCGCCCAGGCCGTCCGCCACGTGGTGGAGGATGTCGAGGAACGCGACGCCGAAGTAGTCCGCGACGACGACGCCGTCGAAGCCCCACCGCCCGCGCAGCAGGTCCGTGAGCAGCGTCGGGTCCGCGGCCGTCGGCACACCGTCGATCTCGGTGTACGCGTGCATGACCGACCGCACGCCGCCGTCACGCACCGCCATCTCGAACGGCACGAGCAGCACGTCCGCGATCTCGCGCGGTCCGGCGTGCACGGGCCCGAAGTTGCGGCCCGACTGCGACGCGGAGTAGCCGACGAAGTGCTTGAGCGTCGCGTGCACGCCCGCACCCTGCAGGCCGCGCACGTACGACGTGCCGATCTCGCCGACCAGGTACGGGTCCTCGGAGATGCACTCCTCGACCCGGCCCCAGCGGGGGTCGCGGATGACGTCGAGCACCGGGGCGAGCCCCTGGTGCACGCCGAGCGCGTGCATCGAACCGCCGATCAGGGCGGCCATGCGCTGCACGAGCTCGGGGTCGAACGACGCGCCCCACGCGAGCGGCGTCGGGAACGTCGCCGCCTGCCAGGCCGACAGGCCGGTCAGGCACTCCTCGTGCACGAGCGCCGGGATCCCGACCTTCGCGACGAGCTCGCGCTGGCGACGCCAGAGCCACGCCGCACGCTCGGTCGGGTCGACCGGGCGCGTTCCGTACACCCGCGTCAGGTGCCCGAGCCCGTCGCGCACGGCGTCGTCCAGACCGCCGTCACGCGTGAACTCGCCCTGGAGAGGGGCGACGACCTCGCCGTCGCCCTTCTCCCAGAACCCGACGATCTGCGCGAGCTTCTGCTCGAGCGTGAGCCGCTCGAGGATCCGTGCGACACGCTCCGCGTCCGACACGGGCCCCTCGGGCGCCGTCGGCGGGTCGGTCGTGGGCACAGGTGTAGCCATGGTGCTCTCCGTCATCGTGGCTCAGCCCTTGACCGCGCCCTGGAGACCGCTGACGATCCGCTTCTGCATCGCGAGGAAGAAGATCAGCGCCGGGATCATCGCGACCGACGTGAACGCGAACACGCCCGCGATGTCGGTCGAGTGCTCCGCCGAGTAGTCGGCGACGCCCAGCGGCAGGGTCTTGTTGTCGGCCTGCAGCAGGAGCAGCGGGAGCATGTACGCGTTCCACGAGCCGACGAACGCGAGCACGCCCACGGTGACCAGGCCCGGACCCGACAGGGGCAGCAGGACCCGCCAGAAGAAGCCGAGCCGGCTGGCGCCGTCGAGCTGCGCCGCCTCCTCGAGCTCGTGCGGGATCGCCGCGAGGAACGGACGCAGGATGACGACCGTCAGCGGCAGCGCGTAGGCGGCCTGCGGGAGGGCGATGCCCCACCACGTGTTCGACAGCCCGAGGTCGCGGATGAGGATGAACAGCGGGATGACGCCCACGGTCGCGGGGAACAGCAGTCCCGCGACGAAGACCGTGAAGATCGCCTCACGCCCGGGGAACTGGTAGCGCGCCAGCGGGAACGCCGCCATGACGCCGCAGATCACGACGAGCAGGGTGGTGATCCCCGCGATCGCCACGGAGTTGCCCGTGTACGTCCAGAACTGCGGGTTCTTGAAGACCCCGACGTAGTTGTCGAGGATCCACGGGTTCGGCATCCCGGACGGGTTGAGGATCAGGTCGCCGTTCTTGCGGAAGCCCGAGATCACGCCGTACAGGACGGGGCCGATCGAGAGGGCGATGACGACGAGCGCGACGAAGTAGATCATCGGGCTGCCGCCGCGCATCGCGTTCGTGGAACGTCCGCGGTGACCGGACTTCTGGGCCGCTGCCGCGGCGGCACCCTTGGGTGCGGCGAGAGCGGTGCTCATCGACGGACCTTCTTCCGACGGACGACCGTGACGGTGTTGTCGCGGTTCATGATGAAGCGCTGGTAGGTCAGCGCCATGACGAGGGCGACGACGAACAGGATCACGGAGGCGGCGGCGGCGATCCCGAAGTTGGACCGCTGCATGCCCTGCTGGACCAGGAAGGTCGCCATCGTGCTCGTCGCGTTGGCCGGGCCGCCCCTCGTGAGGACCCAGACCATGTCGAACAGCTGCAGCGAGCCGATCATCGACAGGAACGCCCAGGTGCGCAGCGTCGGGCCGAGCATCGGCACCGTGATGCGGCGCTGGATCTGCCACCACGAGGCGCCGTCGAGCTGCGCGGCCTCGTAGAGCTCCTCGGGCACGCCCTGCAGGCCGGCGAGGAAGAGGATGACCGCCAGGCCGAGGTACTTCCAGGTCAGCACGACGACGAGCGCGGGGAGCGCGGTCTCGAGCGTGCCGAGGAAGCCCTGCTGCGGTCCGCTGAGGCCGACCTTGTCGAGGACCGTGTCGATCAGGCCCTCGTTCGGGACGAACATCTGGTACCAGATGACACCCGCGATGACCTCGGAGATCACGTACGGGACGAAGATCAGCGTCCGGATGGTGCCCTGGAAGCGCATCTTGCGGTTCAGCAGGAGCGCGATCGCGAGGCCCAGCGGGAGCTGGATGGCGATCGAGGCCACCACGATGATCATGTTGTGCTGGAACGCCTCGATGAACTCCGTGTTCTCGAGGACGCGCCGGTAGTTGTCGAGCCCGACGAACTTCTCGAAGTCGCCGTACCCCTTCCACTTGAAGAAGGAGATCTGGACGGCCCTCGCGATCGGGACCGCGACGAACAGCGTGAGCAGTGCGAGGGCGGGCGCCACGAAGAGCGTGATCTCGAGGCCCTTGCGGATGGATGCACCATTCCCGCGGCGTCCGCCCGGCCGGCCGGCCGCCGGCCGCGCCGAAGCGCGACCGGCGACCGGAACCGTCGGGGTGGACGTCGCAGGCGAGGCGGTGACGCCCAGGCGGGCGGTCGCTTCGTCTGCCACGTCGATCACTTCTCCAGGTCAGCCGCCGCCTGCGTGGCGTCGACGATGTCCTGCGGGCTGGCCTTGCCGGCGAAGAGGTCCACGATCTTCGCGTTCATCGCGTCACCGATCGCGGGACCGAACGCCGTGTCGAAGTACAGCTGGACGAACGGCGACGCGTCACGGACCTCGAGGAGGCTCGCCAGCGCGGCGTCGGACACGTACTTCGACGCCGACGAGTTGGTCGGCAGACCCATGTCGAGCTCCGCGAAGCCCTTCTGGATCTCGTCGGACAGCAGGTACGCGGCGAAGTCGACCGCGGCGTCGGGCGCCTTCTCGGACACGGCCCAGGCGTCACCGCCACCGAGCTGCGCGGCGGGGTCACCCTCGCCACCCGTGACGGCCGGGAACGCGAACCACGCGAGGTTCTCGCCGATGCCGGCCTCACCGATCTCGTCGGTGATGCCCTGCATCACGCCGGGCTCCCAGTGACCCTGGAGCTCGATCGCGACCTTGCCCGTGGCGAGGAGGCCGGACGCGGACGTCGCACCCTTCTGCGCCACCGTCGACAGGAAGCCGTCGTTGAACGGCTGCGCGTCGAGCAGCTCCTGGAGCGACTCGCCCGCACGGACGAAGCACGGGTCGGAGAAGTCGAGCGAGCCGACCGCGTCGACCAGGACGTCCTGCTTGCACTGGCGCAGCGCGAAGTAGTACCAGTAGTGCGCCGCCGGCCAGCCGTCGCCCGCACCGACCGAGATCGGCGCGATGCCCTTGGCCTTGAGCTTGTCGATGGCGTCGTACATCTCGTCCCACGTCGTGGGCGGGTTGTCGATGCCGGCCTCGGCGAAGAGGGCCTTGTTGTACCAGAAGCCCACGACGCCGATCGAGAACGGCAGCGCGTAGGTCTTGCCGTCCACCTGGAAGCCGGAGACCGTACCGCCGAGCTTGGCGATCGTGTCGGCGGCGCCCTCCGACAGGTCCTTGGTCAGGCCCGCCGCGACGTGGTCGGCGAGCTCGCCGCCACCACGCTCCATGTAGATGTCGGGCATGTCGCCGGACTGCATGGCAGCAGCCAGCTTGTCGACCATGTCCTCGTGCTGCATGGCGTTCACCTCGATGGTGACGCCGGGGTTCGCGGCCTCGAAGTCGTCCGCGACCTTGTCGTAGTAGACCTTGCCGTCACCCGTGTTCGAGTTGTGCCACCACTGCAGCGTGACGGCCTCGCCCTTGTTGCCACCACCAGCGGTGGTGCCGTCGCCCGACGGGGTGTCGCCCCCGCTGCTGCAGGCGGCAAGGAGAGCGATCGTCGTCGCGAGCGCGATGCCGGCGCCCGCACGGCGCATGCGTGCCATGTTCGGTCCCTTCAGTCTTCGTTGACCCACCTGGACGGCGATGAGACTGCCAAAGTTCCGACGCGAGTGTCAATCGTTATCGAAACCGATATCGACACCGTTATGAAACCGATGCCATATAGTCACCGCGTGGAGCACTCTGGTCGGGTCAAGATGTCCGATGTCGCCCGGAAAGCGGGCGTGTCGGTGGCGACCGTGTCGAAGGTCGTCAACGGCCGGTACGGGGTCGCGCAGGCCACGTTGGACCGTGTCCAGCAGGTCATCGCCGACCTCGGGTACGAGGCCAGCCTCGGCGCGTCCAGCCTCCGCTCGCACCGCACGCACGTCGTCGGGATCCTCGTCGCCGAGTTCGAGCCGTTCAGCACCGAGCTGCTCAAGGGTGCCTCCGAGGCCATCGGCTCGACCGACTACGAGCTGCTCGCCTACTCGGGCGGCGGCCGTCGCACGGACGTCGGCTGGGAGCGGCGCTACCTGTCGCGGCTCGGCGGCACGCTCATCGACGGCGCGATCATCGTCACCCCCACGGTCGTCGACGCGCACAGCGTGATCCCCGTCGTCGCGATCGACCCGCACACCGGCCCGACGGGGCTGCCGACCGTCGACTCCGACAACTTCGCCGGCGCCGTCATGGCGACCGAGCACCTGATCTCCCTCGGCCACCGGCGCATCGGTCTCATGGGCGGACGCCCCGACCTGGAGTCCGCACGGCTGCGCGAGGCCGGCTTCCGCGCCGCGATGCGGTCCGCGGGCCTCGCGGTCGACGAGGCGCTCGTCGTCAACGGCGGGTTCCGCCAGGAGACCGCGACGCAGCCCGCGCGCGAGCTGCTCGACCGCCCCGACCGCCCCACCGCCGTCTTCGCGGCCAACGACCTCTCGGCCATCCGGACGATCGAGGTCGCGCGCGAGCTCGGGCTGCGCGTGCCCGACGACCTGTCCGTCATCGGGTTCGACAACGTCCCCGAGTCCGCGCTGTGCGAGCCGCCGCTCACCACGATCAGCCAGCCGCTGCGCGACATCGGCGCCCGCGCGCTGCACCTGCTGATCGACCTGCTCGACGACAAGAACGAGAAGGACGCGCCGATGCACCTGCAGCTCCCCACGGCGCTCGTGGAGCGCTCGTCCTGCCGCGCGCTGGCCTGAGGCACCGAACCCGCCGCGGCGCCCGCGCGGGAGGTCACGCGACCGCGGCGTCCTCCTCGCGCGAGCCCTCGCGGATGTGCCGCGTGACCCACGGCGCGATCGCGAACATCCCGCCCGCGAACACCAGCGCCACCGCCCCGATCCAGCCGAAGTAGGCGGTCGGACCCACGTCGCTCGTCGCCTGCACGACCTGCGCCGTGATCGCGTTGCCCGCGCTCGTCGCGAGGAACCACAACGCCATCGCCTGGCCGCGGAACGCGCGCGGCGCCAGCAGCGTCGTCGCCGCGAGGCCCACGGGCGACAGGCACAGCTCGCCGACCGTCTGGATGACGTAGACGAGCACCAGCACCCACCACGGCGTGCGCCCGTCCCCCGCGACCGCCGAGGCGCCCGCCAGGAACAGGAACGACAGCGCCGCGAACGTCAGCCCGATCGCGAACTTCACCGCGGTCGGCGGCCGGTCGTCGAGCCGCACCCACAGCCACGCGAACACGGGCGCGAGCACGATGATCGCCGCCGGGTTGACCGACTGGAAGAACGCCGGCGACACCTCGACGCCGAAGATCGTCAGCTCGGTGTGGTCGCGCGCGTACTCCGAGAGCGTGCTCGCCGCCTGCTCGAAGATCATCCAGAACAGCATCGCCGCGACGAACAGCGGGATGTACGCGCGCAGCCGGGTGCGCTCGGCGTGCGTGACCTTGGGCGAGCGGAACATCACCCAGAACGTCGCCACGGGCGCCCCGAGCGCGATGTACGACAGCGCGTCGATGAACGTCGTCGTCGTGAAGCCGCCGGAGACGACCACCGCGATGCCGAGCGCCACGAGGCAACCCGCCACCACCGCGACGACGAGGCGCAGCACGGGACCGGTGTCCGCGCCCGTGAGCGGGTTCGGCGGCTCGTCGCCCGCGCCACCCAGCAGCGGGCGGCCGAGGACGAAGAACACGAGCGCGATGCCCATGCCCACGGCGGCGACCGCGAAGCCCGCGTGGTACCCGCCGATCTCGCGCGCGATGCCCACCAGGATCGGCGCGAGCAACGAGCCGATGTTGATGCCCATGTAGAAGATCGAGAACGCCGAGTCGCGGCGCGGGTCGTCGCGCGAGTAGAGCTCGCCGACCATGCTCGAGACGTTCGGCTTGAGCAGGCCCGTGCCGAGCGCGACGAGCACGATGCCGAGGTAGGAGAACCGCGCGTCCGGGACCGCGAGGCTCACGTGGCCCGCCGCTATCACGACACCGCCGTACAGCACCGCACGCCGCGCGCCGATCATGCGGTCGGCGAGCCAGCCACCGATGACGGACAGCAGGTACACCGACGCCCCGTACACCGCGACGACCGCGTTGCCGAGGTCGTCGGCCAGGCCCAGGCCGTCGTTCGCGAGCGTGTCGGTGAGGAAGTACAGCAGGATCGCGCGCATGCCGTAGTAGCTGAACCGCTCCCACAGCTCGGTGCCGAACAGCGTCATCAGGCCCAGCGGGTGCCCGAAGAACGCGCGGTCGCGCGGCACGACGCCGTGCGCCTCGCCCACGCGCACCGACGTCCCGTCGGCGTGCGCGTCACCGGGTGCGGTGTCGGGGGGCTCCATGCGCCGACCCGGGCCCGTGGGCTCGTCAGGTGCGCTCATGCCCCCATCGTGGTGGCGGCGCCCGCACGGCACCAATCGACCGCGGGTGTGCGTGCTCTCGTCGGCGGGCGGCCGCCCGGCGCGTCAGGCGCTGAGCTGCCCCGCGCGGTACTCGTCCTCGAGCAGGCCCATGTCGATCGCGTCGCACCACCGGTCGCCGTCGCGGTACGCGTCGCGGCGCCGCCCCTCGACCCGGAAGCCGAGGTTCTCGTACAGCGACAGCGCACGGGCGTTGACCGACAGCACGTCGAGCCCCACGCGGTGCAGCCCGAGCCCGTCGAACGCGAACCCGAGCACCAGCTCGATCGCCTCGGTGCCGTACCCGCGTCCCCGGTAGCCGGGACGCATGACGAGGCGCAGGTTCGCGCTGCGCACCACCTCGTCGATGTCGCTCAGCACGATCTCGCCGAGGTACTCGTCCTGCCCCGCGAGCGTGATCGCGAGGTCGACGCGCCCCGGCAGGTCGCCGACCGTCGCGCACCAGTGGTCGACCTCCTCGCGGGCGAACGTCCGGGTGGTGCCCGTCAGCCGTTTGCCCTCGGGGTCCGTGACGACCTCCCAGACGGCCTCGGCGTCCGACGCACGGATCGGCCGCAGCGTGAGCATCTCGCCCTGCAGGGTCGGCTTCTCGCTGCTCGTCGTCTGCTCGGTCATGCGCGACGCCCCTCCCGACTCGGTGAGGCGAGGCTATTGCACCGGTCCGCGCGCCCGCACCGACCCGCCGACGACCCGCCGACGACCCGCCGAAAGCACCCGGCCCGGGGACGACGAGGCGGCGTCGCCGCGGAGCTCAGCCATGCTCCGCGGCGACGCCGCCGGTCCCGTCGGGTCAGCGCAGCGTCAGCAGCGCCGCCTTGCTCGTGACCTTGCCGGCCGCGTTCGTCGCGACGGCCCGGAACGCCGAGCCGTCACGCGACGCGGTCGCGTTGATCCGCAGGGTCGACCCCGTGGCACCCGAGATGGCGAACCACTTCGTCGAGCCCTTCGGCTGGACGTACCACTGCAGCTTCGGCGCCGGGTAGCCCGTCGTCGTCACCGTGAAGGTCGCGACCGTGCCCGACTTCGCCACCACCGAGGTCGGCTGCGACGTGATCGTCGGAGCGACCTTCTTGGCCGTGACCGTCGCCGCCTTGGTCGTGACCGTGCCCGCGCTGTTCTTGAACACCGCACGCATCTGGACGCCGTCGACCGAGGGCGTGAGCGTGACGCTCACGGTGGTCTTGGTCGCCCCGTTGATCTTGGTCCACGACGACGACCCGGGCAGCTTGCGCTCCCACTGGACCTGCGGCGTCGGGTAGCCCGAGGCCTGGGCCGTCACCTTGACCACCGAACGCACCGGAGCCGTGACCGACTTCGGCTGCACCGTGACCTTCGGAGCCACGCGCTCCACCTTGAGCTGGGCGTTGCGCGTGTAGGCGGTGCCGTTCTTGTTGGTGAACACGGCACGGAAGCTCGCCTTGTCGTTGACCTCGACGGCCTTGACGGTGAGCGAGGTGCCCCTGCGACCCGCCAGGTTCGTCCACGTCGTCGTGCCGGCCAGCTTGCGCTGCCACTGCACCGTCGGCGTCGGGTTGCCCGTCGCCGCCGCCGTGAACGTCACCGTCGAGTTGAGCTTGCCCGTCGTCGTGGCCGGGTGGGTCGTGACGACCGGCGCCGTCTCGGCCGGGGGCTCGAGCGCGGCGACCAGCTTGCCGACGCCCCAGCGGGCCGTCGACTGGTAGCCCGTGCCCGTCGGGTCCGCCCAGTTGGTGATGGCGTGCCGGCTGCCGCCCGCGGCGTCGTTGACCTGGAAGTCCAGGCCGTGGAACGTCCCGAGGCCGCCGTACTCGAGGAGGCTGATCGCCGCCTCGACCCGGTACCCGGTCGCCGTGGGGACCACGGCGCTGGTCAGGCGGTTGCGCTGGAACGTCTCGTCACCCGTGCCGAACGAGACCGCACCGGTCGCGTCGATCCGGATCTGCGTGTCGTCGTAGCGGTACGCGCCGTTCTTGAAGTTCCCGCCGTCGACGTACAGCTCGACGGAGTCCTTCGTCCACGGGTCGCTGCCCGTCGTGTCGACCTCGGGGTCGGTCACGTCGGCGAGCACGTAGAGCGTGTTGTCCTTCCACAGCGTGCGGAAGGTGCCCTGCGCACCGTTCGCGCCCGACGTCACCTTCTCGGTCGTGACCGAGCCGGCACCGGACCACACGGCGTCGACGTCACCGTCGATCGTCGGGGCGGTCGTGGTGGCCGGGACCTCGGTGAACGACAGCGCCTCGACGAGCGTGACGCTGCCGAGCACGCCCGGCGTGTTCCACGCCGACGTCGTGGCCTGGTCGACCACGCGCACGTCGAGCTCGACCACGTCGCCGTTCGCGGCGTCCGTCAGCGGGAGGGTCGTGACCACGGACCAGCCGCCGTCACGCTCCACCGCACCCGACGAGCCACGCGCGACCGTCACCACGCCGTCCGGCGTCTCGAGCAGGACCGCGTCGCCGGAGTCGGCCGTCGCGTCGTCGACGTCGACGAAGACCACCAGGCCGTCCGGCGTCCAGCGCAGCTGGAACTTCCCGATCTCGCCCACCTGGTGCAGCGGGAGGCGACGCCACTCGTCCGAGCCGACCGAGTAGTCACCGTCCGCGTCGGCCGCGAACGCGTTCGCGCTGCGGATCGCCGCGGGCAGCTCAAGACCGGCCGCGCCGTAGTACGCGGGCTTGGCCTTGAAGTAGTCGTCGAACAGCAGCGGCTTGCCGTTGTTCGACGCCCGCCACGAGCGACCGTCCGTCAGACCCCAGAGCGTCACCGAGAACAGCGAGTCGGAGTGCGCCCGGAACGAGTCGAACGCCGCCTTGAGGTAGTACCCCTGGTCGACGGACTTCGCGGCGTCGGCCGAGCCGACGAACACGTCGAGCTCGGTCACGGCCTGCTCGAGGTCCGCACCGCTCGCCGTGGTCATGCCCTCGAAGTCGTCGAGTGCGGCGCCGAGCGTGCTGACCGGCGTCGACAGCGCGACGTGGAACTGGTGACCCACGCCGTCGATCGGCACGTCGCGCGCGATGAGACGCTCGACGAGCGCCTTGTAGCGGGCGCGCTTGCCGGTCTGCTCGGTGTTGTAGTCGTTGATGAACAGCGTGACGGGGTGCTCCGCGCCCTCGGCCGCGTAGACGTCGTTGAACGCCTCGTTCGCGTACTCGAACGCCGAGTCCACGAAGCTCTCGCCGAGGATCTGGTACCACGTGGAGCGGCGCATGCCGTCCTCGTAGGAGGTGCCGTCGTCGATCACCTCGTTGACGACGTCCCACGCCACGAGCGGGTTCGTGTCCGAGCCGAAGGGCCCGTACTCGTCCGCGATGGCCTCCGCGACGTTGAAGATGTGCTCACGCTGACGCTGGCGCATCGCCTCGGCGTCCAGCAGCTCACCCTCGGCGTCACGGTAGAACCAGTCCGGCGTCTGGCTGTGCCAGACCAGGACGTGCCCGTACACCCGCAGGCCGTTCTCCTGGGCGTAGTCCAGGAGAGCCTTCGCCTCGGGGTGCATCCGGAACGTGTCCACGCTGGTGCCCGAGTACCACGCCTCGACCTTCATGTAGTTCTCGGCCGTGACCTGGTTGAAGTGCTTGAGCAGCAGCTGCGAGGCCGAGCCGTTCATCTCGCGGGAGTCGATCGCGACACCCGTCGGGAACTCGACCGTGTCCTTGAGCGGCGTGAGGTCCTGGATCTCCGAGACCGGCGTGGACTTCACCGAGATGTCGTCGATGACGAACGTCGAGGTGTTGCCCGCGGCGCCGTTGTCCCACTTCGTCTCGAAGTAGAGCTCCGCGGCGTCCGCGAACGCCGGCATCGTGAACGTGCCGGTGACGTTGACCCACTGGCTCGAGGACAGGCCCGTGAACTGCGCGAGGTTCGAGAACGACTGGCCGTCGCCCGTCGCGGTGCGCGCCGAGAGCGTCATGTCGCCCGGCGTGCCCTCGAACTTGATCCACGCCGACACGTCGTACGACGCGCCCGGGGTGGCCGTGTCCGTCACGTCGAACTGCAGGCCCTGGCCCTGGGAGGCGCGGTCCGACACGCGCGCCGCGTAGGTGCTCTCGTGCGCGACCTCGTCCTGCACGGTCAGCGTCGGGACGCCGTTGCCGTCGTCACGCGCCGTCCAGCCCTGCAGCGTGCCGTCCTCGAAGTCGGACTCGACGAGCGTCACGCCCTTGGGCGCGGCGCCGCCGGCCGGCAGCGTGAACGTCCAGCCGTCCTCGAGGAGCTCGGCGACGACGGTCTTGACCGCGTTGACGCCCGCCGTGCGGTCGCCGCCGCCGTCGTGCACCAGGACGATCTCACCGGGGTTCGAGGTGATCACGTCGCGCAGCGCCGCCGTCAGCTTCGCCTCGTCGCCCGCGTTCTCGGCGCCGTCCCAGTCCATGACGAGGTTCGTGACCGCGAGCGGCTGCATGCCGAGCGCGACCGCGACCTGGTTGGTCTTGCCCCAGTCGCCGTTCGGCGCACGGAAGTAGGGCACCTCGGCCTCGGGGTCGCCCAGCGCGTCACGGATGATCGCCAGGTTCGCCTTGAGCTTGTCCGCGACCTGGGCCTTCGTCAGCGAGCCCATGCCGTTGTAGTCGGTGCTGTGGTTGCACAGCGTGTGGCCGTCGGCGACGATCCGCTTGAGGACGTCCGCACCGCCCGGCGCCTGGACGTTCTGGCCGATGACGCAGAACGTGGCCTTGACGTCGTTCTCCTCGAGGAAGTCGAGCAGCTCGGTCGTCGTGGCACCGTTGGGGCCGTCGTCGAACGTGAGCGCGGACGTCTTGTCCGTGCCGCGCGCCGACGTCACCGGGGTCACGCTCGGGCTGAGCGCACCACCGGGCACGAAGTCGGGGTCGGTCTCGACGTAGTCGTCGCCACCGACCTCGCCGACGATCGCGAGGTCGTCGAGCAGGTAGTCGTACGTCGTCAGACCCGTGATGTCGGCCGTCCCGACGTACAGCTGCAGCTCGCTGGTGTCGGCGGGCACCGTGAAGACACCCGAGATCGTCGTCCACTCGCCGGCCGACATGGTGGTGTTGCCGATCCAGTCGTAGGCGGGCTTCATGACGAAGCGCACGCCCGTCGAGCCCTCGACGCCGTCCGCGAGACGCGCCTTGCCCGTGAACGTGTACGACTTGCCCGGCTGCAGCGCCGCGAGGGCGCCCGGGACCGTCTCGATGCCCACGTAGTCGGCGCCGCGGCCCGCCACGAGGAGGGCGGGGTTGTCGTCGACGTCGACGACCGACAGGGTCGCCGAGCCGCTCTGCCGCCAGCTCGTCGACCACGACTCGTCGGAGAAGTCGGTGCTGAGGATGGTCTCGAGCTGCGGCGCGGCCGGCTGGCCGGTCACCGTGATGTCGTCGACCAGGTAGTCGTAGGTCGTCAGGCCGGTGATGTCGGCCGTGCCGACGTAGACCTGCAGGTCACCCGTCGCCGCGCCGGCCGGCACGGTGAACGAGCCGGACACCGTGGTCCAGGCGCCCGCCGACATGGTCGTGTTGCCGATCCAGTCGTAGGCGGGCTTCATGACGAGGCGGACGCCCGTCGAGCCGGCGACGTCGTCGGCGAGGCGCGCCTTCATCGAGAACGTGTAGGTCGACCCCGGGACGAGGTCGGTGAACGTGCCCGCGGCGGACTGGATGCCGACGTAGTCCGCCGTGCGACCACTGACCTTCAGCGCGGGGTTGCCGTCGACGTCGACGACCGACAGCGAGGGCGAGCCGCTGGCCTGCCAGGTCTCCTCCCACGAGCTGTCGGAGAAGTCCGTCGAGAGCAGGGTGACGTCGTCCGCCGATGCCGAGGTGGCAGCGGCGACCGCCGTGAGAGAGGACAGGACGAGCGCGCTGACGGCCGTCCAGGCCGAGACGCGTCTCCTGGTGGGGGTTGGGGACATCGACGCTCCTTTGCGTGACGTGTACCGATGTCGGTGGCCGCGAGGCTAACGTCACCTTGCGACCCGGGGGAACGATCTTTCGGTAACGATTTCGATACCGTTCCACACCTGGTGCCGACACACAAGGCGCATACCGGACAGCCGCCACGGCGACGCGGAGCACCGCGTTCGGCGTCATCATCAGCAAGAACACCCGAACGGCGCACACGCGCAGGATGACGAAGACCCCGGACGGCGGACAGCCGACCGGGGTCTTCGTCGAGCACAGGTCACCGTTCCGAGCGACCGTGGGAGAAAGTTTCGATCAGACGGAGACCCGTTCGATCACGAGCTCGCGCACGCGCGCGGCGTCCGCCTGACCGCGCGTCGCCTTCATGACCGCGCCGATGATCGCGCCGACCGGCCCGAGGTTGCCCGAACGGATCTTGTCCGCCACGTCGGGCTGGGCCGCCAGCGCCGCGTCGATCGCCTCGAGGAGCGGGCCGTCGTCGGAGACGACCTCGAGCCCGCGCGCGACGACGACCTGCTCCGGGCCGCCCTCCCCCGCCAGCACGCCCTCGAGCACCTGCCGCGCGAGCTTGTCGTTGATCCGGCCCGAGTCGACGAGCGCCTGCAGCTCGCCGATCTGCGTCGGCGTGATCGGCAGGTCACCCAGCTCGACCTCCCGCTCCTTCGCCGTGCGCGCCAGCTCGCCCATCCACCACTTGCGGGCCGCCGCGGGCGCCGCGCCCGCCGCGACCGTGGCCTCGATGAGCTCGACCGCGCCCGCGTTCACGACGTCGCGCATCTCGGCGTCCGCGAACCCCCACTCGCCCTGCAGGCGACGACGACGTGCCGCCGGCAGCTCCGGGAGCGCCGCGCGGATCTGATCGACCCACGCGCGGTCCGGGGCGATCGGCACCAGGTCCGGCTCCGGGAAGTAGCGGTAGTCCTCCGCGTCGGACTTCACGCGCCCGCTCGTCGTCGTGCCCGTGTCCTCGTGCCAGTGGCGCGTCTCCTGCACGATCGCGCCGCCCGCGTCGAGCACCGCGGCCTGCCGCGAGATCTCGTAGCGCACCGCGCGCTCGACCGACCGGAACGAGTTGACGTTCTTGGTCTCCGTGCGCGTACCGAGCGCGCTCGTCGGCGTGGGTCGCAGCGACACGTTGACGTCCGCCCGCACGTTGCCGCGCTCCATGCGGGCGTCGGACACCTCCAGGGCACGGAACAGGTCGCGCAGCGTCTGCACGTACGCGCGCGCGACCTCCGGCGCCCGCTCCCCGGCACCCGTGATCGGGCGCGTCACGATCTCCACCAGCGGGATGCCCGCACGGTTGTAGTCGACGAGCGAGTACTCCGCGCCGTGGATGCGGCCCGTCGAGCCGCCCACGTGCGTGTTCTTGCCCGCGTCCTCCTCCATGTGCGCGCGCTCGATCTCGACCCGGAACGTCGTCCCGTCCTCGAGCTCGACGTCCACGTACCCGTCGTACGCGATCGGCTCGTCGTACTGCGACGTCTGGAAGTTCTTCGGGACGTCCGGGTAGAAGTAGTTCTTGCGCGCGAACCGGCAGCTCTCCGCGATCGAGCAGTTGAGCGCCAGACCGATGCGGATCGCGTACTCCACCGCCGTGCCGTTGACCACCGGCAGGCTGCCCGGCAGTCCCAGCGAGACCGGCGTCACCGACGTGTTCGGCTCCTCGCCGAAGCCCGCGGGCGCCGCGTCGAACATCTTCGTGCGCGTACCGAGCTCGACGTGCACCTCGATACCGATCACCGGGTCGAAGCGCGCCACCGCGTCGTCGTAGTCGACCAGGGCCGCGGTCGCGTGGCTCATCGCGCCACCTCCAGCTCCGGGGCCTTGGCCAGCAGCGGACCGCCCCACTCGTTCTCCAGCAGGGCCTCGAGCGCGGCGCCCACGCGGTACAGGCGGTCGTCCGCCTTCGCCGGGGCGAGCACCTGGAACCCGACCGGCAGGCCGTCGTCCGACAGGCCCGCGGGCACCGACAGGCCCGGGACGCCCGCGAGGTTCGCGGGGATCGTCGCGACATCGTTGAGGTACATCGCGAGCGGGTCGTCGAGCTTCTCGCCCAGCTTGAACGCGGTCGTCGGCGCCGTCGGTGAGACGAGCACGTCCGCCTTCTCGAACGCCGCCGAGAAGTCCCGCTGGATGAGCGTGCGGACCTTCTGCGCGCTGCCGTAGTACGCGTCGTAGTAGCCCGCCGACAGCGCGTAGGTGCCGAGGATGATGCGGCGCTTGACCTCGTCGCCGAAGCCCGCGCCTCGCGTCGCGGCCATGACACGCTCCGCCGTCACGGGGCCCTCGGACGGCTCGACCCGCAGGCCGAAGCGCATGCCGTCGAACTTCGCGAGGTTGCTCGACGCCTCCGCGGGCAGGATCAGGTAGTACGCCGCGAGGGCGTACTCGAAGTGCGGGCACGAGACCTCGACGAGCTCGGCACCCGCGCGCTGCAGCAGCTCGAGCGACTCGTGGAACCGCGCCAGCACACCCGGCTGGTAGCCCTCGCCCTGCAGCTGGGTGATCACGCCGACGCGCACACCCGACAGGTCACCCGAGGCACCCTGGCGCGCGGCCGCGACGAGCGGCGGCAGCGGCTCAGCGATCGACGTCGAGTCACGCGGGTCGTGACCACCGATGAGCTCGTGCAGCAGCGCCGAGTCGAGCACCGTGCGCGTCACCGGGCCGGCCTGGTCCAGGCTGCTCGCGAGCGCGATCAGGCCGTACCGCGACACCGAGCCGTACGTCGGCTTCACGCCGACCGTGCCGGTGACCGCCGCGGGCTGACGGATCGAGCCGCCCGTGTCCGTACCGATCGCGAGCGGCGCCTCGTACGCGCCCACGGCCGCGGCCGAGCCACCGCCCGAGCCGCCCGGGATCCGCTCCAGGTCCCACGGGTTGTGCGTGTTGCCGTACGCCGAGTGCTCCGTCGACGACCCCATCGCGAACTCGTCCATGTTCGTCTTGCCGAGGATCGGCAGGCCCGCGGCCTTGATGCGCTCGACGAGCGTCGCGTCGTACGGCGGGAGCCAGCCCTCGAGGATGCGCGAGCCCGCGGTCGTCGGGACACCGCGCGTGACGACGACGTCCTTCACCGCGATCGGCACGCCCGCGAGCGGGTGCAGCTCCTCGCCCGCCGCGCGGCGCGCGTCGACGTCCGCCGCGGTCGCGAGCGCGTCCTCGTCGGACACGTGCAGGAACGCGTGCACCACGGGCTCGACGGCCGCGATGCGGTCCAGGTGCGCGCGCGTCGCCTCGACGGACGAGACCTCGCCCGCGCGCAGGCGCTCGGCCAGGTCCGCCGCGGACAGCCGGGTCAGGTCGCTCATGCGTCCTCCCCCAGGATCTGCGGCACCAGGAACTTGCCGTCCTCGCTGGCCGGCGCGGCGGCGAGCACCGCGTCACGGTCGACCGAGGGCTCGGGCACGTCGGCGCGGAACACGTTCGTCAGCGGAAGGGGGTGGCTGGTGGCGGGCACGTCCGGGGTGGCGATCTCGCTCACGCGCGCGACCGACTCGACGATGACGTCGAGCTCTCCCGCGAGCCGGTCGAGCTCGGCAGGAGACAGGTCGATCCGGGCCAGCCCCGCCACACGCGCGACCTCGTCGCGGGAGAGGGTGGACATGCCACGGAGTCTAGACGTGCGTCAGGTCCGGTCGACGGCCGCCTCGATCAGCGAGAGGAGCGCGAGCGCGTACGCGTCCTCCGCGTGCGCCGCGGTGAACACCTGCTCCGGGCGGCCCGCCCGCTCCACGAGCACCTGGAAGCTGCCGTCCGTCGAGCGCGCGAGCGAGCGGAACGTCCCGCCCAGGAGCTCGCGCAGCTGGTCCTCACGCGGCAGCCACACGGCGTCCTGCAGCGCCACGGAGTCCAGGGCCCACTCCGTGGTGCCGTTGAACCCCAGCACCGTGCCCGTCGGGTAGTGGTGCGCCTCGATCGTCATCTCGCTGACCGTGAAGACCTCGTCCATCCCGTCGACGAGCATGCCGAACCGGTCGCCCGAGGTCGGGTGCCAGTGCAGGCCGGTGGTCCGCAGCCGCAGGGCGAGGTCGCGTGAGATCACGCGCCCAGTATCGGGTGGACCGGGACCATCTGCCTGCGCGCGCGCCGGGACCGGGCGCGATCCTGACGCACGTGCGCGTCACCCCGGTCTACTACTACTCGTCGGCGAGCGGCCTCGTGCGGTCCTTCGCGCAGCGCCTCGAGCGCCCCGTGCACGACCTCGCGCAGCGCGACGTCCGGCTGTCCGAGGCCGACGGGCCGTGGGTGCTGCTCACGCCGTCGTACAAGACCGGCAACGACGCGAACGACACCATCCCCGAGGCCGTGCGCCGGTTCCTGCGCTCCGAGGTCAACCGCCGCCGGCTCGTCGGCGTGATCGGCTCCGGGAACCGGAACTTCGGGCGGTACTACCAGGACGCCGCGCGGCACGTCGCACGCGCGTCGGGCCGCCCCGTGCTGTTCGAGTTCGAGCTCGCGGGCACCCCGTGGGACGTCGAGGAGTGCCGCCGGATCCTGGCCGACCTCGACGCGGCGCTCGCCGCCGCCCCCGCGGTCTGACCCCCCGTCCCGGCGAGCGCGCACGTCCCTGCGCGAGCGCGCCCGCCGTGCGTGCGCAGTCGGGACCGGACGTGCGCGGTCAGCACGAGGGCCCGGGGCGACCGTTGCCGGTCGGCCCGGGCCCTCGTCGTGCGTCGTCAGCTCGTGTGGTTCACCGGGGTGCCGTTCACCGCCCCGCCCGCGATGCTCGCGACGAGCGCGTTGAGGTCGAGACCCGTGAGGGACTTCACGACCTCCTGGCCCTCGCCGAGCACCTGGCCCACGGTCTTCGTGACGGCGGACGCCCCGTCCGTCGAGACGACCGTGAGCTGGTCGATCGCGCCGATCGGCTCGGCCGCCGCCCGCACGATCTCCGGCAGCAGCGCGATGACCTGCTGCGCGAGGACCGCCTGGCCCTGCTCGCGCAGCGCGTCGGCCTGCGCGCGCGTCGCCTCGGCCTGCGCGAGACCCTCGGCCTTCGCGGCCGCGGCACGGGCCAGACCCAGCGCCTCGATCGCCTTCGCCTCGGCGAGCTGGCGGTCGCGCTCGGCGTTACCCGCGCGGATCGTCGCCTCGGCCGCGGCCTCGGCGTCCTGGACGGTCGCGATCTTATTCGCCTCGGCGACCTTCATGCGGCGGTACGCGTCGGCCTCCGCGGCCGCGTTCGCGGCGTCGCGCTCGGCGTTCGCCTGCTGGACCGCGGCGTACGCGGACGCCTCGGCCGGCTTGCGGACGTCGATGTCGAGCTGCTCCTCGGTGACCTTGGCCTTCTCGGCGAGCGCGTCGCGCTCCTGCAGCGCGACGAGCTTGTCCTGCTCGGCGCGCGCCAGCTGACCGGCCGCGTTCGCCTCGGCGTTGGCGCGGTCCGTCTCGGCCTTGATCGCGGCCTGCTTCAGGGCGAGGTCACGCTGCCGCTCGGCGATCGCCTCGGCGGCGACGATCTTCGCGAACTCGGAGACCTGCTGCGCCTCGGCCTCCTTGACCTCGGCGACCTGACGCGCACGAGCGGCCTCGGCACGACCCAGGTTCGCCAGGTAGTCCGAGCCGGGCGTGGAGATGTCCGAGATGTTGAGCAGGTCGACCTGCAGACCCTGCTCCGCGAGGTCCGTCTTGGTCGACGCGACGACCGCGTCCTGCAGGGACTTGCGGTCGGAGATGATCTGCTCGATCGTCATGTCGCCGATGATCGAGCGCAGCGAGCCCTCGAGGGACTCCTTGATGACATCCGTCAGCGTCGCCTGCTGCGACAGGAAGCGCTGGGCAGCGCGCCGCACACCCTCCTCGTCGCCGCGGACCTTGAAGTTGATCGAGGCCTTGATCGCGAGCTTGATGCGGTTCTTGTCGACGCCCTCGACCGTGATGCCGATCTGACGCTGCTCGAGCGAGATCGGGAAGCCCTGCTGCAGCACGGGCCACACGAAGACGCGCCCGCCGACGACGACGCGCTGGCCGCCGTCCCCCGCGTTCTTGCCGGCGCCGCGGCCGACGATGATGAGCGCCTCGTTGGGCGGCACGCGCCGGATGCGCTTGGTGATGAGCGTGATGACCGCGACGAACGCGATGACGAGCGCGAGGACGGCGAGGACCGCCGAACCGCTGCTGAGGAAGTCGGGCATGGTGTCCGGGTCGCCCCGGGCTCCTCTCTGTCGGCCCACGGCCCCTGCCGTGGGTGAGGGTGGACGGCGGGTGGTGCTGGTGGTGCGGACGCGTCAGACGCGGCGGACGTGCACACGCGAGCCGGAGACCCCGACGACGACGACGCGCGTCCCCGCCGAGAGCTCCTCGTCCGCCCACGCGAGCCGGCTCTCCAGGTCCCGCACCCCTTCGAGGCGGACCTCGCCGCCCTCCGGCCCCGTGGTCGCCGTGAGCACCCCGAAGGCCCCCTCGAGCGGGGGCGGCGGGGCGTCCTCGGACGCCGAGAGCCTGTTGATGACGGTCTGCGCGACGAATCCGGCGACGGCCGCGAAGGCCGCCGCGATCACGTACGCCCAGACGTCCGCGAGGTCCGCGGACTGCGCGAGCACGCCCGAGGCGCCGAACACGACGGCGCCGATGCCCACCGCGAGGCCGGAGATCCCGCCGTCGCCGATCTCGAACGACTCGAAGATCTCGCCGACGACCAGCGAGAGCACGAGCAGCAGGAGGCCGATGGCACCGACCACGAAGAAGACCGTCACGGGGAGCTACCTCTCTTGTCTCGCCGGGGATGGCGGGGCGTGCGTCCTCTGCGGCGGTCCGTGAAGAGCGTCCCAGCCGTGAGTAACGGAGCAGTATGACAGAGGCCAAGAGCGACCGTGGGCGATTTCCCCAGATCGCCTCGGACCGACGGCCTTCGCCTCAGCAGCCCCCGCCGGTCGACGACCCGTCGCGGGCGGGCCGCTCGAGGTAGCTGTACACGTCCACCTGGTCGAAGCCGAGGTCGCCGTACAGCGCCGCCGCACCCGCGTTGTGCGCCTCCACCTGCAGGAACGCGTGCGACGCCCCGTGCTCGCGCGCGACCTCCAGCGCGCGCAGCGTCAGGAGCCGCCCCAGCCCCCGACGTCGGTGCTCGGGGCGCACCGCGAGGCACGAGAGCGCACCCCACCGGCCCGCGCGCGCGACGCGGATGATGCCGACGAGCGCGTCACCGTCGTACGCCGCGAGGTGCCACGCGTCGCCGCCCGTGAGGATCGCCCGCGCCGTCGCGCGACGCCGGTCGTCGGGGTTCGCCGCGCCGCCCGTCTTGACGTCCAGGTGCAGGTCCAGCCACGCGTCGTCGGGATCGTGCGCGACCACGGTCCGCGCGGGACCCGTGGACGCCGTGCCGGGGAGGCCGGCGAGGTCGCGCGCGAGGACGTGGGCGAGGGAACGCTCGACCCACCCCCGCCCGTCGAGCTCGGCGCGCACCTCGTCCTGCAGCCCGGCCCGCCCGACGCGCATGACCGCGGGCAGGCCCGCGTCGGCGTACACCGCCTCGACCTCGTCGACCGCGGCGGCGACGCCCGCCGGCGGCGCCACCAGCGCCACCGCGCTGTTCGCGCGCCGCGTCAGCCCGCCCGACAGCCCCGCGCGCCAGCCCTGGCCGGTGACGACCAGGCGCACGGGCGGCCAGGTGGCCATCTCGGTCTCCACGCCCGGGACGAGCGCCGGGTCGACCTGCGCGGCCGCCCCGACGTCCCGCGCGCTCACGCGAGACCCTCCGGGCCGTCCGCGAGCAGCTGCTCGAAGCCCGCCTCGTCGAGGATCGTCAGGCCGAGCTCACGCGCCTTGGTCTCCTTGGACCCCGCGTTCTCCCCCACGACGACGAAGTCGGTCTTCTTCGAGACGGAGCCGGCCGCCTTGCCGCCGCGCACCAGGATCGCCTCCTTCGCCTCGTCGCGCGAGAACCGCTCGAGGCTGCCCGTCACCACGACCGTGAGGCCCTCGAGCGTGCGCTCGACGCCCGCGGCGGCCTCGTCGGCCATGACGACGCCCGCGTCGCGCCACCGGTCGACGACCTGCGCGTGCCACGGCGTCGCGAACCAGTCGGTGAGCGACTGCGCGATGGTCGGGCCCACGCCCTCGACGCCCGCGAGCCGCTCGGCCGCCGCCTGCGGGTCTCCCTCGACGACCTCGCGCAGCGCGGCCATGGAGCGGAACTCCTGCGCGAGCGCGCGTGCCGCCGTCGGGCCGACGTTGCGGATCGACAGCGCGACGAGCACCCGCCACAGCTCCTTGGTCTTGGCCAGGTCGAGCTGGTCGAGCAACGTCCGCGCGGCCTCCGACGGCTCCCAGTCGGGCAGCTCACGCCCCTCCGCCTCGGCGGCGGTGCGCTGCGCGCGGCTCCACGTCAGACGCCGGCGGAACGGTGTGCGCCGCCGCACGTTGCCGTCCTCGTCCTCGCGCGGCAGGCCCGTCTCCGGGTCACGTACGACGACCTCGATCTCCGCGAGCTTCGCGAGGCTCGCGGACCGCACGCGCTCGCGCTCCTCGTCGGACGCGTCCGTCTGGTAGCCCACGAGGTCGAACAGGTCCGCCTCGGTGCGCAGCGGCGGCGTCGCGGGCACGTCGGGCTGCGTGAGCGCCGCGGCGGTGACCTCACCGAGCGCCTCGATGTCGAGCGCGCCACGCGACCCGATGTGCTCGACCCGTCCGCGCACCTGCGCCGGGCAGGTCTCGGCGTTCGGGCAGCGCAGGTCCACGTCGCCCTCGCGCATGGGGCGCAGCGGCGTGCCGCACTCCGGGCAGTCCGCGGGCATGTGCCACTCGACGCGCGGCACGGTGTCGTCGGGGGCCTGCGGCGCGGGGCCCACGATCTCCGGGATCACGTCGCCCGCCTTGCGCAGCACGACCATGTCCCCGACCCGCACGCCCTTGGCCCGCACGACGTCCTGGTTGTGCAGCGTCGCCTGACGCACCGTCGAGCCCGAGACGAACACCGGCTCCATGACCGCGAACGGCGTCGCCCGCCCGGTGCGGCCGATGCCCACCTCGATCGCGACCAGGCGCGTGTTGACCTCCTCGGGCGGGTACTTGTACGCGATCGCCCAGCGCGGTGCGCGGCTCGTCGCGCCGAGCCGGCGCTGCAGACCGATCTCGTCGACCTTGAGCACGATGCCGTCGATCTCGTGCTCGACGTCGTGCCGGTGCTCGCCGTAGTACGCGATCATCTCGCGCACGCCGTCGAGCCCCTGGACCACGCGCGTGTGCGACGACGTGGGCACGCCCCAGCCCGCGAGCAGCTCGTACACCTGCGACTGGCGCGTGAGGTCGGCGGGGCGCGCGCCGTCGGCCCAGCGCAGCGCGCCGATGCCGTGCGCGTACATCCGCAGCGGCCGAGACGCGGTCACGCGCGGGTCCTTCTGCCGCAGCGAGCCCGCCGCGGCGTTGCGGGGGTTCGCGAACGGCGCCTTGCCCGCCGCGACCTGCGTCTCGTTGAGCGCCGAGAACGCCTCGACCGGCAGGAACACCTCGCCGCGGATCTCGATGAGGTCCGGGTGCGTGGCCGGGTCGCCCGCCAGGACGTCGGGGATCGTCGTGATGGTGCGGACGTTGAGCGTCACGTCCTCGCCCGTGCGCCCGTCGCCGCGCGTCGCGGCGCGCACCAGGCGGCCCTTCTCGTACAGCAGCGCGATCGCGAGGCCGTCGATCTTCAGCTCGCACAGGTAGTGCGGCGGCTCGTCGGTCTCCAGGTCGCGCTGCACGCGGTCCGCCCACGCGTGCACGTCCTCGTCGGAGAACGCGTTGTCCAGCGACAGCATGCGCTCGACGTGGTCGACCGCGGCGAACTCGGTGGAGAACGTGCCGCCGACGAGCTGCGTCGGCGAGTCGGGCGTGCGCAGTCCGGGGTACGTCTCCTCCAGCTCGCCGAGCTCCCGCAGCCGCGCGTCGTACTCCGCGTCCGACGAACTCGGGGCGTCCCGCACGTAGTAGGCGAACTGGTCGGCGCGGATGCGCTCCGCGAGCTCGTCCCAGCGGTGGCGTGCCTCGGGCGGGATCTCCTCGTTCGTCTGCGTCACCCGCCCATTGTGGCGGCGACCGGTGACACGCGCCGAGGGCGCCCGTCAGCGCTTCTCGCGCTGGCCCGGCTTGGCCCGGCGCGCGGCGATCAGCACGCCCGCGCAGGTGAGCACGCCGCCGACCGCCAGCACGAGCCCGACCCAGAACACCACGGGCGACGGCTGCGCGACCACGACGGTCTCCGGCGCGCCGTCGACGAGCCACGTGCACGTCGCGCGCGGCGGCAGGTACTCGTTGTCGACGGACGCGCCCTTGACCATGCCGCTCACGGCCTCGAGGCACGGCACGTCGCCCGACTCGCTCGCGTCGAGCGACTGCGAGCCGAGCGTGATCAGGGTGGTCAGCAGCATGACGATGCCGGCGAGCGCGGCGGCGCTCGCGACCAGCTGCACGAGCGGTCGCACCAGGCTCGGGCGCGCGCCCGCGGGGCTCCCCGTCGCACCGGCCGCGGGGCGGCTGCCGTTCGTCGTGCCCGACGCCGTCGCGCCGTCCGGTGTCGCGCTGCGCGCGTCTGCCTGGTCCACGTCTCTCCTCGCCTCTCGCGCTCGTCGCGCCCGTGCAGCGTACGACGAATCCTCGACCCTCCGGTGAGCCCCAGGACCCGTCCCGGACCCGCCGCGGGCCGGTCGTGCACGACCTCAGCCGTGCACGACCTCAGCCACCACGCGCGCCGCTCGCACCACGCCCGCGAGCGCGCCGCGCGCGTCGTCGGGCCCACCCGTGGGCTCGGGCGCGAGCAGCACGACGTCGTCGAGCCCGGCCACGGGCAGCCCGACCCGCCGCCACGGCTCGGTGAGCGTGCGTGCCTGGCCCACCGCGTCCGGGCCCGCGCACTGCGACGAGCGCTGCGGCGGCACGTGCGCCCACAGGCCCGTGCCCGCCTCGACGGCCTCCGCGACGCGCTCCCAGCCCGGCTCGTCGAGCGCCGCGACCTCGAGCGCGACCGCGTCCGCACCCGCCGCGCGCACGGCGGGGACGGTCGTCCACGCGGCGCCGCCGTGCACGACGACCGTGCTCGCACCGCCCGTGCGCGCCCCGCCGACCACGGTCCCCACGCGCTCGGCGGCCAGCGGGCCGGGCACCCGGCGCAGCCGCGCGTATCCGGAGAAGCTCGGCAGCACACCCGCGACGGCCTGCGCCAGCAGCGGCTCGTGCACGAGCACGACGGGCTCGGCTCCCGGGACCGCGCGCCGCACGGCCGCCAGGTGGTCGGCGACGCCCGCCGCGAGCGACTCCGCCAGGTCGCGCAGGGCGCCGGCGTCCGCGAGCGCGCGGTCGCCGCGCGCGAGGTACACGCTCGCCGCGAGCGTCACGGGTCCGAGCACGGGCACGATGAGCGGCCCCGCGTACCCGTGGCCCGCGATGGCGAGCGCGTCGAGGTCCTCACGTGTCACGGCGTGCGTGCGCGCCAGGTCCCCGCCGGGCCGGTCCGCGAGCTTCCAGCCGTGCGGGCCGAGCTCGGCGGGCACGTCGACGAGCAGCCCGACCGTGCGCCCTGCGAGCGTCGCCCACGGTCCGCGCGCGGGCAGGTGGACCGCGAACGGCAGCCCCCGGACCTCGGACGGGACGTCGACGAGGTCGCCGAGCACGGTCGTCTGCGCCTCGAGCACGTCCTCGCCGGGCCACGCCCCGGGGCCGCTGACCCCGATCACGCGGTGGCCCGCGCCGCGTGATCGTCAGCGGGCATGTCGGCGGGCAGGTCGGCGGGCACGTCGGCAGGCTCGGCAGCGGGCACGCCGGCCGGCCGGGTCCGCTCCGCGGACGTCACCGTGGCCTGCCCGAGCACGCGCGTGCCGGCGTACACGACGAGCGACTGCCCCGGCGCGACTCCGCGCAGCGGCTCGAGCAGCCGCACGGCCACGCGGCCGGCGTCGGCGGTCTCGACCGACGCGGCCACGGGTGCGCCGTGCGCGCGCACCTGCACCGTGACGGGCTCCGCCGCGGGCCCGGCCGACGGCGTCGCGCCCCCGCCGAGGCGCCCGACCTCGTCGTACCAGACGGCCCGGTCGGCCACCACGCGGTCGACGACGAGCTCGTCGGCCGACCCGACGACCACGCGGTTCGCCACGGGCTCGACGCGCAGCACGTAGCGCGGCCGCCCGTCCGCGGCGGGCCGCCCGAGCGCGAGCCCGCGCCGCTGCCCGACCGTGTAGGCGTACGCACCGTCGTGCGTGCCGACGACCTCGCCGGAGGAGTCCACGACCTCGCCCGGCCGGGCGCCGAGCCGGTCGCGCAGGAAGCCCTGGGTGTCGCCGTCGGCGACGAAGCAGATGTCGTAGGAGTCGGGCTTCGCCGAGACCGACAGCCCGCGCGCGGCGGCCTCGCGGCGCGTCTCCTCCTTGGACGCGACGTCCCCGAGCGGGAACAGCGACCGCGCGAGGCGCTCGGGTCCCATGACCGCGAGCACGTACGACTGGTCCTTCGCCGCATCGCGTGCGCGGTGCAGCTCGCGTGTGCCGTCGGCCCGCTCGACGACGCGCGCGTAGTGCCCCGTGCACACCGCGTCGAACCCGAGCGCGAGCGCCTTGTCGAGCAGCGTCGCGAACTTGATGTGCTCGTTGCAGCGCACGCACGGGTTGGGCGTGCGGCCGGCCGCGTACTCGGACAGGAAGTCCGCGACGACCGTCTCCTCGAAACGCTCGGACAGGTCCCACACGTAGTACGGGATGCCGAGGACGTCGGCCGCACGGCGCGCGTCGCCCGCGTCCTCGATCGAGCAGCAGCCGCGCGAGCCCGTGCGGAACTGGTCGCGCGTGCGGGACAGCGCCATGTGCACGCCGACGACGTCGTGCCCGGCGTCGACCGCGCGCGCGGCGGCGACCGCCGAGTCCACGCCGCCGGACAGGGCCGCGAGCACGCGCATCACGCCACCTCCTCGTCGTGCGACGTGCCCCGCCCCGACGGGGCCGCGTGCGACACGCTCGTCAGGCCCGCGGCCCGCGCGCGCTCCAGCACGCCCGGCAGCGCCGTGAGCAGCGCCGCGACGTCGTCGGACGTGGACGTGCGCCCGAGCGAGAACCGCAACGCACCGCGTGCGTCGTCCTCGTCGACGCCCATCGCGAGCAGCACGTGCGACGGCCGCGGCACGCCCGCCTGGCACGCCGAGCCCGTGGACGCCTCGACCCCGGCGGAGTCGAGCAGGTAGAGCAGCGAGTCGCCCTCGCAGCCCGGGAACGTCAGGTGCGCGTTGGCGGGCAGGCGTCGCGCGGGGTCGGCGGGGCCGCGCAGCACGGCGGTCGGGTCGATCGCGCGCACACCCGCGACGAGCTCGTCGCGCAGCGCCGCCAGCCGCGGGGCCGCGGTCTGGCGCGACGCCACGGCCTCCTCGACCGCGACCGCGAACGACGCGAGGAGCGCCGCGTCGAGCGTGCCGGAGCGCACGCCGCGCTCCTGCCCGCCGCCGTGCAGCACGGGCGTCAGCTCGAGGCCGCGGCGCGCGAGCAGCGCGCCCGTGCCGCCCGGCCCGCCGACCTTGTGCCCCGAGACCGTGAGCGCGTCGAGCCCGCTCGCCGCGAAGTCCACGGGCACCTGGCCCACGGCCTGCACGGCGTCGGCGTGCACCGGCATGCCGTACCGCCGCGCGAGCGCGACGACGTCGCCGAGCGGCTGCAGCGCGCCCACCTCGTTGTTCGCCCACATCACCGACAGCAGGGCGGCGTGCTCGGCGTTCGCGTCGAGCTCCGCGCGCAACGCGTCGAGGTCGACGACGCCCTCGTGGTCGACGGGCAGCAGCACGAGCTCCGCGCCCGCGTGCTCGGCCATCCAGAACGCGGGGTCGAGCACGGCGTGGTGCTCGACCGCGGAGACGAGGATCCGCCGGCGCGAGGGGTCCTGCGTGCGGCGCGCCCAGAACAGCCCCTTGATCGCGAGGTTGTCCGCCTCCGTGCCGCCCGACGTCCACAGCACCTCGCTCGGGCGCGCGCCCAGCGCCGCCGCGAACCGTTCACGCGCCTCCTCCACGACGCGCCGCGCCGCGCGCCCGGAGGCGTGCAGCGAGGACGGGTTGCCGGTGCGCGCGAGCTCGTCGGTGAGCACGCGGGCCGCCTCCGGCAGCATCGGCGTGGTCGCCGCGTGGTCGAGGTACACGGTCGGGCGGGCAGCGGTCACCCCAGGAGTCTACGAACCCCGTCCGAGGCGCCGGCGCGGGCGGCAGCGACGCGCTCCCCGGACGGGGGACGCACCCGCGGGGCCGGACCTGGCAGGATGTCGGCCGTGAGCGCCGACGACGACGTCCTGGCCATGCCGCTCGCCTTCAGCGGGCAGCGGCTGGACTGGCGCGACCTCCCCCGTCACGTGCGCGCCCGCATCAGCGAGCTCGCCGGCGCCGCGGTGACCGCCGAGACGGACGCGACGAGCGGCTTCTCCCCCGGCTTCGCCGCGGTGCTCGAGCTCGCCGACGGTCTCGACGTGTTCGTCAAGGCCGTCTCGCCCGAGCAGAACCCCCACTCGCCGCAGCTCGCGCGCGCCGAGATCCGCAACGCGGCAGCGCTCCCACCCGAGGCCAGCGCTCCGCGCCTGCTGTGGTCCGACGACGACGGCGAGTGGGTCGTCCTCGGCTTCGAGGTCGTGCACGGGCGCTCGCCTGAGCTGCCGTGGCGGCCGGACGACCTCGGCGAGGTGCTCGCGACGCTGACCCGGCTCGCGGAGGCGGAGCCCCTGCCCGGCCACGCGCTGCCGCGCACCGACGACCTGCTGGCCGAGGACTTCCAGGGCTGGCGCCGGCTCGCCGCGGGACCCGGGGCGGACGTGGACGCGCTCGCGCGCGACGGCGGGGACCTGGGCCGCTGGGCCGCGGACTCGCTCGAGCGACTCGTGCTCCTCGAGCAGGACGCGCTGCCGGCGTGCGCGGGCGACGCGCTGGTGCACGGCGACCTGCGGGCCGACAACGTGATGATCGACTCCGACCACGGCACGGTGTGGCTCATCGACTGGCCGCACGCGTCGGTCGGCGCGCCGTGGCTGGACCTGGCGTTCATGCTGCCGAGCGTCGCGCTGCAGGGCGGCGGGGACCCGGCGCGCGTCTTCCGCGACCACCCGCTGTCGGTCGGTGTGTCCGACGACGAGCTGCGGGCGTGCCTCGCGGGGCTCGCGGGCTACTTCGCGCACGCGAGCCTGCAGCCCGCTCCCCCGGGGATCCCGAACCTGCGCGCGTTCCAGCGCGCCCAGGCGTACGCGACGCTCGACTGGCTGCGCGGGACCTGACGAACCCGTCCCGACGAACCGCGCGTCAGCCCTTGAGGCGCCGCAGCTCGGCCGTGAGCTGCGGGACGACCGTCGTGAGGTCGCCCACGACGCCGTAGTCCGCGATCTCGAAGATCGGCGCGTCGGGGTCGGAGTTGATCGCGACGATCGTGCCGGACGCCTGCATGCCGCCGCGGTGGTGCACCGCGCCGGACACGCCCGCGCCGATGTACAGGCGCGGGGAGATCGTCACGCCGGTCTGGCCGATCTGCGCGTCGTGGCCGATCCAGCCCTCGTCGGTGGCGACGCGCGTCGCGCCCACGGCCGCGCCCAGCACGTCGGCGAGCTCCTCGAGCGGCGTGAAGTCGCCCTCGGTGCCGCGTCCGCCGGTCACGACGATGTGCGCGCTGCCCAGGTCGGGGCGGCCCGTGGCCGGGCGCTCCGTCCGCTCGACGACGCGCACGCGCGTCGCGGAGGCCGACGCGGTGAACGCGTGCTCGGTGACCTGCGGCTCGACGGGCGCGTCCGCGTCGGCCGCGACCACGCTGTTCGCCTTGAGGAGCACGACCGCGAGCGCGGCGCGCACCGCGCAGCGCGTGGTCCACGTGCCGGCGAACACCGTCTTGCCGGCGACGAGCGCCCCGTCGACGCGCTCGAGCGCGTCCGCGTCGGTGACGACGCCCGCACCGGTGGCGACCGCGAGGTGCGCGGCGACCTCCTTGTTCTCGAACGACGAGGTCGCGAGCAGCGTGCTCGCGCCGGTCGCCTCGAGCAGGCCCGCGAGGCCCTCGGCGAGCACCGCGGCCGCGTGCAGGTCCGCGCCGTCGGCGGTGACGCGGTAGACCTGCGTGACGCCGAGCGCGCCGAGCTCGGCGAGCGTCTGCGCGCTCGGCTCGGCTCCGTCGACCGCCCATGCCCCGGTGACGCCGCCGCCGAGGCTGCGGGCGAGCGTGACGAGCTCGCGCACGGGCGTGCGCAGCGCGCCGGACGCGGTGTGGTCGAGCAGGACGAGGGTGTCGCTCACGGTGGTCCTCAGTTCTTGCCGGGCCACGCGCCGCTCGCGGCGGCTCGTGGCGGGGTCACGCAGGAGAAGAAGGGGTCAGACGAGCTGGTTCTCGACGAGGTACGCCGCGAGCTTCACGCCCGCGTCGCCCGTGTCGTTGACGAGCACGCGGTCCTCGCGCGCGGGGCGCGGCGCGGCCTCGAGCACCTCGGTGCGGGAGCCGGCGTCGCCGACGAGCGTCGCGTCGAGCCCCAGGTCGGCGAGCGTCAGGGTCGTGACCGGCTTCTTCTTGGCCGCCATGATCCCCTTGAAGTTGGGGTAACGCGGCTCGTTGGCCTGGTCGGTCACCGAGACGAGCGCGGGCAGGTCCGCCTCGAGCACCTCGCTCGCGTGGTCGAGGTTGCGCGTGACGCGCACGGTCGACCCCGTGACCTCGAGGCTCGCGGCGAGCGGGAGCGCCGGGACGTCGAGCAGCGACGCGAGCGCGGTCGGCACGAGCGAGGTCAGCCCGTCGAGGCCCGCCATGCCCGTCACGACGAGGTCGGCGCCGCCGACGTGCCGCACCGCGGCCGCGAGCACGCGCGCGGTACCGAGCGCGTCGGAGCCGGCGATCGCGTCGTCGAGCACGTGCACGGCCTCGTCGGCGCCCATCTGCAGGCCCTTGCGCACGGCGTCCACCGCGTCGTCGGGGCCCACGGTCACGACGACCACCGACCCCTCGCCCGCGGCCTCGACGACGCTCAGGGCGGCCTCGAGCGCGTTCTCGTCGAGCTCGTTGAGCGTCCCGTCGCCGCCGTCGCGGGCGGTGCGGCCGTCGACGAGACGGCGGTCCGACTGGATGTCCGGGACGTACTTCACGCAGACGACGATCTTCACGTCCGGAACGTTACCCGTCGCACGGCTCGTCGCGTCCGGTGCTGCTCGCCTGCCGGACGCCCCCACGGGTCGTCGCAGGTCAGCCGCCCGCCCGCCGGCGCCCATGCCCGCGGGGCCCCGGACCAGCGCGCGCACCACGTCCCGGCCACGACACCCGCCCGACACGACGGTCCGTCACAATGTCCGGCGTGAACGCGCGACCGACGAGCTCCCGCCGCCCGGCGCGCCTGGGCGTCCACCCGGTGCGCGGCGGCGTCGAGGTCGCCGTGCTCGCGACCCACGCGACCGGCGTCGACCTGTGCCTGTTCGACGGCCACGGCGACGAGCCGCACACGACCGAGCGGCGCGTCGCGCTCGACGGGCCGGTGCACGGGGTGTTCTCGGGCTTCGTGCCGGACGTCGCGCCGGGCACGCGCTACGGGCTGCGCGCGCACGGCGCGTGGGACCCGGTGCACGGCCTGCGGCACAACCCCGCCAAGCTGCTCGTCGACCCGTGGGCCCGCGGCCTGGAGGGCGAGCTGTCGTACGGCCCGCACACGTACGGGCACGTGGTCGACGACGGGTGCCGCGGCGACGTGCACGGCCCGGCGGACCCGCGCGACTCGGCGGGGCACGTGCCCTACTCGGTGGTCGTGGACACCGCCGCGCTGCCGGGACCCGACCCGGCGGCGAACCGCCCGTGGGTGCCGTGGGAGCGCACGGTGGTCTACGAGGCGCACGTGCGGGGCCTGACGATGCTGCACCCCGACGTGCCGCCCGAGCTGCGCGGCACGTACGCGGGCCTCGCGCACCCGGCGGTCGTCGACCACCTCGTCGGGCTGGGCGTCACCGCCGTCGAGCTGCTGCCGATCCACGCCGCGGCGTCCGAGCCGCACCTCGTGGAGAAGGGCCTGACGAACTACTGGGGCTACAGCACGCTCGGGTTCTTCGCGCCCGAGCCGCGGTACGCGACCGCGGCGGCGCGCGCGGCCGGCCCGGCGGCGGTGCTCGCGGAGCTGCGGGGCGCGGTGCACGCGCTGCACGAGGCGGGGATCGAGGTGCTCCTCGACGTCGTCTACAACCACACCTGCGAGGGCGGCAACCCGGGCCAGCACGTGTCGTGGCGCGGCCTCGACAACACGCTGTACTACTGGCACGACGGCGGTGTGCCCGCGACCCTCGCGGACGTCACCGGGACCGGCAACACGCTCGACTTCCGGCGCACCGAGGTGGTGCGCATGACGCTGGACTCGCTGCGCTACTGGGCGGACGTGGTGGGCGTCGACGGCTTCCGGTTCGACCTGGCGGTCACGCTCGGGCGCGGTCCGGACGGGTTCACGCCCAGCCACCCCCTGCTCGTCGGCGCGGCGACCGACCCGTCGCTGCACGGGCTCAAGCTCGTCGCCGAGCCGTGGGACGTGGGCCCCGGCGGGTGGCGCACGGGGCAGTTCGGGCTGCCGTGGGCGGAGTGGAACGACCGGTTCCGCAACGCGGTGCGCTCGTTCTGGCTCGCGGACCCGGCGCGCGCCGCGCACGGGCTGCCGGGGCACCGGGTGCGCGACCTCGCGACGCGCCTGTCCGGCTCGGTCGACCTGTTCGGGCACGGCGACCCGCCGCTCGTGCGCGGCCCGGGCTCGTCGGTCAACTTCGTCACCGCGCACGACGGGTTCACGCTCGCGGACCTGGTCGCGTACGACCACAAGCACAACCTCGCCAACGGCGAGGGCAACCGCGACGGCAGCGACGACAACCGCTCGTGGAACCACGGCGTCGAGGGCCCCGTGGAGGTCGACTCCCCTGCCGCCGCGGTGCTGCCGCTGCGCCGCCGCTCGATCCGCAACCTGCTCGCGACGCTCGTCGTCGCCGCGGGAACGCCCATGATCACGGCCGGCGACGAGCTCGGGCGCACGCAGCGCGGCAACAACAACGCGTACTGCCAGGACACCGAGCTCGCGTGGGTGTCGTGGGACCTGTCCCCGTGGCGCCAGGACCTGCTCGCGACCGCGCGGTACCTGCTCGCGCTGCGCCGCGAGCACCGCGCGCTGCGGGCGACGCGGTTCTACTCGGGCCGGCCGCTGCGTCCGGGCGGGCGGCCGGACCTCGCGTGGTTCGCCGCGGACGGCACGTCGTTCGACCACGACCGCTGGCACGACCCGAGCATCCGCACGCTGCAGATGGCGCGCGCGACGGACGACGACGCGGGCACGGAGCCCGACGTCGTGCTCGTCGTCGTGAACGGGTCGCTGCAGGAGGTCGACGTGACGCTCGCGGGGCGGCCCGGCGACCGGTGGCGGCTCGCGTGGGACTCGGTGTGGGACCACCCCGACGAGGCGCGCTCGTCGGCCATCGCGGGTGCGCTGCACGCGGCGGCGGGCGACGAGATCGTCCTCGAGCCCCTGAGCCTGCGCCTGTACGTGCTCGAGCCCGAGCCGGCGACGAGCGGACCCGAGCCGACATCCGAGCCGACACCAGAGCCGGCACCGAGGCCCGAGCAGCACGCGGGCGGGGCGGCCTGACCGGCACGCAGGGACCTCCGGCCCACCCACCTGCGGGCGCGCGCGGCGATCCTGGTGACATGGTTGCGGTCGTCGTCTTCGAGTCGATGTTCGGGTGCACGCGTGCGGTCGCCACCGCGGTCGCCGAGGGCATGACGTCCGCGGGCCTGGAGACGGTCGTCCTGCCGGTGGACGAGGCGCTCGCCAACGACGACCTCGTGGCGCGCGCCCGGCTGCTCGTCGTGGGGGCGCCCACGCACATGCGCGGCCTGAGCACGGCGCGCTCGCGTGCGCTCGCCCGTGCCCGCGGTGCCGACGCCGAGCCCGGGCTCGGCGTGCACGACTGGCTCGACGCGCTCCCGGGCCTGCAGGGGCGCGCGGTCGCGGTGTTCGACACGCGGTCCTGGTCGCGGTTCGCCGGGTCGGCGGGCTCGCGCATCGAGAAGCTGCTGCACCGCCGCGGTGCGGAGCTCGTGGCGCCCACGCAGGCGTTCGGCGTCGAGGGCGGCGACGGCGGTCGGGCGACCATCACCGACGCGCAGGTCGACCTGGCGCGCGTGTGGGGCGCGTCGATCGCGGCGCACGTGGTCGGGGCGCCCGCCGGTCACAGCGCCTGACGCCTCGCCCGCCCCCCTTCTGGACGCTCGTCCAGCGGGTTAGGCTGCGGCATGCGTACCCACGACGTCGTGGTCGTCGGCGCCGGCCTGGCCGGGCTCGTCGCGACAGCCGAGCTGACCCGCGCGGGCCGCCGCGTGCTCCTGCTGGACGCCGAGAACGCCGCGAGCCTCGGCGGGCAGGCGTTCTGGTCGTTCGGCGGACTGTTCCTGGTGGACTCCCCCGAGCAACGCCGCCTGGGCGTGCACGACAGCGCCGAGCTCGCGCTCGCCGACTGGTTCGGCTCCGCGCAGTTCGCCGACGACGGCTCCGACCGCTGGGGCCGCGCGTGGGCCGAGGGCTTCGTCGACTTCGCCGCGGGCGAGATGCGCTCGTGGCTGCACGGCCAGGGCGTGCGGTGGTTCCCGCTCGTGCAGTGGGCCGAGCGCGGCGGCTACACCGCGGGCGGGCACGGCAACTCCGTGCCGCGGTTCCACGTCACGTGGGGCACCGGCCCGGGCATCCTCGAGCCGTTCGTGCGCGCGCTGCTCGACGCGCGCGCCTCGGGCCTCGTCGACGTGCGGTTCCGGCACCGCGTGACCGGGTTCGTCGTGACGGACGGACGGGTCACGGGCGTGCGGGGCGACGTGCTGCGCGACGACCGCGTGGCCCGGGCCGTGCCGTCGTCGCGCGAGGTCACGGGCACGTTCGAGGTCGAGTCCGACGCGGTCGTGGTCGCGACCGGCGGCATCGGCGCGAACCACGACCTCGTGCGCGCGACGTGGCCCGCGGACGCGGGACGCCTGCCCGAGCGCATGCTCTCGGGTGTCCCGGACCACGTGGACGGCTCGGGGATCGAGGCGGCGCGCGACGCGGGCGCGGCCGTCGTGCACTCCGACCGCATGTGGCACTACCCCGAGGGCATCACCAACCACTCGCCGGTGTGGACGAACCACGGCATCCGCATCCTGCCCGGGCCGTCGTCGTTGTGGCTCGACGCGGACGGCCACCGCCTGCCCGTCCCCCTGTTCCCCGGGTTCGACGCGCTGGGCGCGCTGCAGCACGTCACGCGGCGCGGCGACGACCACTCGTGGTTCGTGCTGGACAGGACGATCCTCGGGTCGGAGTTCGCGCTGTCCGGCTCGGAGCAGAACCCGGACCTGACCGGCAAGGACGTCAAGCTGCTGCTGCAGCGCGTCAAGCCCGGCGCCGTCGGGCCGGTCGAGGCGTTCGCGCAGGACTCGCCCGAGTTCGTGTGGGCGGACACCCCCGCCGAGCTGGCCGCGAAGATGAACGCGCTGCAGGGCGACCAGCGCATCGACGCCGCCGCGCTCGAGCGCACGATCGTCGAGCGCGACCGTCAGGTCACCTCGGGACTCGCCAAGGACCTGCAGGTCGTCGCGACGAACCAGGCGCGCACGTACGTCGTCGACAAGCTCATCCGCGTCGCCAAGCCGCACCGCCTCCTCGACCCGGCGCACGGCCCGCTGCTCGCGGTGCGCCTGTCGGTGCTGACCCGCAAGACCCTCGGCGGTCTGCACACCGACCTCGAGGGCCGCGTGCTGCGCCCCGACGGCGAGGTCCTGCCGGGGCTGTGGGCCGTGGGCGAGGCGTCGGGCTTCGGCGGCGGCGGCGTGCACGGGCACCGCGCGCTCGAGGGCACGTTCCTCGGCGGCTGCCTGTTCACCGGCCGCACGGTCGGGCGCGCGCTCGCCGCGAAGGACTGAACCCTCAGCGCAGGAGGCCCGCCGCGAGCGCGGGGGCCAGCGCGGGCGTGAGCGGCAGGCGCGGCAGGAGCGTGGCCTGCACCGCGTGGTACAGGTCCGCCTTGCCCGCCCACACGGTGCGGGACACGGCGTTGTCGGTGCCGAGCTCGTGCCACCAGGAGCCGCCCGTGCGGTCGATCACGTGCGCGTCGACGTAGTCCCACCAGGTCGCGTACCGGTCCTCGAACCGGGCGTCACCCGTCGCGGCGTGCAGCGCGGCCGCCGCGCCGATCGCCTCCGCGGCGACCCAGTGCATGCGCTCGCGCACCACCGGGGTGCCGGACCAGTCGACCGTGTAGACGAAGCCGGGCGCGCCGTCGACCGCCCAGCCCTGCGCGACGCCCGCGTCGAACAGCGCGACCGCGTCGTCGAGCATCCACGCCGGCGCGGGCGTGCCGCGCGCCTCGAGCGCGGCACGCGCGTGCAGCGTGAGGCGCGCCCACTCGAACCAGTGCCCGATCGTCGCGCCGTACGGGCGGAACGGGTGCGCCGGGGTGTCCGCGTTGTACTCGAGCAGCGGGCGCCACCCGTCGTCGAAGTGCTCGGGGATCCGCCACGCGTTCTCCCGCGCGAAGCCGTGCACCACGCGCTCGGTGATGCGCACCGCGCGGTCGAGCCAGACGCGCTCGCCCGTGACGTCCGCCGCCGCGAGGTACGCCTCGACGGTGTGCATGTTGGCGTTGACGCCGCGGTAGCCGTCGAGCGTGGTGAACGCCGCGTCCCACTCCTCGACCACCATGCCGGCCTCGTCGTCCCAGAACCGGCGCTCCTGCACCGCGAGCGCCGAGGCGAGCAGCTCGCGCGCGCCGGGCCGTCCGGCCGCGGTGGCGGACGAGGCCGCGAGGACGACGAACGCGTGCGGGTAGGCGGACTTGGTCGACGAGGCGGGAACGCCGTCGCGCCCGACCTGCTCGAACCAGCCCCCGTGCTCGGGGTCCGCGAGCGGCCCGGTGATCGCAGCGAGGCCGTGGTCGACCAGTGGCGCCGAGCCGGGCCGGCCGAGCAGGTGGGCGAGCGCGTACACGTGCGTCATGCGGCACGCGATCCACAGCTCCCAGGGGCCGTCGACGGGCCGGCCCTCGTCGTCCTGCCGCGCGAAGGCGCCGCCCGCACCGACGCCCTGCGCCGAGGCCCGGCCGAACGCGAGCAGGCGGTCGGTCTCGGTCTCCAGCCACCGCGCGTGCGCGGCGCTCGCGAGCCAGCCCATGTGCCCTCCGCAGGTCTCCCGCGGCCCCCGAGCCGAGGCGCCGTCGAGGTCCCGACGGTGCCGTCCGCAGCCTGCCGCACTTTGTTTACGCGCCGAACTTAGCAGCCCGCCGGCGCCGTGACGCCGGACGGCGGGACGACGACCACCGCCACGACCCCCGCCACAGGCTCCTCGGACCGCATCCGGTCGGTGCCGTCGGACCCATCCTGGCGGATGTCCGGGCGGCGCGGCGCCCGGGCTGGACCTCGGCGGTGGACGGGCGCCGGACGGCTCACGGCTCGTGCGCCGTCGGCCGAGCGCGGCAGGTCGTGCGCACCTGTCCGGCGCTGCGGATGCTGACACCGGTCCCCGCTCGGTAGGTTCGGAGCGTGACGAGCTCCCCCGCCGGTCCGCGCCGCCGTCCTGCGAAGCCCTCCGCCCGCACGAGCCCCGCGTCGTCGTCCGCGACCCCCCGCGCGACGTCCGCCGCCACGGCCTCGCCGGCGGCCTCGAGCCCGGCCCCGACCACGGCCGCCGACCCCGCCCCGACCACCCCGCGGCAGGCCGCCGCCCCCGCGACCGCACCCGTCGCGGAGGTCGTCGTCGGACCCCCGATCGGCCGCATCCCGGTCGTCGACGTGTTCCCCGTCGCCGAGGCCGGCCGGTTCCCCGCCAAGGCCGTCGTCGGGGAGGCGTTCCCCGTGCGCGCCACCGTGTTCCGCGAGGGGCACGACGCGGTCGCCGCGACCGCGGTGCTCGTCGACCCCGACGGCCACGTGCACCAGCGCGTGCCGATGGTGGACGTCGCCCCCGGGCTGGACCGGTACGAGGCGCGGCTGCAGCCGGACCGCACGGGCCTGTGGTCGTTCCGCGTCGAGGGCTGGTCGGACCCGTACGCCACGTGGGCGCACGACGCGGCGATCAAGGTCGAGGCGGGCATCGACGTCGAGCTCATGCTCGCGGAGGGCGCGCGGCTGCTCGCGCGCGCGGCCGACCGCACGGGCGAGGACGCGATGAGCGAGCACGGCGTGCAGACGCTGCGCGAGGCCGTCACCGCCCTGAGGGACACGCACCGGTTCCCCGGCGAGCGGCTCGCGTGGGCGCTGTCGCCGCACGTGCGCGAGGCGCTCGCGCGCGAGCCGCTGCGCGACCAGGTGAGCGCGTCGCCCGCGTACCCGCTCGTCGTCGACCGCCCGCTCGCGCTGTACGGGTCCTGGTACGAGCTGTTCCCGCGCTCGCACGGCGCGGTGTGGGACGACCGCGCCCAGGAGTGGCGCTCGGGCACGCTGCGCACCGCCGCCGAGCAGCTCCCGCGCATCGCGGCGATGGGCTTCGACGTCGTGTACCTCACCCCGGTCCACCCCATCGGCGAGACGAACCGCAAGGGCCGCAACAACTCGCTCGGCGCACTGCCGGGCGACCCGGGCTCGCCCTACGCGATCGGCTCGAAGGACGGCGGGCACGACGCGATCGAGCCCACGCTCGGCACGTTCGACGACTTCGACGCGTTCGTCGCGCGCGCCCGCGAGCACGGCATGGAGGTCGCGCTCGACATCGCGCTGCAGTGCTCGCCGGACCACCCGTGGGTCGCCGAGCACCCGGAGTGGTTCACGACGAGGGTCGACGGCTCCATCGCGTACGCCGAGAACCCGCCGAAGAAGTACCAGGACATCTACCCGCTGAACTTCGACAACGACCCCGCGGGGCTGTACGCCGAGGTCCGGCGCGTGCTGCAGGTGTGGATCGACCACGGCGTGACGCTGTTCCGCGTCGACAACCCGCACACCAAGCCGCTCGACTTCTGGCAGTGGCTGCTCGCGGACGTCGCGAAGGACCACCCCGAGGTGATCTTCCTGTCGGAGGCGTTCACGCGCCCCGCGATGATGCAGAACCTCGCGAAGGTCGGGTTCCACCAGTCGTACACGTACTTCACGTGGCGGCACACGAAGACGGAGGTCAGCGAGTACCTCGCGGAGGTCTCGGGCGACCAGGGCGCGTGGATGCGACCGGCGTTCTGGCCGACGACGCACGACATCCTGCCGCCGTACCTGCAGGGCGCGGGCGGTCAGGCGTGGGCGGTGCGCGCGGTGCTCGCGGCGTTCGGCTCGCCGACGTGGGGCATCTACTCGGGCTACGAGCTGCTCGAGAACGTCCCCCGGCCGGGCGCCGACGAGCAGATCGACAACGAGAAGTACGAGTTCAAGCCACGCGACTGGTCGCGCGCGGACCACCTCGGCATCGCGACCCTGCTCGGCGAGCTCAACCGCATCCGCCGCGAGAACCCCGCGCTGCAGCAGCTGCGCAACCTGCGCGTGCACCCGACGACGGACGACGCGACCGTCGCGTTCTCCCGGCACCTCGCGGCGGAGCACTCTCCGACGGGGCGCGCGAGCACGGTCGTCGTCGTGGTGTCGCTCGACCCGTGGAACGTGCGCGAGGGCATGGTCGACCTCGACCTCGCCGCGTTCGGCCTCCCGGCGCACGGTCCGGTCGCGGCGCACGACGTGCTGCGCGACGAGCACTACGAGTGGGGCCCGCAGGTGTACGTGCGGATCGACCCCGCGGAGCGCCCCGCGCACGTCGTCGTGCTGGAGCACGCGTGAAGCCCCCGACGAGCACGTCGGCGACGACCGGCGGGCACGCCGCGCAGCCGCCCACGGCGCAGCTGCCGCGCGTGCGGGAGCCCGCGCCGACGACGTCGCAGATCCGCCTGCCGGCGGGCCGCCAGCCCGCCGTGCCCCCGGTGGCCGAGGAGGGCCTGCTCGACGACCCGGACTGGTACCGGACCGCGGTCTTCTACGAGGTCATGCTACGCAGCTTCTCCGACTCCACCGGCAGCGGCACGGGTGACCTGCGGGGCCTGATCAACCGCCTCGACTACCTGCAGTGGCTCGGCGTCGACTGCCTGTGGCTGCCGCCGTTCTACCCGAGCCCCATGCGGGACGGCGGCTACGACGTCGCGGACTACACCGCGGTCGCGAGCCAGTACGGCACGCTCGAGGAGTTCGCCGAGCTCGTGCGCGAGTCGCACCGGCGCGGGATGCGCGTGGTCGTCGACCTCGTGATGAACCACACGAGCGACGCGCACCCGTGGTTCCAGGCGTCCCGCAGCGACCCGGAGGGCCCGTACGGGGACTTCTACGTGTGGTCCGACGACAACACGCGCTACCCGGACGCGCGCATCATCTTCGTCGACACCGAGACGTCCAACTGGACGTTCGACCCCGTGCGGCGGCAGTACTTCTGGCACCGGTTCTTCAGCCACCAGCCGGACCTGAACTTCGAGAACCCGCGCGTGCGCGAGGCGATGCTCGACGTCGCGCGGTTCTGGCTGGGCCTGGGCATCGACGGGTTCCGCCTCGACGCGGTGCCGTACCTGTTCGAGGCCGAGGGCACGAACTGCGAGAACCTGCCGGAGACGCACGCGTTCCTGCGCACGGTGCGGGCGATGATCGACGCGGAGTTCCCGGGGCGCATCATGCTCGCCGAGGCGAACCAGTGGCCCGAGGACGTCGTGCACTACTTCGGCACCGAGGACGAGCCGGAGTGCCACATGTGCTTCCACTTCCCGGTCATGCCGCGCATCTACTACGCGATGCGCGACCAGCGGGCGACGTCGATCGTCGACATCCTGGCCGACACCCCGCCGATCCCCGACAACGGCGCCCAGTGGAGCACGTTCCTGCGCAACCACGACGAGCTCACGCTCGAGATGGTCTCGACCGAGGAGCGCGCGTCGATGTACGGGTGGTTCGCGCCCGACTCGCGGATGCGCGCGAACGTGGGCATCCGGCGCCGCCTCGCGCCGCTGCTGGACAACTCCCGCAAGGAGATCGAGCTCGCGCACGCGCTGCTGCTGAGCCTGCCGGGCAGCCCGTGCCTCTACTACGGCGACGAGATCGGCATGGGCGACAACATCTGGCTGCCGGACCGCGACTCGGTGCGCACGCCGATGCAGTGGACCCCCGACCGCAACGCGGGCTTCTCGGTGGCCGACCCGGGCAAGCTCAACCTGCCGCTCGTGCAGTCGCTCGTGTACCACTACGGGCACACGAACGTGGAGGCGCAGCTCGCGCAGCCGACGAGCCTGCTGCACTGGGTGCGCGGCATGCTCACGGTCCGCAAGCAGCATCCCGCGATGGGGGTCGGCGACTTCCGCGTCGTGGCGAGCGACAACGACTCGGTGCTGACGTTCACCCGCTCGTCGGCGCACGAGACCGTGCTCGTGGTCGCCAACCTCGCGGCGACCGCACGTTCGACGAGCGTCACGCTGCCGGCCCACGCGGGCGCCGAGCTGCACGACGTGTTCGGCGGTGCGTCCTTCGGGACGCTCGACGCGACGGGCTCGACGCGGTTCACGCTCGGCTCGCGCGAGTTCTTCTGGCTCGTCGTGACGCCCGCCCCGGGCCCGGCGGTCTGACGTGCTCACCGCGCAGGCACCGACGTCCGCCGACCAGCGGCTGCTGGCGACGGTCGCGGCCGACCTGCCGGGGCGCCGGTGGTTCCCGGTCAAGGGCGCGTCGGCCGACCTCACGGTGCACGCCGTGGTCCCGCTGGTCGACCCGCGGCGCGCGGCGGACGTGCGCGTGCTGCTGGTCGCGGCCCGCACGGGCACCGGTACGGGCACCGGCACGGCAGGGTCCGGGGGCGCGACCTCGCTCCTGCAGGTGCCGCTCGTCGTCGTGACCGGCGACGAGGAGGCGGGCGCCCCGCTGGGCGACGGCCGCACGGTGCTCGACGGCGCGGCGCACCCCGCGTTCCTGCGCGCGTGGCTCGCGGCGGCGGAGGGCCCGGGCGGCGCACCCGCGGCCGTCGACCTCGCGCACGTGCACGCGATCACGGGCGAGCAGTCCAACTCGTCCGTCGTCCTGGGCGCGCCGGGCGACCCGGGCCGGGCGATCCTCAAGGTCGTGCGCACGCTGCACCACGGCGAGAACCCGGACGTCGAGGTCCCCCGCGCGCTCGTCGAGCACGGGTACACGGGCGTCCCGGCGCCGCTCGCGTGGCTGCGCGCGACGTGGCCGGACGCCACGACGGGCGAGGTGGCGGCGGGGTACCTCGGGGTCGCGGCGGCGTTCGTCTCGGGTGCGCGCGACGGGTTCGAGCTCGCGTGCGAGCTCGCGGGGACCGGGACGCCGTTCGCGGCGCACGCGCACGCGCTCGGCGAGGTCACCGCGCGCATGCACGCGGCGCTCGCCCGCGCGTTCCCGACGGTCACGGACCCGGACGGGCCCGAGCGGCTCGCACGTGCGCTGCTCGACCGGTACGCGTGGGCGCGTGCGGCGACGTCTGCGGTCGAGCCGTACCACGCGGGAGTCGTCCGCGCGGCCGACGAGGTGCGCGCGCTGCGCGCCACACCGGCGCGCCAGCGCGTGCACGGCGACCTGCACCTGGGCCAGGTGCTGCACGGCGCGGACGGCTGGCTCGTGCTGGACTTCGAGGGCGAGCCGCTCGCCCCGCTCGAGGCGCGCACACGCCCGGACCTCGCGGTGCGGGACGTCGCGGGGCTGCTGCGCTCGTTCGACTACGCCGCCGCGGTGGGCGGTGCGACCGGGGACGCGGCGCAGCGCTGGGTCACCGCCGCGCGCGAGGCGCTGCTCGCGGGCTACGCGCAGGCCTCGCCGCCGTCGTCGGTCGACCCGGCGGACGCTGCGCTCCTGACGCGCGCGCTCGAGCTCGACAAGACGCTGTACGAGGCGGTGTACGAGGCACGCAACCGCCCGAGCTGGCTGCCCATCCCGCTCGCGGGGCTGGACCGGCTCGCGGGCTGACCCGTCCGTCGACCCTGCCCGTCGACCCTGCCCGTCAGCCCTGCGCGACGACCTCGGCGGGCTCGAGGACCATGCGCATGCCGCGCCGCCGGGGCGCGAGCTCGGCCTGCAGGACGAGCGCGGCGGCGCCGACCGCCGCGGCCTCGGGCGCGTGGGACGAGATCGCGACGCGCACGCCGTGGCTGCCGCGCGCGAAGAACGTGCGCGACAGGCGCTCCTGGATCACGGGCAGGTAGAGCGACCCGGCGATCGCGAACGACGGCCCGGTGAGGACGACGTGCGCGAGGTCGAGCACGTTGGCGAGCGTCTGCGCGGCGACCGCGAGGTACTGCGCGGACCGCTCGAGCAGTGCCATCGCGTCGGCCTCCCCGCGCGCGGCGGCGCGGGCGATCTGCGCGAAGTCCTCGGACACGCCGCGCCCCGCGAGCTCGAAGCCCGCCTCGCGCGCCTGCGCGACGACGGCCGCGGGGCCCGCGAGCGCCTCGACGCAGCCCTTGCTGCCGCACCAGCACGTGGGCCCGTCGACGGCGACGCAGACGTGACCGACCTCGCCGGCGTTGGAGCTCGACCCCCGGTACACGGTGCCGTCGACGAGGATGCCCGCACCGATGCCGGTGCCCATGTAGAGCGCCGCGAACGCGCTGCCGGTGGGCACTCCCCCGGACCAGTACTCGCCGATGGCGGCGGCGGTCGCGTCGTTGTCGAGCAGCACGGGCAGGCCGACGGCCTCCTCGAGCGCGGCGGCGAGCGGGAACTCGGTCCACGCCTGCATGACGGGCGGCGTGAGGGTCATGCCGGTGGTGGCGGCGATGGGTCCGGGTGACACGACGCCGAGGCCGAGGATGCGTTCGGGGTCGACGCCGGTGCGCGCGACGGTCGCGCGGATCTCGGCGGCGATGCGCGCGACGACCTCGCGCGGGTCGTCGGATCCCGCGCCGGGCCGCCGCCAGCGCGCGACGACCGCCCCGCCGAGGTTGGCGATGACGTAGGTGATGCCCGCGTGGTCGAGGTGCACGCCGACGGCGAACCGCGCGTACGGGTCGAGCTCGAGCAGCATGCGGGGCTTGCCACCGGTGGACTCGGCGCGGCCGACCTCGACGACGAGCCCGTCGTCGATGAGGCGGCGCACGACGGTCGAGACGGTGGCGCCCGTGAGGCCGGAGACGCGCGTGAGCTCGACGCGCGAGACCGTGCCGGCGGCGCGGATCAGGTCGAGGATCGCGGACCTGCTGCTCGCGTGCGCGGCGCCGATGCCCTCCTGGGTGCTGTTCACAGCCCTCCTGTCGTCGCCGGCCACGGCGGTGGCGCGCGGCCCCATGGTAACGATCCGGGAACGCCCGGCTGCTGAGCGACACCGATGCGTTGACTTACTTTATTCACTGGTCTAAGAATGTCGACGGGGTCGGAAGATCCCGTTTGGGCGACGACGCCCACCCCCCACGGCCGGCACGGCGAGGTGCCGGGACGACGAGAGGATCACCGATGTTCCCTCACCACCGACGCCGCCGACCGCTGGGCCTCGCGATGGGCCTCACCGCGGCGAGCGCGGTCCTGGCCCTGACCGCCGCGTGCTCCGGGGCCTCCGACGACCCGCCCGCCGACTCGACGCCCGACGCCGACGCGACGCCCTCGGGCGCCATCACGGTGCTCACCTGGCGCACGGACCTCGTCGAGGACGGCACGTTCGACGAGTACGTCGCGCAGTTCAAGGCGACGTACCCCGACGTCACCGACGTGAAGATCGAGGGCATCACCGACTACGAGGGCGAGGTGAAGACGCGCATGAACACCGACAACTACGGCGACGTGCTCGCGATCCCCGGCTCGGTGACCCCCGACCAGCTCGGCGACTTCTTCGAGCCCCTCGGCGACTACGACGAGATGGCGAAGGAGTACCGCTGGATCACGGACAAGACGTTCGAGGGCAAGTCCTACGGCATCCCCGTGGTCGGCAACGTGCAGGGCATCGTCTACAACACGAAGGTCTGGGAGGCCGCGGGCGTCACGGACTTCCCGACGACACCCGAGGAGTTCCTGACCGACCTGCAGGCGATCAAGGACGCGGGCATCAAGGTCGCCCCGCTCTACACCAACTACAAGGACAGCTGGCCGCTGACCCAGTGGAACGGCGCGCGCGGCGCCGTCACCGCGAACCCGGACTACGTCAACGAGATGACGGCGACCGACACGCCGTGGACCGAGGACTCCGACTCGGGCGTCATCGACGGGCTGATCTACGACGTCGTCGCGAAGGGCCTCACGGAGGCGGACCCGACGACCACCAACTGGGAGCAGTCCAAGCAGCTGCTCGGCACGGGCGAGATCGCCACGATGGTCCTCGGCTCGTGGGCGATCCCGCAGATGCAGGCGGCCGCGGAGGCCGCGGGCGCCAGCGCGGACGACATCGGCTACATGCCGTTCCCCGCGCAGGTCGACGGCACGTTCCACGCGGTCGCCGGCGGTGACTACAACCTCGGCATCAACGTGCACTCGAAGAACAAGGTCACCGCGCGCGCGTGGATCGACTGGTTCAACCACGAGTCCGGGTTCTCGGAGTCGCAGGTCGGTCTGTCGCCGCTGATCGACGGCGAGGTGCCGGCCGCGCTGCAGGGCTTCGTCGACGAGGTCGAGCTCATCACGCTGAACCCCGCGCCCGCGGGCAAGGAGTCGCTGTTCGCGGACATCGACACCGCGTCCGGCATCGTGACGACCGACCCGAAGTACCGCCAGAAGATCGTCGACGACGCCCGCTCCGGTGCGCGCACCAAGCAGGAGATCTTCGACGACCTCAACGCCGCGTGGGCCGACGGCCGCGCGGAGGCCGGCGCCTGAGGAAGCGGATGACCACCGCCGAGACGGGCGTGCGGCGCCCGACGACGGCGGCCGCCCCGACCGGCCGCGCCCCCGGGACCTCCTCCCCGGGGGGCGCGGCCGGACCCCGCTGGCGCCGCCGGATCGTCCCCTACCTGTTCCTGCTCGTGCCGGTGGCGCTGCTGGTGCTGCTCACGTACGTCCCCGTCGTGAACATGTTCTGGTACTCGTTCACCGACTGGGACGGCCTGGACAAGACGAAGAACCTCGTCGGGTTCGAGAACTACACCGAGGTCTTCACCGACCCGGAGAACCTGCACGTGTTCTACGTGTCCCTGTACTACTTCGTGGCGTCGTTCGTGCAGATGGTGATCGCGCTGTACTTCGCGACGATCCTGTCGTTCAGGATCCGGTTCAAGAACCTGTGGAAGGGCATCCTGTTCTTCCCGTACCTCATCAACGGCGTCGCGATCGGCCTGATCTTCCTCAACTTCCTGCGCCCCGAGGGCGGGCTCGACACCGTGCTCATGTCGCTCGGGCTCGAGTCGCTCGTCCAGCAGTGGACGGGTGACCCGGACATCGCGAACGCGACGCTCGCGAGCGTCTCGGTCTGGCGCTACATGGGGCTGAACTTCGTGATGTTCCTGGGCGCGATCCAGTCGATCAGCTCGGAGATCTACGAGGCCGCCGAGATCGACGGCGCGAGCCGCTGGCACGAGTTCCGGTACATCATCCTGCCGTCCATCCGCCCGATCGTCGGGCTCTCCCTGATCCTCGCGATCTCCGGCTCCCTGTCGGTGTTCGAGATCCCGAAGGTCATGACGGACGGCGGCAACGGCACCGAGACGTTCGTCATGCGCACGGTCTGGATGGCGTTCAACCGCAACATGGTCGGCCTCGCCTCCGCGATGGCGGTGGTCCTGCTGGTCGTGGTGCTGATCGTCACCTGGGTCCAGCGCAAGGTGCTCCCCGACGACGAGGTGGACCTGACATGACCCGCACCCTGACCGCCGGCCTGGCGAGCACCGTGAAGTACGTGTCCCTGGTGGTCGCGTCGCTCGTGATGATCCTGCCGATCGTGCTCATCGTCATGGGCTCCTTCAAGACCAACCAGGAGTTCCTGTCCACCGGCCCGTTCACGGCACCCGAGAGCTGGACGAACGTCTCCAACTACGTCACGGCGTTCACCCGTGGCGGTATGGCGCGCGGCTTCGTCAACACGGTGCTCATCTTCACGGTGGCCATCGCGGGCACGATCCTCATCGGTGCGGCGACCGCGTACGCGCTCGACCGGTTCCGGTTCGTCGGGCGCCGCGGCGTGCTCAACCTGTTCCTGCTCGCGACGCTCGTCCCGGGCGTCACCACGCAGGTCGCGACGTTCCAGATCATCAACTGGCTGGGTCTCTACGACAGCCAGGCCGCGCTGATCCTGCTGTTCATGGGCACGGACATCATCTCGATCTACATCTTCCTGCAGTTCGTGCGCAGCATCCCGCGCTCGCTCGACGAGGCCGCGACGATCGACGGCGCCGGGCACCTGCGGATCTTCTTCCGGATCATCCTGCCCAACCTCAAGCCCGCGATCGCGACGGTCGTGATCATCAAGGGGATCGGCATCTACAACGAGTTCTTCCTGCCGTTCCTGTACATCACCGACCCGGAGAAGCGGCCCATCTCCACAGCGCTGTTCGCGTTCAAGGGGCCGTTCGGCTCGCAGTGGGAGGTCATCAGCGCGGGCGTCGTCATCACGATCGTGCCGATCCTCGTCCTGTTCCTGTTCCTGCAGCGGTTCATCTACAACGGCTTCACCTCAGGAGCGACCAAGTAGCCCGCGACGACGAGACCTGGACCCGCTCACCGCGTACCACCCGGAGCACACTCATGACCTTCACCGACCTCGCCGACGGCTGGCTGCTGACCGCCACGGCGGGCACGCCCGGCGACCTCGACCCGGCGCTGGCGGCCGCCCTGGCCGCGGGCGTCCCCGCCGCCGTCCCCGGCACCAGCCACACGGCGCTGCTCGACGCGGGCCTGATCCCGGACCCGTACCTCGACCGGAACGAGGAGGCGCTCGCGTGGATGCGGCACGTCGACTGGCGCTACGAGCGCCCGCTCGACGAGCCCGCGGCCGCGCACGACGAGCGCGTCGACCTCGCGTTCGACGGCATCGACACGGTCGCGACGACCTCGCTCGTCGTCGCGGGCGACGCCCACGTGCTCGGCCGCACCGCCAACCAGCACCGCTCCTACCGGTTCGACGTGCGCGCGCTGGTCGGCCGCGCCGGCACGACGCTGCGGGTCGACCTCGCCTCGGCCCTGCACCACGCCGAGGCCGAGGAGGCCCGCCTGGGGCACCGCCCGCTCGCGTACCCGCAGCCGTTCAACATGGTGCGCAAGATGGCGTGCTCGTTCGGCTGGGACTGGGGACCCGACCTGCAGACCGCGGGGCTGTGGCGCCCGGTGCGCGTCGAGCGGTGGCGCGTCGCGCGGCTCGCGCAGGTGCGCCCCGTCGTCACGCTGGGCGCCGACGGCACGGGCCGCGCGGAGCTGCACGTCACCGTGGAGCGCTCGGGCCTGCCCGGCGGTGACGCCCCGCTCACGGTCCGCGCGCAGGTCGCGGGCGTCGTCGCGGTCGCGTCGCTCGCGCCCGACGAGGACGCGGCGACGCTCGTCGTCGAGGTCCCCGACGCGCCCGTGTGGTGGCCCGTCGGCCACGGCGACCAGCCGCTCGTCGACGCGACCGTGACGCTCGCGGCGGCGGGCCACGACGACCTCGGCCGCTGGCACCGGCGGCTCGGCTTCCGCGACGTGCGCGTCGACCGCAGCCGCGACGAGCACGGCACGCGGTTCACGTTCGTCGTGAACGGCCGACCGGTGTTCGTCCGCGGCGCCAACTGGATCCCCGACGACCACCTGCTCACCCGGATCACCCGCGAGCGCCTCGAGCGTCGCGTCGACCAGGCGCTCGGCGCGCACCTCAACCTGCTGCGGGTGTGGGGCGGCGGCATCTACGAGTCCGACGACCTCTACGACGTGTGCGACGAGCGCGGCGTGCTCGTCTGGCAGGACTTCCTGCTCGCGTGCGCGGCGTACCCGGAGGAGTCCCCGCTGCTCGAGGAGATCGAGGCGGAGGCGCGCGAGAACGTCGTGCGGCTCGCGTCGCACGCGAGCCTCGTGCTGTGGAACGGCGGCAACGAGAACGTGTGGGGCCACGAGGACTGGGGCTGGAAGGACGAGCTCGACGGCCGCACGTGGGGCCACCGGTACGCCACGGAGCTGTTCCCCGCGGTCGTCGCGGAGCTCGACCCGAGCCGCCCGTACGCCGACAACAGCCCGTACTCCCCCGGGTTCGCGCCCGACGAGGTGCACCCCGACGACCCGGCCCACGGCACCCACCACCAGTGGGAGGTGTGGAACCGCGTCGACTACACGCACTACCGCGACGACGTGCCGCGGTTCTGCTCCGAGTTCGGGTTCCAGGGCCCGCCCACGTGGTCGACGCTGACCCGCGCGGTCCGCGACGAGCAGGGCGCGCTCGTCGTCGACAAGGAGCACCCGACGTTTCTGGCGCACCAGAAGGCCGAGGACGGCAACGGCAAGCTCGACCGCGGGCTCGCACCGCACCTCGGCGTGCCCGAGGACTTCACGGACTGGCACTGGGCGACGCAGCTCAACCAGGCGCGCGCGGTCGCGTACGCCACGACGCACCACCGCTCGTGGTGGCCGCGCACCGCCGGGTCGGTCGTGTGGCAGCTCAACGACTGCTGGCCCGTGACGTCGTGGGCAGCGGTGGACGGCGACGAGCGCGTCAAGCCGCTGTGGTGGGCGCTGCGGCACGCGAACGCGCCGCGCCTGCTCACGGTGCAGGAGCGCGACGGTGCGCCCGTGGTCGCGGTCGTCAACGACACCGCGGACGCGTGGCACGGGCACCTGGCGGTGTCGCGGCAGACGTTCGACGGCGACGAGCGTGCGTCCGCGCGGCTCGCGGTGGACGTGCCGCCGCGCGAGGTGCGCGTCGTGGCGCTGCCCGACGACGTCGCGCGACCGCTGGACGCGGCGAGCGAGGCGCTCGTCGTGCGGCTCGACGACGCCGCCGCGGTGCACCTGTTCGCCGAGGACGTCGACCTCGACCTCGACCCGGACCCGCTGACCGCGAGCGCGACCCCCGTCCCCGGCGGGTACGCCGTGACGGTCACGGCGCACGCGCTCGCGCGCGACGTGACGCTGCTCGTCGACCGCCTCGACCCGGACGCGACGGTCGACGACGCGCTCGTCGACCTCCCCGCGGGCACGAGCGTCACGTTCCGCGTGCGCACCGGTGCGGTGCTCGACCTCGACGCCCTGACCTCGCCGCCCGTGCTGCGCAGCGCCAACGACGTCGTGGTCCCGGCCGTCCGGGTAGGAGGCGGTCTGGGGCGTGCCCGCCGCTAGGCTCTCGCCCGTGACGCACACGGACGCCGTGGGGCTCGTGCTGGCGCGACCGGTGCGCCTGCTCGGGATCGAGCCGTTCTTCGCCGAGCTCATCTCGGGCATCGAGGAGCGGTTGTCCACCGAGGGCCGGTCGCTGCTGCTGCACGTCGTGCCGGACCACGAGGCGGAGATCGCCGCGTACCGCCGCTGGGCGTCGGGCGGGGTCGACGCGGTCGTCGTCGTGAACGTCGCGCTCGTCGACCAGCGCCTCGACGTGCTCACCGAGCTCGGCATCCCCACGGTCGTCGTCGGCGGCCCCACGCGCGACCTGCCGTTCTCGAACGTCTGGATCGACAACGCGCGCGCGATGCGCGACGCGGTCGCGCATCTCGCCGCGCTCGGGCACAAGCGCCTCGCGCGCGTGTCCGGCCCGGCGACGCTCGCGCACACGCAGGCGCGCACCGACGCGTTCGTCGCGGAGTGCGAGCGGCTCGGCGTGCAGGGCGTGGTCGTCGAGGGCGACTACCTCGAGGAGTCGGGCACCCGCGCGACGCGCTCGCTGCTCGGCCGCGGCACGCCGCCGTCGGCGATCGTGTACGACAACGACGTGATGGCCATCGCCGGCCTGCACGTCGCCGGCGAGATGGGCGTCCCGGTGCCCGAGCGGCTCTCCCTGCTCGCGTGGGACGACTCGGCGCTGTGCCGCCTCGCGCACCCCCCGCTGTCCGCGATGAGCCTCGACGTGCACGCGATGGGCATGCAGGTCGCCGACTGCGTCCTCAACGTGCTGGCCGACGGCCCGGTGCGCTCCTACACCGCTCCCCTGCCGCGGCTCGTGTCCCGCGGCAGCACCGCGTCCGCCCCGGACTGAGCGGCCGTCCGCGCGGTTCGGGCACGTCCGAGCAGGTCACGCGGCGAGGTACACCTGCGCACTCGCGGCCGGGGTGGTTGGCTAGGCGCATGAGCGCGACCGCCCCCACCCCGGTCCCCGCCGCCCCCGACACGCTGCACGCGGTCGCGAACGGCACCTGGTACGACCCGCACGGTGTCCTCGGCCCGCACCCGGGCGGCGGCGGTGTCACGATCCGCACGTTGCGCCCCCTCGCGGAGTCGGTCGTCGTCATCACCGGCGAGACGCGCGTGCCCGCGCGGCACGAGCAGGACGGCATCTGGGTCGCGGTCCTGCCGGTCGAGGAGGTGCCGGACTACCGCCTCGAGGTCACGTACGACGGGACCGCGACGCTCGTCGACGACCCGTACCGGTTCCTGCCGACCGTGCAGGAGCTCGACCGGCACCTCATCCGCGAGGGCCGGCACGAGGAGCTGTGGGACGTGCTCGGCGCGCACGTGCGCACGTACCCGAGCGCGCTCGGCGAGGTGCACGGCACGTCGTTCGCGGTCTGGGCGCCCAACGCGCGCGCCGTGCGCGTGGTGGGCGACTTCAACTACTGGCAGGGCGCCGCGCACGCGATGCGCTCGCTCGGCGACTCGGGTGTGTGGGAGCTGTTCGTGCCGGGCGTGACGGCGGGCGCGCGCTACAAGTACGAGATCCTCACGCCCGACGGCTCGTGGCGGCAGAAGGCCGACCCGATGGCGCAGGGCACGGAGGTACCGCCCGCGACGGCGTCGGTCGTCGTCGAGTCCGCCTACACGTGGGGCGACGACGAGTGGATGGCGCGCCGCGCGCAGACCGACCCGCACTCGGGCCCGCTGTCGGTGTACGAGGTGCACCTCGGCTCGTGGCGCGCGGGCCTGTCGTACCGCGACCTCGCGCACCAGCTCACCGAGTACGTGCTCGAGACGGGCTTCACGCACGTCGAGCTCCTGCCCGTGGCCGAGCACCCGTACGCGCCGTCGTGGGGCTACCAGGTCACCGGGTACTACGCCGCGACGTCGCGGTTCGGGCACCCCGACGACCTGCGCTACCTGATCGACACGCTGCACCGCGCGGGCATCGGCGTGATCGTCGACTGGGTCCCCGGCCACTTCCCCAAGGACGAGTGGGCCCTCGCGCGGTTCGACGGCACGCCGCTGTACGAGCACCCGGACCCGCTGCTCGGCGAGCACCCCGACTGGGGGACGTACATCTTCAACTACGGCCGCAACGAGGTGCGCAACTTCCTCGTGGCGAACGCCGTGTTCTGGCTGACCGAGTTCCACGTGGACGCGCTGCGCGTCGACGCGGTCGCGTCGATGCTCTACCTGGACTACTCGCGCCAGCCCGGCCAGTGGCGCCCCAACCGCCACGGGGGCCGCGAGAACCTCGAGGCGATCGCGTTCCTGCAGGAGACGAACGCGACCGCGTACCGCCGCGCACCCGGCACGATGATGATCGCCGAGGAGTCGACCGCGTGGCCGGGCGTGACCGCCCCCACCGACCACAACGGCCTGGGCTTCGGGCTGAAGTGGAACATGGGCTGGATGAACGACACGCTGCGGTACCTCAAGGAGGAGCCGGTCCACCGCCGCTACCACCACGGCGAGATCACGTTCTCGCTGGTGTACGCGTTCTCCGAGCAGTACGTCCTGCCGATCTCGCACGACGAGGTCGTGCACGGCAAGGGGTCGGTGTACGGGCGGATGCCGGGCGACCACTGGCAGAAGTGCGCGGGCGTGCGCTCGCTGTACGCCTACCAGTGGACGCACCCCGGCAAGCAGCTGCTGTTCATGGGCCAGGAGTTCGCGCAGGCCGACGAGTGGACCGAGTCGCACTCGCTGGACTGGTGGGCGCTCGACGACCCGCTGCGCGCGGGCGTGCACCGCATGCTCAAGGACCTCAACGCGCTGTACAAGGCGACGCCCGCGCTGTGGCAGCTCGACCACACGCCCGACGGGTTCGAGTGGATCGACTCGGACGACGCCGACCACAACGTGCTCGCCTACCTCCGCAAGGGTCACGACGGCACGCCGCCGGTGGTCGTCGTCGTGAACTTCGCGGGCGCGCCGCACGAGCACTACCGGCTCGCGCTGCCCGCAGGCGGCAGCTGGCGCGAGGTGTTCAACACCGACGCGCACGAGTACGGCGGCTCGGGCGTCGGGAACCTCGGCACGGTCGAGGCGCTGCCGGACCCGCACCACGGCCGCCCGTACTCGGCGCTCGTGAGCCTGCCGCCGTACGGCGCGATCCTCCTGCAGCCCGGCGAGCACTGAGGCGGTCCGGGGGCGGCCGCGCGGCGTCCTCCCTCGCAGGACGACGAAGGGCGGTGACCACGCGGTCACCGCCCTTCGTCGTGCGTCACCGGTGCGTCATCGCACGCGGACCGTCACCTTCCCGGTCGCGGCGGCGATCTTGTCGGTGCCCGCGTAGCGCGCCTCGATCGCGTACGAGCCGGCGGCGCGGCCCGCGAGCGTGACCGTGACGACGCCCGAGCCGTTCGACGGCAGGGACACGACACGCGACTTCCCGTCGATCGTCACGCGCACCGTGCCGGTGGGCTTGACGCCCGCCGACGTGACCTTGACGGTCAGCACGATCGGGGCGCCCTTCTTCACCGTGCTGCTCGCGAGCGAGAGCGCGACCTTCGGCGTCACCTTCGTGACCTTGAGCGTGCCGGCCGAGACCGTCCGCGCGGACACCTTGGCGTCGCCCAGGTACTGGACCTTGACCGCGTGGGACCCGACGGCGAGGCGCGGCGCCGTGACCGACGCCTTGCCCTTGCTCGCCGCCGTGAGCGTGACGCTCTTGCTGTAGCTGCCGATCGAGACCCGGACCTGGCCCGTGGCCGTCACCGAGCCGGCGTCGACGACGACGTCGACCGTCGGCTGCTGGCCCGCCGTGATCGTCTTCGCACGGAGCGTGCCGGTGACGACCGGGGTGAGCTTGACGACCTTGAGCGACCCCGCGGACGCCGTGCCCGGCACCACGCGCACGTCGCCGCCGTAGGCGACCGTCACCGGGTGGGTGCCGACCGCGAGCGCGGGCAGCGCCAGGGTGATCTCGCCGTCGTGCCCGGGCCGGATGGTGCCGGTGACCGTGCTGCCGCCGACCGTGACCGTCACGTCGCCCGTCGGGCGCGGCGTCGTGCCCGCCGCGACGCGCACGGTGACCTCGCCGCGCGTGCCCAGCGGGACGGACGCCGACGTGAGCGTCGCCGTGACCGTCGGCTGCGCGTCCGGCGAGACGACGAGCGCGGCGATCGCGTCGCGCACCAGCGCGGCGGCCTCGTCGACGTCGTCCTGGGGGGCGAGGTCACCTCCGGCGAGGACGACCCGGCCGATCTCGACCGCGCGGTCCAGCGCCGCGACCGTCGCCGGCGTGTGGCGGGCGCGCAGCACGTCGCCCGCCTCGTCGAGCGCGGCGACCAGCTCGGCCGTGTCGGACGGCTCGACCTTCGCCGTGAGGGAGAACGCGTCGAGCCACGCCCATGCGCCGCCCTGCAGGTCCCACCGAGCGCCGACCGTGACCGTGCCGGGCTCGCCGACCTCGACCTCGACCGACGGGGTGTTCCAGACCTTCCAGCCGTCGAGCGAGAACGGCGCGGACACCGTGCCCTCGGCGGTCGTCGCGACCAGCTCGAACGTGTCGTCGGTGGCCTCGCCGTCGCCCTGGGTCGTCGCCGACAGCACGTACGTGCCCGGCGCGAGGCCCGTGACCTCCTGCGTGACGGACCCGGCGTGGTCCGCACCGGACCACAGGTTGACGGCGTAGAAGCCGTCGTACGGGTCGCCGGAGTCCTTCCACTCGATCTTGACGTCCGTGCCGGAGTCGGTGAGCGCCCACTCGGGCCAGCCCCACGTCTCGAAGCTCGGGTTCGCGACGAAGTTGACGCCCGACGAGACGGCCACGACCGTCACGGACGCGGTCGCCGCGTCGCCGTCGGCGGTCACGCCCGAGACCGTGTAGCGGCCGGGGACGCTGATCCAGTCGGCCGAGTCGCTCCACGTGACCGCGACGTCCGCGCTGTCACCGTCGTTGTAGTGCACGCGCACCGTCGCCGGCAGCGCGAGCTCGTCGCCCTGGTCGACGGTGACCGTCGCGGTCTCGACGGACGACGCCGCACGCGGGGCGGTCGAGCCGGTGCGCACGTAGTCGAACACGCCGAGCGACGCGAGCGGGACACCGTCGAAGTCGAACAGCGCCTGGTTGTCGACCGCGGAGCCGCCGTGCCACTGCGCGGCGTCGTCCTCGTACTCCCCCGCGAAGCTCGACGCCCAACCGGAGCCGTCCCGCTCCCACAGCGACGCGTTGTCCTGCGTGGGGGTGCCGACCGGCAGCCACGCCGGCTCCCAGTAGTAGACGCCGATGCCCGCGTCGCCGACCGCGTGGACCGCCGCGACCACGTCGCGGAACGCGGTCGCCTGGCCCTGCGGGCTGAACGGGTAGCGCGGGTTCGCGTCGTTCTGGCCCGGGCGCACGGTGTTCGCGTGCCCGTCACCGTCCTCGAGCGTGTACGCCCAGGACGTCTCGGCGACCATGACCTGCTTGCCGTGCTCCGTCGCGATGCCGGACAGGACGTCCGTCAGGTTCGCGAGCGTGCCGTGCCAGAACGGGTAGTACGACGACGCGAACACGTCGTAGTCCACCTCGTGCTCGGCGAGCTCGTCCGCGATCCACGCGTACGAGCCGGCCTTCTCGGGGTTCGTGAAGTGCAGCGCGACGAGCGCGTCGGGCAGCACCTCGCGCACGGCGCTGCTGCCCGCGTCGAACAGCTGCGCGACCTCGCCCCAGTCCCAGTCGTTGTCCGCGAGCCAGACGCCGGACATGCCGTTGGTGGTCTCGTTGCCGACCTGGACCATGCGCACGTCGACGCCCGCGTCCTCGAACTGCTGCAGGCTCGCGGCCGTGAAGTCCTCGATCGCGTCGGCCTTCTGCTCGACGGTGAAGCCTTCCCAGGCCTTCGGCGCGGACTGCTTGCCGGGGTCCGCCCAGAAGTCGGAGTAGTGGAAGTCGACGAGCACGCCCATGCCGGCGGCGGTCGCCCGCTCACCGATCTCGACCGCGCGCTCGACGTCGACCGTGCCGCCGCCGTAGCCGTGGCCCTGCGCGTCGTACGGGTCGTTCCAGACGCGCACGCGCACGTCCGTCACGCCCGCGGCGGCGAGCGTCGTGAAGATGTCGGCGGGCTGCCCGGACGCGTCACGGAACACCACGCCGCTCTCCTCGAGCGACAGGACCGACGAGACGTCGACCCCGGTCGCGAAGTCGGCGGGCAGGCCGGCAACCGGCTCGACGACGACGCCGGCGGGGACCGGGCCGTCGGCGGCGGCCGCGACGAGCGGCGGGGACAGGACCAGGAGCGAGCCGGCGGCCGCGAACGCGGCCCACCGGCGAGATCGTGCATTCAGCGGTGCAGACACGGGGAGTGTCCCTTCGTTCGATCGTCTTCGGTCGGACGGCCGTCCCCGACGGGCGACGGCGCACTGCATCACCGCGGGCGTCGTCCGACGAGGGGAACGGCCGACGCGAGGCGTACCGCGCTGCGTGGTGGGCGACGACGTCGTCGTCGCCGGTGGAACCCGGCCCCGCCGCCCGCACATCAGGGGGCGTGCGGCGGACGGCGGGACCGGGAGCTCGTCAGCCCTTCACGGAGCCGGCGGTCAGGCCGCCGACGATGTACTTCTGCAGGACGAGGAAGAGCACGAGGATCGGGAGCGCCGCGAGCACGGCACCCGCCGCGAACAGGCCCCAGTTGGCGTTGAGCTGGTCGGACACCCACCCGTACATCCCCACCGCGAGCGTCCAGTTGCTCTCGGAGGTGAGGATGACGCGGGCCAGGATGAACTCGCCGAACGCGGTGATGAACGACAGCAGGCCGACGACCGCGAGGATCGGGGTCACGAGGCGCAGGATGATCGTCCAGTAGATCTGCGAGTGCGACGCGCCGTCGATCTTGGCTGCCTCGTCGAGCTCGCGCGGCACGCTGTTGAAGAAGCCGTACAGCAGCAGCGTGTTCGAGCCGAGCGCGCCGCCCAGGTACACCGCGATCAGGGCGAGCTTGCTGTTGAGGCCGAGCACCGGGACGATCTCGCCGAGCGACAGCAGCAGCAGGAAGATCGCGACGAACGCGAGCATCTGCGGGAACATCTGGATGATGAGCAGCGTGGTCAGCCCGGTGCGGCGCCCGGTGAACCGGAACCGCGAGAACGCGTACGCGGCCGCGGCACCCATGAGCACCGACCCGATCGCGGTGACCGTGGCGACGAGCAGGCTGTTGCCGGCCCAGTCCCAGAACCGCGTCGCGTCGAGGGCCTGGTAGTTCTCCCCCGAGACCGACCGGAACAGCTGGGTCGAGCCCGTGAGCGTCCCGCCCGAGGCGAGCGACGCGGACAGCACGTACACCAGCGGGAACGCCGCGTACACCACGACGACCACCGCGAGCAGGTACTTCCAGCTCACCTCGGTGAGCCACCGGCGGCGCCGGCCGCGCGCACGCAGCTGGGCGTTGCGCGCCATCACCGGGGACGTGACGTGGACGGTGCTCATCAGTTGACCTCCTCGAGCTGGCGCGTGCGTCGGAACATCAGCGTCGAGATCACGCCGATCACGACGAAGATGATGAGCGACAGGGCGCTCGCGAGGCCGTAGTCGGCCCGGCCTCCCGAGACCCCGGAGATCTGGTAGACCATCGAGATCAGGATGTCGGTGTGACCGAGCGTCGCGGACGTGTCGGTGAACCGCGGCCCACCGCCCGTGAGCATGTAGATCAGCGTGAAGTTGTTGAAGTTGAACGCGAACGACGCGATCAGCAGCGGCGCGGTCGAGACCAGCAGCAGCGGCAGCGTGATCGACCGGAACGTGCGCCAGCGGCCGGCACCGTCGATCCGCGCGGCCTCCTGCACGTCGTCGGGGAGCGACTGCAGCGCCCCCGTGCAGACCAGGAACCAGTACGGGTAGCTCAGCCACAGGTTCACCAGGACCAGCGAGACCTTGGCGAGCGTCGGGTCGTCGAGCCACTCGACGCGGGCACCGAAGAAGAACAGCTGGTTGATGATCCCGTAGTCCGGGTTGGCGTTGAGCATGCCGCGCCAGAGCAGCGCGGACAGGAACGCGGGGAACGCGTACGGGAGGATGAACAGCGTCCGCAGCACCGCCCGGCCGCGCACGCGCGGGTCGTTGTAGATCAGGGCGAGCACGAGGCCGAAGAAGAAGCTCACGACGACGCTCGCGATCGCGAACACGAACGTCCAGGCGATGATCTTGACCAGCGGGCCCGCGTACGTGTCGTCGGTGAACGCCTTGCCGAAGTTCTCCAGCCCGACGAACACCTTCCACCCGACGGGGAGCGCGCTGCCGTCGTCGGCGACGAACTGGCCCTGGTCGGTCGCGTGGTAGACGACGCCCGTCTCGGTGTTCGTCATGGTCTGCGCCGCGGCGTCGTACGTCAGGACCGAGCGGTACACGGCGCCGATGGTCGCGTCGCCGGTCCGCAGCGAGCCGTCCGCGGCGTCGTCGGACAGCGGGACGCGCAGCGCGAGCACCTCGTCGGCGAGCGCGGCGTCGGACAGGACCTGGTTCTTGGGGACGACCTCCCACCCGGGGACCGCGGTCACCACGGTGTCGCTGATCGTCGCGTCGGGGGCGAGCTCGAGCGGCTGGTCGGCCGTGCCGACCTTCGCGGCGCCGCCCTGCACGATCGCGAAGCCGAGCTCGCCGTCCTGCCGGACGATCGTCAGCGGGAAGCTCGGCGAGTCGGGGACCTTCTTCTCGTTCTGGCTGAGCAGGGCGTCGACCGCCTGCTCCTGGCTCACGTTGTGGCCGGTGCCGTAGTTGGTGAGGGCGACGTAGCCGGTGTAGCCGATGGTGAACAGCTGGAACACCGCGAGGAACGCCAGGCCCGGGAACAGGTACTTCAGCGGCACCTGCCGCTTGGTGAAGTAGATCCAGTCCGCGACGACGAGCAGGACCACCATCGCGCCGAGCAGGACCCAGGCGCCGCCCACGAACGCGGACCAGATCGCGGCGAGGCCGAGCGCGTTGATGACGGCCATGAGGCCGAGCTTCGCGAGGAACCCGACGCCGAGCCCGTCCCAGGACCGTGCGTGGGACTCGCGGGCTCGCCGCGGGGGCGGCGGGCTGTCGCCGGCGACGACGGCGTTGAACGACTGCTGGGTCGACATGTCTTCTCCGGGGGGAGGGAGGGGTCAGGAGAGGAAGGGTCGGCGGCGAGGGCTACGCCTCAGGCCTCGCCGCCGACCCGGTCCGTCAGCCGAGCTTCGCCTCGAGGTCGGCCAGCATCTTGTTCCACGCGGCCTCGGGCTCGGCCGAGCCCGAGATGATCGAGGACTCGGCCGCGTTCCAGTACTCCCAGACGTCGCCCATCTCCGGGATCGACGGCATCGGGGCGCCCTGCTTCGCGGAGGCCAGGAAGCCCGCGACGATCGGGTCGGACGCGACCTGGTCCGCGACCGAGGTCATCGCCGGGAGGCGCGGGTCCGCGTCGTAGAGCGCCTTGATGACGTTCGCCGTCGCGACGTAGTTCACGAGGAAGTCGTTCGCGATGAGCTTGCTGTCGCTCTGCGACGAGAGGTAGAAGCCCTGGACCCCGACGAACGGGGCGGCGGGCTGGCCACCGGCGGACGGGATCGGGTCGACCGCGACGTCGATGCCCGCACCCGTGAACGTCGCGATGGCCCACGGGCCGGCGATCGTGTACGGCGCGTTGCCGTCCGCGAACTCCTGGTTCGCGACGTCGTACGTCCAGTCGGTGCTGAAGTTCCCCGCGCCCTTCATGCCGTTCTCGCCGAGGAACTTCGCGTACGCGAGCCCCGCGTCGCCGCCCATGCCGATCTCGCTGGTGTACGAGCCGTCCGCGTTCTGCTTGAACACGGGGGCGCCGAACGACGTCTGCAGGCCGTAGTACGTGTAGGCGTCACCCGTCGTGCCGTTCGTGTTGATGACGAACGGGTACTTGGTCTTCGCCTCCTTACCCTTGGCGATCATCTCGTCCCAGGTCGCCGGCGTGGAGTCGACGAGCGCGGTGTTGCGGACGACGGCGATCGACTCGAGCGCGTACGGCAGGCCGTACATCTGGCCGTCGTACGTGAACGCCTGCGTGGCGACCGTCTCGAACTCGGCGGCCTTCGCCCCCATGTCGATGGGCTCGGCGACGCCGTTCACGATGAACGAGCCGAGCCAGTCGTGCGCACCGATCGTGATGTCCGGGCCCTCACCGGTGGGGACCTGGGCGAGGAAGTCGGCGCGGATGTCCTCGAAGTTCTTCACGACGAGCTCGACGTCGACGTCGGGGTTCGTCTCGTTGTAGATGTCGACCGCGGCCTGCACGGCGGGCTTGCGGTTCTCGTCGACCCAGATGGTCAACGCGCCGGACGCACCGGCGGGGGCGGCGCTCGTCTCGGGCGCCGCGGGCGTCGTCGGGTCGGCCGGGGTGTCACCGCCACCGCTGCAGGCGGCCAGCATCGTCACGGCGGCGAGTGCGGCCGCCGTGCGGAACAGGGTCTTGCGCATGAGGGTCCTTCCGGTAGGTGCCACAGCGCTGCCCTGGAGTGCGACGCGACGCTGCGACGTGGTGAACCGAACTGCAACGGACGCCCCGGGGCGCCCGGGGCTCTACGGCTGGCCATCACCTCCGTGCTGCGGGGTCGTCGTGCGCAGCACGGCGACCGATCCGGCGGGGATGACGAGGTTCCCGGCGACCGCAGTGGCGCCGAGGAGCTCCTGGCCCGCACCGAGGTCGACCTTGACCTCGTCCGCGGTGTGGTTGATGGCGACGACGAAGTCCTCGCCCTCGCCGTGCCGGGTGACCACCTCGACGTCGAGGGGCAGCCCGGCGGGTGTCAGGCCCGCGTCCGCGTAGACCGCGGCGAGGACCGGCGCGAGCTCGTCGACGCCGAGACGGGTCGACACGTACCAGCCCTTACCGGCACCGTGGACGTGGCGCGTGATCGCGGGTCCGCCCGCGGCCGGGCCGTCGACGTAGGTCGCGACGGCGTCGGCACCGTGCAGCACGAGGTCGTCCTGCCACACGTCCGCGGTCAGTGCGACCGGCTCCGCGCCCTGCGGCGCCCAGCGGAGCGTCGCGGTGTCGCCCGCGCGCATCGGGAGGAACTCCTCGACGACGACGCCGAGCGCGTCGCGCAGCGGCGCGGCGAACCCGCCCGGGTGCACGGCGTCGTGCTCGTCGACGATCGCCGAGAAGAACGAGACGAGCAGCGTCCCGCCGGCCTCGACGTAGCCCGTGAGGTTGTCGGCGTCCGCCTGCCGCAGCAGGTACGACGCGGGCGCGACGACGAGACGGTAGCCCGACAGGTCCTGCGACGGGTGGACGAAGTCCACGGTGATGCCGTCGCGCCACAGCCGCTCGTAATACGCGCGCACGCGCTCCTTGTGCTGGACGTCGACCGAGGGCCGCCACTCGAGGTCCTGCGCCCAGAACGACTCGGCGTCCCACAGGATCGCGGCCTGAGCCCGCACGCGCGAACCCCGCAGCGGCGCGAGCGTCCGCAGCGCGTCGCCGAGCTCGACGACCTCGCGCCACACGCGCGACGACGTGCCGGCGTGCGGGAGCATCGCCGAGTGGAACTTCTCCGCGCCCGAGCGCGAGGCCCGCCACTGGAAGAACAGGACCCCGTCGGCACCACGCGCGACGTGCGACAGCGAGTTACGCGCCATCTCCCCCGCCCGCTTCGCCACGTTGCGCGGCTGCCAGTTGACCGCCGACGTGGAGTGCTCCATGAGGATCCACGGCGCGCCGCCCGCGACCGACCGCGTGAGGTCCGCGGCCAGCGCGAGGCCCACGTGGTTCCGCTCGTCGGCCGCGGTGAGGTAGTGGTCGTTGGAGACGACGTCGACCTCGCGCGCCCACGCGAACAGGTCCGTCGTGGGGCACTCGTTCGCCATGAAGTTGGTCGTGATCGGCTGCGACGCGTGGGCCCGGATCGCGTCGCGCTCGGCGACGTAGCAGGCCCGCAGCTGGTGGTCGCAGAACCGCGCGAAGTCCAGCTTCTGCGCGGGGTTCGCGACGCTCGGGGTCGCGCGCGGCGCAGCGACGTGCGCCCAGTCCGTGTAGTGCTGGCCCCAGAACGCCGTGCCCCACGCCGCGTTGAGCGCGTCGAGCGACCCGTACCGCTCGCGCAGCCACTCGCGGAACGCGGCCACGGCGTAGTCGGAGAAGTCCTCGCCGACCGGCGCGCCGTACTCGTTGTGCACGTGCCACATGACGACCGCCGGGTGCTGCGCGTACCGCTCGGCGAGAGCCGACGCGACCCGCACCGCCGCCGCCCGGTACTCCGGCGAGCTCGGCGACGCCATGCCGCGCGAGCCGAACCCGAGCACCTGGCCGTCCTTGGCGACGACGCGCGCCTGAGGGTAGGCCGCGAAGAACCACGCCGGCGGTGACGCCGTGGGCGTCCCGAGGTCGACCGCGATGCCGTTCGCGTGCAGCAGGTCGAGCACCTCGTCGAGCCACGAGAAGTCGAACTCGCCCTCGGCGACCTCGAGGAGGCCCCAGGAGAAGATCCCGACGCTCACCAGGTTGACGCCCGCCTCGCGCATGAGGGCCATGTCCTCGCGCCACACGTCACGCGACCACTGCTCGGGGTTGTAGTCGCCGCCGAACGAGATCGCGCTGCCCGTGGGCCAGCTCGCAAAGGTCATGACACTCCGTCGTATCGCCCCGGCACATCGCTGTGCACGGTCACCGCCTGTGAACGTGCACAACTCAAGCACGGCAACCACGTGACCGAAAGACCCGTCCAGCCGAATGCAGCCCATCGTTACGATCCTGTGATCGTGCACAGTCCGAACGGGGGACGGCGCCGCACCGGCGCGTCACCCGTCCGATCTAGAGGGCCAGGACACACCGCGACGACGCCGAGCACCCGAGAACCGGGCGCGGCCCCGAGCTGCGACCGCGCCGGCGCCGCCCGGCCCTACGAGACCGTCTCGAACGTCCTCACGACCCGGCCGTCCGCCTCGCGACGCTCGACGAACGGACTCGGGACCGCCCTGCGCCAGAACGCCGTGGCCCTCGCGTTCGCGCCCGCCTGGGAGATGACCCAGCGACCAGGATGCCTGGCGATCACCTGGCCCGCGGCGTCGGTCCCCACACCCTGCCGCCGGTACTTGCGCAGGACGAAGAACTCGGCGAGCTCGACGGGCTTGGTCAGGCGGACGAGAGCGAAGCCCGCAGGGTGCCCCTCGACGTCGAAGACGTACGCCTGGCGGTCGTGATCGACCCAGTAGGCCTCGAGCCACGGGTACGCGTACGAGCCATCCCAGCCGATGTCCAGCCCGTCGAACTCGGAGAACTCGTGCAGGCACAGGTCGAGGAGCCGGCCGACGAGCGCGCGGTCGGCAGGCGAGGCCTCACGCACCGTCACCGTCATGGCACCAGTGTTCCCGAACGACACCGTCGACAACGACCCGTACCAACAGCAGCGGGAACTTGCGGGAAACAGAAGAAGCCACCCCGTGTGGGGTGGCTTCTTCTGAATGGTGTCCGGCGGCGTCCTACTCTCCCACACCCTGGCGAGTGCAGTACCATCGGCGCTGAAGGGCTTAGCTTCCGGGTTCGGAATGGGACCGGGCGTTTCCCCTTCGCTATGACCGCCGTAACTTTGTCGAGTTGTGAACGGGAACCGGTTCGACCGTGGTCGAACGGGTGTCGTTCGTTTCTCGGGAACCGCACAGTGGACGCGTAGCAAGTAAGTTGTGGTGAAGTTGTCGGCTGATTAGTACCGGTCAGCTGCGGCAGTCGTTAGTCCTGCCTTCCACATCCGGCCTATCGACCCAGTGTTCTAGCTGGGAGCCTCTCGCCCCTGAGGGCGTGGAAACCTCATCTTGAAGCAGGCTTCCCGCTTAGATGCTTTCAGCGGTTATCCCTTCCGAACGTAGCCAACCAGCCGTGCTCCTGGCGGAACAACTGGCACACCAGAGGTTCGTCCGTCCCGGTCCTCTCGTACTAGGGACAGCCCTTCTCAAGTTTCCTGCGCGCGCAGCGGATAGGGACCGAACTGTCTCACGACGTTCTAAACCCAGCTCGCGTACCGCTTTAATGGGCGAACAGCCCAACCCTTGGGACCTACTCCAGCCCCAGGATGCGACGAGCCGACATCGAGGTGCCAAACCATGCCGTCGATATGGACTCTTGGGCAAGATCAGCCTGTTATCCCCGGGGTACCTTTTATCCGTTGAGCGACGGCGCTTCCACAAGCCACCGCCGGATCACTAGTTCCGACTTTCGTCCCTGCTCGACATGTCTGTCTCACAGTCAAGCTCCCTTGTGCACTTGCACTCGCCACCTGATTGCCAACCAGGCTGAGGGAACCTTTGAGCGCCTCCGTTACATTTTAGGAGGCAACCGCCCCAGTTAAACTACCCACCAGGCACTGTCCCTGGTCCGGATCACGGACCGAGGTTAGATATCCAGAGCGACCAGAGTGGTATTTCAACGATGACTCCACCGACACTGGCGTGCCGGCTTCACAGTCTCCCACCTATCCTACACAAGCCGCACCGAACACCAATACCAAGCTATAGTAAAGGTCCCGGGGTCTTTCCGTCCTGCTGCGCGTAACGAGCATCTTTACTCGTAGTGCAATTTCGCCGAGTTCGCGGTTGAGACAGCGGAGAAGTCGTTACGCCATTCGTGCAGGTCGGAACTTACCCGACAAGGAATTTCGCTACCTTAGGATGGTTATAGTTACCACCGCCGTTTACTGGGGCTTAAATTCTGAGCTTCGCCTTGCGGCTGACCCGTCCTCTTAACCTTCCAGCACCGGGCAGGCGTCAGTCCGTATACATCGTCTTGCGACTTCGCACGGACCTGTGTTTTTAGTAAACAGTCGCTTCTCCCTGGTCTCTGCGGCCCTCCACGCTCCCCGAGCAAGTCGGTTCACGCTTCAGGCCCCCCTTCTCCCGAAGTTACGGGGGCATTTTGCCGAGTTCCTTAACCACGATTCGCTCGATCGCCTTGGTATTCTCTACCTGACCACCTGAGTCGGTTTGGGGTACGGGCGGCTAGGACCTCGCGTCGAGGCTTTTCTAGGCAGCATAGGATCACCAGATTCCCGCTATCGCGGTCACCGTCAGCTCTCAGGCTTCATGAGGTGCGGATTTGCCTACACCTCGCCCTACGACCTTGGACGTGGACAACCATCGCCACGCTTGGCTACCTTCCTGCGTCACCCCTGTTAATACGCTTACCTACTACCGGTTCGGGTCCCGTGCTCCCCGACGCGGTGCACCCGAAGGTGCGGTGCGTCGGCTCGGACGGTCAGCATCACCGGGCTCGGTATGGGCGGTCCTTCGCCGGTACGGGAATATCAACCCGTTGTCCATCGACTACGCCTGTCGGCCTCGCCTTAGGTCCCGACTTACCCAGGGCGGATTAGCCTGGCCCTGGAACCCTTGGTCATTCGGCGGACGGGTTTCTCACCCGTCATTCGCTACTCATGCCTGCATTCTCACTCGTGTGGCGTCCACAACTGGGTTACCCCGCTGCTTCACCCGCCACACGACGCTCCCCTACCCATCCACACGACTGAACCACGAAGGCTTGTCGAAAGTGTGAATGCCACAGCTTCGGCGGTGTGCTTGAGCCCCGCTACATTGTCGGCGCGGAATCACTTGACCAGTGAGCTATTACGCACTCTTTCAAGGGTGGCTGCTTCTAAGCCAACCTCCTGGTTGTCTGTGCAACTCCACATCCTTTCCCACTTAGCACACGCTTAGGGGCCTTAGCTGGTGGTCTGGGCTGTTTCCCTCTCGACTACGGAGCTTATCCCCCGCAGTCTCACTGCCACGCTCTGGCTTACCGGCATTCGGAGTTTGGCTAACGTCAGTAACCTGGTGGGGCCCATCGGCTATCCAGTAGCTCTACCTCCGGCAAGAAACGCGTGACGCTGCACCTAAATGCATTTCGGGGAGAACCAGCTATCACGAAGTTTGATTGGCCTTTCACCCCTAACCACAGGTCATCCCCCCGGTTTTCAACCCAGGTGGGTTCGGTCCTCCACGCGGTCTTACCCGCGCTTCAACCTGCCCATGGCTAGATCACTTCGCTTCGGGTCTAGAGCACGCGACTCAAACGCCCTGTTCGGACTCGCTTTCGCTACGGCTTCCCCACACGGGTTAACCTCGCCACGTACCACTAACTCGCAGGCTCATTCTTCAAAAGGCACGCCGTCACCCCTGCTAGGGAGGCTCCGACGGATTGTAGGCACACGGTTTCAGGTACTATTTCACTCCCCTCCCGGGGTACTTTTCACCTTTCCCTCACGGTACTTGTCCGCTATCGGTCACTAGGTAGTATTTAGGCTTACACAGTGGTCTGTGCAGATTCACTCCAGGTTTCTCGGGCCCGGAGCTACTTGGGATCCCTCTCGGGAGGCCACGCCATTTCGTCTACGGGGGTACCACCCTCTGTGCCGGGCCTTTCAATGCCCTTCGACTATGACGCGACTTTCTGACTCCCTGCCAGGACGGCAGTCCTGACTGAAAGGTCCCACAACCCCGAACGCGCAACGCCTGCCGGCTTGAACACGCGATCGGTTTGGCCTGATCCGCTTTCGCTCGCCACTACTCACGGAATATCTCTTCCTGCCGGTACTGAGATGTTTCACTTCCCGGCGTTCCCTCCACACACCCTATATATTCAGGTGTGGGTCACCGCACATGACTGCGGCGGGGTTTCCCCATTCGGAGATCCTCGGATCACGGTTCGTTTGCCAACTCCCCGAGGCTTATCGCAGGCTACAACGTCCTTCTTCGGCTCCTAGTGCCAAGGCATCCACCCTGTGCCCTTATAAACTTGACCACAAAGACTTTACAAAGATGCTCGCGTCCACTGTGCAGTTCTCAAGCAACGACCGACCCGCCACACCCGGCCCCGCCGACACCGACCCCGAAGAGCTGGCGTGGTACGTGAACCCGTGACGACCCGAAGGCCACCCCCCAGCACGACACCCCACACAAGGGCGCCGGCTCGGGCATCGCCCCGAGACAACAACCAACCGGCTGTTCCCTCAGGACCCAACAGCGTGCCAAGCCCACCCAGCAACCAGACGAACGTCGTTCCCTCCCCGCGACCCGAAGACCGCAGGCGTACTAGACGCCACCCACCACCAGATGAGCCGTAGTCGATGTTCCACCCGTGAGCACCACCCCGCACACGTTCGGCACGGGCATGGGCCTGGACAACCACCCCGACCCCACGACAGGGCCGACCAGCTGCCAGATGCTCCTTAGAAAGGAGGTGATCCAGCCGCACCTTCCGGTACGGCTACCTTGTTACGACTTAGTCCCAATCGCCAGTCCCACCTTCGACGGCTCCCCCCCAAGGGTTGGGCCACCGGCTTCGGGTGTTACCGACTTTCGTGACTTGACGGGCGGTGTGTACAAGGCCCGGGAACGTATTCACCGCAGCGTTGCTGATCTGCGATTACTAGCGACTCCGACTTCATGGGGTCGAGTTGCAGACCCCAATCCGAACTGAGACCGGCTTTTTGGGATTCGCTCCACCTTACGGTATCGCAGCCCTTTGTACCGGCCATTGTAGCATGCGTGAAGCCCAAGACATAAGGGGCATGATGATTTGACGTCATCCCCACCTTCCTCCGAGTTGACCCCGGCAGTCTCCCATGAGTCCCCGGCATAACCCGCTGGCAACATGGGACGAGGGTTGCGCTCGTTGCGGGACTTAACCCAACATCTCACGACACGAGCTGACGACAACCATGCACCACCTGTACACCGACCTTACGGGGAGCACATCTCTGCACTTTTCCGGTGTATGTCAAGCCTTGGTAAGGTTCTTCGCGTTGCATCGAATTAATCCGCATGCTCCGCCGCTTGTGCGGGCCCCCGTCAATTTCTTTGAGTTTTAGCCTTGCGGCCGTACTCCCCAGGCGGGGCACTTAATGCGTTAGCTGCGGCACGGAACCCGTGGAATGGGTCCCACACCTAGTGCCCAACGTTTACGGCATGGACTACCAGGGTATCTAATCCTGTTCGCTCCCCATGCTTTCGCTCCTCAGCGTCAGTTGCGGCCCAGTGACCTGCCTTCGCCATCGGTGTTCCTCCTGATATCTGCGCATTCCACCGCTACACCAGGAATTCCAGTCACCCCTACCGCACTCTAGTCAGCCCGTACCCACTGCAAGCCCGAGGTTGAGCCTCGAGTTTTCACAGCAGACGCGACTAACCGCCTACGAGCTCTTTACGCCCAATAATTCCGGACAACGCTTGCGCCCTACGTATCACCGCGGCTGCTGGCACGTAGTTAGCCGGCGCTTCTTCTGCAGGTACCGTCACTTGCGCTTCTTCCCTGCTGAAAGAGGTTTACAACCCGAAGGCCGTCATCCCTCACGCGGCGTCGCTGCATCAGGCTTGCGCCCATTGTGCAATATTCCCCACTGCTGCCTCCCGTAGGAGTCTGGGCCGTGTCTCAGTCCCAGTGTGGCCGGTCGCCCTCTCAGGCCGGCTACCCGTCGTCGCCTTGGTAGGCCATCACCCCACCAACAAGCTGATAGGCCGCGAGCCCATCCCCCACCGATAAATCTTTCCACACCACCACATGCGTAGCAGTGTCATATCCGGTATTAGGCCCCGTTTCCAGGGCTTATCCCAGAGTGAAGGGCAGGTTGCTCACGTGTTACTCACCCGTTCGCCACTGATCCAACCAGCAAGCTGGTCTTCACCGTTCGACTTGCATGTGTTAAGCACGCCGCCAGCGTTCGTCCTGAGCCAGAATCAAACTCTCCGTCAATGTTCAACGCCACCAGCACCCGAAAGCACCAGCAACAAACATTACGAACGACCCCGAAAGGCCGCGTAGATTCGGCTTCAAAAAGGACCCCACATCCACGGGGTGGACGCAGGAATCCAGATCTCAACCATCAACCCACCCCGCAAACGCGAAGCGAGCCATATGGCATCGACTACTTGGCACACTGTTGAGTTCTCAAGGAACAGACGCGCATCCGTTCGCGATCTTTCGATCGCGGCCCGGAGGCAACCTCTCTAACTTAGCGGTTCCAGTTCCGCTCGTCAAACCCCGTGTTCGAGGGTTCGTTGATCGGTCGGGCCCGCATCCGGCGCGCTTCTCATGGCCGGCGACATGGTCGTCGGCTCGAAGAGCTCCGGGGGGGTGTCACCTGCGGGACCAGCCATCGCGGTTCGATCCGCGGTGTCCGTTCCTCCCTGCCGGGCGACATCGAGAACATTACGCAGCGGACGGCGCCCAGATCAAATCCGTGACGTGGTGACGCCGGTCACCGCGTCCTGATCCGCGTGATCACGCGGATCTACCCTCCCTGCGGTCGGCCGCGGCCGCCCCGCGCCCCTCGGCGGACCCTCGGACGCTCTCGCCGGAGCACCTCGTCGGCCCTCCCCGACCGGCCGGGGAGGACGCACGTGAGGCTCGAGACACGTGAGGCCGGCTCCTCGGGAGGAGCCGGCCTCACGCTCGTGTCGGACGCCCGCCGCCGGCGGCGCCGTGCGGCTGATCGTGCGGGATCGTGCGGGGTCGTGCACGGATCGCGCGACGGTCGCGCACCTCGGTGACGGTCGAGGGCGGTGGAGGTCAGTAGAGCGCACTCGCCATCGCGCGGCGGGCCGCCACGACGCGCGGGTCCTCGCCGCCGACGACCTCGAAGAGCTCGACCAGGCGGACCCGGACCCGCTCGCGGTCGTCGCCCGCGGTCGCGCGCAGCAGGTCGACGAGCCGGTCGAACGCGTCGACCACCTTCCCGCCCAGGACGTCCAGGTCGGCGACAGCGAGCTGTGCGTCGACGTCGGTCGGTCGGTCGGCCGCCGCGGTCCGCACCGCGGCGAGGTCGGCGTCGCGGGTGCGTGCGAGCAGCCCGACCTGCGCGAGCCCCGCCCGTGCGTCGTGGTCGCGCGGATTCTCCCGCAGCGCCTGCTCGTACGCGGCGGTCGCCGTCTCGAGGTCGTCGCGCTCGATCGCGTAGTACGCCTTCTGGTGCAGCGGCGGCAGCTCGGGCTCGGGCGCCTCCTGCGGGACCTCGCGTGCGGTGACCGTGCCCGTCAGGCCGTTGGCCTGCGCGGCCTGGAGCACCTGGTCGACCACCGGCCGGATCTGCTCGCGCGGCGCCGGGCCCTGGAAGAGCGGCACCGGCTGGCCCGCGAGCACGGCGGCGACCATCGGTGCCGACTGCGCCCCGAACGCCTGCGCGATCTGCGGGTTCGCGTCGAGGTCGACACGCGCGAGCAGCCACCGGCCCGCGTCCTCGTCGGCCAGCGCACCCAGGTCCGCGACGACCTGCTGGCTGGCCTCGGACCACGTCGCCCACAGCACCACCAGCACCGGGTACTGCGTCGACTGGCGCACCAGCTCCGGGAACGACGCCTCGTCGACGTCCACCACGTACGCGCCCGGGGTCGGCAGCCCGCCCGGCGAGCCGGGCGGCGGGGTCGGCTTCGCGAGCGACGACAGGTCGACGGCTCCCCGCGCGTCGAGCCGGGGTCGCTGGGGGTCGTTCATCGCCATCGGGCCGTCCTTCGTCGTGCGTCGTGCCAATGTCCGCCACGCGTCGCCCGCGGACGACGCGATCGTGTCAGGAAGCGGTCGCCGCCGTCACCACGAGCTCGCCCGCGAGCACGCGCACCTGCGCGTCCGAGCCCTCCGGCGGCACGTACAGGACGACGACGCCCGTGTACGTGCGCTTGAACTCCTTGGTCGCCGTGCTGGTTCCCGCGAGGGCCGCGTAGAACGGGTCCGACAGCGGGAGCGACGAGCCCTCCCCCGTGATCGTCATGCGCGCGACCGCGGAGAACGTGCCCGTCACGATCGCGCCACCGTCGACCGTCCGCAGCGACGTCGCGGGCACCGGGTCCATCGTGTAGCTCGTCGCGGCCTCGCCGACCGTGCCCATCGACGAGCGGTCCTGCGCGCGGACCTTCTCCATCTCGTCGACCAGCGGGCTGTCCGCGAACTGCTTCGCGTACTCGGAGGCGTCGGCGTTCGCCGTGACGTCCATGAACCGCTCGAGCGCGTCCGCCGGCGTCATCTGCAGGCTGTCGTCGTCGGCCGCGAGCTGCTCGGAACCCACGTCCGCGGGTGCCGTCGCCGGCATCTGCGCACCGGGCATGAGGCGCGCCCAGCCCCACAGCTTGTACACCGACCGCGGCGCGTCCTGCCGGAGCACGAGGATGCGCTGCGCCTGCAGGTCCTCGGGCTGCTCGGTCACGACGAGCTGCGTGCGCGACCACGCGGTCGTCTGCGGGACGACCATCGCGAGCGCCGTCGTCGGCAGGGACGTCGGCTGCTTGGCGCCGTCGGTCGCCGACGAGCGCACGTACTCGGCCGTGCGCATCGCGAGCGCGGGCCCCTCGACGCGCGGCTTCAGCGCGGTCGCGTCGAGCTTCTCGTCGGCGGTCGACAGGACGTCGCCGAGCGTGCTCAGCACGCGCTCGGACTGCGGGACGGACAGCGCGGCGGGTGCCACGGCCGGCGCGGCGGGGGCCGCGGGCTGCGGGAGGTCGGGCGAGCAGGCGCCGACGAGCAGCGCGAGCGTCGCCGTGGACGCCACGCCGACGAGGCGGCGGGTCGCGGACGTGCGCGGTGCGGTCATCGCTGTCCCTCCTGCGTCGGCGCGCCCTCGTCGGTGCCGGGTGCGGCCGGCAGGCCCCAGGCGCGGCGCCAGGCGTCGGCGCGCGACCCGGCGGTCTCGCCCGGGCTCGCGTCGGCGGCGGCGTCGGGGCCGGTCCGGCCGTCGGCACGGGCGCCGGTGTCCGGACCGGGTGCGGTCGGTGCGGTCGGCGTGTGCGGGACCCAGCCGCCGGGGCTCGGCAGCACCGGGCCGGTCGAGCCGGTGGGAGGCGGTGCCGGGGTCCCCGAGGGCGCGCCGGGGGTGCGGGCGCCGAGCCAGGACGGGCGGGTGCGGCCCGCGTGGTCCGCGGCCGAGGTCCCGGCGGCGCCCGCTGGTGCGGGTGCGGGCACTCCGGGCGTCGACCACGCCGCGGGCCGCGCCGACGAGGCGGGCGGGACCGACGACGCCGGACCGGACGCATCCGGGCTCGTGGGAACAGGGCCCGTGGGAACAGAGCCCGTGGGAACAGGGCGTGCTGCGGCCGCGTCCCTCGAGACCGGCGCGGAGGGAGCCGGCCCGGACGGCGCCGGTGCCCCGGGAGCCGAGCCTCTCGGAGCCGAGGAGGACGAACCCGCGGGACGCGGCGCGGCGGGAGACGGCGCTGGGGAGGACGGGCCGCCCACCGGGTACCCCGTGGCCGCGACCGGTGCCGGGCGGCCCGCTCGCGGGGTCGCGCTCGACGGTGCCCCGGAGGGCGTCGAGCCCGGCGGCGCCGGCTGCGGCGCCAGGAGGCCGGCCCGGGTCGTCGGGGGCTCGGAGGGCGCGGAGGGCGCGGAGGGCGCGGCGGGCGCCGGGTGCGCGGAGACGGGAGCCGGCCGGCCCGGGGTCTCGGGGACGACCGGGATCGCGGACGTCGGGGTCGAGCTGCCGCGCAGCGCGCGGCGGCTCGGCGGCCGCTGCTCGCCCGACGGCGCGACCGAGCCGATCGGGGTGGTCGGCGCGGACCGACCCGGAACCGCGGCCGCACCGGGCTCGGAGGCCTCGGGGCGGGGCGTGGCCGACGAGCCGACCGGGGCCGACGAGGCGGAACGCGCGTCGTCGGGCCGAGTGACCGGGGACGTGCCGGACGTGAGCGGTGGGATCGGTGTGAGGGCCGGCGCGGAGGAGTGCCGTCCCTCCTCGTGCGGGGCGTGCACGGTCTGCTGCGGACCGGTCACGCGCGGGACCGGTCCGGTCGGCGGACGACCGGTGCGCGCGGCCTCCTGCGCCTCGCGCAGCCGGCGGCGCGTCAGGGGCTGCCCCTCGGTCGCGGCCACGGGGACGCTGCCGGTGTGCACGGGCTCCCAGGTGCCGGTGCGGCGCGACGACCAGTCACGCAGCAGGAGCACGCCGGCGGCCGCGGCGATCAGCGCACCGACGACCACGCACGGCCACAGCCACGGCGTCGTGACGACGCGCGGCCACGAGATCTCGAGGGTCGGCGCGGCCTCGCCGCGGCTCACCGCGAGCAGGCTCCAGCGCCCGGGCTGCGCGGGCCACACGAGCTCGGCGCTGCCCTCGCCGGTCGCCTGGGCGACCCAGTTGTCGTTCCCGGCCGGGCTCGCCTGCGTGGGGACGGCGGGCGCCTCGGCTCCTGCGGTCGCCTTCGCGGTGGGCGTCGCGGACGGGGTCGCGGACGCCGCTGCCGTGGCGGCGGCGCTCGGGTTCGCCGTCGGGGAGCCGGTCGGCGCGGGCGTCGCCGCCGCGCTGGGGGCCGGCGTCGGGGCGTCGGTCGGGGCGGCGGTCGGCGCATCGGTCGGCGCATCGGTCGGCACGGCGGCCGCGTCGGGCGCGCCCGTCGTCGTCGCGAGCGCGTCCCAGGCCGACAGACCCGTGACGCGCGTGTAGTCGTCGGAGCCGACCCACCCGTCGACGTCCGTGTCACGGCCCACCACGACGACGACCTCGGCGCCGTCGGACGCCGTGACCCGCACGGTCGCGGGGTCGCCCCCGAGCTCGAGGACACCGGGGTCGGTCACGACGACGTGCGACGACGCGGTCGTCGTCGCGACCATGACGTCGTCGGCGCGCCACACGGTCGCGGACGCGACCCCGAGGCCGATGACGACCAGTCCGACGACGCCGGCGGCGGCCGTGATCACTCGCTTGCGCACGCACAGTCCTCTCGGGCGGAGACGCCCAGGATAGGCGCAGGACCGGTCGGGACGACGACATGACCGGACATATCCTCTGATACCGGGCGGGATCCGAGGTGACCTGCACGTCCTCTTCACGACTCGCCGACACCGCGTCGACGCGCGAAGCAGCCGTGCGGACCATGCGTGGTGCCGTTCGTCCGTGCAGTCGTGACGCCGGCACCGCACGGGCGGTGCCGGCGTCGTGCGACTAGCTCACGTCGGCACTCGCTCGAAGCGCCACTGCTGCCACGGCGCGTGGTTGCACTGGTAGATGATCGCGTCGTTGTAGTGCTTGTTGAGGCACATCCCGGTTGCGTGCCGGGGTGTGAGCTCGTAGTGGCCGTCCACTCCGACGAGCCTCCAGTGCTGGTTGAAGCTGGTGCTGAGGTAGGGGTCCTGGCAGACGCCTTGGATCACGTTCGTCCAGTTCTCCCAGCGGCGGTCGTAGACGTCCAGACACATGTCCGAGTGCCTCGCCCGCACCTGGTAGTAGCCGTACCCCACGGGCACGACGCGCCACTGCTGGTGAGCGCCTTCGCGACATTGCTCGACCCGTACGTCGGCGGCGTGCCGGAGGGAGGCGTACTGCACCGTCAGGCACTCGCTGCGGTCGCGGCTGACCAGCTGGTACCAGATCCCGGGAACGGGCTCCGCTTGTGCCGGTGCGCCGATCGCCAGCAGAAGAAGCAGCGCCGAGAGGGCTGCGAGAAGGGCGACCCGAGGACCGCGGCCGCGATGTGTGCGTCGACGAGCGCCGCTGGCGAGCGACGGTCGGTGTGTTGCCATGTTCCCTCCTGGGTGTGAGTTGCGTGATCCGATCGTGAGGAGGACTGCATCCCGTCGGTAACGGACGGCAGTCCCGTAGCGTCCGGGCACTTCTGGGCGTCCGCACGGGACGGCTCCGACCCGGGACGCGGGACACCGGACCGACCGCTACGTCGCCGGCTCGATCTGCACGAGCACCGCGCAGTGGTCGGACCACGCCACGTCGAGCGGAGCGCACAGCCCGTCCGGGTCGTCGACGTCCGGCTCGGGCAGGATGGCCGTGCGGGTGGCCCGGATCTCGTACCTGTAGTCCGTCTGATCGGTCCCGGACGTGGTCCCGGCAGTCGTGGGCGGCCCTGTCCGTGTGCCAGCGATGACGAAGTCGATGCCCATGTCGTTCCCCCGAAGGGGGTCCGAGGCGTCGTCGGGCGCGATCTGCCGGAATGACGGGAAGCCCTCGACGCCTCCGTTGAAGTCACCCGCGACGATCGGTGGGTACACGCGGGTCGAGTAGGGGTGGGCCTCGACGCGTTCGACGAGGTCGAGTAGTGCACGCCACGCGCCGTTGACCTCCGCGCCGTCGACGATCCGGGGATGCAGGTGCACGTTGTAGAACGTGAACTGCTCGCCGTCGGCGACGAACGCGAAGCGCACGTGGCCGGACTCGAAGGTCCTCTTCCTCACATCCGTCCGGAAGAAGACCGACGTCCAGAAGAGCCCGGCCCCGTCGAGGAGCGCGCAGGCGTCGGGTGCGTCCTGCGACGGCGTGCACGGGTAGCTCTTGCGGGGGTACACGCCGAGCACCTCTGGCTGCTTGTCGCCCTCGAGGACCGACGTCATGCCGGGCGCGGTGATGTTCCGCAGGCGCGCCGCGTTGTAGAGCACCGCTTGGCCCTGGACCAGGCCGGGGTGGTTCGAGGCGACCGCTCCGAGGTACGCGATCCGGTAGTCCACCCCGACGGCGTCCTTCAGGCCACGGATCAGGACCTGCATCGCCTCGTAGTCGTCGGGGTCGTCACCCGCCCCGAACCACCCTTTGCGTGCCGTCACCTCTTGCAGGGCGATGATGTCGGGCCTCCACCCCACTTCTTGGAGCCCGGCACCGATCCGTGCGTACCGTTCTCGCCACGCCATCTCGACGCCTGGGTCCCCGCCGAAGTCGGGTAGTGCGCCGGCGATGTTCAGCGTCATGATCGTCAGCTGGTACCGCTCCTTGACCAACGCCGACAGTCCCCCGCCCGACTCACCGCACGACGAGGCGAGCAGGAAGAGCAGGACGAGCAGAGCCGGAGCAGCTGCTGCCCGACGACGCGTCCGGGTCGACGGCTCGAGCGCCAGCACGCGGGGCGGATGAGGTGTGCGCATGCTCGAGTCTCATCGGCTGGGCTGAAGAGCCGTAAGGGCGCGTGGTCCTGCCGGGCCGGGAGGCTGTCCCGGCCAAGGGACGGCGATGTCCCGCGTACCTCGGGACGAGGCCCGTCCGTTCCGCAGACGCGTGTCCCGTGACGACGGGACGGCGGCAGTGACAGCCTTCGAGTATGGCGTCTGATGCCGTGGCGACCGGCTCGGGGCTGCACGGCGTCCTCGGGCGGGTGCCAGACGACCGCGTGAGACTCGCGGCGTGGACCGTCTGCGGGTTGTCCGTGCTCTGCGTGCTCGCGGACTGCGTGGTGCTCGCGATCACACAGCCCGCTGGCCCGCCACCATGGTGGGCGGAGGTCGCGGGTGTCCTGGGTTTCTCCGGCGCCCCGGTCGTCGGGGCCCTGATCGTGTCGAGGTTCCCGCATCTGGTCTACGGCTGGCTGTGGCTCGGCCTGGGGGCTGCGATCGGTCTTCTCGCCTGTATCGACGTCGCCGAGACGCGGATGCCGTCGTCCGACACGCAGCTCGGCTGGGCATCCGGAATGCTGATCGGCTGGTCGTATGTCGGTGCGCTGCTCTGCGTGATCGGGATCCTGCTCCTGTTTCCCGACAGCCGTCCGCCCTCGCCACGCTGGCGGTGGGTCATGCCGGCGGCCCTCTCGGCGGCCGTGATGACGAGCGTGGCGGGCCCGTTGACACCCGGCCCGCAGAACGGCGCCGCGCCCTCTCCGTGGGCCGCCTCCGGGGCGCTCGGCGAGATCGCCGTGATCATCGTGAACGCGGGCGTTGTCGTCCTGTTCGGTCTGATCCTGGCGTCCGCCGTCGCGGTGCCCTTGCGATGGCGCAGGGCCGACCCGGTCCAGCGCCGACAGCTGAAGTGGTTCGCGCTCGGAGCGGCGTGGTTCGCCCCTGCGTTCGTGCTCTCGGCTCTCCTGAGCGACGCCCTGCCGGAGCTCGTGACCGCGGTCGTGTTCTTCTCGCAGTTCGTCGTCCTGCAGGTCGCGGTGGGGATCGCGATGCTGCGGCACGGGCTCTACGACGTCGACCGGGTCATCAACCGGACGCTGCTGTACGCGCTGGTCAGCGGCTGCTTGGTGGTGCTGTACCTCGGTGTCGTGGTGGTCGCCTCGCTGGTGCTGGCCGATCACGTCGAAGGCGTACCGCAGGCGGTGGCGACGGCGGCGGTCGCCTTGGCGGTGCTGCCTGTGCGGGCCCGGGCGCAACGCGCGGTCGACCGGCTGACGTTCGGAAGCCGGGGTGATCCGTACGAGGTGCTGTCGCAGCTCGGTCACCAGGTGCAGGCCGCCGCCGATCCGCACGCCGTGCTCGAAGGCATCGTCAGGTCGGTCGCCGTCACGTTGAGGCTCCCGTACGTCGCGATCAGACCGCGTCGCGGTGACGATGACCTCCCGGGAGTCGCCTACGGCGAGGCACAGGGCACGCCGGTGCGCTTCGTCCTGACGCACCAGGGCGAGCCGGTCGGGGTGCTGCTGGCTGCCCCGCGCTCGGTACGCGAAGAGCTGACGCTGCCGGACCGACGGCTGCTGGCCGATCTCGCACGCCACGCCGGCGTGGCCGCGCACGCCTACCTGCTCGCCGACGACCTGCGCCGCTCGCGCGCCCACGTCCTGGCAACCCGCGAGGAGGAGCGCCGACGCCTCCGCCGAGACCTGCACGACGGGCTCGGCCCGACGCTCGCCGCGGTCGCGCTCGGACTCGACACGGCGCGCCGCCGGCTCGACGACCCGGAGCGCGTCGCGGCCATGCTCGCGAGCTTGAGCACAGAGCTGCAGAACGCGATCGAGGAGGTACGGCGCCTCGCGCACGACCTGCGCCCACCCGCGCTCGACCAGTTCGGCCTCGTCGAGGCCATCCGCGGCGACGCCCGGCGTTTCGAGACCGAGGCCGGAGCCGGCGCCAGAGCCCTGTCGATCCGGGTCGACGCACCGCCGACCACGCCGCCGCTTCCGGCCGCCGTGGAAGTGGCGGCGTACCGCATCGTCGGCGAGGCCCTCACCAATGTCGTGCGGCACTCCGGCGCCCAGCGGTGCATCGTCAGCGTGAGCTTTGACGACCGCCTCCACCTCGAGATCACCGACGACGGGCGCGGCGTCCCGCCGGAGCACCGGCGCGGCGTCGGGCTGTCCTCCATGGTGGAGAGGGCGGTCGAGGTAGGTGGTCGGTGCGAGATCGACAGTGCGGACCGCCAGGGCACTCACGTTCGCGCAGAACTTCCTCTGGAGGCACCGACATGACCGAGCCCATGCGCGTGCTGATCGTCGACGACCACCCGATGTACCGCCACGGCCTGCGCGCGGCCGTGGAGGACGACGCCTGCCTCGAGGTGGTGGCTGACGCCGCCGACGGAGCGAGCGCCGTCGAGCTGGCTCTGGAGCTCCAGCCTGACGTCATCGTGATGGACCTGAAGATGCCCGGGGTGAGCGGGGTCGAGGCCACCCGGGCCATCACGTCGGCCAGCCCGCACATCGCGGTCCTCGTCCTGACCATGTTCGACGAGGACGACTCTGTTTTCACCGCCATCCAGGCGGGTGCGCGGGGCTACTTGCTCAAGGGAGCCGGGCCCAGTGAGATCGTGCGAGCCATCCACGCCGTCGGCCGCGGGGAGGCGATCTTCGGACCCGCGGTCGCCCTCCGGGTGCTCGACGCCTTCAGCGGTCGGTCCGCACCTGCCCGAGTCGCCTTTCCCGAGCTGACGTCGCGCGAGCGCGAGATCCTCGACCTGGTCGCACGGGCGAGCACCAATGGAGAGATCGCACGCCAGCTCCACCTCAGCGACAAGACCGTGCGGAACCACATCTCCAACATCCTCACCAAGCTTCAGGTCGCCGACAGGGCGCACGCCATCGTCCGCGCGCGCGAGGCAGGCCTCGGTCGAGGGACGCCGACGTGACCCTCGTTCCCGTTCACTGCGTCGCGGTCGGCAGATCTGCGCTCGAGCCGGAGCCGCGCGCCGGGCCACGAACGCGCGAGGGGCGGCCGCCTGCTCCGATCGGCTCGGTGCAGCGCAGGTCAGCTTCGGGCCTGGAACAGGCCGGCCGGACCGCGTCAGCAAGGTTCTGACGCCGACGCCTGTCACCTCGGTCCCCTGCGCACACGTGCTGGTGGCGCCGGCGCCCGAGGCGAGAGGTACGAGACACCGGAGCAGACCCTGTCGGCTGCCCGTCCGCGTGAGCACCCTCGGCGGGCGCTGGACGCTCGGCACCGATCTTCACCGGTCGTCGTCAACGGCGGCCGGTGGTCGGGCACCGGCCCGACCGGATGACCACGCTGGCGGTGAGCGCCATGCGTGAGCCGCTCAGCGTGGGGCACGGCAGGCGCAGCCACTATCCTGGCCGAGGGCCCGGAGCTGCCGTCCACGTGCGCCGGCGGCTCGGCGACATCCGCCATCAGCCCGGCCCACACCACCGAGGAGGAAGTCTCGTGCCCGAAGCCCGGCCGCAGTTCCCCGTCGTCAACTTCCGCGGGTACGAGCGCGAGGCGGTCGACTCCCGGATCGCGAGCCTCGAGCAGTCGCTCGCGGACACCCGCGCCCAGGTCGAGGCGCTCGACGCCAAGTCGCTCCAGATGGCCGGCGAGCTGTCCGAGGCCCACCGCCAGCTCCGTGAGGCCGAGCGCCCCACCTACTCGGGCCTGGGCTCGCGCATCGAGCAGCTCCTGCGCTCCGCCGAGGAGCAGTCCTCCGACGTCGTCACCCAGGCGAACGCGCAGGCCGCCGACGCGCTCGCGCGGGCCAAGCTCGCCGCCGGGCAGCTGCGCGCCCGCGCCGAGAACGAGGTCGCCGAGCTGCTCGCCACCGCGCGTCGCGAGGCCGAGGAGGTCCGTTCGACCGCCGCGACCGAGGCGGAGAGCACGCTCGTGGCCGCGCAGCGGCGGGCCGAGGAGCTCGTCGGCTCCGCCGAGCGTGAGGCCGCGCGGATCCAGAGCGCCATCACGACCGAGGAGTCCGAGCGCCGCACGACGCTCGAGCGCGAGCTCGGCACACTGCGCGCGACGGTCGAGCACGAGGCGACGCAGCTGCGCGTCGCGACCGAGCGCACCGCCAGCGAGCTGCGCACGCGCACCGAGGCCGAGACGACGGCGCTGCGCGACGAGGCCGACCGGTACGCGCAGGACCTGCGGCAGACGGCCGACGAGGAGACGACGAACCTGCGCACGCGCACCGAGGCCGAGGCCGCCGCGTTGCGCGCCGACGCCGAGCGGTACGCCGCCGAGCTGCGCGCGACCGTCGCCGTCGAGGCCGCGCAGGTGCGCCAGGAGGCCGAGCACGCCGCCACCACGCTGCGCACGCAGGCGCAGGAGTTCGCCGACAGCACGCGGGCCGCCGCCGAGCGCGACGCGACCGCACTGCAGCAGCGCGTGGCCGCCGAGGTCGCCGCGCTGCGCACCGAGGCCGACCAGTACTCGGCGTTCGTGCGCGCGCAGGCCGACCGGGAGACCGGCGAGCTGCGGGCGAGCGTGAACGACGAGATCGCGGCGCTGCGCCAGCAGGCCGACCAGGAGGTCACGCTCACGCGCACCGAGGCCGAGCAGTACGCCGCGGAGATCCGCGCGGCGGCCGAGCGCGAGGCGACCGAGCTGCGCGAGCGCACCGCGTCCGAGGCCGCGCACCTGCGCGAGACCACCGAGCGGGAGACCACCGAGCTGCGCGAGACGACCGCGCGGGAGACCACCGAGCTGCGGGCGACGACCGAGCGCGAGACCCGCGAGCAGCGCGAGCAGACGCGCCTCGACACGGAGCGCGTCCTCACCGAGGCCCGCCGCTCGGCCGCCGAGACGTTCGCGAACGCGAAGGCCCGCGCCGACGAGCTGGTCCGCGAGGCCGAGCAGCGGCTCGCCGACGCCGAGCTCGAGATCGCGTCGCGCCGCGAGGCGAGCGAGCGCGAGGACGCGGCCCGGCACGACGCGGCCCGGGTCGAGACCGAGCGCCTGGTGCGCGACGCCGAGGCGCACGCGGCCGACGCCGAGGAGCGCGTGGCCAAGGCCCTCGTGCACGCCGAGAAGGTCCGCGTGGACGCCGAGACCCACGCCAAGGAGCTGCTGGCGAACGCCCGCCGCAACGCCGACAAGGTGGTCGCGGAGGCCCGCGAGCACGCCGAGAAGCAGATCTCGGAGGCCATGACCGAGTCGGAGCGCGAGCGGACCACCGCGGCGCGTCAGGTCGAGGACCTCAACCGGCAGCGCGAGTCGATCACGACGTACCTCGACGAGCTGCGCGGCCTGCTCGGCAGCGAGCCGACGAGCGCGTCGGTCGAGCGCGCCCGGCGTGCCGAGGCGGAGTTCGCGGCCGCGCACGGCCCGGCGAAGGCGGCACCCGCGGCGCAGGCCCCGGCCGCCGCAGCCGCAGCGCCCGCCCCGGCCGCGGAGCAGACGTCGGCCCCGAAGGCCGCCAAGGCCCCGGCACCCGCCCGCCCCGCGGCGAAGGCCCGCGCGAAGTCGCGGCCCGCACCGCTCTCGGCGGCGCCCGCGCCCGTCGCGGTCGAGGCAGCCGCCCCGGCCGACGAGCCCGCCGCGGGTCAGGAGGACGAGCCGCAGACCGCCGAGCAGTCGGCGGAGCAGCCGGCCGACCAGGCGAGCGCGAGCGGCACGGAGCAGACCGCCGAGGGCACGGCCGAGCAGCTCTCGGAGCCGAGCGCCGACGAGCCCGGCGAGCAGACCACCGACGCGCCCGCCGAGCACGCCGACGCGCAGGCGCCCGAGCAGCACGACGAGCAGGTCGGCTCGCACTGACGCACCAGGTGGTGGCCGGCTCGACCGGGCCGGCCACCACCGACCCCGGGCCGCGCGGTCGTCGGGACCACGACCTCCGCTCGGCCCGCACCCGCCCGCGGCCTCAGGTCCGGGCGCCCGACGACCGATCAGGACTTCCATGAGCGACACCGACGCCGCGCGCTGGCGCGAGGACCGCCGCGAGGCCGCGCACGCGCACGCCGAGGCCCTGCGGCGGCGCCGCGAGTCGGAGTCGACGCAGGCCCGCGCGATGATCGCGGAGTTCCTCGCGCACGCGCGCGAGCACGGCCCCGAGCCGGAGCCGCTGCGCGTGCGGACGTACGACGGCCGTGCCCGCTACCGCACGCCCCTGCTCGGCTGGTACCTGCGGTTCGACGAGACCGTCGCGATCGACACCGACGGCGAGTTCTACGTGCTGCGCACGCCCCCGAGCGTCGTCGGGCGGCTGCGCGGCGTGCGCCCGGAGCCGTCGGACCCGCCGCTCGTCATCGGTGCGGGCGGCAAGGACGGCGAGTCGATCGACATGAAGGACGCGCTCGCGCGGCTGCGCACGGGGTCTTGAGCCTCGGTCCCGAGGGCGACCTCAGGACGAGGCCGCGCGCTGGACCAGGTCGCTCAGCGCCGCGGCGACCGCGGCGGGCTGCTCGACCGCCGACATGTGCCCTGAGCGCGGGACGACGACGAGCTGGGCCTGCCGCGCGGCGGACGCGAGGTGCTGCGCCGCCTCGACGGGCGTGACCGCGTCCTCGTCGCCGACGACGACCGCGACCGGTCCGGCGAAGGCGGCGAGCACGTCCGTGCGGTCGGGGCGCGACGCCATCGCGCGCTGCGCCCACGCGACGCCCGCGGGCGACTGGTCCTCGATCCACGCGGCGAGCTGCGCGCCGACCTCGGGCTGCGCGGAGCGCGTCGACTCGCCGACGAGCGCGGTCGCCATGCCGCGCACCGGCTCGACCGACCCGGTGGCCTCGGCCTGTTCAGCGATGCGCAGGCGGTTCGCGCGCGCCTCGTCGGTGTCCGCGGTCGACTTGGTGTCGACGAGCCCGAGAGCCGCGACGAGCGCGGCGCGCCGCTCGGCGAGCGCGAGCGCGACGTAGCCGCCCATCGACAGCCCGACGACGACCGCGCGCGTCACGCCCGCGTCCGCGAGCTCGGCCGCGACCCGGTCCGCGGCGGCCTCGATCGACGGCTCCGGGAGGGCGTCGTCGGCTCCCCCGGCGCCGGGCAGGTCCGCGGCCAGGACGCGCGTCGGCACGCTGAGCTGCTCGGCGACGGCGCGCCACATGCGGTGGTCGAGCGGGAAGCCGTGCAGGAGCACGACCGCGAGGCCGTCTCCCCCGTCCCGCAGCACGTGCAGCGTCATGCGTCCTCCTCGACCGCGTCGCCGCGCTCGTCGTCGGCCTCGTCGGCCTCGTCGTCGGCACGGTCGTCGGCGCCGTCCATGGGTGTCGCCGCCACGGCGGCCGCGGTCGTCGCCGGCCCGTCCCACGTGGTCGGGAGCGGGGCGTGGCCCGGCAGGACGTGCGCGACGACCTCGTCGAGCACGCGGCGCACGGCCGGCTCACCGACCCACAGGTGCTTGGCGCCGTCGACGCCGATGACCTCGGCCTGCGGGACGCGTGCGAACCGGGCCCGCGCCTCGTCGGGACGCAGGTAGTCGTCGAGCTCGGGCACGAGCACGACGAGCGGGCGGCCGAACGCGGCCCACGCGTCGAGGTCCGCGTCGGTCGCGCGGTGCAGCGGCGGCGAGAGCAGGATCGCGCCCTCGACCGACGGGTCGTGCCCGTGCATGAGCGCGAGCTCGGTGCCGAACGACCAGCCGACGAGCCACCGGCGCGGCAGGTCGTGGAACTCGGCGTACTCGATCGCCGCGGCCACGTCGAAGCGCTCGCCGTCTCCCCCGTCGAACGCGCCCTCGCTCGTCCCGCGCGGGCTCGACGTGCCGCGCGTGTTGAACCGCAGCACCGCGAGGTCCGCCAGCGCCGGCAGGCGCCAGGCGGCCTTGCGGTAGACGTGCGAGTCCATGTAACCGCCGTGCGTGGGCAATGGGTGCAGCGTCACGAGCGTCGCGGCCGGCGTCGCGGGGCCGCCGTCCGGGCCGAGGGGCCGCGCGAGCTCGCCGACGAGCGTGAGGCCGTCGGCCGTGTGCAGCTCGACGTCCTCGCGGTGCGCGGGCAGGACGGTCAGGGAGCGGATCTCGGTGGTGCCGCCGGCGGTGGGGCCCGCGGTCGGGGTCGTCGTGCTCATCGCGACGAGCCTATGCCAGCTCCCCGACGCGGCCACCGGTCGTGCGCGTCCCGCCCTGGGCGAGCGCGGTGGCGTGCTCGAGCACGGCGGCGACCCCGTCCTCGGCGTTGGCGGGGCACGTGTGCCGCGCCCCCGCGCGCACCTCGTCGTACGCGTTCGCCACGGCGAACGACTGTCCCGCCCACGCGAGCATCGGCAGGTCGTTGGGCGCGTCGCCGCACGCCCACACGTCCCGCGCGGTCAGGCCGCGCTGCTGCGCCCACGCGGCGAGCGCGCCCGCCTTGGTGACACCGAGCGCGCTGACCTCGCCCAGCCCGACGGCCCCGGAGTCGGCGACGAGCGCGGCGCTCCCGACCGCCCGCTGCACGACGCTCGCGTGCCCCGCGCCGTGGTCGGTGCGGGTGCGGACGAGCAGCTTGAGCGTCGAGGGGGTCAGCACGTCCTCGATGCGGGCCGCGGCGGGGAAGCGCTCGGGCAGCACGTGCGCGTCGACGTAGCCGTGCTCGGCCGCGAACCCGTGCACGCTCTCGACCGCGAGGTGCACCTCGCCGAGCGCGTCGCGCAGCGACTGCGCGAGGGACGCGACGAGCGTGGCGGGCATGCCGTGCTCGGCGAGCACGCGACCCGTGGCGACCTCGACGACCGCGGCGCCGTTCGCGCAGATCGCGACGCCGTGTCCGGCGACGTGCGGCGCGAGGTCGGCGAGCCAGCGCGGCGGGCGCGCGGTCACGAACACCACCTCGATCCCCGCGTCCTCGGCCGCCCGCAGCGCTGCGGCCGTGCGGGGCGAGACGGCTCCGGCCGGGTCGAGCAGCGTCCCGTCCAGGTCGGTCGCCAGCAGCCGCGGCGCACGCGTGGGCCACGTCGCGGCGTGGCCGGGCCGAGGCTGAGGCACGGGGACCGGCACCGTCACTCGCCCCGCGGCGTGCGGCGGGTCGTGGTGCGGGGCGTCGCGCGCGTCGTCGGCGCGCGCCGGCCGCGGGCGTCGAAGCACGCCGCGTGCCAGTGCCGCCGGTCCTCGACGCCCGCGCCGCGCCAGTCGTCGGTGCGCCACGCGACCACGTGCGCGGTCCCGGCGGGCACGAGCTGGTCGCACCCCGGGCAGCGGTAGTCGCGCTCGCCGCCGCGCACGCGCTGCACGACCCACTCGCCGTCGGGCGCGTCCTGCACGGTGCGGCCGCCCGTGGCGCGCTGCACGTCGAGCGGGACGTGCTCGGCGCCGTACGGGCGCTTGGTCGAGCGGCGGGCCATGCGCCGATCCTCCCCGATGCGGGCCGTGGACGACGAATCGGAGCCGGGTGCGTCCGCCGACGGCCGTGCCCGGCGGCGCGCAGGGCGTCACCGGGCACGGCGGGTGGTATGCCGGCTGGTACGGCGGGCGTCAGAGCGTCGCGGCGGACTCGATCGTCGGGACGGCGCGCGTGCGCACGAGCTCGGCGAACCAGCGGCCGGAGTCCTTCACGGTGCGCTCGAGCGTGTCGTAGTCGACCCGCACGACGCCGAACCGGCGGTCGTAGCCGTACGCCCACTCGAAGTTGTCGAGGAAGGACCACACGAAGTAGCCGACGACGTCGACGCCCTTCTCGATGGCCTCGCCCACGGCGTCGACGTGGTCGTGCAGGTACGAGACGCGCTCGACGTCGTGGACGCGGCCGTCCTCGGAGACCGTGTCGTAGAACGCGGCGCCGTTCTCGGTGACCGCGAGCGGCAGGTTCGGGTAGCGCTCGTGCAGCTCGACGAGCAGCTCGACGAGGCCCTCGGGCTCGATGTTCCAGCCCATGGCGGTGTGCGGGCCGGGCTGCGGGAGCCACTCGGCGTGCGTCGCGCCCACCCACGGGGAGTTGACCGACGAGCGGTGGCCGTCGGGGCCGGGGGTTCCGTCGCCGACCGGCGGCGTGCCGTGCTTGACCCGGCCCGTGGAGTAGTAGTTCACGCCGAGCACCGCGAGCGGGACCTTGATGAGGTCGAGGTCGCCGTCGAGCACGAACGACCAGTCGGTGATCGACTCGGTGTCGGCGAACACCTCCTTGGGGTACTCGCCGTCGACGACGGGGCGCAGGAACACCTCGTTCGCGATGGTGTCGATGCGGCGCTTGGCCTCGACGTCCGCGGGGTCCTCGCTCGCGGCGCGGGTCACGTGCAGGTTGAGCGTGATGGACACGGGCGTGTCCTCGCCGAGGACGTCCTTGATCTCCCGCGCGGCGAGGCCGTGCGCGAGGTTGAGGTGGTGCACGGCGCGCAGCGACTTCTCGTCGTCCGTGACTCCGGGCGCGTGCACGCCGCTCGCGTACCCGAGGAACGCGGAGCACCACGGCTCGTTGAGCGTGGTCCACAGGTGCACGCGGTCGCCCAGGACCTCGGCGACCTTGCGCGCGTACTCGGCGAAGCGCAGCGCGGTCTCGCGGTTGGCCCAGCCGCCCGCGTCCTCGAGCGGCTGCGGGAGGTCCCAGTGGTACAGCGTCACGACGGGCTTGATGCCCGCGGCGAGGAGCCGGTCCACGAGGTCGGAGTAGAACGCGAGGCCCGCCTCGTTGAACTCGCCCGAGCCGGTGGGCTGGATGCGCGGCCACGCGAGGGAGAACCGGTACGCCTGCAGGCCGAGCTCGGCCATGAGGGCGACGTCCTGCTCGACGCGGTGGTAGTGGTCCGCGGCGACGTCACCGGTGTCGCCGTTCAGCACCTTGCCGGGCGTGCGGGAGAACGTGTCCCAGATCGACGGTCCGCGGCCGTCGACGTCGACGGCTCCCTCGATCTGGTAGGACGCGGTGGCCGAGCCCCACAGGAAGTCGGCAGGGAACTGGCGGCCGGACGGACGCGTCGTGGTCATGGCGGGGTCCTTCGGGTGGCTGAGAGGTGCCCCGCGCGACGAGGGGGTCGACGCCGCGCGGGCCGCCGGAACCGGTCCCGGCGGATCGAATCGTTACGATACCCGACGGGTGCCCCGCCCGACCAGCGGCGGTCGTCCGTCCGTCGAGACGATACGTCAGGCTCCCGGGTCGACGAGCTCCACCACGACCCGGGACGTGCCCGCGGGTGCGCTCTCCGACACCGCTCCCGACTCGCGACCCGGCTCCACGCTCACGTGCCACGGCGCGGTCGTGCCCTCGGCGACGACCCGCACGCGCGTCCCGTCGCGCTCGACCGTGAACCACACGGGCGCGCCGCCCGACGACGACGGCACGCGGGTGCGGCTGCGGTGCCCGTCGGGCAGGTCGAACAGGCGCAGGGTCAGACCGTCGGCCCAGTCCGTGTCCGGCCGGTCCGTGCGCGCGCCGAACGGCAGGACGGTGCCGGGCCGCACGTACAGCGGCAGCGAGCTGAAGCCGTGCCGCTCGTGCACCCACCGCGGCCCCGTGACCTGGGAGCCGTCGAGCAGCGACGTCCACGTGCCCTCCGGCACGTACACGTCCACGTCTCCGTCCGCGCAGAACACGGGCGCGACGAGCAGCGCGTCGCCCAGCATGTACTGCGTGTCCACCGTCGCCGCGCCGCGGTCGCCCGGGAACTCCAGGACCATCGGGCGCATCACCGGCACGCCCTGCTCGTGCGCCTGCTCCCCCAGCTCCGCCAGGTACGGCATGAGCCGGTGCTTGAGGTGCGTGAACGTGCGCGTGACGTCCACCGCCTCGTCGTCGAACGCCCACGGCACGCGGTAGGAGTCCGAGCCGTGCAGGCGGCTGTGCGACGACAGCAGCCCGAACGCCACCCAGCGCTTGAACACCGCCGGGTCGGGCCGGCCCTCGAAGCCGCCGATGTCGTGGCTCCAGTACGCGAAGCCCGACGACGCGAGCGACAGCCCGCCGCGCAGCTCCTCGGCCATCGACACGAACGTCGACTCGCAGTCCCCTCCCCAGTGCACCGGGAACTGCTGGCCGCCGGCGGTCGCCGACCGGGCGAACAGCACCGCCTCGCCCTCGCCGCGCTCCGCCTCGAGCAGGTCGAACACCGCGCGGTTGTACAGGTGCGTGTAGTAGTTGTGCATCCGGTGCGGGTCGCCGCCGTCGTGCCACACGACGTCCGTGGGGATCCGCTCGCCGAAGTCCGTCTTGAACGCGTCGACGCCCTGCCCCAGCAGCTCGCGCAGGTAGCCCGTGAACCACGCCGCGGCGTCGGGGTTCGTGAAGTCGACGAGCGCCATGCCCGCCTGCCACATGTCCGTCTGCCACACCGAGCCGTCGGCGCGTGTCACCAGGTAGCCGCGCTCCTTGCCCTCGGCGAACAGCCGCGAGCGCTGCGCGATGTACGGGTTGATCCACACGCAGATCCGCAGACCCTTGGCCTTGAGCCGGGACAGCATCCCCACCGGGTCCGGGAACGTCGCCGGGTCCCACACGAAGTCGCTCCAGTGGAACTCGCGCATCCAGAAGCAGTCGAAGTGGAACACCGACAGCGGCAGGTCGCGCTCGGCCATGCCGTCGACGAACGAGGTCACGGTGGCCTCGTCGTAGCTCGTCGTGAACGACGTCGACAGCCACAGGCCGTACGACCACGCGGGGACGCGGGCCGGCCGGCCGGTCAGCGCGGTGTACTTGCGCAGGATCTCCTTGGGCGTCGGCCCGTAGATCAGGTAGTACCGCAGCCGCTGGCCCGCGACCGAGAACTGCGTGCGCGAGACGACCTCGGTGCCCACCTCGAACGACACGTGGCCCGGGTCGTCGACGAACACGCCGTAGCCCGCGTCCGACAGGTAGAACGGCACGTTCTTGTACGCCTGCTCGCTCGCGGTGCCGCCGTCCGCGTTCCAGATGTCGACGCTCTGGCCGTTCTTCACGAACGGGCCGAACCGCTCGCCGAGCCCGTACACGTGCTCGCCCACGCCCAGCGAGAGCTGCTCGTGCACGTACGCCTCGCCCGTCGCGTCCGTGACGATGCCGATGCTGCGCGGCGTCGACGACGTGAGCACGCGTCCGTCGCCCGCGAACTCCACACCCCACGCGCCCTCGGTGCGCACCGTCGCCGTGAGCGCACCCGAGCGCACCTCGGCCGTGCCCGTGCCCGGCTCGTGCGTGATCTTCAGGTCCGGCGTGGAGCTCGCGACCTCGAACCGCGGGCCGCGGTCCACCGCGCCCTGGTGGTGCTCGACCTGCACGCCGATCACGTCGTCGAGCGGGGAGGTGAACGTCACCGTCACCAGCGGGCGGTTGAGGGTGTCGCCGCGCGTCGTCAGGGGTGCGGTCGAGGACCACACCGTCAACGACTCGTCGTCGGCCCGGACGTCGGCCACGTCGCGGGGGCGCAGCACCTGCACGCCCGGGAGGGTGAGCCAGTAGCCGTCGGTGAACTTCATCGCAGTGCTCTCTCTCGTCGAGACGACGCGGGTGTCGAAGCGGTGGTGGGTCTCGTGGGGCGCGGGTCAGCCCGGCGGGGTCGCGACCGGGTCGCCCGCGCGGGCGCCCGCGACGACCGCCGCGCCGCCCGGTGGCAGGCGCAGCACGCCGTCGGTGACGCGCGCGCCGAGCAGGTCGCGCGCGTGCGCGGCGAGCTCGACCGCGCGCTCGTCGGACGCGTGGTTGAGCAGGAACACGAGGTCGCCGCGCTGCGCGACCTCGACGCCGTCGGGCACCAGCGGCAGCGGTCCGTGCACACCCGCGGCTGCGGCGCAGTCGAGCAGCACGCGCTCCAGCACGCCGGGGTCCGGGACCGTGGAGACATACCAGGCCTGGCCCCCGCCGGGCAGGACCCGGCGGGTGAGGGCGGGCGACCCCGCGAGGTCACCGTCGTCGTACGTCGCGAGCACCTCGGCACCGCGCGCCGTGAGCCGCTCCGACCACACGCGGGCGACGTGATCGCCGTACGTCGCGCTGCGCACGGTGACGCCCGCGTCGGGCAGCGGGCGCCACTCCTCGCCCGCGACGCCGAGCACGTCCGTCCACGGCCCGGGGAACAGGCCGGTGCGCACGCGCGTCGTCGGGTCCTGCACACCGCTGAACGGGCCGACGAGCAGCACGCCGCCCCGCTGGGGGACGCTCGCGATCGACGCGGCCGCGGCGTCGGACACCAGCGGGAGCGACGGGACGACGACGAGGTCGTACGCGTCGAGCTCGGCGTCGGACGCCACCACGTCGGTGGCGATGCCCGCGCGCCACAGCGGCCGGTGGTACGCCTCGAGCTGCTCGACGACGCGCAGCCGGTCGGACGGGCGCGCCGGCAGCTCACCGGCCCACATGGCCGGCCAGTCGACGACGAGCGCGGCGCGCGCCGGCACCCGTGTCCCGACGACGTCGCCGAGCCCCGCGAGCAGACGGCCCTGCTCGCGCACCGCCCGGTGCAGGTGCGTGTCCGGGCCGGCGTGCGGCAGGAGCGCCGAGTGGAACGACTCCGAGCCGGCCGTGGACTGCCGCCACTGGAAGTAGCAGACGCCGTCCGCGCCGTGCGCGACCGCGCGCAACGAGTCCTGCAGCATCTGCGCGGTCGTCTTCGGCACGTTGTGCGGGCGCCAGTTCACCGCGCCTGCGGCCTGCTCCATGAGCAGCCACGGCTCGCCACCGCCCACGCCGCGCGTCAGGTCGTGCGTGAGCGCCGAGCGCGCCGGGCTCGCCGGGTCCTGCGGGTCGCCGTAGTGGTCGTCGGACACGACGTCGAGGTCCGCGGCCCACGAGTGCTGGTCGACACCGCCGAAGAAGCCCATGAAGTTCGTCGTGACGGGCGCGTCCGAGCCCGCGCGCAGCACCGCGGCCTGCTCGCGGTACAGGCTGCGCAGCTGGTCGGAGGAGAACCGGCGCCAGTCGACATGCTGCGCGGGGTTGTGCAGGTAGGGCACCGCGCGCGGCGGGACGACCTCGTCGAACGAGCGGTAGCGCTGGCTCCAGAACGCCGTGCCCCACGCGTCGTTCAGCGCGTCGACGTCGCCGTACCGCGCGACGAGCCAGCGGCGCAGCGCCGCGGCGCACAGGTCGCAGAAGCACTCCTGGCCGAACTCGTTGCCCACGTGCCACAGCGCGAGCGCCGGGTGGCCGGCGTAGCGCTCGACGAGCGCCGTGGCGGCGCGCAGCGCGGCCTCGCGGTACTCGGGCGCGGACGGGCAGAAGTGGTTGCGCGACCCGACCGACATGCGCACCCCGCGCGCGTCGACGGACGAGGTCCGCGGGTGCAGCGCCGCGAGCCACGGCGGCGGGGACGCGGACGGGGTCGCCAGGTCGACGGACACCCCGTTCTCGTGGAGCAGGTCGAGGACCTCGTCGAGCCAGCCGAACGCGTACTCACCGGGCGCGGGCTCGAGGACGGACCACGAGAAGACCCCGACGGTCACGAGGTTGACGTGCGCCTCGCGCATGAGCGCGACGTCCTCGCGCCACGTCGCGCGCGGCCACTGCTCGGGGTTGTAGTCGGCGCCGTACAGGACCCTGCGTCCGCCCGGGTGCCCGCCCGGGTGCCCGCCCGGGTGCCCGCCCGGCCGGCAGGCCGGGCGGTGCGTCAGGGAGGCGAGGCCGCGGCGCGCGGGGGCGGTCATCGAGGTCCTCCTCGGGTGGGGAACGCGGTCGACCGCGCATCGTCGAAGCGCTTCAACGCACTGTGGTCGATGATGCTAGCCACGGCGGACGTCCGGCGTCCACATAGCTGCCACATCCGCACAGAACGACCCGTCCGCCCCGTCCGCGGGTGAATCGAAGCGATTAGTCGACTTCCACGCTGAAAGCGTTCGACAACCGTGCCCGTCCCGCTAGGATCCGGCGCATGGCAACGATCGCCGACGTCGCGAAGCTCGCAGGCGTCTCGTCGTCCACCGTCAGCTACGTGCTGTCGGGCAAGCGGCCCATCTCCGCCGCGACCCGCACGCGCGTCGAACGCGCGATCCGCGAGCTCGGGTTCAGCCCGCACGCCGGCGCCCGCGCGCTCGCGACCAACCAGACCAACGTGCTCGGCCTCGTCGTGCCGCTGCGCGCGCTCGAGACCAACTCGGCGACGGTCATGGAGATCGTCGCGGGCGTGCTCGCCGCCGCCCGCGAGCACGGCGACGACGTCCTGGTCCTCACCGACGAGGACGTCGCGGACGTGCACCGGCTCGCCGCAGGCTCGCGCGTCGACGCGCTCGTCCTCATGGACATCGAGCGGCACGACCCGCGGCTGCCCGTGCTCGCCGCGCTGCGCCAGCCGTCCATCCTCATCGGCGTGCCCAGCGACTCGCAGGGCCTGTCGTGCGTCGACCTCGACTTCACCGCCGCCGGCCGGCTCGCGGTGCGGCACCTCACCGAGCACGGGCACCAGCGCATCGCGCTGCTCGGCGCGGGCGAGGCCGCCCTCGCGCGCAGCGCCAACTACGCGGTGCGCATCATCGAGGGCTTCCGTGAGGAGGCCGGTCGCCTGGGCGTGCGCCACACCGTGGTCCCCCTCGAGGAGTCGTACCCGCAGGCCGCAGCCGCCGTCGCCCGCGCGCGCGCCGAGGTCGAGGGCCTCACCGCGCTCGTCGTGCACAACGAGGGTGCGATGCCCGGCGTGCTCGACGCGCTCGCCCGCGAGGGGCTGCGCGTGCCCGAGGACGTCTCGGTGCTCGCGGTGAGCCCCACGCGCCTCGCGGCGCACCTGCCCGTGCCGCTGTCGGTCATCGACATCCCGTCGGTCGAGATCGGCCGGACGGCGGTCGCGATGGCCGTCGACCGGCAGGCGCGACCCATGGCCGTCGAGACGCGGCTGCTCGCGCCGCGCCTGTTCGAGCACGGCAGCTGCGCGGCACCCGCGGCCGTCTGATCCCAGCCGCGCGTCACGCTCGTCGGCACGCTCGCCGTCGCGCTCGTCGTCAGTCCGCACGGTCCACCAGCCCCGCCCCGAGGCGGGTCGCGCACCCCGCGCGCAGCCGCACGCGACGCACCGTCCCCTCGTGCACGACCTCGCGCTCCTCGTCGCGCGCGGCGTGCAGCACGACCTCGACGAGCCGTCCCGCCGACCAGCGCACGTCCACGACGAGCGCCCCGACCGCGCGGATCCCGACGACCTCGCCGTCCGGCCACGACCGCGGGAGGGCGGGCAGCACGCGCACCCGCGTGCGCGTCGCGGACACCAGCGCCTCCGCGACCGCCGCGACCAGGCCCAGGTTGCCGTCCAGCTGGAACGGCGGGTGCGTGGAGAACAGGTTGGGCAGCAGACCCCCCGCCTGCGGACCGTCCTCGTGCGACAGCACGAGCGCGTCCGCGAGCACCTCCTCGAACCCGGGACCGTCGCCGAGGCGCGCGCGCAACGCGGCCTTCCAGGCCATCGACCAGCCGGTCGACCCGGGGCCGCGCGCGTCCAGGCTCGCGCGCGCCGCCTCGGCGACGGGGCGTCCGACCCCTGGCACGGTGGGGTCGGACGGGTGCTCCCGCGGCGACCGTGCGGCGTCGCCGAGGAGCTCGTCGAGCGGGAAGATCCCGACGAGGTGGGAGAGATGACGGTGGTGCGGGTCGCGCGCCGGCGCGTCGTCGGGCCACTCGCGCAGCAGGCCGTCGGGACCGACGGACGGTCGCGGGAGCCGCGCGAGCGCGTCCGCCCAGCGCGGCGCGAGCGGCTCGTCGAGCGCGAGCACGTCGACCGCCTCGAGGCAGTGCGTCAGCAGGTCCCGCACGAGCGCGACGTCCATGGTCGAGCCCGCGCACAGCGCGACGGGCCGGCCGTCGACCAGCCGCTCGTTCTCGGGCGACGACGACGGGCTCGGCACCAGGGCGCCCGCACCGTCCGGCACCAGCCAGTCGAGGGCGAACGCCGCGGCGCCGCGCAGCACCGGCCACACGTCGCGCAGCACGTCCTCGTCGAGCGAGTACGCGTACCGGTCCCACAGGTGGCGGCACAGCCACACCCCGCCCATCCACCACGCGGCCCACGCCGGGTCGCCGTGGCCCCGGCCGACGGGCAGCGCCCAGCCCCACACGTCGCTGTTGTGGTGCGCGACCCAGCCGTCGCACCCGTACAGCTCGCGCGCGACCGCGGTCCCGTTCGCCGCGACCAGCCGCACGAGGTCGACGAGCGGCGCGACGCACGCACCCAGCCCCGTCGGCTCGGCGGGCCAGTACGCCATCTGCAGGTTGATGTTGAGGGTGTACGCGCTCGACCACGGCGGGCGGTGCTCGTCGACCCACACGCCCTGCAGCGTCGCGGGCGGCGCACCCGGTCGTGACGACGCCATGAGCGCGTAGCGCCCGAACGCGAACGCGGCCTGCGCGCGGTGCGCGAGCGGTGTGCCGGCGGCGCGGTCGAGCGCGTCGGGCAGCAGCAGGTCGACGGGCGCGCCGAACGACAGGCGCGTGGCGTCCGCGAGCGCGCGGTGGTCCGCGACGTGGCGACGCTCGGCGGCGTCGCCCGCCGCGGGGTCCGCCGGCAGCGCGGCGTCGGCCCGCGCGCTCGCGTCGGCCCGCGCCTGCGGCACGGTGCGCAGCGGACCGGGGTGCGGCCAGCGTGACGTCGTCGCGGTCGCCAGCACCGCCTCGGCCCACGTCGCCCCGACGACGACCGCGCGGTCGTGCGACCACGTCACGCGGCCGTCGGTCGCGACGCGCAGCACCGCCGCGCCGACGAGGCTCGGCTCGTCGCCGCGCGGGGTGCGGTCGGGCAGGTCCGGCTCGTGGCCGGGCGGGACGTCGAACGGCAGCTCGACGAGCACGGCTGCGCCACCGGGCACCGCACCTCCCGCCACGTACTCGGCGACCGCGTCGGGCGCCGGGTGGGCGGGCACGAGCCGCAGGGTGAGACCGAACCGGGTGCCGGTGGCGCGCCAGCGGGCGTGGAGGCACGAGTCCGGGGCCGACGCGTACCAACGGACGTCGAGGCGACCCGGACCGTCGGGCACCTCGAGGTGCTCGGTGACCACGCCGTCGCGCAGGTCCAGGGCGCGCCCGCCGTACCGCAGGCCGTCGCCGACGCTCTCGTCGTGCCGGGTCACGTCCACGCGCAGGTCGACGAACGGCTGGTAGGCCTGCGCGTACGGACCCTGCAGGTCCTGCGCGAGCGACGCGGCCTCGTCGTACCGGCCCTGGGCGACCGCCTCCCGCAGCCGCGCGAGCGTGCCCGGCCCGACGCCGCGTGCGCTCAGGTCCGCGAGCGCCGCCGCGGGTCCCCCGGGGCGGCCCGACCACGCGGTCGCGTCGTTGACCTGCACGCGCGCGTCGTGCACTCCCCCGTGGACCATCGCGCCGAGCCGCCCGTTCCCCACCGGGAACGCCTCGACCCACCGGCGCGCGGGCCCCGCGAACCGGAGCCGGTCACCCCCTGCCACCGGACGCGCCTCAGCCCTTCACCGCGCCGAAGATGACGCCCTTGGTGAAGTGCCGCTGGACGAACGGGTACACGACGAGGATCGGGATGACCGCGAGGACCATCACGGCCATCTTCACGGGCATGCCGGTCACGGCCCCGGTCCCGACGTCCACCTGCCCGGTCCCCGAGCCCGGCAGGGTCACGCCCTGCAGCACGTACGAGCGCAGCACGAGCTGCAGCGGCCACTTGGCGTTGTCGTTGATGTAGAGCATCGCGTTGAAGAACGCGTTCCAGTAGCCGACGCCGTAGAACAGCGCGACGACCGCGACCACGGCCTTCGACATGGGCAGCACGATGCGCGCGAGGATCCGCCAGTCACCGGCGCCGTCCATCCGGGCGGCGTCGAGGATCGCGTTGTCGATCCCCATGAAGAAGTTGCGCAGGATCAGGACGTTGAACGCCGAGACCGCGCCGGGCAGGATCAGCGCCCAGTACGTGTCGATCATGTTCAGCGAGCTGACCAGCAGGTACGTCGGGATCATGCCCGCGCCGAAGAACATCGTCACGAGGAACACGAACAGGATCGGCCGGTGCGCGAACGACCCCGGCCGCGACAGCCCGTACGCGGCGAGGACCGACACGACCACCGAGATGAGCGTGCCGACCGCCGTGATGCCGACGCTCACGAGCGCGGCCCGGGTGACCACGCCGCCCGAGAGGATCTGCGTGTAGGCCCGCAGCGTGAGCTCGCCGGGGACGACGACGAGGCCGCCCGCCTCGATGGACTCCTGCGTGGTGGACAGGCTCGTCACGACGACCGTCCACAGCGGGAACAGCACGGCGAGGACGACGAGCGTGAGCACGACGACCTTCGTCGTCTGACCCGCGACGCTGGGCCTCTCCTCCCACGTGGCGCGGTACTTGTTGCGGCGCGGTCGGCGCGGCTTCCTGTCGCGCGCGTCGTCGACGACGTCGCGCGGCAGCACCGCCACCTCCGCGGAGATCTCCGGAGTCGAACCCGTCATGAGCGCTGGTACACCCCCGCCTCACCGAACACGTGCGCGAGCTTGTTCGCCCCGAGGACGAGCGCGAGGCTCACGACACCCTTGACCAGGCCCGCGGCTGCCGCGAAGCTCCAGTCCCCGTAGATGACACCCTGGTAGTAGACGTAGGTGTCGATGACCTCGGACACCTGGGCGCCGACCGCGTCGCGCTGCAGGATCAGCTGCTCGAACCCGACCGTCAGCGCGTCGCCGAGGCGCAGGATCAGCAGCAGCACGATCACGGGCCGCAGCGCGGGCAGCGTGACGTGCCACATGCGGCGCCACCGGTTCGCGCCGTCCATCACGGCGGCCTCGTACTGCTCGGGCGGCACCGTGGAGAGCGCGGCGAGGAAGATGATGATCCCCCAGCCGGCGTCCTTCCAGATGGACTGCGACGTGATGAGCACCAGGAACGTGTCCGGGTTCGTCATGAACGTCACCGCGTGGTCGACGCCGTGGTTGCGCAGGGTCTGGTTGATCAGGCCCGCGCCGCCGAAGATCTGCTGGAAGATCGTCACGACGAGCACCCACGAGAAGAAGTGGGGCAGGTAGACGATCGACTGGATGACGGTCCGGACCCGCGGCGAGACGACGCTGTTGAGCAGGAGCGCCAGGAAGATCGGGACCGGGAAGTAGAACACGAGCTGGAACAGCGTGATCGCGAGCGTGTTCTCGACCGCGTCGAGGAACAGCGGGTTGTTGAACACCCGCTCGAAGTTGTCCCACCCGACGAACGGGCTCGCGACGAACCCCTGGTACGGCGAGTAGTCCTGCCACGCGATGACGTTGCCGAGCATCGGGACGTACGCGAACACGACGAGCAGCACCACGGCCGGCAGCGTCATGAGCAGCAGCGAACGGTCGCGCCTCAGCTTCGTCGTCCACGGGATGCTGCGCTGCGGCACGGCCTGCCGCGAACGGCGCACGCCGCGCGGCGCGGACGTCTTCGTGGCCCTCGCCGCGGCCTTCGTGCTCGCGGGCGCCGCCGCCGTCGACGCGGCGGCGGCACCCTGCGTGAGTCGTGCACCCGTCACAGCTGGTCCAGGATCTCCTGGTAGAACGCGCGCAGCTCCTCGCCGCCCGACGCCTTCCAGGTCTCGACCGCGGTGTCGAGGTCCGCGAGCGTCTTGCGGCCGCGCACGATGTCCTTCTCGAGGTCCACGAACGGCTGGCCGATCGACGCGTAGCGCGCCGGCTCGACGATCTGCATCGCGAAGAACAGCGGCTCCGTGACGTACTGCGCCGCGTCCGCCATCCAGGTGCTGTACGCCTCGACGAAGCCCGGGTACTGCACGCGCGCCTGCGCGACCGGCGGGTCCACCAGGAACATGTACGTGGGCTGCAGCTCCGTGGCGGCGAGCTCCGTCGGCACGGGCAGCCCGTTCTCGTCCTTCGTGTAGTGCACGCCCTCGACGCCGTTGTTGATGAGGTCGAACTCGGTGGTGCCGAACGGTGCCGCGAGCAGGTTCGCGAGCTTCAGCAGCTCGGTGATGCGCGCCTCGTCGTCCGACTTCTTGAGGAACGAGAAGATGTTCGCCGGGTTGCCCTGGAACAGCACCGGCGTGCCGCCGTCGGCCGCGATGGGCGCGAACGGCTGCTGCCAGTAGTCCGGGTTGCCGGCGAGGTTGTCGCGCAGCGCCTCGTGCCAGCCGCCGACGCCGTCGTTCAGGATGAGCGAGCGCCCGCCCTGGAAGCGGGTCTTGGCCTCGCCGGTGTTGCCGGCGACCGCGTCGGGGTGCACGGCACCGGACGCGAACAGCTTGCTGGTCCAGTCGAGCGCGTCGCGGTACTCCTGGGTCTCGACCCGGTGGACGAGCGCGTCCCCCTCGAGCTTCCACTTGGGCGGGACCGCGAACATCTGCGTCGCGGTGACCCACAGGTCCTCGGCACCGTAGACGTTGCCGCCCGTGAGCTCCTTGGCGAGGTCGAGGAGGTCCTGCGCGGAGCGCACGTCGACCGTGATGCCCTTGGCCTCGATCACGTCCTTGCGGTAGAACGTCGCGTCCGTGATGAGCTCGCCCGGGAACGGCAGGCCGTACAGCTTGCCGTCGAACACGCAGAACTTCCACGCGGCGGTGGGGATGTTCGCGAGGTTCGGGTAGTCCTTGACCTTGTCGCCCGCGAGGAACGGCGTGAGGTCCTGGAACAGGTTCGGCACGATCTCCGCGCCGAACCGCGGGGGGATGTTCCACGTCGGCACGCAGACCCAGTCCGGCACGTCCTTGGCGGACGCGAGCACGGTCGCGAGCTTGTCGCCGTACGTGTTGCCGTCCGAGATCCGGAACTCGATCGTCGAGCCCAGGGCGCCGTTGACCGCCTCGTAGTACTTGTTGCCCTTGACCGGCGGGATGGTGCCCCACAGCGGCGTCATCGCCGTGAAGGTCAGGCCCGTCCCCGGCGGCGTCGGCACGGACTGCACGAACGACTCCGGGATCGTCGTGTAGCCCGGGGTCGACCCGTCCACACCCGGGACGTCGGGCTTGGCGTACTCCACGGGGTAGTAGGCGGGCAGGACCTCGGCGGAGACGGTCGCCTGCGCGGAGGGGGCGGCCGCGCCGCCGCCCTCGCCGCTGCTGCACGCGGACAGCAGCGACGGCACACCGATCACCGCCGCGCCTGCGGCGATCATCCCGAGGAACCCGCGGCGGCCGACCTCGACGTCGGCGAGCCGGCCGGCTCGAGGGGTGGAGCTGTTCATGAGCGTCCTCACTCCCTGATGCGGACGAGCCCGTGCACGCCTCGTGCACGGGAAAGGCGGTTTCTCGGCCGCTCGTCGGTGCGATCGTCGCGCCACGGGTGGCCGTCGAACCGGTCGACGAACTGTCGAAGCGGTTCGACGGGGAACGTAGTCGCCGCGCGGGCGGAATGCAACCATGCCTGGCGTTCGAGGCGGGGACCTCCGGGAATGCCGGGTTCGCCGTCCGAAACCTGGACGTCAGGGCGGTTCGCCCGGGCGTCGCGCCCGGTGTGCGAGGATCTCGCGCACCGGGCCGTACCAGCCGACTTGTGATCCAGGTCATCGAATCGGTTCAATGATCGGCGGGCCGTTGACAGCGACGGCCCGGCCCTGCGCGACGACGCGCCCGCCGGCGCCCGGCACCACCGACGAGGAGAACCCCGACGTGACCACCTCCGTCCCCGACGAGCGGGCCCCCTACCGCGACCCGGCCCGCACGCCCCGCGAGCGGGCCCTCGACCTGGTCGCCCGCCTCACGCGTGACGAGAAGATCGCGATGCTGCACCAGCGCGGGCCGGCCGTCGAGCGGCTCGGCCTGCGCGCCTTCACGACCGGCGCCGAGGTGCTCCACGGCGTGTCATGGCTGGGCACGGCGACCGTCTTCCCGCAGCCCGTCGGGCTCGCCGCCACGTGGGACCCGGACCTGCTGCGCCGGGTGGGGGACGTCGTCGGCGTCGAGCTGCGCGCCAAGCACGCGGCCGACCCCACGGTCTCGCTCAACGTGTGGGCCCCCGTCGTCAACCCGCTGCGGCACCCCGGCTGGGGCCGCAACGAGGAGGGGTTCAGCGAGGACCCGTACCTCACGGCCGAGCTCGCGACCGCGTACGCCCACGGGCTGCGCGGCGAGCACCCCACGTACTGGCGCACCGTGCCCACGCTCAAGCACGCGTTCGGCTACAACAACGAGACCGACCGCGCCGTCACGAGCTCGCAGCTGCGCCCGCGCGTGCTGCGCGAGTACGAGCTCCCCGCGTTCGCCGGGCCGCTGCGCGCCCGGGCCGCCGGCGCCGTCATGGCCGCCTACAACCTCGTCGACGGCCGGCCCAACCACCTCGCCGGCGAGCTGCTCGACCTGCTGCGCGACGCGACGCCCGACGAGCTGTTCGTGGTGTCCGACGCCGCCGCCCCGGGCTTCGTCGTGGACCTGCAGCGCTTCTACGACGACCACGTCGCCTCGCACGCCGCGATGCTGCGCGCCGGGATCGACTCCTTCACCGACAACGACGCCGACGCCGGCCCGACGACGCAGCGCCTCACCGCCGCGCTCGAGCGCGGCCTGCTCGACGAGGCCGTCGTGGACCGGGCCGTCGCCCGCCAGCTCGAGCTGCGGATCCGCACGGGCGAGCTCGACCCGGACCTCGACCCGTTCGTCGTGCCCGCCGACGCGATCGACCTGCCCGAGCACCGCGCGCTCGCCCGCGAGGCCGCCGCCCGCGCCGTCGTCGTGCTGGAGAACGACGACACGCTGCCGCTCGCGCCCGACGCGGTCGTCGCGGTCGTCGGGCCGCACGCCGAGCGCGTCCTGCACGACTGGTACTCCGGCACACCGCCCTACACCGTGGGCCTCGGCACCGCGCTGCGCGAGCGGCTCGGCGACGCGCAGGTCCGCGTCGCCGACGGTGCGGACCGCCTGGTCCTGCGCTCGGCCACCACCGGCCGCGCCGTGCGCGCCGTCGGGCCCGCGCACGTGCTCGTCGCGGACGGCGACGCGGGCGACGCCGCCGCGCAGCACGACGCCACGCTCTGGGAGAGCGGGATGTGGACGTTCCAGGTCGCCGCGACCGGTCTCCTGTGGAGCGGTGCGCGCTGGGTCGCGCACGCCGACGCGACGCGGGTGGGCGGCTGGGTCGCGCAGGAGACGTTCCGTCGGCACGTGCACGACGACGGCACGTGGTCGTTGCAGCACGCGGGTTCCGGCAGGTGGCTGCGCGTCCAGCACGACGAGGCGGGCACGCTCGTCGCCGACGGCGAGACGCTCGCCGACGCCGAGCGGTTCGCGGCCGAGGTCGTGGGCTCGGGCGTCGCCGCCGTGCGTGCGGCGTGCGCGGGAGCGGACGTCGTGGTCGTCGCGCTCGGCAACGACCCCCACCTGGGCGGACGCGAGACGCAGGACCGTCCCGCTCTCACCCTCCCCGCCGGGATGCTCGACACGTGGCGCGTCGCGACCGACGCCGCGCCCGGCGCGCGGCACGTGCTGCTCGTCGTCTCGTCCTACCCCTACGTGCTGCCCGCCGACCTCACGGCCGACGCCGTCGTGTGGACCTCGCACGGCGGGCAGGAGCTCGGGCACGGGCTCACGGACGTGCTCGTGGGCGACGCGGAGCCGACCGGGCGCCTCGCGCAGGCCTGGCCGGCACTCGTCGAGGACGTCGGCGACCTGCTCGACTACGACATCATCGCCGCGGGCCACACCACCTGGTACGCGACCGCCGCACCGCGGTACGCGCTCGGGCACGGGCTCACGTACGGGGCCGTGACGTACGTGGCCGCGTCGCTGTCGGTCACCTCGGTGGCGGCCTCGGTCGCAGCGGCGGATGCCGACGAGGACCTGGCGAGCGGCGGCCGGGCGACCGTCCCGGTCACCGTCACCGTCCGCAACGACGGCGCGCGCCGCGCGCACGAGCTGGTGCAGGTCTACGCCGACGCCCCCGGCCACCGGCTGCCGTACGGCCACCGCCTCGTCGCGCACACGCGCGTCGTGCTCGAGCCCGGGCAGTCGCGCGACGTCGAGGTGGCCGTCCCCCTCGCGCGCCTGGCCACCTGGGACGTGACGCGTGACCGGTTCGTGGTCGAGCCCGGCGAGTACGTCCTCGGCATCGGGCCGTCCGCCGCGACCCTTCCGCTCACCACGACCGTGACCGTCACGGGTGAGCCCGTGCCGCCGCGAGCAGTCGTGGGGCACGCCGTCCGGGCGGCGGACGCCGACGACCTCGTCGACGTCGAGCTCTCGGCCCGGACGCGCGAGCGCGGGACCGCGGTGCAGGTCGCACGGCGACGCGCGCGCGGGTCGGTCCTGCTGCGCACGTGCGAGCTCACCGGCGCGCGGGGCCTGCGCGCGGTCGTCGCACGCACCGCCCCCGGGCCCGCGCGGGTCGAGATGGAGGTCGCGGCGGCTGCGCGGGGTGCCGACGCGGGCCACGCCGGGTGGCGCACGGTCGCGAGCGTGGACGTCCCCGAGGGCGGCGACCGGTGGACGTGGCACGCCGTCGACGCGCCGCTCGCGGAGGCGGTCGCCGCCGACGGTTCACAGGTCGCCGACGTGCGGGTCACGCTCGTCGGCGCGGCACGCGTCGCGACCGTCGAGCTCACCGCGTGAGGTCAGGAGCTGCGCACCAGCCAGCGGTGCCCGTAGGGATCGACGAGCCAGCCCCCGCGACCACCGCCGGGCATGTCGGCGGGCGGTCGGTCCTGCGTCGCGCCGGCCCGCAGCGCGTCGGCGTACGTCGCGTCCACGTCCGGGACCGACACCACGACCGCCGCGCTCGACCGCCCGCCGAGGGTGCGCGGTGCGTAGGCGCCGTAGTCGGGGTACTCGTCGGACACGTAGACGGGCGCGCCGTGGATGTCGAGCTCGGCATGCCCGACCCGGCCGTCCTCGTCGTCGTACCGCTCGCCGACGGTCGCGCCGAACGCCGCGGCGTAGAAGTCCAGCGCCGCCCTCGCGTCGTGCACGGTGATGTACGGGACGGTCGCGCCCATCGCGCTCCCCCTTCGTCGGGACCGACACCGACGTCGGTCGTTCGAGGCGATTCGATTGAACGCCGGGCCGTTGAACCCGTCAATAGCGGTGCGGACGGCCGATGTTTGACGGATCGGACATCCTCCGCGACGATGAGGCGTTGAAGCGCTTCGACGACGAAGCCCCGAGTCTGGAGAGTCCCGTGCTGCGAAACCTGTCCGCCTGGCACATCGTCATCCTCGTGGCCGTGCTCGTGCTGCTGTTCGGCGCGAACAAGCTGCCCGAGCTCGCGCGCGGGGTCGGCCAGTCGCTGCGGATCTTCAAGAGCGAGGTCAAGGACCTCACCGCCGACGAGCCGGCACCCGCGCAGCCGGCCGCGCCCGCGCCGGCGACCACGACGCTCGGCTCCGTCCCCGAGCAGCGTCCCGCCGCCTGACGGCCGGTCAGCCGACCGGCACGCCCGCCCGCAGCACGAGCTGCGGGCGCAGGTCGCCGTCCACGACGAGCACGTCGGCGCGCAGCCCGGCCACCAGGCCGCCCACGTCCCGCAGCCCCAGCACCGACGCGGGCGTCAGCGACGCCGCGCGTACCGCGTCCACGACCGGGACCCCCGCGTCCACGGTCGCCCGGACCACGTCCAGCAGGTGCGCGACACCCCCGGCGATCGCGCCCGGCTCACCGTCGCCGTCGACGATCCGCGCGACCCCCTCCGCCACCCGCACCGCCATCGGGCCGAGCTGGTAGTCGCCGTCCGCCATGCCCGCCGCCGCCATCGCGTCCGTCACGAGCGCGACCGCGTCCGCGCCGACCAGGTCGAACACCGACACCACCGTCGCGGGATCCAGGTGCGTCCCGTCCGCCACGAGCTCGACGACCAGCTCGCCGCGCGCCGCGGCCGCCAGGCACGCCAGGACCGGCCCCGGGTCGCGGTGGTGGACCGGGCGCATGCCGTTGAACAGGTGCGTCGCGGTCGGTCGGCCCGAGCGCGCCGCCGGGTCCGCGGCGAGCAGGTCGAACGCGCGGTCGACCGCCGCCTCCACCTGAGCCGCGCTCGCGTCCGTGTGACCGACCGACGGCAGCGCGCCGCCGCGCACCAGGGCGGCCAGCACGTCGTCGTCCTCGTCCCCGTCGGTCGAGTGCACGCCGGCCACCTCGGGCGCCACCGTCATCGTCACCAGGTGCCCGCGCGCGGCCTGCACCACGGCGTCCACGAGCGCCGGGTCGCCCGGCAGCATGTCACCCGGGTTCTGCGCACCGCAGCGCGCGTGCGACAGGAACGGGCCCTCCAGGTGGATGCCCGCGACCACCCCCGCGTCCGCCGCGTCCGCGAGCAGCGCGGTACGGGCCAGCAGCACGTCCCGCGGCGCGGTCACCAACGACGCGACGAGCGACGTCGTGCCGTGCCGCAGGTGCTCGTCCGCGGCCGCCGCGACCTCCTGCGGTGTCGTCGCGTCCGGGAAGCTCGCGCCGCCACCGCCGTGGCAGTGCAGGTCGACGAGCCCCGGCAGCACCGTGTCGTCCGAGGTCTCCGGCAGCCGCTCGTTCCACGGCGCGGGAGCCTCGTCCGCCGGGCCGATCCACGCGATCGTCGCACCACGCGTGACGAGGAGACCGTCCTCGAGGACGTCGGTCGGCGTGACCACCCGGCCGCGCAGCAGGATCTCGGAGTCGGGGAGGTCGCTCACGCCGCCATTCTCCCCCACCCGAGCACCGTCGCCCGGGACGCCGGGCCCGGTCGCGGCCTCGTCGGGCGTCGGGCGTCAGGCCCCGAGCACCGCCGGGTGGACCGCACGGCGGGCCAAGCCGCGCCGACGCGACCAGTCCGCCCAGACGGACGCGCCCGACGCCGACACCGCGCCGACGGCCGCGATCCACAGCCCGAGCCACGAGGCCGACCCGGACTGCATGACCAGCGCCGCGGACGCGAACGCCACCACCGCACCGATCGGCGCGTAGACGGCCGCCCGCACCGCCGACCGGGCGCCCGCGAGCCGGTGCTCGACGAGCATCGACGCCGTGCCCCCGACCAGGAGCACCGGCACCGCCGCGACGGACACCGCCACCGACACGACCGTCAGGCCGAACCCGCCGCTCCCCGCGCCGAGAAGAAGTATTGCGCCGATCACCCAGGACAGCACGAGTGCGCGCCACACGACCGCTGCCGCGCGTCGGACGTCGACCTCAGGAGTCGTCCTCGTCATGCCGCCCATCATGGCGGGCTGCGCCGTGGCGGGGGAAGGCCTCGGCACGTGACGCGAGGCACGCGCAACGGCCCACCGCGGGCTCAGAACAGCCGCGAGTCGACGTCGTCGACGCCGCGCATCGCGTCGTAGTCCAGCGTCAGGCAGGCGATGCCGCGGTCCGTCGCGAGCACCCGCGCCTGCGGCTTGATCTCCTGCGCCGCGAACACCCCGCGCACGGGCGCCAGCAGCGGGTCGCGGTTGAGCAGCTCCAGGTACCGCGTGAGCTGCTCGACGCCGTCGATGTCGCCACGTCGCTTGATCTCGACCGCGACCGAGCCGCCCGTCGGGTCCTTGGCGAGGATGTCCACCGGGCCGATCGCCGTCGGGTACTCGCGGCGCACCAGCACGTGCCCGTCACCGAGCAGACCGATCTGCGCGGCCAGGAGCTCCTGCAGGTGCGCCTCGACGCCGTCCTTGACGAGCCCGGGGTCCACACCGAGCTCGTGCGCGCTGTCGTGCAGCACGTCGAACAGCTCGATCTCGAGCCGGTCGTCGGACTTCTGGTGCTGCACCGTCCACACCTGCGTGACGCCGGCCGCGCGCGACTCGTCGTCCGGCTCCGCGACGGCGAGCGAGCACGGGGGGCTCATCCAGTTCAGCGGCTTGTACGAGCCGCCGTCGGAGTGCAGCAGCACGCTGCCGTCGGCCTTGACCACGAGCAGCCGCGTCGCCCGCGGCAGGTGCGCCGAGAGCCGGCCCGTGTAGCGGGCGGCGCAGGACGCGACGACCAGACGCACGCGAGGATCCTCCGGGACGAGAGGGACGAGCCCGGCCCGAGGGCCGGGCGACGGGTCAGAAGACCGAGCCGACGCGCGACGGCGTCGCCTCGATCCAGGAGGTCAGGCCCGCGTACGCGTCCGCGGACAGCAGCAGCTCGAACTCGACCGGCTGCGCGTCGGACCGGGCGCGGCACGTCACGACGAGCTGACCCGCAGCGCCGGGCACGTCGGCCTGGCGCTTGGCGACGATCGTGAGCGACTCGCGCTCCCACCGCCTGGCGGGGCGCGGGGCCAGCGACCACGAGCGCCACCAGTAGAACGCCGCGGCGCCGTACTGCGCCACGCCACCCGGCCAGCGGGTGCCGTGGCGCAGCGCGCAGCGGAAGGAACCCACGCGGCGGTCCAACGTGTGCCGTCGCGAGAGCCAGAGCGAGGCGACGAGCGCGAGCAGCACCACCGTCACGACCGCGACGACGAGCCCCCCGCGCACGCGACCGGCCTCAGTGGGAGGAGGACGTCGGGTCGCTCAGCGCGTCGACGACGATCGTGACGGTGTCGGAGTCGACGGACAGGAACCCGCCGTCGACGTGCCACGAGAGCACGCCCGCGTCGTCCGTGCGCACACGCAGCTCGCCCGCGCGGAGCACCGACAGGATCGGCGTGTGCCCCGCGAGGATGCCGATCTCCCCGTCGGCCGCGGGGGCAGACACCTGGCGGGCCTTGCCCGACCAGACCTTGCCCACCGCGTCGACCAGGTCGACCTCGAGAGCGGCCGCCATCAGACCCCGTACTCCTTCTGGATGCGGGCCCAGTTCTTCTCGAGGTCCTCGAGACCACCGATGTTGAAGAACGCCTGCTCCGCGATGTGGTCGAACTCGCCGGCCGCGATCTTCTTGAACGCCTCGACCGTCTCGGCCACCGGCACCGTCGAGCCGACGACGCCCGTGAACTTCTCGGCCATGTACGTGTTCTGCGACAGGAACTGCTGGATGCGACGCGCCCGCGCGACGACGGTCTTGTCCTCCTCCGACAGCTCGTCGACACCGAGGATCGCGATGATGTCCTGGAGCTCCTTGTTGCGCTGCAGGATCGACTTCACCTGCGTCGCGACGTCGTAGTGCTCCTGGCCCACGTAGCGCGGGTCGAGGATGCGGCTCGTCGAGGCGAGCGGGTCGACCGCGGGGTACAGACCGCGCGAGGCGATCTCACGGCTGAGCTCCGTCGTCGCGTCGAGGTGCGCGAACGTCGTCGCCGGGGCCGGGTCGGTGTAGTCGTCCGCGGGCACGTAGATGGCCTGCAGCGACGTGATCGAGTGACCACGCGTCGAGGTGATGCGCTCCTGCAGGAGGCCCATCTCGTCCGCCAGGTTCGGCTGGTAACCCACGGCGGACGGCATGCGGCCGAGCAGCGTCGACACCTCGGAACCGGCCTGCGTGAACCGGAAGATGTTGTCGATGAAGAGCAGCACGTCCTGGTTCTGCACGTCGCGGAAGTACTCCGCCATCGTCAGCGCCGAGAGGGCCACGCGCAGACGCGTGCCCGGCGGCTCGTCCATCTGGCCGAAGACGAGGGCCGTCTTGTCGAAGACGCCCGCCTCCTCCATCTCGACGATGAGGTCGTTGCCCTCACGCGTGCGCTCGCCGACACCGGCGAACACCGACACACCACCGTGGTCCTGCGCGACGCGCTGGATCATCTCCTGGATGAGGACCGTCTTGCCGACACCCGCACCACCGAACAGGCCGATCTTCCCGCCCTGCACGTACGGCGTGAGCAGGTCGATGACCTTGATGCCGGTCTCGAACATCTGCGTCTTCGACTCGAGCTGGTCGAAGGCCGGGGGCTTGCGGTGGATGGGCCACCGCTCGGTGACCTCGAACGTCTCGCCCTCGGCGAGGTTCAGCACGTCACCCGTGACGTTGAAGACCTTGCCCTTGGTGACGTCGCCGACGGGCACCGAGATCGGGGCACCGGTGTCGGTCACCTGCGCGCCGCGGACGAGGCCGTCCGTCGGCTTGAGCGCGATGGCGCGCACGAGCGAGTCGCCGAGGTGCTGCGCGACCTCGAGCGTCATGCGCAGCGTGCCCTCGCCCTCGCCCTCGCCCTGGCTCGACAGGTCGATGTCGACCGTGAGGGCGTTGTAGATCTCGGGGATCTGGTCCGCCGGGAACTCGATGTCCACGACGGGGCCGATGACGCGGGCGACGCGACCGACGCCGGGCGTGCCGGCGGCGGCGGCCGTCTCGTCGACGGTGGTGGCGGTCATGTCTGGCCTGCTTTCTCGTCCCGGGGTGGTCGACCCCGGCGTGGTCTTCGGTCGGTCGTGGCTCAGGAGGCCGAGGCGAGCGCGTCGGCGCCCGACACGATCTCGCTGATCTCCTGCGTGATCTCGCCCTGACGGGCCTGGTTGGCCAGTCGGGTGTACGTGCGGATGAGGTCCTCCGCGTTGTCGGTCGCGGTGTGCATCGCCCGCTGGCGCGCGGCGAGCTCGGACGCCGCGGCCTGCAGGAGGCTCGCGAAGATCCGTGCCCGGAAGTACCGCGGCAGCAGCGCGTCGAGGACCGTCTCGGCGTCCGGCTCGAAGTCGTACAGCGGCAGCGGGCCGCCGTCACCGGCCGGGGCGACGCCCTCGACCACCTCGAGCGGCAGGAGCCGGATGACCCGGGGCCGCTGCGTGACCATGTTGACGAACTGCGTGTAGACGACGTGCACCTCGGCGACGCCGCCCTCGTCGGCGGGAGCACCGAACCGCTCGAGGAGCGTGTCGGCGATCTCCCGCGCGGTCTCGAGCTGCGGCGCGTCGGACTGGCCGATCCACTGCCCCGCCAGCTCGCGCTGGCGGAACGTGTAGAAGCTGACCGCACGACGGCCCGAGACGTAGAGGTCGACCTCGCGGCCCTCCTCGCGCAGCTGCTCGATGAGCCGCTCCGTCTCGCGGATGACGGTCGCCGAGTAGGCGCCCGCCATACCGCGGTCCGACGCGACGAGCAGGACGGCCACACGGTTCGTGTCGGTCCGCGTCGCGAGGAACGGGTGCGTCACGTCCGAGTGCGTGGCCACGGCCGAGACGGCACGCGTGATCGCCCGCGAGTACGGCGACGCCAGGGCCACCCGGTCGCGAGCCTTGCCGATGCGGGACGCAGCGATGAGCTCCTGCGCCCGGAACATCTTCTTGAGCGACTGGGTGGACTTGATGCGCTGCTTGTAGACGCGCTGCGAACCGGCCATGCTCAGGCCTTCTTCTGCCGGACGATCTGCTCCTGCTCGACCTCGACCTCGGCGTCCTCCTCGGCACCGCCGACGAGCGGCGTGCCGTCGAACTTGAGGAAGCCCGAGCGGAACTGCTCGACGGCGGACGCGAGCGTCGTCTCGGTCTCGTCGTCGAGCTTGCCCGTCGAGGCGATCGTCGACAGCACCTCGGTGTTCCGACGCAGGTGGTCCAGCAGCTCGGACTCGAACCGCTTGACGTCCTCGATCGGCACGTCGTCCAGGTGGCCCTTCGTGCCAGCCCAGATCGACGCGACCTGGTCCTCGACCGGGTACGGCGTGTACTGGGGCTGCTTGAGCAGCTCGGTCAGGCGCGAACCACGGGCCAGCTGGGCGCGCGACGTCGCGTCGAGGTCGGACGCGAACATCGCGAACGCCTCGAGCGAGCGGAACTGCGCGAGGTCCAGCTTGAGCGTCCCGGAGACCTGCTTCATGGCCTTGACCTGGGCCGCGCCACCGACGCGCGACACCGAGATGCCGACGTCGACCGCGGGACGCTGGTCCGCGTTGAACAGGTCCGACTGCAGGAAGATCTGACCGTCGGTGATCGAGATGACGTTCGTCGGGATGTACGCCGAGACGTCGTTCGCCTTCGTCTCGATGACCGGCAGACCCGTCATCGAGCCCGCGCCGAGCTCGTCGGAGAGCTTCGCGCAACGCTCGAGCAGGCGGGAGTGCAGGTAGAAGACGTCACCGGGGTACGCCTCACGGCCCGGCGGGCGACGCAGGAGGAGCGACACGGCACGGTAGGCCTCGGCCTGCTTCGACAGGTCGTCGAACACGATGAGGACGTGCTTGCCGCCGTACATCCAGTGCTGGCCGATGGCCGAGCCGGTGTAGGGCGCGAGGTACTTGAAGCCCGCCGGGTCGGACGCCGGGGCGGCGACGATCGTCGTGTACTCCAGCGCGCCGGCCTCCTCGAGCGCGCCGCGCACCGAGGCGATGGTCGAGCCCTTCTGGCCGATCGCGACGTAGATGCAGCGGACCTGCTTGCTCGGGTCGCCGGTCTCCCAGTTCGCCTTCTGGTTGATGATCGTGTCGATCGCGATCGCCGTCTTGCCGGTCTGGCGGTCGCCGATGATCAGCTGACGCTGGCCACGGCCGATCGGGATCATCGAGTCGATCGCCTTGATGCCGGTCTGCAGCGGCTCGTGCACCGACTTGCGGGCCATGACGCCCGGCGCCTGGAGCTCGAGCGCGCGGCGCGCCTCGGTCTCGATCTCGCCCAGGCCGTCGATCGGCTGGCCGAGCGGGTCGACCACGCGGCCGAGGTAGCCGTCACCGACGGGCACCGAGAGGACCTCGCCCGTGCGGCGGACCTCCTGGCCCTCCTCGATGCCGGAGAACTCGCCCAGCACGACGACGCCGATCTCACGCACGTCGAGGTTGAGCGCGAGGCCGAGCGTGCCGTCCTCGAAGCGCAGCAGCTCGTTCGCCATCGCGCCCGGAAGGCCCTCGACCTGCGCGATGCCGTCGCCCGCCAGGGTCACACGGCCGACCTCTTCCGCGACGGCGCCCGTGGGCTCGTAGCTCTTCACGAAGCTGTCCAGCGCGGCGCGGATCTCGTCCGGCCGGATCGTCAGCTCAGCCATTGCTCTCTCCTGTCATGGGCCTGCCGGAGCAGGCTCAGCGTTCTGGGGTGCCGGTTCAGCCGGCGAGTCGTCGTCGGGCGTCGGCGAGGCGGGACAGCACGGTCGAGTCGACGACCTGCGCACCGACCTGGATGCGCAGACCACCGAGCACGTGCGGGTCCACGATCACGTTGAGCTGCACCTCGCGGCCGTACGCCTGCTGCAGGATCTGCGCCAGGCGCTCGCGCTGCGGGCCGCTGAGCTCGGTCGCGCTGGTGACCGTCGCGACCTCACGGCGGCGGCGCTCGGCGATGAGGTCCGCGATGCGGCCGAGCGTGGCCACGTAGCGCCGGCCGCGCGGGGCGGCGGCGGCACGACGCGCGATGATCGCGGTCACGGCGTTGCCGCGGCCCGCGAGGATCCGGTCCACGAGGTCGGCACGCGCCGCGCCCGGGATCGAGGCGTCGAACAGCGTCTGACGGACCTCGCGCTGCCCGGCGAGCGCACGCGTGAGCCGGAACAGCTCGTCCTCGACGTCCGCGAGCGTGCCCTCGTTCTCGGCACGCGCGACGACGGCGATGAAGCCGAGCCGCTCGAGCGCCTCCGCCAGGTCGGCGTCCGCCGACCAGCGCTGGCGCACCGCGTCCTGCGCGACGGCGACGACCCGGGGGTCGGCCGACGCCAGGAGCCGGCCGGCGAGCGTGGCCTTGGCCTCGCCCTCGACCGAGGGGTCGCCGAGCACGCGACGCAGCGAACCGGAGGAGTCGAGCGCGTCGACGAGCGCGAACAGCTGCTCGCCCAGGTCGGACGCCTGTGCCCCGGCGGCGGTGAGAACCGGCTCGAACCGCTCCTCGACCGCCGCCAGCGACGCGCGAGAGGTCCCGCGCATCAGGCCCCCTTGCCGCTCGTCGCCGTGGTCGCCTCGAGCTCGTCGAGGAACCGGTCGACGACGCGCGAGCGCCGCACCTCGTCCTCGAGCGACTCACCGACGATCTTGGACGCGAGCTCGGTCGCGAGCGCGCCGACGTCGGTGCGCAGCTGCACCGCGGCCTGCTGACGCTCGGCCTCGATCTGGCGCTGCGCGGTCTCGGCGATGCGCGCGGCCTCGTCCTGGGCGCGAGCACGCAGCTCGGCGACGATCTGGCCGCCCTCGGTGCGCGCGTCCTCACGGATGCGCGCGGCCTCGGCGCGGGCCTCGGCGAGCTGCTGGTGGTACTCGTCGAGTGCCGCAGCCGCCTCGGCCTGGGCCAGCTCGGCCTTGGCCAGCCCGCCCTCGATCTTCTCGGTCCGCTCGTCCAGCACCTTCTGCAGGGCCGGGAGGGCGAACCTGAAGAACGGGACGGCGATGATCAGCAGGACGACGGCCGACCAGAAGATGTCGTAGGGCTCGGGCAGGAGGAGCTGGATCCCGTCGGGTGCCTCCGAGCTCTCCGCGGCCGTCAGGACAGCCGCGGTGATCGCGGCGCCGCTCACGGGAAGAGGAACCCGGTGATGAGGCCGAGGAGGCCGAGGACCTCGACGAAGCCGATACCGATGAACATGGTGGTACGCAGCTGGCCGGCGACCTCGGGCTGGCGGGCGATGCCCTCGATGGTCTTGCCGATCAGGATGCCCAGGCCGATACCCGGGCCGATGACCGCAAGGCCGTAGCCGACGGTCGCGAGGTTGCCCGAGACGGCGTTCTCGGCTGCGAGGATGGTCTCCGCAAGAGCCACGGTTGCTCGTTCCTTCCGTTGGGTACCCGACCGGTCGGTCGGCTACTCGTTCGTGGGGTGGGGCGCCGGGCCCCGGGGTGGGTGGTGCGGGTGTGTCAGTGCTCGTGCTCGACGGACAGGCTGATGTAGACGGCCGTCAGCACGACGAAGATGTAGGCCTGCAGCGCGCCGACGAACATCTCGAAGAGCGTCATCGCGAGGCCCGCGACGAACGTGAGCGCCCCGAACGACTTCATCAGACCCTCGGCGTCGAACAGGAAGTACTGCGTCGCCGAGAAGCAGAGCACCAGCATCAGGTGGCCCGCGACCATGTTCGCCATGAGTCGGATGGCCAGCGTGGCAGGGCGGATGATGAACACCGTCAGGAACTCGATCGGCGTCAGCAGCACGTACATGAACCACGGCACGCCGGGCGGGAACAGGCTCATCTTGAGGAAGCCGCCCACGCCGTGCTCGCTCACGCCGGCCCACAGGTAGCGGACGTAGGCCCACACGGCCAGCAGCAGCGGCAGCCCCATCAGCGCGGTGCCCGCCATGTTGAAGCCGGGGACGACGGACGTGAGGTTGAACGCGAGGATCGCGAAGAACATCGTCGTCAGGAGCGGCACGTACTGGCGCGCGCGCTCCTTGCCGAGGATCTGCTCGCCGATCTGGACGCGCACGAAGTCGAGGCCCATCTCGACGACGCCCTGGACACGGCCCGGGACGAGGCGCGCGCGGCGTGCGACGAGCACGAACAGCAGCGTGATCGCGACGGCGGCCACGATCCGGATCAGCTGGATCCGGTTGAACTCGAAGATCGTCCCCTCCCACAGCACGGGTGCCGGGAAGAAGTCCGCGATCGACGGCGCGTGGAAGCCGTTGCCTCCCTCGTCGGACGCGAGTGGCAGGAGGGTCGCAAGGCTGGACAGGGTGCGCTCCTGGAGGTCGTCTGCGTCGGGGGCCGCGTCCTCGCGGGCACGCCATTCGACGCTGGGCCGTCGGGTCGGAGGAAGCCTAACCTATCCAGGACCCTCCGAAGGCCGTCGTCCGGGACTGTCGTCCTACGATTCGCGGCTCACGGCGTGGTGTCGCGGTCCGTCCCCTGCGCGGGCTCCACGTAGGGCATGCGGGCCCGCGTGACGGCCCGGTAGTCGAGGTACGCCGAGCCCAGCACGCCCACGAGCAGGACGGTCGCAAGGATGCCGCGCGAGTAGAAGTCCTGCCCCCGCAGGATCGCGAGCACGGCGATCACGACGACCACCTTCGCGAGCCACGTCCCCATGACGACGGCCGCCATGGTCTGCGCGCTGGAGTGTGCGGTACGCAACATCGCGACGACCGTCGTGCCCGAGAACACGAGCGCGAGGCCCACGCCGATCAACGCGCCCCACACGCCCGCCGCGCCCGCGACGAGCCACCCGATGCCGACACCCAGCACCAGCAGCGCGCCGAGCAGCCACAGCATGGTGCGCAGCGACGTGCGGAACACGTCCTCGGCCGAGCTGTCGTGGTGCACGCCTGCGTCGGGGGACGACGACGAGGGGGTGGTCGTCGCGTCGTCGTGGTCGGGGCTCGTGGGCTCGCTCATGCGGTTCCTACCGGTGTGGTGCGGTGCGACCGGCCGCGCAGCGGCCCGATGGTCAGCAGGACGGCGACGACGACGGCTGCGGCGAAGATCCACAGCACGGTCGCCGTCGAGAACAGGACGAGTGCGCCCACGCCGTAGGCGAAGACGGCCGTCCACACGTACATGATGGCCACCGCGCGACGGTGGCTGTGCCCGAGCGCGAGCAGCCGGTGGTGCAGGTGCAGGCGGTCGGGGTGGAACGGGGACTTGCCTTGGATGGTGCGTCGGATGATCGCGAGCCCCATGTCGAGCAGCGGCAGGAGCAGCACCGCGATGGGCAGCAGGATCGGCAGGAACGCGGGGAACGACTGCCGGCGGGAGACCTGCTCGGGGTCGATCTGCCCCGTCACGATGATCGCGGCCGCGGCGAGGACGAACCCGAGCAGCATCGAGCCCGAGTCCCCCATGAAGATGCGCGCGGGGTAGAGGTTGTGCGGCAGGAACCCGACGCACGCGCCCACGAGCGCGGCGAGGACGAGCGCGGACAGGCTCGCGTAGTCGCCCGACGTCGCGCGCGTGAGCAGGTAGCAGTACAGGAAGAACGCGCCGCCGCCGATCGCCAGCACACCCGCGGCGAGGCCGTCGAGCCCGTCGACGAAGTTCACGGCGTTCATGGCGACCACCACGATCACGATGGTGAGGAACGTCCACATGCGGCCGGAGCTCACGGTGACCCCGCCGATCGGCAGCTGGTAGAGCTGCACGCCCTGCCATGCGAGGAACCCCGCGGCGAGCACCTGCCCCATGAGCTTGGTCAGCCAGTCGAGGTCCCAGATGTCGTCGGCGACGCCGAGCGCGACGACGAGCCCCGCTCCCCCGACGATCCCGACGAGCGCGCGCGGGTTGTCGTACACGCCCTCGAGGAACGGCAGGCGGCCGGCCATGACGATCGTGACGACGACGCCGAGGAACATCGCGAGCCCCCCGAGTCGGGGCGTCGGCACGGCGTGCACGTCCCGGTCGCGCACCGCGGTGATCGCGCCCCAGCGCAACGCGCACCACCGGGCGAGCGGCGTCATGAGGTAGGCGACCGCGGCCGCGATGAGGCCGACGAGCAGGTAGACCCTCACCCGACGGCACCGTCCCCCGTCGCGGCGCCCCCGGGCACAGCCTCGTCGGACCCAGCCTCGTCGGACACAGCCTCGTCGGACACAGCCTCGTCGGGCTCGCCGGGCAGTCGACCGTCCGTGCCGCGCACGGGCGCGACCTCGTTGAGCGCCTCCAGCGAGATCGCCCCCTGCCGCAGGACGCGCAGCTCGGGGCCGGTCGCGTCGACGATCGTCGAGGACACCTGGCCGGGTGACTCGCCCGCATCGAGGTACACGCGCACGCGGTCGCCCAGCATCCGGTAGGCCTCGGCCGCGGTGAGCGCGGCGTCCTGCCCGGTGCGGTTCGCGCTGGAGACCGCCATCGGGCCGGTGCGGCGCAGCAGGGCGCGCGCAGCCGGGTGGTCGGGCACGCGCAGCGCGACGGTGCCGTGCGTCTCGCCCAGGTCCCACGCGAGGGACGGCTGCGCGCGCACGACGATCGTCAGGCCGCCGGGCCAGAACCGCTCGGCGAGCAGGCGCGTGTGCGCGGTGACGTCGGTCGCGAGGCCGTCGAGCGTGCGCACGTCCCCGATGAGGACGGGCGGCGGCATCTGCCGGCCACGGCCTTTGGCGTCGAGCAGCGCCTGCACGGCGGGCGGCGAGAACGCGTCGGCGCCGATGCCGTAGACGGTGTCGGTCGGCAGGACGACGAGCCCGCCGTTCGCGACGACGTCCACCGCCTCGTCGATCGCCGGTCCCCACGTCGCCGGGTCGTGGGCGGACAGGGTGCGCGCAGTCACGGGTGCGATCCTTCCACGTGCGGACCCGGGTTCCGACGAGCGACGAGCATCCGGGGCCGACCGGTGAGGTCCGGCCGGGTGGCGATCTCGACGAACGCGCCGGTCTCGGCGGCCGCGGCACGCGCCTGCGCGTCCTGCACCTCGGCGTGCTCCATGACGAGCAGCCCACCGGGCACGAGGAGGCGGCACGCCGCGGCGATCACGGCGCGCGGCACGTCGAGCCCGTCGGCGCCACCGCCGTAGAGCGCGAGGTCGGGGTCGTGGTCGCGGACCTCGGGCTCGCGCGGCACCGCGTCGGGCGGCACGTACGGCGGGTTGGAGACGAGCACGTCGACCGTCCCCACGAGGTCCGCGAGCAGCCCGGGCTCGCGCACGTCGCCCTGCTCGACGCGCAGCCCAGCCGCCCCGGCCGCGGCGGCGTTCGCCCGCGTGAGTTCGACGGCCCCGGTCGACAGGTCCACCGCGACGACCCGCGCGCCGGGCACCTCGGTGGCGACCGACAGCGCGATCGCGCCCGTCCCGCAGCACAGGTCGACGACGACCGGGCGCGCTCCCGCGCCGACGAGGCGCGCGGCCTCGTCGACCGCGACCTGCGCGACGACCTCGGTCTCGGGGCGCGGCACGAACACGCCGGGCTCGACGCGCAGCGTGAGGTACCGGAACGCGGTGTGCCCGACGATGTGCTGCAGCGGCTCGCGCCCACGCCGCCGGTCGACGAGCGCGGCGAACTCCTCGACGAACCCCGCCGGCGCGGGGTCGGGGGCGAGCGCGAGCTCGAGGCGGTCACGCCCGAGCGCGTGGGCGGCGAGCGCGACGGCGTCGACACGCGGCGAGGGCACGCCCGCCTCGTCGAGCACGCGCACGGCGGCCTCGACGAGCGTGCGCACGCCGGGCGTACGGGTCGCCGCGGCGTCGAACGGGCCCGCGCTCACGCGCCCGCCTCGGCGAGCCGCGCGGCCTCGTCGGCCTCGATCGCCGAGGCGATGACCGGCCCGAGGTCGCCCGCGAGCACCGCGTCGAGGTTGTACGCCTTGTAGCCCGTGCGGTGGTCCGCGATCCGGTTCTCGGGGAAGTTGTAGGTGCGGATCCGCTCGGAGCGGTCGACGGTGCGCACCTGGCTGCGCCGGGCCTCGCTGGCCGCCGCGGCGCTCTCCTCCTGGCGGGCCGCCAGCAGCCGCGCGCGCAGCACGCGCATCGCCTGCTCACGGTTCTGCAGCTGGGACTTCTCGTTCTGCATCGACACGACGATGCCCGTCGGCAGGTGCGTGATGCGCACCGCGGAGTCCGTGGTGTTGACCGACTGCCCGCCGGGACCGGACGAGCGGTACACGTCGATCCGCAGGTCGTTCTGGTCGATCTCGACCTCGCCCTCGTCCTCCGCCTCGGGCAGGACGAGCACGCCCGCGGCGGACGTGTGGATGCGCCCCGCCGACTCGGTGACGGGCACGCGCTGCACGCGGTGCACGCCGCCCTCGTACTTCAGGTGGGCCCACACGCCGTCCTCGGGCGCGACGGCACCGCGCGCCTTGACCGCGACGTGCACGTCCTTGACGCCGCCCAGGTCCGACGGTGTGGACTCGAGCACCTGCGTCGACCAGCCCATGCGCTCGGCGTACCGCGTGTACATGCGCAGCAGGTCGCCCGCGAACAGCGCGGACTCCTCGCCGCCCTCGCCGGCCTTGATCTCGAGGATCACGTCGCGCGCGTCGTCGGGGTCGCGCGGGATGAGCACCTCGCGCAGCCGGGCGGCCGCGGCGTCGGCAGCCTCCCGCAGCGCGGGCAGCTCGGCGGCGAACGCCGCGTCCTGCTCCGCGAGCTCGGCGGCGGCCTGCGCGTCGCCGGACGCGCTGCGCCACGCCTCGTACGCGTGCGCGACGCGGCCGAGCTCCGCGTACCGGCGTCCGAGCTGGCGGGCGCGCGACGCGTCGGCGTGCACCGCGGGGTCGGCGAGCTGCGCCTCGATCTGCGCGTGCTCGGCGAGCAGCGCCTGCGCGGCGGCGAACTGCTCGCTCACGGCGTCTCCTTGCGTGGGTCGGCGGGGTCGGGTCGAGACCTCGGGTAATGCAGCAGCGCCGGTGCCCGGTGCGGACACTGCCATGGAGGGCAGTCGTCCGCGCCGAGGCACCGGCGCTGCGAGGGTGCTAGTTGGCCTTCTTGCCGTAGCGGGCCTCGAACCGGGCCACGCGGCCGCCGGTGTCGAGGATCTTCTGCTTGCCCGTGTAGAACGGGTGGCAGGCGCTGCAGACGTCGGCGTGGATCTTGCCGCTCGTCACGGTGCTGCGGGTGACGAACGTGCTGCCGCAGGTGCACGTGACCTCGGTGACCACGTACTCCGGGTGGATGTCAGACTTCACGGGGATCTCCTTGGTGGGGTGTCTCCGGGTCCCGACGCGGACGCGCGCGGGTGAACCGCAGACCAACGGACCATTGTGCCAGAACCCGTCCGTCCCCAGAAATCTTCCCCGTGCGGTCCCGTCCGGGTGCAGTCCCTAGGATGCCGGGGTGCCGCCTGCTGCTGGTCCCCGTGACGACGACCGCCGCCTCGTCGTCGGTCTCGTGATCGACGACGACCTCGACCGCCCCGACGGCGTGCAGCAGTACGTGCTGACGCTCGGCGCCGAGCTCACGCGCCGCGGCCACGACGTGCACTACGTCGCGTCCACGACGCGGCGCACGGACCTGCCGCTGCACGTCGTCGGACGCAACGTGGGCGTGACGTTCAACGGCAACCGCCTCAACACGCCGCTGCCCGCGTCGCGCGCCCAGGTGCGCGACCTGCTGGCGCGCGTGCCGTTCGACGTGCTGCACGTGCAGATGCCGTACTCCCCCGTCCTCGCGGGCCGCGTCGTGTCGGCCGCCGCGTCCGGCACCGCCGTCGTCGGGACGTTCCACATCTACCCGCACTCCTGGTGGGTGAGCGCGGGCACGCGCGCGCTCGGGCTGCTCGAGCGGCGGCGCCTGCGGCGGTTCCGGCACGTGTTCGCGACGTCCGAGGCGGCGGCGCGGTTCGCGCACGCGACGTTCCGGGTGCCGACGGCGGTGCTGGGCAACCCCGTCGACGTCACGCGGTTCCCGCCGGCCGCCGACGAGGCGCGCGCGGACCGCCCGGTGCGCATCGTCTTCCTCGGGCGGCTCGTGCCGCGCAAGGGCCCGCGCGAGCTGCTCGACGCGGCGGTCGCCATGGCGCGCGCGGGCACGCGGGACGACTGGACGCTCACGATCGCGGGCCGCGGGCCGCTGCACGACGAGCTCGCGGCGACCGTGGCGCGCGAGGGGCTGACCAACGTCGACCTGCCCGGCTTCGTCGCCGAGGAGGACAAGGCCGCGCTCCTGGCCGACGCGGACGTCGTCGCGCTGCCGTCCACGGGCGGGGAGAGCTTCGGCATCTCCGTGGTCGAGGCGCTCGCCGCCGCGCGCGGGGTGGTGCTCGCGGGCGACAACCCCGGCTACCGCACGACGATGGCCGGCCTCGAGCGCCAGCTCCTCGACCCGTCCGACACCGCGACGTTCGCGCGCGTGCTTGCCCGGTGGGTCGACGACCCGGACGGGCGGGCCGAGGTCGCGCAGCGCCAGCGTGTCGCGGCGGCGCGGTTCGACACGCCGCGGATCGCGGACGAGGTCGAGCGCGCCTACCGCGCGGCCCTCGCGGCCGCGCGCGGCACTCGCTGACCGCCCGGTATCCCACCCGCGAGCGCGGGGCATCGCCCGAGCGCGTGCGGCGTCAGCACACCCGGGTCAGCACACGGGCGTCAGAACACCGGCGTCAGCGCACAGGCGCCGCCGCCGCGGTCCGCACGCCGACCTCGACCCAGTGCCGCAGCACGTCGTCGTCGGCGAGCTCGGCCGTGTCGACCACGACCCAGCCGCGCAGGTCCGAGCCGCGCATCCGCATCGGCCGCACCCCTGCGCCCGCCAGGAGCGCACCGCGCTCCTCGAGCGGGACGCGCACCATGAGCCCGCCGGAGCGCGTGCTCACGACGACCGCCATGCGCCCGCCGAGCAGGAACGCGAGCCCGCCGAACATGCGCTTCTCGGTGACCGCGTGCTCGTCGTCCGCCCCCGCGTGCCCGAGCCCCGCGAGGTGGTCCTCGAGGGCGGCACGCACCCGCGCCCCCAGCGCCTCGTCGACCATCGGTCCCCCTCGTCCCGTCACGTCGGGACCATCGTGCCCCCGCGTGCGCCGAGGGGGAAGGCGCGCCACTGTGGGAGGCGGCAACCGCGAGGACGCAGGAGCACCGCTGGAGGACCGATGACGGACGGCACCACGGCTCCGGGCGGAGTGCTCGACGAGCGCGGCGTGCTCCAGGAGTACCTGCACCACGCGCGCCGGTCGCTCGTGTGGAAGCTCGACGGGTTGTCCGAACGCGACGCGCGCCGGCCGCTGACCCCGACCGGGACCAACCTGCTCGGGCTGGTGAAGCACTGCGCGGGCGTCGAGATCGGGTACTTCGGGGAGGTGTTCGGGCGACGCTGGCCGGGGCCCGAGCTGCCGTGGCTGGCCGACGACGCGCCCGCGAACGCGGACATGTGGGCCGACGTCGACGAGTCGCTGGAGTCGGTGCTCGGCCTGTACCGGGACGTGTGGGAGTTCGCGGACGAGCTCGTCGGCACGGCCCCGCTCGACACGGTCGGGCGCGTGCCGTGGTGGTCGGCGGCTCGGGGTTCGGTCACGCTGCGGCACGTCGTCGTCCACGTCGCCACCGAGGTGAGCCGGCACGCGGGGCACGCGGACATCGTGCGCGAGCTCGTCGACGGTGCTGCCGGCCTGCGCCCCGGGGCGCTGAACCTGCCCGACCAGGACGCCGACGAGTGGACGCGCTACGTCGCGCACCTGCAGCAGGTCGCGGACTCGTTCGCGTCCTGACGTCGCACCCGCGGCACCCGGATCCCGCACCACCTGGAGGAGGAAGGCCATGACCTACCGCATCGGCTACCTGGTCGGGAGCCTGTCGAGCACGTCCGTCAACCGCACGGTCGCGCGGGCGCTCGTCGGCCTCGCACCGCCCGAGCTCGAGCTCGTGGAGATCGGCATCCGCGACCTGCCGCTGTACTCGCCGGACTACGACGAGGACTACCCGCCGCAGGGCCGCGCGCTCAAGGCGGCCGTCGAGGCAGCCGACGGCATCCTGTTCGTCTCGCCGGAGTACAACAGGTCGATCCCGGGGGCGCTGAAGAACGCGATCGACTGGGCGTCGCGGCCGTGGGGCACCAACTCGTTCGCCCGCAAACCCACCGGCATCGTGGGCGCGTCGATCGGCGCGATCGGCACCGCGGTCATGCAGTCGTCGATGCGCAGCGTCCTGAGCTTCCTCAACGCGCCGCAGCTCAACGCGCCCGAGGTCTACCTGACGTTCCACCCGGAGCACTACGCCGACGACGGCGCGGGTGGCGTCACGGTGACCGACGAGGACACCGCGCAGTTCCTGCGGCACTACATGTCGGAGTACACGGCGTTCGTCGAGCGCGTGCTGTCGCTCACCGCACCGGGCCACATCGGCGACCCGACCTGACGACGGGCGGACCGACCAGGGGCCGCTCAGCGCCAGTCGACGGGTGCGTCGTCGCGCCCGGCACGCTCGAGCTCACGCTCGAACCACACGAGCCCCGCCTGGCCCAGGTCACCCGCCCGGCGGCGGAACGCGCGGCGGCGCAGGGTGCGTCGCCGCAGCTCGAGCCAGCTGTCCTTGCGCATGCCCGTGAGCCGTGCGGGCGCGGGCACGTGGTCGCGCCGGCGGCTCTTGTCCTGCGACGTGAGCTGCGCGACGACGACCGCGTCGCCGTCGACCTCGAGCACGAGCACCGGGCGGTCCTTCGCACCCGACCGGTCCTCGTACGGCACGAGCGCGAACCACAGCTCACCGGGCCGGGGCCGGCGCCGCCGCGGGCGCCGTGCGCGGCGCAGGAGGGCGACGACGAGCGCGAGCACGACGAGCGCGGCGGCCGCGAGCGCCCACGGCGGCAGCTCACGCGCGCGCTCCGTCAGCCACGCGACGGCGTCCCCGACCGACTCCACACCCCGGCATCGACGCGGGGGTCACCGTTCTTGAGCGCGGGCCCTCGAGCGGTCGGGTGCGGAGCCCCGTCGCCCGCGCCGGGGACGCCCCGGAGACGACGACGGCCGCACCCCGGAACCCCGGGATGCGGCCGTCGCGCGTGCGTGTGTCAGACCGTGCGGCCCGCGTTCTCCTCGCCGAAGCTGCCCGGTGTGGAGCGCTGCACGCCGAGCAGGAACTCGACGTTGGACTTCGTCTCCTTGAGCTTGCCGATGAGCAGCTCGATCGCCTGCTGCTGGTCGAGCGCGCCGAGCACGCGGCGCAGCTTGTAGACGATCTGCAGCTCGTCGCGCGACATCAGCAGCTCCTCGCGGCGCGTGCCGGACGCGTTGACGTCCACGGCCGGGAAGATCCGCTTGTCCGACAGGGAGCGCGACAGGCGCAGCTCCATGTTCCCCGTGCCCTTGAACTCCTCGAAGATGACCTCGTCCATCTTGGAGCCGGTCTCGACGAGCGCGGAGCCGAGGATCGTGAGCGAGCCGCCGTTCTCGATGTTGCGCGCCGCACCGAAGAACTTCTTCGGCGGGTACAGCGCCGAGGCGTCGACACCACCCGACAGGATGCGGCCCGACGCGGGCGCGGCCAGGTTGTAGGCGCGCGACAGGCGGGTGATCGAGTCGAGCAGCACGACGACGTCCTGACCGAGCTCGACCAGGCGCTTGGCGCGCTCGATCGCGAGCTCCGCGACGATCGTGTGGTCCGAGGCGGGGCGGTCGAACGTCGAGGCGATGACCTCACCCTTGACGGACCGCTCCATGTCCGTGACCTCTTCGGGCCGCTCGTCCACGAGCACCACCATGAGGTGGACCTCGGGGTTGTTCGCGGTGATCGAGTTCGCGATCTGCTGCATGATGATCGTCTTGCCGGCCTTGGGCGGCGCGACGATCAGACCGCGCTGGCCCTTGCCGATCGGCGCGACGATGTCGATCACGCGCGGCGTGAGCCGGCCCGGGTCGGGCGTCTCGAGGCGCAGGCGGTCCTGCGGGTACAGCGGCGTGAGCTTCTGGAACTCGGGACGCTGGCGCGCCTCCTCCGGCGACAGGCCGTTGACCGAGTCGAGACGCACGAGCGCGTTGAACTTGTTCGGCCGGCCACCCTGCGCCGCCTCGCCGTCGCGCGGCTGGCGCACGGCACCCGTGATCGCGTCACCGCGGCGCAGGCCGTTCTTCTTCACCTGGCCGAGCGAGACGTACACGTCGTTCGGGCCGGGCAGGTAGCCGGTGGTCCGGACGAACGCGTAGCTCTCGAGGATGTCGAGGATGCCCGCGACGGGCAGCAGCACGTCGTCGTCCGCGAGCTCGACCTCGTCGAGACCCGCGAGTTCCGGCTGGCCGCTGCGGCCACGGCCGCGCTTGCGGTCCCGGTCGCGGTAGCGGTCGCGCGAGCGACGACGACGACCGCCGCGCTCCTCGTCGTCGCCCTGGCCGGCGGCGTCCTGCTGGCCCTGCTGACCCGAGTGCTGGCCCGGCTGCTGACCCGGCTGCTGGCCTGCCTGCTGACCCGCCTGGCCCTGCGCCTGCTGGCCCTGACGGCGCTGCTGGCGGCCCTCGCCCTGCTCGTCGGCGGCACCCTGGCCGCGACCCGCGCGGCGCGAGCGGCGCTCGCCACCCTCGCCCAGCGCCTCGCCCAGCGCCTCGCCCACGGCCTCGGCGGCCGCCTCGGCGGCGCGCTGCGCGCGGTCGTCGTCCCGGCCGTCACGACCCTCGCCCCGCCGGTCATGCCGGTCGTGCCGGTCGACCGGCTCGCCCGCGATCTTCGCGTCGATCGCGGCCTCGAGTCCGGCGAGCGCGTCCTGCGCGGGGCCCTGCGCCCGGCGCGCACCACGCGTGCGCTGCGTGCGCGGCGCGGCCTCGTCACGCTCCGCGGCGGCCGGCTCGGCGGGCGACGTCGCGGCCTCACGCACCGGCTCCTTCACCGGCTCGTGCACGGGCGCGACGGCCTGCTCGCGACGAGCGTCCAGGGCACGGGGGCGCGAACCGCCGCGCGCGGCGTCGATCGCCTCGACCAGGTCGCCCTTGCGCATCTTCGAGATGCCCTTGACGCCGAGCTCGGACGCCAGCGCCTGCAGCTCGGGCAGGCGCAGCGCTGCCATGGACCCGGTCTGGTTGGTGTCTGTCACGAAGGACCCTTCCCCCTCGTCGGTGGCCTCACGGGGTAGGAGGCCGTCGTCTCGTCAGACGGACGTCCGTCGACGAGACGGTGCTGGAAGCCCACGCGCGGCTCACGACCGTGTCGGCGACGCGTTCAAGGCTGGGGTTGTTCCCGGATGGTCAACTCGCCTGGGAAGCGGGCCCGCGGAGTCCTGCGGAACACCGGTCGGGGAGGGCACGCGACCCGGAGGATGTGGTCCGGGGGAACGCGACGATGCTACCACTGTCGGCCTCACGACCGGCCCGGATGACCTCCCTCGACAGTCCTCACCCGATCGGGTGGTCGCCCACCGCGAGCCGCACCCCCGAGGGGTCGACGGGCAGCGGCCGGATCACCCAACCGCCCAGCACGCCGCCGAACGCGTCCGCGATCGCGGCGTCCGCGTCCGTGCCGACGTCCTCGGTCCCGTGACCCGCCGCGTCCGCGTCGCGCAGCCGGCGCGCGAGCGCGAGCACCGTCGGCCCCGCGCCCGAGACGACCGCCGCGACACCCCGGCGGCGCAGCGCGTCGACGAGAGCGAGCGAGTCCGGCATGACGCGACGCCGGTACTCCTGGTGCAGGCGGTCGACCGTCGCGTCGAGCAGCAGGTCCGGGCGGCGCCCGAGCGCCTGCACGAGCAGCGCCGCGCGCCCGGCCTGCTGGGCCGCGTCCGCGAACGGCACCTGCTCCGGGAGCACGCCGCGTGCGGCCTTCGTCGACAGGTGCGTCGGCGGGATCATCACGACCGGCGCCACGTCCGGGTGCACCTCGACCTGCGTCGCGCCCACTGCGCCCGTGGGCGTGGTCCACGCGATCGTCGCACCGCCGAGGATGGCCGGCGCCGCGTTGTCGGGGTGCCCCTCGAGCTGCGTCGCGAGCGCGAGCACCGTCGCGTCGTCGAGCGCCTCCGGCTCGCTGATGAGCCCGCGCGCGGCGACGATGCCCGCGACGACCGCCGCGGCCGACGAGCCGAGACCCCGGCCGTGCGGGATCGCGTTGCGGCACGTCAGCGTCAGCCCGGCCTGCGGCGCACCCACGTGGTCGAGCGCCGTGCGGATCGCGCGCACGACGAGGTGCCGCTCGTCGTCCGGCACCGCGCCGGCACCCTCCCCCTCGACGACGACCGTGACGCCCGGCGCGGCGACCGCGCGGACCTCGACCTCGTCGTGCAGCGCGAGGGCCACGCCCATCGCGTCGAAACCCGGACCGAGGTTCGCGGACGTCGCGGGGACGCGCACGCGCACCCGGTCGGCACGCAGTCGCACGGCGGCCTCAGCCCAGGCCGAGCGCGTCCGCGATGGACACGACGTCCGCGGGCACGCGCACCGGGGTGACCTCGCCGCCGTCGGCGCGGCGCAGCGCCCACTGCGGGTCCTTGAGGCCGTGGCCCGTGACCGTGATGGTGATGCGCGCACCGGCCGGCACGCGGCCCTCGTCGGACAGGCGCAGCAGGCCCGCGACGCCCGCGGCCGACGCGGGCTCGACGAACACGCCGACCTCCGCGGACAGCACGCGGTGGGCGCGCAGGATCTCCTCGTCGGTCACCGACTCGATGAGGCCGCCCGAGACGTCACGCGCCTCCTCGGCCTGCTGCCACGACGCGGGGTTGCCGATGCGGATCGCGGTCGCGATCGTCTCCGGCTCGCTCACCGGGTGGCCCAGGACGATCGGGGCGGCGCCCGCGGCCTGGAAGCCCCACATCACCGGCGTGTGCGTCGCGACCGCGCCGTGCGCCGCACCGTCGTCGAGGCCCGCGTACTCGCGGAAGCCCTTCCAGTACGCGGTGATGTTGCCCGCGTTGCCGACCGGCAGCACGTGGATGTCCGGCGCGTCGCCGAGCGCGTCGACGATCTCGAACGACGCGGTCTTCTGGCCCTGGATGCGGTCGGGGTTGACCGAGTTCACGAGCTCGACCGGGTACGCCTCGGCGAGCTTGCGCGCCGCGATCAGGCAGTCGTCGAAGTTGCCGTCGACCTGCAGCAGCGTCGCGCCATGCGCGATCGCCTGGCTGAGCTTGCCCATCGCGATCTTGCCGTCCGGCACGAGCACCGCGCACACCATGCCCGCACGCGTCGCGTACGCCGCGGCCGACGCCGACGTGTTGCCCGTCGACGCGCACACCACGGCCTTCGCGCCGCGGGCCGCCGCAGCGGACATCGCGGTGGTCATGCCGCGGTCCTTGAACGAGCCCGTCGGGTTCATGCCCTCGAACTTCACGTGCACGTCCGCACCGGTGCGCTCGCTCAGCGCGGGCGCCGCGATCAGGGGCGTGCCGCCCTCGAACAGCGTGACCGGGTGGGCCGTGAGGTGCTCGGGCAGGCGGTCGGCGTACTCGGCGATGACGCCGCGCCACTGGTGGGCCATCAGGCTCCTTCGACTCGCAGGACGGACACGACGTCACGCACGACGTCGAGGTCGGTGAGCGCGGCCACGGTGGCCGCGAGCGCGCTCTCGCGCGCGGTGTGGGTCGTGATGAGCAGGCGCGCGACGTCGTCGCCCGCGCCCGCGTCCGCGGACTGCCGCACGGCCTCGATCGAGACGTCGTGCCCCGCGAGCACGTGCGCGACCTGCGCGAGCACGCCCGGGCGGTCGTCGACGTCGAGGCGCACCTGGAACCGCGTGCGCGCCGCCTCCGCCGGGAGGACCGGCAGCGCCGCGTACGACGACTCGACCGGCCCGCGCCCGCCGAGCACCCGGTGACGCGCGACCGACACGAGGTCGCCCAGCACCGCCGACGACGTGGGCGCACCGCCGGCGCCGCGCCCGTAGAACATGAGCTCGCCTGCCGCCTCCGACTCGACGAACACCGCGTTGAACGCGCCGCGCACGCCCGCGAGCGGGTGGTCGAGCGGGACGAGCGCGGGGTGCACGCGCACCTGGATGCCCGCGACCTCGTCGTGCGCGTTCCGCTCCGCGATCGCCAGCAGCTTGATCGCGTGCCCCGTGCGCTGCGCCCACGCCACGTCCGCGGCCGTGACACCCGTGATGCCCTCGCGCGCGACGTCGTCGAGCGACACCCGGGTGTGGAACGCGAGCGACGCGAGGATCGCGGCCTTCGCCGCGGCGTCGTAGCCCTCGACGTCCGCCGTCGGGTCCGCCTCCGCGTAGCCGAGCGCCTGCGCCTCCTTGACGGCCTGCTCGAGCTCGAGCCCGTCGGTCGCCATGCGGTCCAGCACGTAGTTCGTCGTGCCGTTGACGATGCCGAGGACGCGCTGCACCTGGTCGCCCGCGAGCGACTCGCGCACCGGCCGGACGATCGGGATGGCGCCCGCGACCGCGGCCTCGAAGTACAGGTCCACGCCCGCCGCGTCCGCCGCCTTGTACAGCGTGGGGCCGTCCGAGGCGAGCAGCGCCTTGTTGGCCGTGACGACCGACGCACCCGACTCGATCGCCTGCAGGATCAGCGTGCGCGCGGGCTCGATGCCGCCCATCACCTCGACCACCACGTCCGCGCCGCGCACCAGGGCGGTCGCGTCCGTCGTGAGCAGCGCCTCGAGCGGCGTCCCGGTGACGCCCTCGCGCGGCACCGCCGCGTCCCGCACCGCGATGCCGATGATCTGCAGCGGCGCCCCGACACGGGAGGCGAGCTCGTCGGCGTGCGCGACGAGGCGGTGGGCCACCTCGGTGCCGACCACGCCGCAACCGAGCAGGGCGACCTTCAGGGGGGCGGGCACACGACCTCCGGTGCTCTCGTCGGGACTGCGCACAGGATAGGGCGCACTCGTGCCGGCCGGTTCGGGACGTCCGGTCGGCAGGACGAGCCCGGACGCGGCGTGCTGCTGCGACGCGTGCGCATCGTCCGGACACGACGAGCGACGCGTTCCTCGTGGACCTCGCGACCTCCCCCCGGGGAGGGTCCTTGGGCACACCCCGCACGTCGGACGCGTGCCCCCTGTCCCGGGTCGGGCGGGTTGGTGCAGGTCAGGCGCCGGTCGCGGTCAGCCCTGGTCGAGCGCCAGCAGGTCGTCGACCGTCTCGCGCCGCAGCAGCGTGCGCACCTCGCCGTCGCGCACCGCCACGACCGGCGGGCGCGTCAGCAGGTTGTAGTTCGACGCCATCGACCGCCCGTAGGCGCCCGTCGCCGCGACCGCGAGCAGGTCGCCCGCGCGCACGTCGGCCGGCAGCTGCACCTCGTGCACGACGATGTCGCCCGACTCGCAGTGCTTCCCGACGACCCGGGCGAGCACCGTCGGCGCCGACGACAGCCGCCCGACGACCTCCGCGTGGTACCGCGCGCCGTACAGCGCGGGGCGGATGTTGTCGCTCATGCCACCGTCGACGGACACGTACAGGCGCTCGGTCGCGTCGTCCACGCGTACGGGCTTGACGGTCCCGACCGTGTAGAGCGTGAACCCCGCCGGTCCGACGACCGCGCGCCCCGGCTCGATCGAGAACCGCGGCAGCGGCGTGCCGAGGTCGGCGGCAGCGGCCGCGACCGACGACGCGACGTCCTTCGCGATCCGGTCCGGGTCGAGCGCGACCTCCCCCGGCAGGTACGCGATCCCGTACCCGCCGCCCAGGTCGACCTCCTCCACCAGCACGCCCGTGCGGCGCGCGAGCTCCGCGCGCAGCTCGAGCACCACGCGTGCGGCGACCTCGAAGCCCGACGGGTCGAGGATCTGCGAACCGATGTGCGAGTGGATGCCCAGCAGCCGCAGCTCCGGGTGGTCGAGCACCGCGAGCAGCGCCGTCATCGCGGGGCTGTCCTGGCCGTCGCGCGCCGTGACCGACAGGCCGAACTTCTGGTCCTCGTGCGCGGTCGAGATGTACTCGTGCCCGCCGGCGTGCACGCCCGTCGTCACGCGCACCATCACCGGCGCCGGGTCGCCCCCGCGTGCCTGCACGAGCGCAGCGAGCCGCTCCACCTCGACGAGCGAGTCCACGATGATCCGGCCCACGCCGTTGTCCAGCGCGAGCGCGAGCTCGTCGTCGGACTTGTTGTTGCCGTGCAGACCGATGTCCGCGCCCGGCACGCCGGCGCGCAGCGCGACCGCGAGCTCACCGCCCGACGCGGTGTCCACGCGCAGACCCTCGTCGTGCACCCAACGCGCGACCGCGACCGACAGGAACGCCTTCCCGGCGTAGTACACGTCCACACCCGCGCCCACCTCGGCGAACGCCGCGGTGAACGCCCGGCGGTAGCCCGCCGCCCGCGCACGCAGGTCCGCCTCGTCGAGCACGTACGCGGGCGTGCCGACCTCGTCGGCCAGCCGCGCGACGGGCACACCGGCGACGACGAGCGCGCCCGAGCCGTCCCGGGCGACCCCCGTCGACCAGGGCTCGCCCGGGATGCTCGTCGTCACATCCGCTCCGGCGCGCTCACGCCGAGCAGACCCAGGCCGTTCGCGAGCACCTGACGCGTCGCGTCGACCAGCCACAGGCGCGTGCGGTGCACGTCCGTGACGGGCTCGTCGCCCTGCGGCAGCACGTAGCGCTTCGCGTCGTACCACTTGTGGAACCCGCCCGCGAGCTCCTCGAGGTAGCGCGCGACGCGGTGCGGCTCGCGCAGGTTCGCGGCCTGCGCGACGACCCGCGGCAGCTGCGCGAGGTGGCCCAGCAGCACCGACTCGGTCACGTGGTCCAGCACGCTCGCGTCGAACCCGTCCTCGCGGCGCACGCCCGCCTCGGCCGCGTTGCGCCCGATCGCCGCGGTGCGCGCGTGCGCGTACTGCACGTAGAACACGGGGTTCTCGTTCGTCGCCTTCGCGAGCAGGTCGAGGTCCAGGTCGATCGCACTGTCGGTCGACGAGCGCGCGAGCGAGTAGCGCGCCGCGTCCACGCCGACCGCGTCGACCAGGTCGTCGATGGTCACGACCGTGCCCGCGCGCTTCGACATGCGCACCGGCTCGCCGTCCCTGACGAGGTTCACGAGCTGGCCGATGAGGATCTCGAGGTTGACGTCCGGGTCGTCGCCGAACGCCGCCGCGACCGCCTTCATGCGGCCCACGTACCCGTGGTGGTCCGCGCCGAGCATCATGACGACGCGGTCGAAGCCGCGCTCGCGCTTGTCCAGGTAGTACGCGATGTCGCCCGCGATGTACGCGGCCTCACCGTCCGACTTGATGACCACGCGGTCCTTGTCGTCGCCGAACTCGGTCGTCCGCAGCCACGTCGCACCGTCGGCGTCGAAGACGTGCCCGAGCTCGCGCAGGCGCGCGACGGCCCGCTCGACCGCGCCCGACTCGTGCAGCGAGTCCTCGTGGAAGTACACGTCGAAGTCGACGCCGAAGTCGTGCAGCGACTTCTTGATCTCGTCGAACATCAGGTCGACGCCGCGCGCACGGAACACCTCCGCGGCCTCGTCGTCCGGGAGCGTCGCCGGGTCCGGCTCGCCCGCCGCCGCGGCGTCGGCCGTCACCTGCGCCGCGATGTCCGCGATGTACTGGCCGCCGTAGCCGTCCTCGGGCGCCTCCTCGCCGCGGGCCCGCGCCAGCAGCGAGCGCGCGAACCGGTCGATCTGCGCGCCGTGGTCGTTGAAGTAGTACTCGCGGGTCACCTGCGCGCCCGCGGCCTGCAGGATCCGCGCGAGCGAGTCGCCCACCGCGGCCCAGCGCACACCGCCGATGTGCAGCGGACCGGTCGGGTTCGCCGAGACGAACTCGAGGTTGACCACGTGGCCGGCCTCGGCCTCGTTGCGGCCGTACTCGACACCCTGCTCGACGATGCTGCGGGCGAGCTCGCCCGCGGCCGCGGCGTCGAGCCGGATGTTGAGGAAGCCGGGACCGGCGATCTCGACCGACGCGATGCCGGCGGTGGCGCCCAGGCGCTTCGCGAGCTCCTCGGCGAACGCGCGCGGGTTCGTCCCGGCCTTCTTCGCGAGCTGCAGCGCGACGTTCGTCGCCCAGTCGCCGTGCTCCCGCTGCCTCGGTCGCTCGACGTGGACGGTCGCCGGGAGGTCGGCGGGGTCGAGAGCGAACGTGCCGTCGGCGACGGCCGCGGCGAGAGCGGCCGCGAGGGCCTGCGAGAGCTGGTCGGGAGTCACCGTTCCAGGGTAGGGGAACCGCGCAGCGCCTTTTCCCCGGCGTCCGTCGTCGGCGCCGCGCGCGGGACGTGCCCCAGGACCTCCGGACGGCACGCGCGCCACCCTGCCGCGAGCAGCACGACGAGCAGGCCCAGCAGCACCACGATCGGGGCGTCCCAGCCACCGGTCGCCTCGTGCACGAGGCCGATCGTCACCGGGCCGAGCGCCGCGAGCGCGTACCCCACGCCCTGCACCATGCCCGACAGCACCACCGCCAGCCCCGGAGTCGCGGTGCGCAGCCCGATCAGGGCGAGCAGCACGGGGAACGTGCTCGTGCCCAGTCCCAGCAGCACCATCCAGACGACCGTGCCGTGCGTGGGCGCGAGGAGCAGCCCGAGGTAGCCGACCGCCCAGCTCGCGACGAAGCCGGCCACGAGCGGGAACGGTGAGCGCATGCGTGCCGTCAGCACGGGGACCACGAGCGAGGCGGGCAGCCCGAGGATCGCGAACAGCGCGAGCCACCGCCCGCCGGCCTCCGTACCGAGCCCGAGGTCGTCGAGCATCTGCGGCAGCCACGCGAACACCGTGTACGTGCCGAGCGAGTTGACCGCGAACGTCAGGGCCATCGCCCACGCCAGCGGCGAGCGCCACACCAGTCGCACGTCGCCGCGGTCCCCGGTGGGAGCGACGCGCGAGCCGGCGGGGCTCCGGGTCCCCGCGCGGCGCAGCAGCTCGCGCAGGTGCGCGCGTGCCGCGACCGAGCGGACGATCACGACGAGCCACGGCACGGCCGCCACCACGCCGAGCGCCGCCCACGCGCCCACGGCCCAGCGCCACCCCGCGGCCTGCGCGAACGGCAGCGCCACGAGCGGCGGCACCGCGGTGCTCACCGACAGCATCACCGCGTACGACGCCGTGACCACGCCGATGCGGTCCGGGAAGTACCGCTTGACGAGCGGCGGCAGCAGCACGTTGCCCATGCCCATGCCCGCGAGCGCGAGCACCGACCACGCCAGGAACGCCGGAGCGGTCGACGACAGCGCCCGCGCCGCCTCCCCCGCGACCGAGAGAGCGAGCGCCAGCACGAGCGTCGGCTCGAGTCCGAGACGCCGCCCGAGCGGCGAGGCCAGGGCGCCGAACACCGCGAAGGACAGCAGCGGCACCGTCCCCAGCACGCCCACCTGCGCGGGCGACAGCGCGACGTCCTCGCGCACCACGTCGACGATCGGCGAGACCGCCGCGACCGCGATGCGCAGGTTCAGCGCCACCAGCACGATGCCCGCGAGCACCACGAGCCGCCCACGCCACGGAGCGGGAGCGAGCGAATCGGGCGTCACGACACTCCGCAGGGTGAATCGTCAAGGATGGGACGACCGGCACGACGGACACCCCTGGCACGCAGGCGCTTCGCTCGTGTTGACTGCACCGCATGCCTGCACACGGAGTCCTGTCCCGATGACGCGACGGACCGGTCTGATCGATTCGACCGTACAGGAGCTACGCGCGCGCATCACGAGCGGCGAGTGGCCCGTCGGCTCCCGGATCCCGCCCGAGCCGCAGCTCGTCGAGCTCCTCGGCGTCGGTCGCAACACGGTCCGCGAGGCCGTGCAGTCGCTCGTGCACGCCGGCCTGCTCGAGCGCCGCCAGGGCTCGGGCACGTACGTGCTCTCGTCGTCCGAGCTCGCCGCGACCATGGGCCGCCAGATCGCCGAGGCGCGCCAGCGCGACGTCGTCGAGGTCCGCCGCGCGCTCGAGATCGAGGCGGCGCGCCTGGCCGCACGCCGGCGCACCGCGCTCGACGCGAGCACGCTGCTCGACCGCCGCGACGAGCGCGCCGCCGCGTACGTGTCGGGCGACCTCGACGCGATGGTCGCGACCGACCTCGCGCTGCACACGACGATCGTGCGCGCCGCGGCGAACCCCGTGCTCGCGTCGCTGTACGAGAACCTCATCGACGCGATCGGCGAGAACATCCGGTTCAACTTCGTCACCGACTACCACGGGCAGACCGCGCACGACGCGCTCGTCGAGGCGATCGTCGCGGGCGACGCGGCCAAGGCCGTCGCGGAGACGACGACGTACCTCTCCGCCCTCCTCGGCGAGTCCTGACCCACCCCGCTCCCCACGGACGACCCCACCTTTCCTCCGGCACTCGCGAGCCATACCCGGAGCAACCACGGGTTCACGCAGAGGCAGTCCCCCGACCCCGTGGTTGCTCCGGGTATCGCTCGGCGGAGCCGGAGCGATCGCGGGGTCGGGGTGGGGGTGGAGGACTGGTAGGCTCGCTGGCCGATGCGTTCGCGCATCTCGCGCCCGTAGCTCAGCGGATAGAGCGTCTGCCTCCGGAGCAGAAGGTCGAAGGTTCGAATCCTTTCGGGCGCACACGAGACGAAGGCCCGTGACCCTCGGTCACGGGCCTTCGTCGCCCCTCCCGTCCCCCTCCATCCCCCTCCCGTCCTCCCCCCGTCCCACCGCACCCGCCCCCACACCGCCGAGTGCGCACGGTCGTGCCTGAGTGCGGACGCAGGACGTGCGCACTCACGCAGGAACGTGCGCACTCGACAGGGAGGGTTCGTGGCGGCCGTCCGGCGGCTGCGCCGCAGCGACGACGGAGCCGAGCGGACGCGCGTGGGCGTGGACGACTCGGCGCAGGCACAGACATGTCGGGCACAGTGACCCCGTGCTCGCCGACCTGCTGCCCCCGGGCGTCGAGGTCACCGAGCGGCACGGCCCGCCGGTGACCGTCCCGCTGTTCGCCGACGAGGAGCGCGCGGTCGCGCAGGCCGTGCCCGCTCGTCGGGCGGAGTACGCGGCCGTGCGCGGGTGCGCCCGCGAGGCGCTGAGCCGTCTGGCCGTCACGACGCTCGCGGTGCCGAGCGCGCCGAACCGTGCGCCGGTGTGGCCGGCGGGCGTCGTCGGGAGCATGACGCACTGCGCGGGCTACCGCGCCGCAGCGGTCGCGCGCGCCGACGCGTGGGCGGGGCTGGGCATCGACGCCGAGCCCCGCGCCCCGCTGCCGCCCGAGGTCGCGGCCCTCGTGCTCGACGAGTCCGAGCGCGCTCCGCTGGCCGAGCTCGACCCCGCGCTGTGCGCCGACCGCGTGCTGTTCAGCGCGAAGGAGTCGGTGTACAAGCTCTGGTCGCCCATCACGGGTGCGTGGCTCGGGTTCGAGGACGTGCGCGTGCACCTCGAGGACGACGCGTTCGTCGTCCGGCTGCTGAAGCCGGGGCTCGGGGTCGACGAGCTGCGCGGCCGCTGGGCCGTCGGCGAGGACCTGCTGGTCACCGCGCTCGCGCTCCCCCGCTGACCCGGCGCGACGGCCGCGCGGGCAGGAGTCAGCGCAGCGACGCGCCCCCGTCGACGTAGAGCTCGTGCATCGTGAGGTGGCGCGCGTCGTCGGACGCCAGGAACGCCACCGCGGCCGCGACGTCGTCCGGCTCCGCGACCCGGCGCAGCGGGATCCCCACCTTGTAGGCCTCCGGCGTCCCGTTGATCGCCGCCGCCACGACCTGCTCGGTGTCCCCGAGCCCGTCGAGCATCCGCGTGCGCGTGGTGCCCGGGTGCACGACGTTGCACCGCACACCGTGCTCGGCGACCTCGAGCCCGAGCGACTTGGTCCACGCCGTGAGCGCCGCCTTCGACGCGCCGTACGCGGCCATGCCCGTGCGGGGCACGCGCGCCGCGTTGGACGCGACCGTCACCACGGATCCGCGGCCGCGCTCGACCATGCGCCGCACCACGGCGCGGGTGACCGTCGCGGTGCCGAGCACGTTCACCGCGACCAGCGCCACGAGGTCGTCGTCGTCGTCCAGCGCGGGACCCGTCCGCAGCAGGCCGGCGGCGTTGACGAGCACCTCGACCGGGCCGTCCTCGCTCTCGAGCCGTGCGACGAACGCCGCGACGGCGTCGCCGTCCGTGATGTCGAGCGCGCGCACGTCGTCGTGCGCCGTCCGGTCGGTCCCGACGACCGTGTACCCGCGCGCCCGCAGCACGCCCACGACCGCCGACCCGATGCCCCCGGCGGCCCCCGTCACCAGCGCGACCCCGCGCGTCCCCTGCGTCATCCGACTCCCCCTCGTTCGGTGCTCGCCCTGCCCGAGCCCAGGTGAGCGAACCTAGCCTCGCGACCGGCCGCGAGATCGGGCGTATCGCCCATCGGGCCGCGGCCGCGGCGCCCGTCGCCGAGGCTTCTCACCCGTGCCACACCGCGCGCGCGGCGTTACCGTGTCCGAGAAGTCCCTTTTCCTCTCGTCTCCCGGGGGCGGAGCGATGACGCGGATCGTCAGCACCGAGCTGGAGCCGGGCGCGCCACGCGTCATGGTCGAGATCTCCCGGCAGGACGACCGTGAGGAGGACGTCTCCGCGCTGAGCGACGTCCTGTCGTTCGACGACCTCGCGGAGTCGGTCGCCCGGATCTCCCGGTCGATGACGGACGCGCTGCGGCGCGCCCGGCCCGACGAGGCCGAGGTGACGTTCGGCGTCGACGTCGCGGTCGAGGCCGGGCGGCTCACGTCGCTGCTCGTCAAGGGCGGCGCGACCGCGACGTTCGGCGTGCGGCTGCTGTGGAAGGCGTCCCCGCGCGACGGCGCGACGCCGGATGTCGACCCGCCCCCGCCGGAGGGCGACCCGCCCCCGCCGGAGGGAGGCGGGTCGTGACCGACGACCTGGCGGACCTGCTCGCCAAGGCGACGGTGCGCATCGACGTCGGCGGCGAGCTGTCGGGGACGGGGTTCGTGGTCGCCCCCGGCAAGGTGCTGACGTGCCACCACGTCGTGAAGCGCGCCCTGGACCGCAGTGCGGGACACGACCTCATCGAGGTCGTCCTCGACGCGGGCCGCGGCGTGACGGCGCGGCCCGTCACGCGTCCCTCGGTCGACGAGACGAACGACCTCGCGTTGCTCACGCTCGACACGTCGAGCCGCCAGCCCGTCGTCTCGCTGGGCGGCGTGCCGCGCATCGACGACAAGCTGTACGTCTACGGCTTCCCGCCCACCAAGCCGGGCGGCACGTCGGGCACGTACCACTACGAGGGCCCGGAGAACGGTCCGCCGCGCCTCCTGCGCATCAAGGCGGGGCAGGTGCAGTCGGGGTTCAGCGGCGCGCCCGTGCTCGACCTGAAGACCGGCACGGTCGTCGCGGTCGTGCGGCGCTCACGGGACGTGGACACCGACCTCGGCGGCCTCGCCGTGCCGATCGACGCGGCGTTCGGGGCGTTCGAGCGGCTGCGGGTCGACAACCTCGACGCACGGCGGCTCGACCCGCGGTGGGACGCGTGCCTCACCGAGGTGCAGCGCGAGATGCTCGCGGGCCTCGACGCGGCGCCCGCCACGACGGGCCGCCGCCTCCTCGTCGACGTCGGGCAGCAGGACGAGCGCTGGACCGTGACGATCTCGTCGCCCAGCGCGCAGGACGCGTGGCACGACCAGACCCAGGTCGACCTCAACGTGCTGCGGCTCGACGTGGCGCGCCTGTTCCGCATGCTCAAGGCCACCAACCGCGTCTCGCACAACCTGCAGTACCCGGTCGTCGGAGGCGCGCTGGCCAAGACCCTGTGGTCGACCACCGCGCAGGAGCGGCTGCGCGCCATGCTCGCCGCGGGCGGGCAGTCGCTCGACATCGAGCTGCACTTCGGCCCGGGCGTCGACGAGGACCTGCTCTACCTGCCGTGGGAGTGCCTGCAGCTGCCCGCCGCGGACGGCGGGCCCGGCGTCTCGCTCGGCACGCACGAGCGCGCGACGCTCGTGCGCACGCTCGACACCGAGCCCGGCGACATCGCCCCGCCGCCGGCGGACTGCCGCATCAGCGTGTTCCGGTCGCCGGACGACGAGGGCGACCAGCAGCAGCGGGTGTCGCGCTCGACCGAGGCCGCGGCCACCGCCGCGCGCGTGCTCGGGCAGGTCGTCGCGACGCCGCTGGACGAGACGAGCACGGCGACGACGACCGCGCTGGCGGACGTGGTGCGCAGCGGACCGCACGTGCTGCACCTGGTGCTGCGGGCACGGGTGGACAACATGCGCGACGTCGTCGACCTGGACGACCGGCCGTGGTCGACCGCGGTGAGCTTCGACTCGCCCGAGCTCGCGGCGTTCGTGCGGGACCGCGCAGGGGCCGACGCGCCTCGGCTCGTCGTGCTCCAGCCCGTGCGCGTCGCGGAGTCCGAGCTGCCGGCCGACCTCACGGTCTTCGCGCAGGACCTCCTGGAGGCGGGTGTGAGCGCGGTGCTCGCGTTCCCGCTGCCCGTGGACCCGGAGGCGGGGCGCGCGTTCTTCACCGAGCTGTACGGGCAGCTCGCGCGGGGCACGTCCGTGCAGGTCGCGGTGCAGCACGGCCGGCGGCGGCTCGAGCAGGCCCGACGGCCCTGGTCGTTCCCGGTGCTGGTGACGGCCCGTCCGGGCCCGATCGTCCTGCGCCGCCCCGGCGAGGGCCGCGCCGATCGGGACGGTGGGCGATGAGCACCGAGCCGGACCGCCTCCGGGGCGCGCTGGCGGCCGCCCGCGACGCCCTGTCCCGGGTCGCCGGCGACCCGGGACAGCCGCTGGACGCGCTGGCGTCCGACGACGACGACGACGCCCGCCAGGGGCTCGCCCAGCTCGCGGAGCAGCTCACGCACGACCTGGCCACGTTCCTCGAGCGGTACGACGCCGCGGGCCGGCTCGCCGACGCCCGCGAGCGCTGGTCCGCCGAGGGACTCACGGCCACGGCCGCGCGCCTCGACGCGACGCTGCGCAAGGACCCCCGCCGGGCGGCGCGGCCCGTCGTCGAGGAGGTCCTGCAGACCCTGGTCACCGTGGGGCCGGCACCCGCCGAGCTGCTCGTCGACCGTCTGCGCGAGGCCCAGCGCGAGGGCGAGCCGCGCGACCCGTCGCCCGACGACCCGGTCGCCGCGCTCGACGCGCTCCTGCGGGCGATCGAGCACGACGCGGCGGCCGAGGTCGAGCATCGCGCCGCGGACCTGCAGAAGCGCGCGTACGGGTGGTCGCGGCGCGGCCGGGGCGGCGGCGAGGCGGAGGAGGACCTCGCGGTCCTGCGGGCGTTCGCGTTCATGCGGCTGAACCGCAACGGCGAGGCGGAGCAGGTGCTCGAGGACCGCGTGCGGGTGCGCCCGACCCCGCGCATGCGCGCCGAGCTCGCCGCCACGCTCCTGTGGCGCGGCGAGGTCGACGAGGCACGGCGGCACGCGCTCGTCGACGCGGGGGACGACGACGCGGACCCGACGGGCGACTGCACGCTCGCGCTGGGGCTCGTCGCGGAGGTCGAGGGCGACCTGGAGACCGCCGCCCGGCGGTTCGCGCAGGCGTTCGCGCGGTGGCCGGTGACCCGCCTCGCGTACACCGAGCTCGTCTCGATGCGTCGCGAGAGCGGGCTGTACTGGCGTGAGCTCGCGTCCGCTCGTCTCGCGGCGGGGCTGCCCGAGGAGGCCCTGGCCGCGTGCGCGGAGGCGTTCGCGCAAGGGGTGCGCGGCCCGGAGTCGTTCCCGGACAAGGTGGTGCACCGCGTGCGCGCGCGGGCCCTCGAGCAGGTCGGGCGCCGGGGGTCCCAGCTGTGGTGCGAGGCGACCCTGGAGGTGGCCAAGCGCGGCGTGTGGCGTGGGCTCGGCGAGCCGACCGCCGTCGAGGAGGCCATCAGGCTGCTGGAGGAGCTCATCGAGCTCGATCCCCCGCCGCCGACCACCGGGTGGTACCTCGCGGAGGCGCTGCGGCTGCGCGGTTGGTTCGGCGGCATGCCCCCGGGCCGGGGCGAGGCGTACGAGGCCGAGCGGGTCTGGGTGGCGACGGTGCCGACGAACCCTCCCACGGGCCCCGAGGAGTCGTGGGTCTACTGGAGCGGCGCGAACATCGCCGAGGACCTCGCGGCCACGTCGCCGGTCCCGGCCGACACCGACCCGTACGCGGTCCCGCGCGTGCCGCACGAGGTGTGGGACGCGCTCGTCCGCGCGGAGAAGGCGCTCCTGCTCGAGCCGAGCGAGCCGAGCTACTGGGCCACCGCGGCGCGCCTGCTGTACGGCGTCGGCCTGACGGTCGCCGCCCGCGAGGCGCGCAGACGCGCGCTCGAGATCGGTCCGGACAACGCCGAGGCCAGGTTCGAGCGGCTGAAGGACCTGACGCGCTCGCACGAGCCGCTCGAGGCGCTCGAGGCGCTCGCGGAGCTGGACGACCTCTCGCCCGGCGAGCGCCTGGTGCGTGCGTGGTGCCGCATCGAGACCGACGACCTGGACGGGGCCGAGCACGACCTCGTCGCGGTGCAGCAGACGGCCTGGTTCGCCGACGAGACGAGCTGGTACGTCGACGCGCTCTGGGCGTCGTTGCACCAGCGCCGCACGCTCGCGGGCGTGGACGACGTGCCTGCCGCGCGCGAGGCCCTCGCGCGCCTCGCCGCCCGCGAGGGCCTGACGGACGACGCGGCGCTCTACCGGCTCAACGCGCGACTCCTCCTCGACGGCGTGGACGGCCTGGACGACGACCTGCGGCTGCTCGCGACGCACGAGCGCGTGGACCGGCGTGCGCACCTCGTCGTCGCCGAGGCCGTGCGCGGCAACGACGAGGCGGCGCTCGCCTACGCCGCCGAGATGCCGCGGCTCGCGACCCGGCCCGGCGAGCTCGAGGACGCGCACGACCTGTGGACCGAGAGCGCGGCCCTGCTCGGTGCCGACCCGGCGACCGCGCACGCCGCCCGGACGCTCGAGCGCGCGCGTGCGCTCGTCCGCGACGCCGAGGTCGACCCGCCGGGCGACGATGCCGAGCAGCTGCGGCTCGTCGACGAGTACGAGGACGACACCGGCGCGCTCGTCGCGCTCACCGCCGTGCACGCGCGACGCCTGCGGGAGCGCGGGTCGCTCGACGAGGCCGCCGACTGGTACCGCCGGCTCGCGGCGTCGCCCTTCGGCCCCGACGCGCTGCGCGCCCTGCACGACGTGCAGCGGGCCCGGCTCGCCGAGGCGGTCGCGGAGGGCGACGTCGGCACCGTCCGCCTCCTGCACGAGGTGCTCGCGCGCGACGACGTCTCGCCGTACCCGACCGCCGCGATGGCCCTGGCGGAGGCGTACGACAACCGGGGCGACCCCGAGGCCGCGCTCGACGTGCTCCGCGAGTCCGCCCAGCACCCCGACCCGAGCACGTGCGCGCAGGTGAACCTGTGGCTCGCGATGCGCGAGGCGGCGGACTCCCCGCAGCTCGCGCTGGCGTCGACACGCGCGGCCGAGCAGGCCGTGCAGCTCGTCGTCGACCCGCCGCTCGCCGCGCGGGTGAGCGCACGGCTCGCGGTGCTGCTCGCCGCGACGAACGCGGGAGAGGACGAGGTCGTCGCGCACCTCGGGCACGCGCTCGACGCCCTCGCGGCCGACCCGGACTCGGCGTTCGCGCTGGAGTTCGAGGTCCGGCGCTCGGTCGCGTGGGTCCCGGGCACGGACCGCGACCTGCTGCACCGCGCGTACGTGCGGGCGTGCCACGAGGCCGGCAAGGAGCCCGTCCCGTGGGGCCTGCTCGCGCACGACGAGGCGCACGGCGGGACGGGCCCGCCAGGGCTTCTCGACTAGGGTCTGAGCATCCCGTCCGGCGAGCTGCGGAGGACGCGTGCACCACGTCGAGGTCTTCGCCCTGGCTGCTGCGGCCGTCCTCGTCGCGGCGGTGTGCCGCCGCCGCGGGTGGCCCGCACCGCTCGTCGTCGTGGCCGTCGCCCTGCTGGTCTCGCTCGTGCCGGGCGTCCCGCGCTACGAGGTGAACCCGGAGCTGCTGCTCGAGTTCGTGCTGCCCCCGCTGCTGTACTCCGCGGCCCTCTCGTCGTCGTACCGGGACTTCCGTGCGTCGCTGAACTCGATCACGCGTCTCGGCGTGGGGCTCGTGATCGTGACGGCGCTCGCGGTCGCCGCGGTGTTCACCGTGCTGGACGACGTGCCGTTCGCCGCGGCGCTCGTGCTCGGCGCCGTGGTCGCGCCGCCGGACGCCGTCGCCGCCGCCGCGGTCGGCCGGCGGCTCGGGCTGCCGCGGCGCGTCATGACGCTGCTGTCGGGCGAGAGCCTCATCAACGACGCGACGTCCCTGACGCTCTACAAGGTCGCGCTCGCCGGGGTGGCGAGCGGCGCGTGGGCGCTCGGCGCGGGGCTGTGGACGTTCACGCTCGCGGTGGTCGCGGGCGTGGGCGTGGGGCTCGTGCTCGGGGTCGTCGTGCACCTGGTGCGCACGCACCTCGACGACGCGGTGGTCGCGTCCGCGATCGGGATCCTCACGCCGTTCGCGGCGTACTGGAGCGCGGAGGCCGTGCACGGCTCGGGGGTGCTCGCGGTCGTCGCCGCGGGCCTGTACCTGGGCCACACGTCCCCGCGCGCGGGGTTCGCGACGCGCCTGTTCGAGGAGCCCATCTGGTCGACGCTCGACCTCGTGCTCGAGTCGTTCACGTTCGCGCTGATCGGCGTGCAGCTGCCGTGGGTCGTCCGTGACGTCGTCGACTCCGACCAGGGGTTCGGGCACGGGCTGACGGTCTCGCTCGTCGTGCTCGCCGTGACGATGCTCGTGCGTCCGCTGTACATCTTCTCGACGGCGTGGTTCGACAACGTGCGCCTGCCCGGCTCGCACCGACCCGAGGACGACGCGCTCACGTCGCGCGAGTCCGCGGTCGTCTCGTGGGCGGGCATGCGCGGTGTGGTGACGCTCGCGGCGGCCGCCGCGATCCCGGCGACGATGGACGGCGAGCCGTTCGCGCACCGCGCGACGATCCAGCTCGCCGCGTACACCGTCGCGCTCGGCACCCTGCTGCTGCAGGGGACGACCCTGCCGTGGCTGATTCAGCGCCTGCGCATCGGGTCCGCGCAGGAGGAGGTCGAGGACGCGAAGCAGGAGGCCGCGATGCGCGTCGCGACGGCCGAGGCGGTGCAGGAGTACTTCGAGGAGCAGCGCCCGCGGCTCGCGAGCAGCATGGGCGACGAGCGCGCCGCCGAGGTCGTCGAGAAGCTGTCGAAGGGCTGGCGGGCCCGGGCGACCGCCGCGGCCGTGATGCTCGACCCCGCGACCGCCGACGAGCTCGGCGTCCAGGCCGAGGCGGCACGCGGGCTCGGGCTGCTCGGCGGCAAGGCCGCGACGTCCGCCGCCGCGGGTCGCAAGCTCCAGTCGATGCGCCGGCGGGTCATCGCCGTGCAGCGGGAGGTGCTCATGGAGCACCGTGACGCGGGCGATCTCGACGAGGCCGTGATGCGCCGCATGATGCGCGAGCTCGACCTCGAGGAGGAGTCGCTCGCGTCGTCGTGGGTCACGCGGCTGCGGGACTGACTCCTCGTCGGACCGCCGGGTGACCGACCCGGCGGAACGAAAGGGACGGACTGGGACCCAGGTCCCCTTCGCGGCCCGCCCGCGGACGACTGCCGAGCACCCTCCTGACCTCGGGGGACTTTCATCCCACCACTTCCGGCGACCCCGTCCCTAGCGTCGAGGTGTCGGTTCGGACGGACCTCCAGCACCCGTCCGGTTCGCCGACTCCGCATCGACCAGGGAGTCCCCTCGTGACCACCACCAGCACGAACCGCCCCGCCAAGGGCCGCAAGCCGGCCGACGCCCCGGCGCTCGCCGTGCAGTCCGACGAGCAGGTCCACGCCGCGATCGACGCGCTCGTCGCGAACGCCGCCAAGGCCCTCGCCGAGTTCGAGTCCATGACGCAGGAGGACGTCGACCGCTTCGTCAAGAAGGGCGCGGTCGCGGCGCTCGACCAGCACGGTCAGCTGGCCAAGCTCGCGGTCGACGAGACGGGCCGCGGCGTCTTCGAGGACAAGGCCGTCAAGAACATCTTCGCGTGCGAGCACGTGACCCACTCGATGTCGAACCTCAAGACCGTCGGCGTCATCAACGTCGACGAGCTCAACGGCATCACCGAGATCGCCGAGCCCGTCGGGGTCATCGCGGGCATCACGCCGGTCACCAACCCGACGTCGACCGCGATCTTCAAGTCGCTCATCTCGCTGAAGACCCGCAACCCGATCATCTTCGCGTTCCACCCGAACGCGCAGCAGTCGTCGATCGCGGCGGCCCGCGTGGTGCGCGACGCCGCGGTGGCCGCAGGTGCGCCCGAGCACTGCATCCAGTGGGTCGAGACGCCGTCCCTCACCGCGACGAGCGCGCTCATGAACCACCCGGGCGTCGCGACGATCCTCGCGACCGGCGGCAACGCCATGGTCAAGGCCGCGTACTCGTGCGGCAAGCCCGCCCTGGGTGTCGGCGCCGGCAACGTCCCGGCGTACGTCGAGAAGACCGCCAAGCTCGCCCGCGCGATCAACGACATCGTGCTGAGCAAGGCGTTCGACAACGGCGTGATCTGCGCGTCCGAGCAGGCCGCGATCCTGGACGACGAGATCTACGACGCCGCCATGGTCGAGTTCGCCAAGCTGCACGCGTACCGCGCCACCCCGGCGGAGAAGGCCAAGCTCGAGCAGTTCATCTTCGGCGTCGAGGCCGGCGGCGAGAACTGCGCCGGCGCGAAGCTCAACCCCGCGGTCGTCGGCAAGTCGCCCGTGTGGATCGCCGAGCAGGCCGGGTTCACCGTCCCCGCGGACACGTCCATCATCCTCGCGGAGGTCTCGGGCGTCGGTCCCGACGAGCCCCTGACGCGCGAGAAGCTCTGCCCCGTCCTCGCGGTCCTGCGCGCGCACTCCACCGAGGAGGGCATCACGCTCGCCGAGCGCATGGTCGAGTTCGACGGCCTGGGCCACTCCGCCGCGATCCACACGCGCGACGACGCCCTGACCGTCGAGTTCGGCAAGCGCGTCAAGGCGATCCGCGTCATCTGCAACGCGCCCTCGTCGCTCGGCGGCATCGGCGACATCTACAACGCCTTCATCCCCTCGCTGACCCTCGGCTGCGGCTCCTACGGCCACAACTCGGTGTCCAACAACGTCTCGGCGGTGAACCTCATCAACGTCAAGCGCGTCGGTCGTCGGAACAACAACCTGCAGTGGTTCAAGGTCCCGGCGAAGACCTACTTCGAGCCCAACGCGATCCGCTACCTCGCCGACATGGCCGGCATCGAGCGCGTCACCATCGTCACCGACACGACGATGACCGCCCTCGGCTTCGTCGACAAGGTCCTCGACGTGCTGCGCCGCCGCTCCAACTCGGTGGCCGTGCAGATCATCGACGAGGTCGAGCCCGAGCCGTCGGTCCGCACCGTGCAGAAGGGCGCCGCGAACATGCGGCACTTCAAGCCGGACACGATCATCGCCCTGGGCGGCGGCTCGCCCATGGACGCCGCGAAGGTCATGTGGCTGCTGTACGAGCACCCGGAGATCGTCTTCTCCGACCTCAAGCAGAAGTTCTTCGACGTCCGCAAGCGCGCGTTCAAGTTCCCCGTCCTCGGTGACCTGGCCAAGCTCGTCTGCATCCCGACGACGTCGGGCACGGGCGCCGAGGTCACGCCGTTCGCGGTCATCTCCGACCCCGACGCGGGCAAGAAGTACCCGCTCGCGGACTACGCGCTGACCCCGACCGTCGCGATCATCGACCCGGTCCTGACCTCGAAGATGCCGCGCTCGCTCGCCGCCGACTCGGGCTTCGACGCCCTCACGCACGCCACCGAGGCGTTCGTCGCGGTCTACGCGAACGACTTCACCGACGGCATGGCGCTGCAGGCGATCCGCCTGATCTTCGACAACCTCGCGCAGTCGGTGAACGGCGACCCGGCCGACCCGGCCACGCAGGACGCCCGCGAGAAGATGCACAACGCCGGGACGATCGCCGGCATGGCGTTCGGCAACGCGTTCCTCGGCATCGTGCACGCGATGGCGCACGTCATCGGCTCGACCTACCACCTGGTGCACGGCCGGACGAACGCCACGCTGCTCCCCCACGTGATCCGCTACAACGGCACGGTCCCGACGAAGCTCACCAGCTGGCCCAAGTACGAGAGCTACGTCGCGCCCGAGCGGTTCCAGCAGATCGCCCAGACGCTCGGTCTGCCGGCGGCGACGCCGGAGCAGGGCGTCGAGTCCTACGCCCTTGCCGTCGAGGCGCTGCGCGCGAAGGTCGGCATCCCGTCGTCCTTCCAGGCGCAGGGCGTCGACGAGCAGGAGTTCATGTCCCGTCTCGACGAGGTCGCCATGGGTGCCTACGAGGACCAGTGCGCCCCCGCCAACCCGCGGATGCCGATGATCGACGACATGAAGGACATCATGACTGCGGCCTACTACGGAACGTCGCTGGAGGACGTCCGAGGCCGCAAGAGCGGGCAGGAGGGCTGACCACCTCCGGGGGCTCCCGCGGCTCCGGCCGCCGGTAGAGCCCCGCCCGCTCGCGACGCCCCGTCCGGCTCATCCCTCGCCGGACGGGGCGTCGACCTTTTCCCGCACCCTTTCCCCGCACGCGTTCCCCGCCCACCGCGCGCTCGGACGGTTGTCCACAGCCTCGTGGAACCGCCCCCGTCCGCCTGTCCGGTTTGGGTATGTTCACGGCCGTGCACCCGACTGCGACGACCACGACGCCTCCGACCCCGCGCCCCGCCCGCCGCGTGCTCGCGTCCGGCGCGGTCGCGCTCACCCTGGCTGCCGCGCTCACCGGCTGCACGGGCGGCGGCACGGCCGCACCGACCGCGTCCGCCACGGTTCCGACGACGGTCGCCCCGACCGCGAGCGCCTCACCCACCCCGTCGGCGACGCCCACGCCGACCGCCCTCCCGAGCAGCGCGGAGGACTTCTCGTCGATCGACCTGACGGTCCCCCCGCCTCGCCCGGACGCCCTGGACGGACCGCCGAGCGATGAAGCAGCCGCCGAGGTCGCCCGCTACTTCATCCTGATGTACCCCTACGCGGCAGCGACGCACGACACAACGGTGTTCGACGAGCTCTCGTACAACGACTGCGGGTTCTGCAACCGGTCGCTCGACAAGTTTCGCGAGTACGAGGCGACGGGCGTCGAGACGGAGGGCGGCGCGATCATCGTGCATTCGGCGGTGGCCGGCGAGATCTACGGCAACGCCTTCAACGCCACGGTGACGCTCTCCGAGAGCCCCACGCGTGATGTCGCCCCGGACGGGACCGTGGTGGACGAGAGTCCTGGCCTCGACGACATGGTGTACGACGTCGGCCTGAAGTGGTACGACGGCGCGTGGCTCGTGATGTCGGTGACTCACGCGTGAGAGCACCGGCGGCAGCCCGGCTCGTCGCGCTGGTGGGGTCGGCGCTCCTGCTCTCCTTCGCAGCAGCGACGAGCGCGAGCGCGGGCATCGAGTCTGGCGTCGAGGACGGTGACTTCTTCCTCGCCGCGAGTGCAGCCACCGCGGGCCTGAGTGCCTATGAGTCCAACCCGGACGCGGGGCCCTACGTGTGGAAGCGGGACCTGCCGTGCTGGAGCCGGTTCCCCGAGATCGACAAGGACTCGAACGAGGCGTGCTGGGGCGGGTCCGCCATCCAGCACGACCCGCCCCAGTGCGAGGACGGCGCACCGCTCATGCCCATCTGGCGCCGCCTGCGCACCGAGGAGACCTGGCACCAGCAGGTCGGCTGGCACTGCCCCGAGGACCTGATCCCGCGCGTGACGCAGGAGGACTTCCGGCGGCTGACGATCCCGGCCGCGCCCGCGCGGATGCAGCCCGACGGCGGCCCGGTGCTCGTGAACAAGAAGACGATCGTCTACACCGAGGCCGAGGTGCAGAACCTGCGCACCGATCTGCTGGGCTACGGCGTCGACATCGAGGCGACGCCCGTGTCGTACTCGTGGGACTTCGCCGACGGTCAGCCGCCGTTGGTCACGACGTCACAGGGCCACCGCTACCCCGACCACGACGTGTTCAGCACGTACTTCCACCCGGGCACGGCCCGGATCACGCTCACGACGACGTGGACGGGCCGCTACCGGGTGGACGTCGACCCTCTGCACAAGTGGCGCGAGATCGACGGCAACGCCCTCACCACGTCCACGACCCCCGCCTTCGAGGTCGTCGAGCTGCGCGGGCACCTCGACGGATGAGCCGGACGGATGCCCGAGAACGGGTTGCGCGGGGGCGATTCGTCGGGAAGCGTGTCCGCGTGACCACGACGACCCCCCGACGTCTCGCCGCTGCTCTCGTCCTGACCGCGTCGCTGACCGCGTCCTTCACGCTCGCGGGTTGCTCCGAGGCGGACGACGCCCGCAAGGCGGTGAGCGACGCCGCCTCCCAGGCCAAGGCGCAGGTCGACAAGGCTCGCGAGGCCATCGACGGCCTGCGCAGCACGGTCGACGACGCCCGCGCCCGGGCCGACGAGGTCCGCGACCAGCTCGCCGACCTGACGCCGGAGAAGAAGAAGGAGGCGCAGGCGGCGCTCGACGAGGCCACGGCCGCGCTCGCCGACGCGAAGGCCGCCGCCGAGGCCGCGAAGGACGACGCGTCGTCCGGGTCGCAGCGGGCGCTGGACGACGCGCGCGCCCGCGTGGACGAGGCGAAGGAGGCCCTCGACGACGCCGCGGCGGACGCGGGCGGCGACGCCGCGGACGGTCTGAGCGCCCTGGCGGGTCAGCTCCAGGACGTCGCGGACGATCTGCGCTCGGCCTCCGGTTCCTGAATCACGCGGCCGCGCCGTCTTGCACGGCGAATGGCGCCCGTTCGGGTGATTTCTCGACCGTTCGGCGCGGGACGTTGTCTCTGCGGCTGCGGGTGCCGATCTTGAGAGACATGGCAGACCGTCGAGCAGTTCGACGCCACCACGTCGAGTGGTGGGTCGTCGCTGCATGGTCGTCGTTGGCCCTCATGGTCATCGCCGGCCTCACCGCCGCCGCCGGCACCTTCTGACCCGGCGCGCTCGTCGCCGTCATCGGCGCCGTGCGCGGTCAGGCCGGCACGGAAGGTGGCTCAGCGGCCTGTCCGTGCATCCATCGCGCGCACGAGCTCGTCGGCGTGATGGAGCATCGACCCGACCGACCGTCAAGTACGAGGTGCCTCACCGCGGTCGATCGGGCGGTCCGCGGCACGCCGCACCGCCTCGAACGTGCCAGCCCGGTCCCTGGGGACCTCGATCTGCACCGGGCCACCCTTGATCAGCACTGTCTCCGCCCGGGTGCCGTTACGGGCGTTACCCTCCCCGCGAGGCGTCCTTCTCTTGCTTCTCGTAACCCAGGTGAGCGGTGATTTCACCCTCGAGCGCGGACTCCAGCACGATCTTCGTTACCTGGGCCAGAAGTCACGCCACAGGGCAGCCATGAGTTCACCAGGCTATCGGCCTCCTGCCGCTGGGTCCCAGACGCCGCGAAGCGGCAGATCGACGTGAGCGCATGCCTCCGGAATCGTCAGCCGTCCGTACCCGTTGCCCGCCATCTCGACGTCGTCACCGAGGCCATAGCTCTTTCCCGTGGCCACGGAGGTCAGCGTCGCCGTCTGCGCATCCCAGCGCCAGCTCGTGTCGAGTGCAAGGACGAACCCTCGCGCCTCGTCGACCAGGCATCCGTCGCGACTTGCCAGTGTGTACAGCGACGGTCCCAGGAACGTGCGGATTCCCTCGGACACAACCGCCTCGACCTTGTGGGGGCTGGGCGGCGCTGTGGCGCGGGGTTCCTGTCCGCCCACGCTCGTCGTGTCTGCAAGATTCGTCGAAGCTTCCCTCCCAACCTGGTGCGACACTGCTCCGGCGAGTGCAGCGGCCAGCGCCGCGGACGCCGCGACACCCGCGATGAGCAAAGCGCGGCGCGGCTGTCGTCCTGGGGGAAGCGTTACCACGGGCAGGACTTCGACATGCTCGCGAGAGTCCGAGCACGCATCGCACCGCAAGGCTTGCGCGAGCTCGCGCTGGACCGTCACGCGAAACTTGTCGGCGAACGCTCGTTCGTTGATCACTTGATCTCCCTGTGCCTCTCCGTTTGGACAGCGAGCTGTCGAAGGGCGCGGTGCGCAGCGACGCGAACCGCGGCGCGTGTCGTCCCCAGCACGTCCGCGATCGTCTGATCGTCAAGCTCTTCGATGTACCGCAGCGCGAGCACCGCCCGGCTACGGGCAGGCAGTGACCGGATCCGGCGCACTGCGGCGTCCAGGTCGTCGACGCCCGCCATCGCGTCGTGGCCGTCCGCTACGTCGGCGTGTTCCGACACGTATACGGTGCGCTCGTCGCGCGAACTAAGGAACACCCGCACGGTGGCCTGGCGGACGTAGGCCCACGGGTAAGTGGCGGCGCAGACCATAGACCACCGAGGAACTAGTCGGGCGAGTGTCTCCTGAACCACGTCCTCAGCCGTGTCGAGGTCGCGGCAGAGCCCCAGCGCCAGGCGAAGCATCGCGGGTCGATAGCGCGCGACAAAGCCGCCGATGTCGTCCACCGAGTCCAGCGGCTCGACCGCCATGACGCCCCTTCCTCACTGCTAGTTCTACAGACATAGACGGGCCCGGCGTGTCGAACTGTTACAGACGCTCTTCCCCAAGCGCCATGAACCGCCTGCAAGTTGAGTCACCACTGGCGTAGCAGAGGGTCGCACGACCTCGGTCGCCTGCTCGGGCGCGACTGCCAGTACTTGCGCTTATCGCTCATCACCCTCCTCGGGTGATCAGAGCGACCACCGTCCCCAAGCCCGACGGCTCCGGGAAGTGTCAACGAGCCAACGGGGTCCTCGTCGAAGGGCACCGACCTGTCGCGCTGGTCCGCCGAGAACCTCAAGGCCGTCGCCTTGGCCGGCGTGTCCGGAGGGCTGGTTTGTGGTGTCAGCTCGCTCGTTCGAGGGGTTCGCTGCGAGAGTAGTCGACCTGTTCGGCCTCGATCCGGGTCAGGTCGTCGATCACGGTGTGGGTGCGCTCGCTGTTGAACCACAGCACCCACGACGCGGTCGCGGCCTCGACCTGGTTCAGGTCGCGCGAGGGGCCTTCGTGATGGATCAGCTCGGACTCACATCACGAGATCGCTTCGTACATCGACACCTACCACCACAGGCCCCACTCCGGACTGGCCTCGCACCCCCGCCGAGGTCGCCCGCACCTGAGCCGACCCCGGAATCCCTACGCACCACAGCGACCTGACCCGTCACGACCACGGCGTCCACGTCAGAGCCCCGGACTTTTGCTGCAGCACTCTCGCCGCTGGCATCCTTTGGGCAACTTTTCTGGAGGAGGAGCGTTGCAACGATTCAGGAGCATCAGCGCGTTGGCGGGACTGACGATTGCGATCGGGGCGTCAGTTATCGGAGGGCCGGTACGGGCCGCAGACGACACTGTCCGGATCGTGGACGAGATCGACCCAGAAACGTTCGACAGACTCACCGAGCCGGTACGCGAGAAGGCTGGCGAAGTCATTGCCCAGTACTCGGTGGCGATGCAGAATGCCGACGACGGCCACCTCCCCGACAAAACACCCTTCTGGGGGTATGATCGCGACGCCTTCACGCGCACCGCGTACGAGTCGTTCGACCTGCTTGCAGAGAAGCATCCCGACGCCTTCGGCGGCGGTGCCGTTGACCCGCTTCGCGCCATCGCATATATCGGCGTAGTTGGCGACAATGCCAGCGCGCTGGAAAGAGCAATAAAGGATCTGGCGCCAGACATTGAGTACGAGTTTGTCTCGTTGCCATTCACGCATGCGTACAAGACCCGAGTGGAGAGCGCCCTCACAGAACTGGCTCTCGGATCAATTAGCGGGTCGTCGATCGCAGAGCGGTGGTGGGTCAACCTCGACCCGGACCAGATCAGGTCCGACCCCACCGTCTTGGCTGCGAACGTGACCCGGGCCGCCGAACTGCCTGAGAGTCAGGTGGACCAACTCGCCAAGGCGATGACCTCCGCGCTAGCGACAGGCGGGTACGTGGTCGCAGGTCCAGTCGTCCTGATCCCCGCGCAACCTGAAGTGAAAAGCCACTCGCTCGCCTCAGGCGTATTCCTTGACGTCGGCGGCTATACGCACTGTACGAGCGGGTATGCGATGAAGAAGATCTCGACAGGTACCACATACTCGACAACCGCTGCACATTGCGTGGATGCTGGCACGATCCGACGCAGCGGCACCATCCTCCCCGCATACGCGAGTGGTTCCGCCATGGGGGAACCCAACTACCTCCCAGACCAAGACTGGGCATTCCTCTCTGTGCCCTCCCCCGTGGCTCCGGCCATCGGCAAGATCTACGTCTCGTCGAACGAGATTCACTCGGTTGATGGCCCGTGGCGATCGACTTGGACTGGAGACTTGCGCTGCAAGAAGGGCGCAACGACGGGCAAGACATGCGGCTACGACGACGGCACGTGGTGTGGGTACGGTACCGCGACTTTCACCGCCGCCGGCGGCGACTCCGGCGGGCCTGTGTTCTACCCCTACGGGACGGTACTGGCCGCCGGCCTCCTGACCGGTGAGTGCAGACCCACCATTGACATGCCGTGGAAGGTTGTCTACACGCGCATTTACAATGTCGAAAAGGCGTACGGCGCAAACGCCCAGTACACGGTCGTTCCGGGCTAATTCCCGGGACATCGGCTGGTGGATGACGCCCCTCCCGGTGGATTGACGGCTGGAGGCTGACCCGCTTCCGTGGACACCTTTGCTTGGCTCTTCGCCGTTCGGGTGGGGACTATGTGATCAGCCCGCCGGCGGCCAGGGGAGCCTGACCCGCTTCCCCGGACACCTGCCCTGAGGTGACGATGTCATCTCCGAGAGGAGTCCTTGTGCCTGCAGCCAAGCCGCCGGAGTTCCGGCGTCGAGCGGTCGACCTGGCCCGTAGCGGCCAGCAGCCCGTCAGGAAGGTCGCGTCCGATCTGGGGATCAGCGAGTCATGCCTGCGCCGGTGGATGGCCCAGGGCGACGTCGATACGGGCCGCCGTGAAGGCATCAGCACGGACGAGCGCCGTGAGCTGGTCGAGCTGCGCCGCCGCAACCGGGTGCTGGAGATGGAGGTCGAGATCCTCAAGCGCGTCTCGGCGTTCTTCGCCCGGGAGAACGTCCTCCCAAAATGACTGCCCGGCTGGTCCAGGAGCTGGCGGCCGACGGGGTGCCCGTCGCGCTGACCTGCCGGGTGCTCGGCATCTCCCGCTCCGGGCTCTACGACGCCATTCGTCGGCCGCCGAGTGCTCGCGCGGTCGCCGACCAGGCCTTGACCGCGACGATCGTGGCGATCCACCACGGGTCGCGCGCGACCTACGGTGCCCCCAGAGTTCACGCGGAGTTGCGCCTCGGGCTCGGGGTCTCCTGCGGGCGCAAGCGCGTGGCCAGGTTGATGCGCGCGGCGGGGCTGGCCGGGGTGTGTCACCGACGCAAACGCCGTGGCCAGCGACCGCTGCCGGCGCCGCACGATGACCTCGTGCAGCGCCGGTTCAGCGCCGATGGCCCGGACCGGTTGTGGTGCACGGACAGCACCGAGCACCCCACGAGCACCGGGAAGGTCTACTGCGCTGCCGTCCTGGACGTGTTCACCCGCAAGATCGTGGGCTGGTCGATCGCCGACCACATGCGCTCCGAGCTGCTCGTCGACGCCCTGCAGATGGCCATATGGCGCCGCCAGCCCGCACCCGGTGCGATCGTGCACGCGGACCGAGGCAGCCAGGGCGGACTCAACCGGTCGTCGCAACACCTCGTGATCACGGAGGTGTCAGGTGGTGCGACGGCAGCAGCAGGCGGACCGGGCGTTGCGACCGGCGATGCGTTCACCGGGGCGGCCGATTCCCGCTCGGCATGTGGAGCGGGAGTTCTGGCGGTTGATCGCGGCGGGCAAGAGTTCCGAGGAGGCCGCGGCCGGGGTTGGTGTGTCGTGGCCGGTCGGGTCGCGGTGGTTTCGTCACGCTGGCGGGATGGCGCCGTTGCCGCTGGCCGAGCCGACCGGCCGCTACCTGTCGTTCCACGAGCGCGAGGAGCTCGCACTTCTCAAAGCGCGCGGGCTTGGTGTTCGCGCGATCGCCCGCGAGCTGGGGCGTGATCCGGGGACGATCTCGCGGGAGCTGCGACGCAACGCGGCGACCCGGGGCGGCAAGCCCGAGTACCGGGCGACGGTCGCGCAGTGGAAGGCGCAGACCGCCGCCCGGCGCCCCAAGCCAGCCAAGCTCGTCATCAACGCTCGTCTGCAGGAGTACGTCCAGGTCCGGCTGAGCGGCCAGTTGCGCCGACCGGACGGGACGCTGGCGGCAGGGCCGGCGACGACCTGGAAGGGCCTGAACAAGCCGCACCGCAGCGACCGGCGGTGGGCGACGGCCTGGAGCCCGGAGCAGATTTCGCGGCGGCTGGTCATCGACTTCCCCGACGATGAGGACATGCGCATCAGCCACGAGGCGATCTACCAGGCGCTCTACATCCAGGGACGCGGGGCGCTGCAGCGCGAGCTGGTGACCTGCCTGCGGACCGGCCGGGCGCTGCGCAAGCCCCGGGAGCGGGCCCGCAACAGGCCCCAGGGGCACGTCACGGCTGACGTCGTCCTGGCCGAGCGGCCCGCCGAGGCCGAGGACCGGGCAGTGCCCGGGCACTGGGAGGGCGACTTGATGATCGGGCTGAACCGGTCCGCGATCGGCACCGTCGTGGAACGCACGAGCCGCTACACCCTGCTGGTCCACCTGCCACGTCTCGAGGGCTACGGGACAGTCCCACCGGTCAAGAACGGGCCCGCGCTTGGCGGCTACGGCGCCATCGCGATGAAGGACGCCCTGACCGCGACGATGACCACGATGCCGTCCGAGCTGTTGCGGTCGTTGACTTGGGACCGCGGCAAGGAGCTGTCCGCCCACGCGCAGTTCAAGATCGACACCGGGATCGCCGTCTACTTCGCCGACCCGCACTCACCCTGGCAGCGCGGCACGAACGAGAACACCAACGGGCTGCTGCGCCAGTACTTCCCCAAGGGCACCGACCTGTCCCGCTGGCCGGCCGAGGACCTCCTGGCCGTCCAGGCCGCGATCAACAGCAGACCCCGCAAGGTCCTCGGCTGGAGAACACCGGCCGAGGACCTCGATGAGCAGCTACGGTCGCTCCAACGGGCAGGTGTTGCATCGACCGGTTGAACCCAGTCAGTACACCTCCTGGGTGTTCGGGCACCGGCTGCGCTCCGCCGGCCTGCTCGGATCCATGGGCCGGGTCGCCTCGAGCGTGGACAACACGATGATGGAGTCGTTCTGGTCGACCCTGCAGCGCGAGCTGCTCGATCGTCGCGCCTGGGCATCCCGCGAGGAGCTCGCCTCGGCGATCTTCGAGTGGATCGAGGGCTTCTACAACCCGCTCCGGCGCCATTCCGGCCTCGGCTACCGGTCCCCGAACGACTTTGAGGACCTTCACACCGCCGCTACCGCGGCGGCATGATCACCCAACCGAACTGTCCGGCAAACCGGGTCAGGCTCCTCGCCACCGTCGATCGCCCTGGCGACGGGATCTGCTCCCGGTAGGCCCGCACATGCTTCTGCCTCTTGCCGTACGGCATACCCGCTCCACCCCTCGCTCGAGGTGTTACGACGGCCGATCGAACCCACCACCCAGTTCCGCAAGCAGGGAGGGCACTGCGGCCTCGAGGGATGTCGTTCGGGAACACGACACCTCACGGACGACGAGACGCGTCCGCGCTCTGCCGACGTGCGACCTACGCTCCGTTGCCATGAGCACTCCCCGTTGGGTCGATGTCGCCCGCGCTGCCAACCTGCTCGGAGCGGACGGCAGGCCGCGCGCGACGATCTTCGCCGAGATGTCGGCGCTCGCGGCGGCCACGGGCGCGGTGAACCTCGGCCAGGGGTTCCCGGACGTCGACGGGCCGGAGTCCGTGGCGCGCGTCGCGGCGGAGTCGATCGCCAGGGGGGTGAACCAGTACCCGCCGGGTCCGGGGATCCCCGAGCTGCGGCACGCGGTCGCAGCGCACCAGTCACGCCACTACGGCATCGAGCTGGACCCGGACACCCAGGTGCTCGTCACCGCGGGGGCCACGGAGGCGATGGCGGCCACGGTGCTCGCGCTGGCCGGGCCCGGCGACGAGGTCCTCACGCTCGAGCCGTTCTACGACGCGTACGCGGCGGTGATCGCGCTGTCGGGTGCGACGCACACGACCGCTCCCCTGCGCGCGACGCCCGACGGGTTCCGGCTCGACGAGCAGGCGCTCACCGCCGCGTTCACATCCCGCACGCGCCTCGTCGTCGTGAACACCCCGCACAACCCGACGGGTGCGGTGCTCACCCTCGCGGAGCTCGAGCTGGTCGGCCGGCTCGCGCGCGAGCACGACGCGCTCGTCGTGACCGACGAGGTGTACGAGCACCTGACGCTGCCGGGCCCGGACGGGGCGCGGCCGCGGCACATGCCCATGGCGTCGCTGCCGGGCCTGGCGGAGCGGACGCTGACGATCTCGTCGGCGGGCAAGACGTTCTCGTTCACGGGCTGGAAGATCGGCTGGGTCAGCGGGCCGGCCGAGATCCTCACGGCGGTGCGGACCGTCAAGCAGTTCCTCACGTACGTGAACGGTGCGCCGTTCCAGCCGGCGATCGCGTTCGCGCTGCAGGACGAGGGTGTGGCGGCGTGGGTCGACGAGCTCGCGGCGTCGCTCGCGCGGCGTCGGGACCTGCTGAGCGAGGGGCTGCGCGCGGCGGGCTTCGCGGTCGCGCGGCCGCAAGGCACGTACTTCGTCGTCGCCGACGCTGCCCCGCTGGGCTACGACGACGGCGTGGCGCTGTGCCGGGACCTGCCGCGGCTGTGCGGGGTGGTGGGGGTGCCGGTCAGCGCGTTCACACGTCCCGGCTCGCCCACCGACGAGGCCCTGCGGTCCTGGGTGCGGTTCACGTTCGTCAAGCGCGACGACGTGCTCGCCGAGGCGGTCGACCGCCTCGCGCGGCTCGGGGCCTGACTCAGCCGGTCCAGCCGCCGCCGCGGCGGTACGCGGGGGTCGCCAGGGCGAGGACCGCGAGCGCGGCCATCGACGACCCGACCATGACGGCGGCCATGGCCACGGCGTCGCCGCCGAGGAAGCCGGACAGCGGCGAGATGAGGCCCGAGATCGCCGCCTGGGTCGCGCCGATCATGGCAGCGGCGGTGCCCGCGATCTCGCCGTGCCGGGACAGGGCGAGCGCGGACGCGTTCGGCGGCGCGAAGTTCACCAGGGCCAGGACGAGCCACAGCATGACGAGCAGCAGCGGCAGCCCGCCGAACCCGGTGGCGCACACGACGAGCAGCGCCAGCGTCATGCCGAGCGACGCGGGCAGCACCACGCGGATGATCCGGATGGGCGCGACCTTGCGGACGAGCGCGGCGTTGACCTGCGCGCCCGCGACGAGCCCGATGCCGTTGAGCGCGAACAGCAGCGAGAACTCGTGCGACGAGAGCCCGAACCCCTCCTGCAGGACGAACGGCGAGCCGATCACGTAGCTCATGAGCACGGCGTTGCCGAGGCCCGGCATGATCGCCAGGGCGAGGAAGTGCCGGTCACGCAGGAGCGAGCGGTAGCCGCGCAGCGCGGTGCGCAGACCGCCGTCGCGGCGGCGCGCGGCGGGCAGCGTCTCGGGCAGGCGCCGGCAGCACACGACCCACAGGAACGCACCGAACGCGCCGAGCCCGACGAACACGGCCCGCCAGCCCCACTCGCCCGCGATGAGCCCGCCGACGGACGGTGCGAACAGCGGCGCGATGCCGATGACGAGCATGAGCCGCGAGATGAGGCGCGAGGCGTCGGCGCCGACGAACCGGTCGCGGATCACGGCCATCGCGACGACGGTCGCGGACGCGTTGAAGAAGCCCTGCGCGACGCGCAGCGCGATGAGCATCTCGACGCCGGTGACCACGGCGCACAGCAGCGACGTGACGATGTGCAGCGCCACGCCGACGAGCACGGGCGCTCGGCGGCCGAACCGGTCGGACAGCGGGCCGATGACGAGCTGCCCGACGGCGCCGCCGAGCATCATCGCGGTCATCGTGAGCTGCGCGGCGGTGGCGGAGGTGCCGAGGTCGCGCGCGACGTCCGGCAGCGACGGCAGGTAGATGTCGTTGGAGATCGCCGGGAGCGCGCACATCATGCCGAGCAGCAGGACGTACTTGGCGTTCGGGCGGTACGCCGGGGTCCCGCTCGGCGTGGTGCCGCCGACCGGGACGGTCTCGGCGGCTGCGGCGGGTGCGGTGAGGCGTTCGTCGGAGGCGGCGGGCTGGGCGCTGGGGTTCACGTGGGGGTCGTCGATCGTCGCGCGGGTGCTGGGTGCGTGGGTGAGGGTCACAGGGGTCCGTCGTCGGGGTCGTGGTGGGGGTCCGCGGTCCGACGAGGACGTGTGCTCCGGGTGCTCGGCCGGCGTCCGACGTCGGCTGTCGCGGCGTCCATGGTGGCACTCTCGCGGGCCGGACGCGAATCGATTCGATGTTCTGACCTGGGCACGGCCCCGCGCTGACCTTCGCTTGACCCGGGAACCGGTCGGAGCGCCCGAATCGGGCACGCGCGGCGCGTCGGATGTGGGCGGCAGGTGGCAGGGTGTGCCCCATGTGCGGTCGTTACGCCTCCTTCCGCGAGGACCAGGCCATCGCCGACGAGTTCGCGGTGGCGGTCGTCGCCGACGACGTGCGCCTGCTGCCGCCGTCATGGAACGTCGCCCCGACGGACGGCGTGCGCATGGTCGTCGAGCGCGCGGACCGCGAGACGGGCGAGATCACCCGCCAGCTCCGCGTCGCCCGGTGGGGCCTGGTCCCGTCATGGGCCAAGGACCCGTCGGTCGGCAACCGCATGATCAACGCGCGCGTCGAGAGCGTCGCCGAGAAGTCGGCGTTCGCCCGCCCGTTCGCGCAGCGCCGCGCGCTGATCCCCGCGGACGGCTACTACGAGTGGCGCAAGCCCGGCCCGGACTCCCCCGTGCAGCGCAAGCAGCCGTACTACATCCACCCCGACGACGGCTCGCTCGTCGCGCTCGCCGGGCTGTACGAGTTCTGGCGCGACCCCGCCAAGGCCGACGACGACCCGGACCGGTGGCTCGTCTCGGCGACGATCCTCACGCGTCCCGCGAGCGAGCGGCTCGCGTTCATCCACGACCGCCAGCCCGTGATGCTCCCGCACGCCGCGTGGGACGCGTGGCTCGACCCGGCCGTCGACGCCGCGGGCGCGAGCGACCTGCTCGCCGCGACCCCGCCGGCCCTCGAACCCACCCCGGTGCGCCCGCTGGTCAACGCGGTCCGCAACAACGGCCCCGACCTCCTGCTGCCCGACCCGGAAGCCGCCTAGCGCGAGCTCAGCTCGTCGCGACGCGCAGGCGGACCGGGGTGACCGTGCCCAGGCCCTGGAGCTCGCGGACCGGCTGCTCCTCGCAGACGAACCGCGGGTCGGCTGCGAGCACCGCGGCCGTGCCCTGGTCCATGAGGACGGTCGACGGCTCGGCGATGTCCGTCAGCCGCGCGGCGAGGTTCACCGACGGCCCGAACACGTCCCCGAACCGCGACAGGACCCGCCCCCACACGAACCCGACCCGCACGGGCGTGACCCCGCGCGCCCCCTCGGCGAGGCCGCCCGCCCCCTGCACGGACGACACGTCGAGCTCGCGTCCGAGCGCGTCGGCGAGACCCAGCGCGACGAGCGCACCGACCTGCGGCGTGTCGGAGACGAACAGCACGGCGTCGCCGATCGTCTTGACGACCCGCCCGCCGGCCGCGGTGACCACGTCGCGCGCCTCGGCCTCGAACCGCTGCACGAACGCCGACAGGTCCGTGGACCCGAGACCCGCGGTGCGGCGCGTGAACGACACCATGTCCGCGAACCCGACGGCGCGCGCGAGCGGCAGCGCACCGGGCTCGTCGCCGGGCCGGCCCAGGTCGCCGAACTCGGCGGCGTACCGGCCGGCGATCGCCGCGAGCTGACGGCGGTAGGAGTGCACGAGCTGCGCCTCGAGCACGGGCGCGAGGTCCGCGAGGCGGTCGAGCACGAGCAGGCGCGCCGTGGTGTCGTCGAGCTCGTAGCGCGAGGACATGTCCTCCACGAGCGCCTCGACCTGCCACAGCGCGAGCCGGTCGGAGGTGTGCCCGAGCGCGCGCGTCACGGTCAGGACGGTGCGCAGGTCGAGGCCGTGGTCCCGCACGAGCGACGCGGCGCGGCCGATCGCGTCGGCGTCGTTCTCGGAGAAGTACTCGTCGTCCGGGTCGAGGTGCGGCAGGCCGAGCGTCGACCAGAACGTCGAGACGAAGTCGAGCGACATGTCGGCGCGATCGGCCAGGTCGCGCGCGGAGTAGCGGCGCGTGCCACCCAGGAGGGCGTCGTCGATCTCCTCGACGGTCGACGCCAGAGCGGCGTGCTCCTCCGGGGCGTCGGCGGCTGGATCGGGCACGGGTCGAGGGTAGTTCACGCCAGGGCCCGCAGGTGACGCACGTCACCCGCGAGGACACGCCGCTCGTCGTCGGCGGCCGTCCGCACGACGAGCGCGCCGTCGTCGTCCAGGCGCACCGCGACACCCTCCACCACGTCGCCGCCGGGCAGGTCGACCGCGACCCCGGTGCCGAGCGTCGACAGGACCGAGGCGACCTCGTCGGCCAGTCCGGAGTCGTGCACCGCACCGCCGGACGCGTCCCATCGCGTCTCGATCGCCTCCAGCGCCTCGACGAGGCCGACGAGCACCGCGAGCCGGTCGACGTGCCGCGCCCCCGCGAGCGCGAGCGACCCCGCGGACGGCACGGGCAGCTCGTCGGCGGCCTGCAGCACGTTGAGGCCGATCCCGACCACCGCGGCCGTCGTCCCGTCGGCGAGCGGCACGAGCTCGCTCAGCACCCCGCCCACCTTGCGCGCCGGGCCCCAGCCCTCGACCTCGCTCGACGCGGGCACGAGCACGTCGTTGGGCCACTTGAGCGAGGCCGCGACGCCTGCGGTGGCGCGCACGGCCCGCACCGCGCCGAGCCCGGCGAGCAGCGGCAGCCACCCGTACCGGTCGGCGGGCATGTCGAGGTGCACGACGAACGAGCAGGTCACCGCGGTCCCGGCGGGCGTCTGCCACGTCCGGTCGCGCCGACCCCTGCCCGCGACCTGGTGGTCGGCCACCAGCAGGCTGCGGTCCGGCCAGGACGCGGGGTCGGCGCGCAGGTCGCGCACCACGTCGGCGTTCGTCGAGCCGGTGGTCGCGACCACCTCGACGCGCGCGAGCGGTCCGTGCGGCTGCTGCAGCAGCGCGCGCACCTCGTCGGGGTCCAGCGCTGGTCGCGTCGTCATCGCCCAGTCCTCACGTCGTACCGGTCCCCCCATCCTGCCCCCGAACCGCCGCGGGACCGGACGCGTCGTCGGCGCGTTGTGGGATCGGCACGACGATCGACGCGCAAACCCGTCCGCGCCCTGCACCACGTTGGAGCGTGCCGACAACTAGCCTCGGTCGGGTGACGCAGACAGACGCGACCAGCCCGAGCGCGCCCGCACGCACGACCGCCGGCAAGCTCGCCGACCTCGCGGCCCGCCGCGAGGCGCAGGCGAGCGCCGAGGCGGCGGCGGTGGACAAGCAGCACGCCCGCGGCAAGAAGACCGCGCGCGAGCGCATCGACCAGCTGCTCGACCCGGGCTCGTTCACCGAGATCGACGCGCTCGTGCGGCACCGCTCGACGAACTTCGGGCTCGAGAAGAAGCGCATCCCGGGCGACGGCGTCGTCGTCGGGCACGGCACGGTCGACGGCCGCCCGGTCGCGGTGTACTCGCAGGACTTCACGGTGTTCGGTGGGAGCCTCGGCGAGGTGCACGGCCAGAAGATCACCAAGGTCATGGACCTCGCGCTGCGCACGGGCGTCCCGCTGATCGGCATCAGCGACGGCGGCGGCGCGCGCATCCAGGAGGGCGTCGCGGGCCTGACGCAGTTCGCGGAGATCTTCCGCCGGAACGTCGCGGCGTCGGGCGTGATCCCGCAGATCAGCCTCATCCTGGGCCCGTCGGCGGGCGGCGCGGTGTACTCCCCCGCGCTCACGGACTTCATCGTCATGGCCGACGGCACGTCGAACATGTTCATCACCGGCCCGGACGTGATCCGCGCGGTCACGGGCGAGGACGTGGGCTTCGAGGAGCTGGGCGGGGCGACCACGCACAACACGCGCTCGGGCGTCGCGCACTACCTCGCGTCCGACGAGGACGACGCGATCGACTACGTGCGATCGCTGCTGAGCTACCTGCCCCAGAACAACCTGTCGGACCCGCCGCTGTACCCGCACGAGAGCGACCTGGAGCCCTCGGACGAGGACCTCGCGCTCGACGCGCTGGTCCCCGACTCGGACAACCAGCCGTACGACATGCGCACGGTCGTCGAGACGGTCCTCGACGACGGCGTGCTGCTCGAGGTGCAGCCGCTGTACGCGGGCAACGTCGTCGTCGGGTTCGGGCACGTCGAGGGCCACCCCGTGGGGGTCGTCGCGAACCAGCCGCAGCAGATGGCGGGCACGCTCGACATCAACGCCGCGGAGAAGGCCGCGCGGTTCGTGCGCACGTGCGACGCGTTCAACATCCCGGTGCTGACGTTCGTCGACGTCCCCGGCTTCCTGCCCGGCACGGACCAGGAGTGGAACGGCATCATCCGCCGCGGCGCGAAGCTCATCTACGCGTACGCCGAGGCGACGGTCCCCCTGGTCACGGTCATCACGCGCAAGGCGTACGGCGGCGCGTACATCGTCATGGGGTCCAAGCAGCTCGGCGCGGACGTGAACCTCGCGTGGCCGACCGCGCAGATCGCGGTGATGGGCGCGGGCGGCGCGGTGAACATCCTGCAGCGCGGCGCGCTGAAGAAGGTCGCGGACGCCGGCGGCGACGTCGAGGCCGAGCGTCGGCGCCTGACCGCCGAGTACGAGGACGCGATCGTCAACCCGTGGGACGCTGCTGACCGGGGCTACGTGGACGCGGTGATCGAGCCGTCCGCGACGCGCGCCGAGATCACCAGGGCGCTGCGCCTGCTGCGCACCAAGCGCGCGGCCCTGCCGCCCAAGAAGCACGGCAACATCCCGCTGTAGAGACTGGACCTCACGATGACGCACGAGCACGACGAGCACGCGCACGACGAGCACGCGCACGACGACGGCCACGACTCGCCCTCGCACGGCCCCGCCCCGCTGACGGACGTGGACCCGGCCGACCTGCACGCCGCGGTCGACGCGCTCGCCGCAGCGCTGCACGAGTACGTCGACGTCGCGGTGGGCGTGCGCGCCGAGTTCGGCTCGACCGAGGCGGACGAGGACCCGCGCATCCTCGCGCTCGAGGCGCGTGTCGGGACCCTGAACGCCGCGCTCTACGACCGCATCCACGAGCGCCTGGGCATGCACTCGGACCTCACCGGGATGACCTGGCAGGACGACGACGGCGACTTTGACGACGACGCGCTCGCCGAGGCGGAGGAGACCGACTCGTTCCACGTGGGCCTCGTCGTGGTGCGCACACCGCGTGCGGGCGACCGCACGCTCGACTCGGCGCTCGACATCGTCGAGTCCGCCGCGGGCGACCTCACGCAGTCGCTCGTCGACGCGGGCTTCGACGTCGCGGAGTGGGGCGTCGCGCGCGGCTCCCACGTGGACTTCGGCGACGAGCACGACGACGAGGACGACGAGTGAGCGAGGACGCCCAGCTCCACGTGGTGCGCGGCGCGCCCGACGACGTCGAGCTCGCGGCGCTCGTCGCGGGCATCATGGCCGCCGCGACGGCCGCACCGGCCGACCAGCCGGCGACGCCGCGTGCGGCGTGGGCGGACCGGCGCCGCCAGCTCCGTCCGGCGCCGGCCCCGGCTCCCGGTCCCGACTCCTGGCGCTGGAGCCTGCGCGGCTGACCGGCCGCCCCTGCTGCGCGGGGGTTTCCGCTCGCATGCCCGGGGCTACCGGCGAGTAGGGTCGGGCGCATGCGTGAACCCACGGCCGTCGACGCCGTCGCCGAGAAGTACGTCAGCTCCTACGCCTCGCTCGACCCGCTGTCCGCGACAGGGATGGGTCTGGCGGGCCACGACCACGAGATGACCGACCTGTCCCCCGCGGGGCACGACGCGCGCGCGGACCTCACGCGGTCCACGCTCCTCGAGCTCGACGCGCTCGCGCCGGTCGACGAGGTCGACCGCATCACCGTCGCGGCCATGCGCGAGCGGCTCGGGCTCGAGCTCGAGCTGCACGCGGCCGGCGAGCACTTGCGCGACCTCAACAACATCGCCTCGCCCGTCCAGGGCCTGCGCGACGTGTTCGACATCATGCCGACGGGCGACATCGAGGCGTGGGAGAACATCGCGTCGCGCCTCACGGCGCTGCCGCAGGCGATCGACGGCTACGTCGAGTCGCTGCGCGCGGGCGCCGCGCGCGGGCTGGTCCCCGCCGCCCGCCAGGTCGCCGAGGGCGTGACGCAGGCCGTCGAGCTCGCGGCCGACGGCTCGTTCTTCACGGAGTTCGTGCACGGCCAGGCCGCCGCGGCCGCGCTGGACGACTCGTCGTCGTGCGCGCTCGTGCGCGCCGAGCTCGAGCGCGGCGCCGCGGGTGCGCGCGAGGCGTACGGCCGCCTCGCGGAGTTCCTGCGCGACGAGCTCGCGCCGCAGGCCCCGGCCGACGACGCCGCGGGCCGCGAGCGCTACCAGCTGTTCTCCCGCGCGTTCCTCGGCGCGACCGTGGACCTCGAGGAGACCTACGCGTGGGGTGTCGAGGAGCTCGCGCGCGTCGTCGCCGAGCAGGAGGCCGTGGCCGCGCAGATCGCCGGCCCGGGCGCCACGGTCGAGCAGGCCGTCGCCGCGCTCGACGCGGACCCGTCCCGCACGCTGCACGGCAAGGACGAGCTGCGCCGCTGGATGCAGGAGACGTCGGACGCGGCGATCGCCGCGCTCGACGGGACGCACTTCGACATCCCTGAGCCGCTGCACACGCTCGAGTGCCTCATCGCCCCGACGCAGTCCGGCGGGATCTACTACACGGGCCCGTCGGACGACTTCTCCCGCCCCGGCCGCATGTGGTGGTCGGTGCCGGCCGACGTGACGACGTTCAACACGTGGCGCGAGAAGACGACCGTCTACCACGAGGGCGTCCCGGGGCATCACCTGCAGGTCGGCGCCGCCGTGCACAACCGCGCGGACCTCAACACGTGGCGCCGCCTCGCGTGCTGGATCTCCGGCCACGGCGAGGGCTGGGCGCTGTACGCCGAGCGCCTCATGGCCGACCTGGGCTTCCTCGACGACCCCGGCGACCGCCTCGGCATGCTCGACGGCCAGCGGATGCGCGCGGCGCGCGTCGTGTTCGACATCGGCGTGCACCTGGGCCTGCCCGCTCCCGAGCAGTGGGGCGGTGGCCGGTGGGACGCGGACAAGGCGCTGGCGTTCCTGCTCGCGAACGTCAACATGCCCGAGTCGTTCGTGCGGTTCGAGTGGATGCGCTACCTGGGCTGGCCCGGGCAGGCGCCGTCCTACAAGGTCGGTCAGCGCCTGTGGGAGCAGACGCGCGACGAGGCGCGGGCCGCGGCGGGCGACGCGTTCGACCTGCGCGCGTTCCACGCCAAGGCGCTGAACCTCGGCTCGCTCCCGCTGGACGTGCTCAAGCTCGCGTTCTGACGGTCCCGGCACCGCCGACGACGAAGGCCCGGTCCCCACGAGGGACCGGGCCTTCGTCGCAGCGGATGCGGCTCAGAACAGGGTGTAGCCGTACTTGACCATGATCATTCCCGCCATGACGACGAGCAGCGCGATCGTCACGAACCAGTCGTTGCCCTCCTCGACGAACCGGCGGCCCCACACCCCCGCACGGCCGGGGAGCGCGATGTGGCCCTCACGGATGTTGATGCGCGTCAGACCGGCCCACACGAGCGTCGTCGTGACCGTGATGAGCAGGCACCACGGGCACAGCGCGCCGATCTCGAAGAACGACATGTAGAACAGCCACCACGCGAACAGGAAGCCGACCGTGTAGATCGCCTGCGCGGTGCGCATGAACCAGCGCGGGAACACCACGCCGCCGAGCAGCGCGACCGCGACCGTCAGCACCACCGCCTCGGCGGCGATGCCGAGGAACGCGTTCGGGAAGCCCAGCAGCTCGGCCGCCCAGTGCTTCGCGACCGTCGCGCAGTTGATCTTGTCGTTGAAGCTGCAGCTGAGGTCCGCGTCCTCGTCGGCCGCGAGCACGAGGGCCTCGACCGACAGGACGAACGAGGCGTAGAGCCCGATCAGGCCCGAGATGATCATCTCGATCGCGGTCCGGCGGCGCCACGCCGGGTCCGGGGGGGCGAGGAGCTCGGGGTCGTCGTCGACGACGTCGTCGAGCTCGAGGTCGTCGTCGTCCACGCCGTCCACGTCGACCACCGTGTTCTGCTTGCTCACGTGCCCTCCCTGAGGCATCCCCGGCGTCCGCCGCCGGTCACCCGACGCTGCGCAAGCGCGCGTTCGCCATTGTGACCCACGTTCCTGTGGGCGAACCCCGACATTCGTCCCCCGGCCACGCGGATCGGCCGCGGTCAGCGGGTGAACCGGTCGGTAGGGTCGGGCCGTGCCTCGCCTCCTGCTCGCGTCCGCGTCCCCCGCCCGTCGCGCCACGCTCCGCGCGGCCGGCATCGAGCCGCTGGTGGCGGTCTCCTCGGTCGACGAGGACGCGGTGCTGGCGCAGGCCCGCGAGCGCTACGTCGACGCGGACGGCCGCCTCGACCCGGCGGACGCGGTGCTGGTGCTGGCGCAGGCGAAGGCGCACGACGTGGCCGCGCACCTGCCCGACGCGCTCGCGGACGCCGACGACCTCGTCGTGCTCGGCTGCGACTCCATGCTCGAGCTCGACGGCGAGGTCCTGGGCAAGCCGCGCGACGCGGACGACGCGGTCGCGCGCTGGCGGTCGATGCGCGGCCGCGCGGGCACGCTGCACACCGGTCACTGGGTGGTCGACCTGCGCGAGGTGGACGACGACGCGCCCGAGCCTCGTCCCGGCTCTCTCGGCGCGGGACGCGGTGCCGTGCTGGGGGCGACGTCGTCGACGGTCGTGCACTTCGCGGACGTGTCCGACGACGAGATCGCGGCGTACGTCGCGACGGGCGAGCCGCTGGCCGTCGCGGGGGCGTTCACGATCGACGGGCTCGGGGGCCCGTTCGTCGAGCGCGTCGAGGGTGACCACCACGGCGTCGTCGGCCTCTCGCTGCCGCTCCTGCGTTCCCTCCTGCTCCAGATCGACCTCCCCCTCCCCACCCTCTGGACCCCCTGACCCCCCACCGCCCTCCGGGCCCGCGCCGCCGCCCCGACCCCGCCCTTCGTCCGGCTCACAGCCCCCGGAGCCGGAGCAACCCCCGCCTCGGCGAAGCCCCTTCCGCCGCGACCGTCATCGCTCCGGGATACGACGGTCGGAGCCGGAGGAAGTGCGGGGTCGCGGGCGCGGGGTTGTGGGGATCGTGCAGCGCGGTCCGGACAGGGAGACCCGGGTGGGCACCGGTCGTCGTCGGGTTCCTACAAAACCGGTGCCGGGCAGGTTGGGCGGAATCCCAATCTTGTCCGCAGCGGCGGCGGCAGCACGGCCCGGCCCGGTGGCGGGCGTTACGGTGAGCCGTGCCCTCCAGCCTGTCCGCCCCTGCCGTGCGCCCGCTGCGCAAGGTCCTCATCGCCAACCGCGGCGAGATCGCCGTGCGTATCGCCCGTGCGTGCCGTGACGCGGGCGTCGGGTCCGTCGCCGTCTACGCCGACCAGGACCGCACCGCGCTGCACGTGACCCTCGCCGACGAGGCGTTCGCGCTCGACGGTGCGCGCGCCGCGGACACGTACCTGTCGATCGAGAAGATCCTCGACGTCGCGGCCCGCTCGGGCGCGGACTCGGTGCACCCCGGGTACGGCTTCCTCGCGGAGAACGCGGACTTCGCCCGCGCGGTGCTCGACGCGGGCCTGGTGTGGGTCGGCCCGTCGCCGGACGCGATCGAGGCGCTGGGCGACAAGGTCAGCGCGCGGCACATCGCGCAGAAGGCGGGAGCGCCGCTCGTCGCGGGCACGCCCGACCCGGTGGAGGGCACGGACGAGATCCACGCGTTCGTCGCGGAGCACGGCCTGCCGATCGCGATCAAGGCGGCGTTCGGCGGTGGCGGCCGCGGCCTGAAGGTCGCGCGGACGTCGGACGAGGTCGACGAGCTGTACGAGTCCGCGGTGCGCGAGGCGGTCGCGGCGTTCGGGCGCGGCGAGTGCTTCGTCGAGCGGTACCTGGACAAGCCGCGGCACGTGGAGACGCAGTGCCTCGCGGACGCGCACGGCACGGTCGTCGTGGTCAGCACGCGCGACTGCTCGCTGCAGCGCCGCCACCAGAAGCTCGTCGAGGAGGCGCCCGCGCCGTTCCTCACCGACGCGCAGCGCGAGCAGCTCGTCACGTCCAGCAAGGCGATCCTGCGCGAGGCCGGGTACGTCGGGGCCGCGACGTGCGAGTTCCTCGTCGGCGCCGACGGCACGGTGTCGTTCCTCGAGGTCAACACGCGCCTGCAGGTCGAGCACCCCGTGACCGAGGAGATCTCCGGGATCGACCTGGTGCGCGAGCAGCTGCGCATCGCGTCGGGCGAGCCGCTCGGGTACGACGAGGTCGTGACGCGCGGGCACTCGATCGAGTTCCGCATCAACGGCGAGGACCCTGCCGCGAACTTCCTGCCCGCTCCGGGCCACATCTCGACGCTGCGGTTCCCGTCGGGCCCCGGTGTGCGCGTCGACTCGGGCGTCGTCGAGGGCGACACGGTCTCGGGCGCGTTCGACTCGATGATCGCCAAGCTCATCGTCACGGGCGCCGACCGGCAGCAGGCGATCGCGCGCGCCAAGCGCGCGCTGGCCGAGCTCGAGGTCGTCGGCATCCCGACCGTCGTGCCGTTCCACCGCGCGGTCCTCGAGGACGAGGCGTTCGCCCCGGCGGACGGCTCCACGCCGTTCGCGGTGCACACGCGCTGGATCGAGACCGAGTTCGCGGGCACGCTCGCGACGCTCGGCAAGGCGCCCGCCGCGACGCCCGCGCCCGAGGAGGACTCGCCCGCGCTCGAGCGCGTGGTCGTCGAGGTCGGCGGCAAGCGGCTCGAGGTCGTCCTGCCTGCCGCGCTCGGCCTGGGCCGCCCCGGTGCCGCCCGGGCCGCGGGCGCACCGCGCCGCCCGGCCCGCCGCAGCGGCGGCGGCCCGAAGGCCACGGCCAACGGCACGACGCTCGCGTCCCCCATGCAGGGCACCATCGTCAAGGTCGCCGTCGAGGACGGCGCGACCGTGGCGGAGGGCGACCTCGTCGTCGTGCTCGAGGCCATGAAGATGGAGCAGCCGCTGGTGGCGCACCGCGCCGGGAAGGTGACGGGCCTCGCCGCGGCCGTCGGCGCGAGCGTGAGCGCCGGGACCGCGATCTGCGAGATCGTCGACTGAGCCCGGTGACCCGGACGACGAGCCCCGCCGGATGACCGACCTGCCCCGCCACGCGCCCGCGCCGGGCGACGGCTGGGTCGAGTGCGCGTGCGGCGCACGGCACTGGGGGCTGCACGGCGCCGCGGGCCTGCTGGTCGGGCGCCGCGCGGCGGACGGGCGGCTCACGCACGTGCTGCTGCAGCACCGCGCGCCGTGGAGCCACCACGGCGGCACGTGGGGCATCCCGGGCGGCGCGCGCCAGCCGCACGAGGACGCGACCGCTGCCGCGCTGCGTGAGGCGGGCGAGGAGGCCGGCGTCCCCGCGGACGCGGTGCGCCCCTACGCGTCGCACGTGCTCCGGCACCCGGACTGGTCGTACACGACGGTGCTGGCCGACGAGGTGCGCGAGCTCGACGCGCGGCCCACGGACGCCGAGTCGCTCGCGATCGCGTGGGTCCCGGTCGAGCAGGTCGCGACGCTCGACCTGCTCCCCGCGTTCGCGGACGCCTGGCCCGCACTGCTCGCCGCGGTCCCGAACGTCCCCGGGGCATCGGACGGCGACGGGGCCTGCGGTCCCGCGTGACAGGAGACACATCCCGAGGGTGCTCCACGGGCTCCCGTCGCGCCGTGCGCCGGGTGTAACCTCGCGAATCGTGTGAGGTAAGCCTGACCTCACCTCGCGGCGGTCGGCGCCGCGGACGCACGCACCCGAACGGTCACCATGGTCGCGAACTTCCTCATCGGCCTGCGCGAGGGGCTCGAAGCCGCCCTCGTCGTCAGCATCCTCGTGGCCTACCTGGTCAAGACCGGCAGGCGCGACCTGCTGCCCGCGCTGTGGGGCGGCGTCGCCGTCGCCGGGGGCGTCTCGCTCGCGTTCGGCGCGCTGCTCACGTTCGGCCCCAAGGGGTTGTCGTTCGAGGCGCAGGAGGCGATCGGCGGCACGTTGTCGATCGTCGCGGTCGGGCTCATCACCTGGATGATCTTCTGGATGGCGAAGACGGCCCGCCACCTCAAGGCGGACCTGCAGCACAAGCTCGACGACGCGATCGCGGCCGGCAAGGGCGCGGTCGTCGTCATGGCGCTGCTCGCCGTGGGCCGCGAGGGCCTCGAGACCGCGCTGTTCCTCTGGGCCGGCGCGCAGGCGACGTCGACGGGCACGAGCGCGCCGCTCGTCGGCGCCGCGCTCGGCATCGCGGTGTCGGTCGTGGCGGCGTGGCTCATGTACCGCGGCGCGGTGCGGCTCGACCTGCGCCGGTTCTTCGCGTGGACGGGGCTGTTCCTGGTCCTCGTCGCGGCCGGCGTGCTGTCCTACGGCGTGCACGACCTGCAGGAGGCGGGCATCCTGCCGGGCCTGAGCTCCCTCGCGTTCGACGTCTCCGCGAGCATCCCGCCGTCGTCCTGGTACGCGACGCTCGCCAAGGGGATCTTCAACTTCACGCCCGCGACCACCTGGCTGCAGCTCGTCGCGTGGACCGCCTACGTGTCCGTCGTCCTGACGGTGTTCGTCCGCACCACGTGGGGCCGTTCGCCCGCACCGAAGCCCACGGCGCCCGCCGCCGTCGCCTCCGCCGCGACGTCCTGACGCCTGCTCCCTGAACACCGCACCAGCACCCTGAGGAGACCCATGTCCCGCTCACGCGTCGGCGCGCTCGCGCTCGTCGCCCTCGTCCTGCCGCTCGCCGCGTGCGTCGACAACGACCCGGGCCCGGCCGCGTCGGGCGCGCCCGAGCGCGCGCTGACCGTGAGCAGCACGCAGGACGCGTGCGACGTCTCGTCGGCCACGGCGCCGAGCGGCACGCTGACGTTCGCGGTGACGAACGACGGCTCCGACGTCACCGAGTTCTACCTGCTCGGCGAGGACGGCCTGCGCGTCGTCTCCGAGGTGGAGAACATCGGCCCGGGCCTCACGCGCGACCTCGTCGTGCAGGTGCGCCCCGGTACCTACTACACGGCCTGCAAGCCCGGCATGGTGGGCGACGGCATCCGCGCGGAGTTCACCGTGACCGACTCGGGTGAGGCGGTCGGCCCCACGGGCGACGCCGCCGAGCAGCTCGCCGCCGCGGAGGACCAGTACGTCGCGTACGTCAAGGACCAGGTCGGCGCGCTCATCGCGGGGACGCAGGAGTTCGCGGACGCGTACAAGGCCGGCGACGACGAGAAGGCGCGTGAGCTCTACGCGGCGACGCGCGTGCACTGGGAGCGTGTCGAGCCCGTCGCGGAGTCGTTCGGCGACCTCGACCCGCTGACCGACGCGCGCGAGGCCGACCTCGAGGACGGCCAGACGTGGAGCGGCTGGCACTACATCGAGAAGGACCTGTGGCCCCCGCTCGCGGCGGACAACGGCGGCACCGAGTACGTGCCGCTGACCGACGCGGAGCGCACGAAGGCGGCCGACGACCTCGTCGGCTGGACGCAGGACCTCGTCGACCAGGTCAACGACCCGGCGTTCACGTTCGAGGCGTTCCAGATCTCCAACGGCGCCAAGGAGCTGCTCGACGAGGTCGCGACCGGCAAGGTCACGGGCGAGGAGGAGATCTGGTCGCACACCGACCTGTGGGACTTCCAGGCGAACGTCGACGGGGCGCGCCTCGCGTACGAGGTGCTCGAGGACGTCGTCGAGGAGGCCGACCCGGACCTCGCGGCGACGCTGACCGAGCGGTTCGCCGCGCTCGAGGGGCTGCTCGCCGAGCACGGCTCGGTCGAGGAGGGCTTCACGTCCTACGACGAGCTGACCGCGCAGCAGGTCAAGGAGCTCTCGACCGCGGTCGACGCGCTCTCCGAGCCGCTGTCCCGGCTCACCGCCGTCGTCACGGGGGTCTGACGTGACCGGCACCGAGCAGACCCCCGAACCCGGCCCGCGCGGCGTCACGCGTCGCGCGCTGCTCGGCGGCGGGCTGCTCGGTGCCGCCGCCGTCGGCGCCGCGGGGTTCGTCGGCGGGCGCGCGACCGCCACGACCGGCGACGGCACCGCGTCGGGCACCGCCGCGGCCGGGACGTACCCGTTCACCGGCCGCCACCAGGCGGGCATCGTCACACCCGCGCAGGACCGCCTGTACCTCGCCGCGTTCGACGTGACGACCGACGACCGCGAGGACCTCGTCGCGCTGCTGCAGCGCTGGACGACCATCGCGGCCCGCCTCACGCAGGGCCTGTCCGCCGGTCCGTTCGGCGCGGCGTCCGGCCCGTACGACGCGCCGCCCGACGACACGGGCGAGGCCGCCGACCTGCCGGCCGCGGGGCTGACGATCACGTTCGGGTTCGGCCGCTCGCTGTTCGTCGCGGCGGACGGCACCGACCGGTTCGGCCTCGCGGACCGCCTGCCCGACGCGCTCGTCGAGCTCCCGCACTTCCCCGCCGACGCGCTCGACCCGGCACGCAGCGACGGCGACCTCGTCGTGCAGGCGTGCGCGGACGACCCGCAGGTCGCGGTGCACGCGATCCGCAACCTGTCGCGCGCCGCGTTCGGGGCCGCGACGATCCGCTGGACGCAGCTCGGGTACGGGCGCACGTCGTCGACGACGACCGCGCAGAGCACGCCGCGCAACCTGTTCGGGTTCAAGGACGGCACCGCCAACCTCAAGGCCGAGGAGGGCGACGCCCTCGAGCGGCACGTGTGGGTGGGCGAGGACGCCGCCGCGGCCGACTCGCACGACTCGTCGTGGCTCGTGGACGGCACGTACCTGGTCGCGCGACGCATCCGCATGCAGATCGAGACGTGGGACCGCACGTCGCTGCGCGAGCAGGAGGCGCTCGTCGGGCGCACCAAGGGCGAGGGCGCTCCCCTCTCCGGCGGCGAGGAGTTCACCGAGCCCGACTTCGAGGTCACCGGGCGCGAGGGCGCACCGCTCGTCGCGCTGAACAGCCACGTCCGGCTCGCGCACCCCACGCAGAACGACGGGGTGCGGATGCTGCGCCGCGGCTACAACTTCACCGACGGCAACGACTCGCTCGGGCGGCTCGACGCGGGGCTGTTCTTCATCGCGTTCGTGCGCGACCCGCGCACGCACTACATCCCGATGCAGACCACGCTGTCGCGTGACGACGGGCTCATGGAGTACCTGCAGCACACGGGCTCGGGGCTGTTCGCGGTGCCGCCGGGCATCCCGGACGGGTCGCTGCGCACGGGCAGCGACGGCACGCCGATCACGACGAGCGACAGCCCGTTCGTCGGGCAGGCCCTCTTCTCCTGAGGCGGGCTCAGCCGAGCGTCACGAGCGTGCGCACGTCGTCGTCGGGCAGGTCGTCGACGACCGCGCTGACGTGGAAGTCCGTGAGGTCCGCCGCGCCTCCGTGCACGGACAGGAAGGCGGTGTCCGACGCGTCGCGCCCGGTCGCGACGCGGACCAGCGTCGAGCGCGGCGCGAGCGTCGTCGCGTCGACGACGCGCCACGCGTCGTCGACCCACGCCTCCGCGACCGCGTGCAGGTCCATCGGGTCCAGACCGGGCGCGTACACGCCGACGAGCCGCGCGGGCACGTCGAGCGCCCGCAGCAGCGCGACGACGAGGTGCGCGAAGTCCCGGCACACGCCCTGCCGCGCGAGCAGCGTGCGCACCGCGCCGTCGGTCGGAAGGCTCGACCCGGGCACGTACGCCAGGCGCGTGCCGACCCACGACGACACGGCGGCGAGCAGGTCCTGCCCCACGAGCCCGGCGAACTCGGCGCGCGCGGTCGGTCCGAGCGAGTCGGACTCGCAGTACCGGCTGGGCCGCAGGTAGCGCAGGCGCTCGGCCTCGCTCGCCTCGGGCGGCGTGGCGCGGCCGCGCACGGTCGCGGAGTAGTCGACGACGAGCGTGCCGGGGTCGGCGTCGAGCACGTGCAGCCGCGTGCCGTGCTCGTCGGGCACCTCGCGGGCGGTGAGCGGGGCACCGTCGAGCGTGATGTCGAGGCGCTCGTCGGCGTCGTGGCCCGCGGCGACCGCGACGGCGAGGGCCAGCGTCGCGGGGGCGGACACGTCGAGCGTCAGGTGGGCGGAGACGTCGCGCAGCATGACGACGAGTGTGCGGGCAGCACCCGGACCGCGCACCCGCTCAGGGGCGTCGTCCCGCAGGTCAGGACGCCAGCAGCGCCGCGACGTCGTCGGCGTACGGGAACGAGCCGGGCTCGTAGGCGCACAGCGGGTCGGACGCGTACGGGTCGCCGGCCGTCGCGTAGGCACGCGACCGCGAGCCGCCGCACACGCGGGAGAACTCGCACGCGCCGCACCGCCCCGTCAGCCGCGTGGAGTCCCGCAGCCCGGTGAACAGCTCGGAGGAGCGGTAGATCTCCGTGAGCGGCTGCTCGCGCACGTCACCCGCCGAGACGGGCAGGAACCCCGACGGGTGCACGGTGCCGACGTGCGAGACGAACACGAACCCGTAGCCCGCGTTGACGTTGACCGGGGGCCGCCGCGCGCGCACGCCGTCGCCCCAGCCGAACGCCGCCGTGCGCTCGGTGAGCTCGGCGTACAGGTCGCCCAGCCCGAGCACCGCGACGTGGTCCGCACCGCGCTCGGCGAGCACCGCGCGCTGCAGCGACACGCGCCGGAAGTGGTGGCCCTCGGTGGTCTTGACGGGGACGTAGGGGCCCAGGTCGTACAGGTAGTTCATGACGTCCTCGGCCTGCTGCGCGCTCAGCGCGCCGAGGTCCACGCCGCGGCCCATCGGGACGAGCATGAACGCGCTCCACGTCATCGCGCCGTGCTCGCGCACGAGCGCTGCGAGGTCCGGCAGCTCGTGCACCGTCCGGCTCGACATCGTCGAGTTGACCTGGACCTTCATCCCGAGCTCGCGCGCCGTCGCCCACGCCTGCACCGTCCGCTCGAACGTCCCCGGCACGCGCCGGAACCCGTCGTGCACCTCGGCCGTCGCGCCGTCGAGCGACAGCGACATCGCGGTCACGCCCGCCTCCTGGAGGCGCACGAGCGCGGCACGGTCCAGCTTCGCCGTGCCCGACGGCGACACCGCGACGGCGAGCCCGAGCGCCCGGCCCCGACGCACGAGCTCGTCGAGGTCCTCGCGCTCGAAGCAGTCGCCGCCCGTGATGACGAAGATCGGCGACGGCCGCCCGAACGCGGCGACCTGGCGCATGAGCTCGGTGGCCTCGTCGGTGTCGAGCTCGCGCGGGTGCCGGCGCGGCTGCGCCTCGGCCCGGCAGTGCACGCACGACAGCGCGCACGCACGCGTCGCCTCCCAGATCACCAGGAGCGGCCGGTCCGCCGGGTCGTGGCGGACGGTTCGGACGACGGGGCCGTGCGGGCGCATAGGCCGCATCATGGGCCCATCCGGGTGGTCCGGACCGGGACGTGCGTCCCGCGACGGCCGTGGGCAGCGGCGGCGCGTAGCCTTCGGCCCGTGACGAGCGACGAGACGCACGAGGAGCGTGCACCGGGTTCCGACGACGGACGCACCCCCGACGGCCTCACGGCCCGCCCGCCGGACGACGGCACCCCGACGCGCGTCTGGCTGCTCGCGGCGCTCGTCGTCGCGACGCTCGAGCTCGTGCGCGCGAGCGGCCCGCTGCTCGACCACGCGTTCGCGTCGGGCGTCGTCACCGTGGGCGTCACCGCGCTCGCCACCTACGCCGCCGCGGGGCTCGTCGCGGGCGGGCTGCTGCTCGCCACGCGCGCGCCGGGCGGGATCCCGAGCGGCCGCACGGTGATCGCGGGCGCGGCCGTCCTGGCGGTCCTGCGGGTCGTGCTGCAGGCGCTCGACGGCGACGCGCGGTACTGGCTGGGGCTGGTGTCCGTCGCCTGGGCCGTGGGCGTGCTCGTCCTCGCGACCGCGTTCGTCGCGGGCCGCACGTCCGGCCCGCGGCACGCCGCGCTCGGGCTCGTCGTCGGCTGCGGGCTGTCCGCGGGGCTGCAGGTGCTGCTGGGCACGTGGGACGCGGTGTGGCGCTCGTCGTGGGTCGGGTGGGTCGTCGCGGTCGTCGTCGCGCTCGCGCCGCTGGCCGCGTTCCGCGTCACGGCCGGCGGCACGGGAGCGGGCGCCCCCGCGACGAGCTGCCCGCGCCGGCTGTGGGCCGTCGGGCCGTTCCTCGCGATCGCCGTGATGATCGGCGCGAACCCCGCGTTCCTCGCGTCGCAGTCCGGCATCGCGCTCGGCTGGGCCGGGGTCGCGGTGGTCGCCGCGACCGGGCTGGGCGGCTGGCTGCTGCTGCGGCCCGACCGCTGGCCGGGTGCGGTGCGCGTCGGGGCCGCCGTGCTCGTCGTCGTGGCCGTCGCGCTCGCGATGCTCGCCTCGGGCGTCGCCGCGCTCGTCGCCGTCGTCGTGCTGGACGTGGTGCTCGCCGTCGTGCTCGTCGGGACGCTGTCCGTGCGTCGTCCCGCGCCGCTCGGGACGTGGCGCGCCGCGGGGGCCGCGGCACTCGCCGGGCTCGGTGTGATCGTGCCGCTGCTGGGCTACATGATCGACTACGACGTCCCGCTGCCGTTCGACAACGCGTACGTGCTGGTCGCCGCCGCCGTGGTCGTCGCGGTCACGGGTCTGCACCACCGCACGCCGCTGCCCTCGGGGACGCAGCCCGAGCCCGAGCTGCAGCAGCCCGCGCGCGTGCGCGCCTCGCGCCTGCTGCTCGTCCCGCCGGTCGTGCTCGCGCTCGTCGGCCTCGTGCCGTCGACGACGAGCACGCACGGCTCCGACGTGCCCGCGCGGGCCGCAGGCGACGAGCTCACGGTCGTGAGCTGGAACCTGCACTACGGCGTCTCGCCGTTCGGCGGCGTCGACCTCGAGGCCGCCGCGGCGACCATCGAGGACGCGGGCGCCGACGTGGTGCTGCTCCAGGAGGTCGAGCGTGGCTGGGTGCTGGGCGGCGGCGCGGACATGGCGACGTGGCTCGCGCGGCGCCTCGGCATGACCGTCGAGTACGCGCCCGCCGCGGACCGCCAGTTCGGCAACGCGGTGCTGGCCCGCTCGGGCCTGACGGACGTCGCGGTGACCGTGCTCCCGTACGGCGCCGGGCCGCAGGGCCGCTCGGCGGTCTCTGCGACCGTGACGACCGCCGCGGGCGAGACCGTGCGCGTGACGTCGGTGCACCTGCAGCACCGCGCCGAGAACACCCCGACGCGCCTCGACCAGCTCGCGACGCTGCTCGACGCCGAGCCCGTCACCGGGCCGAGCGTGCTCGGCGGCGACCTCAACGCCCAGCCCGGCTGGCCGGAGATCGAGCTGCTCACCGATGCGGGCTGGGTCAGCGCGGTCGACGAGGTCGGCGACCCGGACGTGCTGACGTCGCCGTCGGACGCGCCCGCCGAGCGGATCGACTGGGTGTTCGGCCAGCAGGTCGCGTTCGCGTCGGCGGACGTGCTGACCGACGTCACGACGAGCGACCACTTCCCGCTCGTCGTGCGCGTGACGATCCCCTGAACCGGCGGCGCGTCAGTCCGCCGCGCGGTGGTGCAGCGTGCGCGCGACCTCCGCGAGCGTGCCGGACATCGACGGGTACACCGTGATGACCTGCGCGACCTGGTCGGCCGACAGGCGGTGCGTGATCGCGAGCGCGAGCGGGAACACCGACTCCGACGCGCGCGGCCCGACGAGCACCGCGCCGAGCACGATGCCCGCGCCGCGGGTCGCGAAGATCTTGACGAAGCCCTCGCGCACGCCGAGCATCTTCGCCCGCGGGTTGCGGGTCAGCGGCAGCGTGCTGACCTCGTACGCGAGCCCCTCCTCCTGGAGGCGCTGCTCCGAGTAGCCGACGGTCGCGATCTCGGGCGCGGTGAAGATGTTCGCCGCGACCGCGCGCAGGGACAGCGGCATGACCGCGTCGCCCAGCGCGTGCGACATCGCGATACGCCCCTGCGTCGCCGCGACCGACGCGAGCGGCAGCACGCCCGTGACGTCGCCCGCCGCGTACACGCCGCGCACGCTCGTGCGCGAGACCTTGTCGACCTCGATGTGCCCCGACGGCGACAGACGCACGCCCGACTCCTCGAGGCCGAGCCCGCTCGTCGTCGGGATCGACCCGACCGCGAACAGCACGTGTGTGCCCTCGACCTCGCGCCCGTCGGCGAGCGTCACGACGACCCCGTCGGCGGTGCGGCGCGCGCCCGCGGCCCGCGAGCGCGACAGCACCGTCATGCCGCGCTGCTTGAACACCTGCTCGATGAGCTCGGCGGCGTCGCCGTCCTCGCCGGGGAGCACGCGGTCGCGCGACGAGACGAGGGTGACGTCCGCGCCGAGCGACGTGTACGCGCCCGCGAACTCGGCACCCGTGACGCCCGAGCCGACGACGACGAGCTTCTCGGGCAGCGCGGGCAGGTCGTACAGCTGCGTCCAGGTGAGGATGCGCTCGCCGTCGGGTCGCGCCTCGGGCAGCTCGCGCGGGCGCGCGCCGGTCGCGACGAGCACGACGTCCGCGTCCAGCGTCCTCTCGCCGCCGCCGTCGACGAGGTCGACGACGACGCGCTGCGGGCCGTCGAGCCGCCCGCGGCCGAGCACGACGTGCACGCCCTCCTTCTCCAGGCGCCCGCGGATGTCCGCGGACTGCGCGGCCGCGAGCGCCTTGACGCGCGTGTTCACGGCGCCGAGGTCGATGTGGTGGCCGTGGTCCTGGCTCAGGCCGCTGCGGATCCCGAGCTCGGGCGCGCGGTCGGCGATCGTCATCCACTCCGCGGTCGCGATGAGCGTCTTGGACGGGACCACGTCCGTGAGCACCGCGGACCCGCCGAGCCCCTTCTCCTCGACGACCGTGACGTCCGCGCCCAGGCGCCGCGCGACGAGGGCGGCCTCGTAGCCTCCGGGGCCGCCCCCGACGATGACGACGCGGGTGTCGGGCAGGGCGTTGGTGCCGGGGGGTGTGCTCACGTCGGCAATTCTGCCCGGTCACCGCCCCCACCTCCTGGTGAGCACCCGCGTGAGGCTCGGCACGTCCCGCGCGCCGCGGACGCGTCACCGGGTACGACGAGGGTTAGCGTTCTCGTCATGAGCGACGTCCTGGACCTCGACGACCCGACCACCGACCCGTTCGACGTGGCCCGCGCGGCCGCGGAGCACCTCGCGCAGGCGACGGGGGTGGCGCGCCACGACGTGGCGCTCGTGCTCGGCTCGGGCTGGGGTGGCGCGGCCGACCTGCTGGGCGAGACGGTCGCCGAGGTCGCGAGCACCGACGTCCCGGGGTTCTCGGCCGCGGCGGTGCACGGCCACGTCGGCACGATCCGCTCGGTGCGCATCGGCGACACGGGCAGGCACGCGCTGGTCCTGGGCTCGCGCACGCACCTGTACGAGGGCAAGGGCGTGCGGCGCGTCGTGCACGGGATGCGCACGGCCGCGGCCACGGGCGCGACGACGGTCGTCCTGACCAACGGCTGCGGGGGCCTCAACCCCGCGTGGGGCCCGGGCACGCCCGTGCTCATCAGCGACCACCTCAACCTCACGGCGACGTCGCCCCTGGAGGGCGCGACGTTCGTCGACCTCACCGACCTGTACTCCGCGCGTCTGCGCGGCCTCGCGCGCGAGGTCGACCCGTCGCTCGACGAGGGCGTGTACGTCCAGTTCCGCGGGCCGCACTACGAGACGCCCGCCGAGGTGCGGATGGCCGGGCGGCTCGGCGGTGACCTCGTCGGGATGTCGACGACGCTCGAGGCGATCGCGGCGCGCCAGGCGGGGCTCGAGGTCCTGGGCATCTCGCTCGTGACGAACCTCGCGGCCGGCATCAGCGAGCAGCCGCTGTCCCACGAGGAGGTCCTCGAGGCGGGTCTGGCGGCCGGTCCGCGCATCAGCGCGCTGCTCGCCGACATCATCCGGCGCCTCTGACCGGACCTCGCGAGCCGCTACCGCGCGCGCCGCGCGGCGGGGCGGGACGTTCGGTTCGTGCGCAGCCGTACTGGTCAGTACGTTGGGAGCCATGAGCGCCGACGACGCGTGGGAGGACCTCAAGGCCCGGGTCGAGGCATGGATCGCCGACGACCCGGACCCCGAGACGGCGGACGAGCTGCGCGAGCTGCTGCGGCTCGCGCAGGAGTCACCGCCCGGGCTGCAGGAGGGCGCCGAGCCGGACCTCGAGCAGCTCACGGTGCTGCGCGCCGCGAGGCACGCGCGCGCCGAGCTCGCCGACCGGTTCTCCGGCCTGCTGCAGTTCGGCACGGCGGGGCTGCGCGGCGCGATCGCGGGCGGCCCGCACCGGATGAACCACGCGGTCGTCATCCGCGCCGCGTCCGGACTCGCGGACTACCTGCTGGGCGAGCTCGACGGCCTCACGCCGCCGCCGCGCGTCGTCGTCGGCTACGACGCGCGTCGCAAGTCCGAGCAGCTCGCACGGGACACCGCGTCCGTGCTGACGGCCGTCGGCATCGAGGTGCTGCTGCTCCCCCGCCCGCTGCCGACCCCGCTGCTCGCGTTCTCCGTGCGCCGGTTCGACGCCGACGCGGGTGTCATGGTCACCGCGTCGCACAACCCGCCGCAGGACAACGGCTACAAGGTCTACCTGGGCGGACGCGTCGTGACGGACAGCGGCCAGGGCGCGCAGATCGTGCCGCCCGCGGACGCGGCGATCGCCGCCGAGATCGCGCGGGTGCCGTCCGTCGCGTCGGTGCCGCGGGCCGACCACGGCTGGACCGTGCTGGGCGACGACGTCGTCGACGCGTACGTGGACGCGACGCTGCGGCTCGCGGACCCGACGACGCGCGCGGTGGCCGGGGACCTCAAGATCGTCCTGACCCCGCTGCACGGCGTGGGCGGGGCGGTCGCGCAGCGGGTGCTCGCCGAGGCCGGGTTCACCGACGTGCTCGTCGTCCCGGAGCAGGCCGAGCCTGACGGCCGGTTCCCCACGGTCGCGTTCCCCAACCCGGAGGAGCCGGGTGCGATCGACCTCGCGCTGGGCCTGGCGTCCGACGAGGGTGCGGACCTGGTGATCGCGCTCGACCCGGACGCCGACCGGTGCGCCGTCGCGGTGCAGGACCCGCGGGCGCGCGCGTACCGCGGCCCGGACACCGCGGCCGCCGAGGGATGGCGCATGCTGCACGGCGACGAGACCGGCGCGCTGCTCGGCCAGGCGATGGCCGACCGCCTCGCGGCCGACGGCGGTCCGCTCGACCCCGAGGCGGCGTTCGCGAGCTCGATCGTGTCCTCGCGGCAGCTCGCGCAGATCGCGCAGGCCGCCGGCGTGCGCCACGTGCAGACGCTCACGGGCTTCAAGTGGCTCTCGCGCGTCGATGGGCTCGTGTTCGGCTACGAGGAGGCGCTCGGCTACTGCGTCGCGCCCGGGACGGTGCGTGACAAGGACGGCATCTCCGCCGCGCTGCTCGTCGCGGGCCTCGCCGCGCGGCTCAAGGCGTCCGGGAGCTCGCTGGTCGACGCGCTTGACGACCTGGCGCGCGCGCACGGCCTGTACCTCACCGGCCAGGTGTCGGCCCGCTACGACGACCTCGCGGCCATCCCCGCGACCGTCGGGCGGGTCCGTGCCGAGCCGCCGACGACGCTGGGCGGGGCGGCCGTGACGCGCGTCGTCGACCTCGCGCGCGGCACCGACGAGGAGCGCGGCGGCCTCCCGCCGACCGAGGGGCTGCGGCTCGACGCCGCGGACGGCACGCGCGTGGTCGTGCGCCCGTCGGGCACCGAGCCCAAGGTGAAGTGCTACCTCGAGGTCATCGAGCCGGTCCTCCCCGACGCGGACGACGCCGCCGTGGGCAAGGCCCGCCACCACGCGCGCGAGCGCCTGGACGCGGTCGCGGCCGACGTCCGGCAGGCCCTCGGCATCGCCTGAGACGCGACGGGTGGAGAACCGCTCGCCTGGTGAGCGTTTCTCCACCCGTCGCGCGAGCGGGTCGGCTCAGTAGGCCGACTCGGACTCCAGGCCCGCGAGGACCGCCGCCGTGCCCGAGAGGCCGAGGCGCGTCGCGCCCGCCTGGATCATCGCCAGCGCGTCGCCCGCGGTGCGGATGCCGCCGGACGCCTTGACGCCCAGGCGGCCGCCCACCGTGTCGGCCATGATGCGCACCGCGTGCACCGACGCACCGCCCGCCGGGTGGAAGCCCGTGGACGTCTTGACGAAGTCCGCGCCGGCCGCCGCGGCGGCCTTGCACACGTGCACGATCTCGTGGTCCGTCAGCGCGGCGGACTCGATGATGACCTTGAGCACCGCGGGCGCGGGGATCGCGGCGCGCACCGCGGCGATGTCCGCCTGCACGTCCTCGAACCGCTGCTCCTTGGCCGCGCCGACGTCGATCACCATGTCGACCTCGTCGGCGCCGTCCGCGACCGCACGCGCGGCCTCGGCGGCCTTGACCTCGCTGTGGTGCTTGCCCGACGGGAAGCCGCACACCGTGGCGACCTTCAGCCCGGGCGCACCCGAGACGTCGACGGGCAGGAACGACGGCGACACGCAGATCGAGTACACGCCGAGGCGGGCCGCCTCGGCGACGAGCGCGTCGACGTCCGCCCGGGTGGCCTCGGGCTTGAGCAGCGTGTGGTCGACGAACTGGGCGAGGGCCGCTGCGTCGAGCGGGTCGTGGGTCATGCGCGGTGCCTTCCTCCCCGGGCCGCGGCGTACGCGGGCCGGATCACTTGGTCGATGAGCGCGGCGCGCTCGTCGTGGTGGAGGAACGCCTGCGCGGCCGCGGTGACCGCGACGTCCTCCAGGTCGTGCAGCGTCCACCCGGCCTGCTCGACCAGGAGCGTGAGCTCGCGGCCGAGCGTCGTGCCGGACTGCAGCCGGTTGTCGGTGTTGACGGTCACCGCGAAGCCGAGGCGTCGCAGCCGCGTCACGGGGTGCTCCGCGACCGAGGCCGCGGCGCCCGTCTGGACGTTCGACGACGGGCAGACCTCGAGCGCGAGGCGCTGGTCGCGCACCCAGTGCGCGACCGTCCCGAACCGGTCGCCCAGGTCGTCGGCGCTCACGTCGTCGACGAGCCGCACGCCGTGGCCCAGGCGCAGCGCGCCCTCCGCGACCGCGTCGGACACGGACCCGACGCCCGCGGCCTCGCCCGCGTGCAGCGTGAACGGCAGGTGCGCCCTGCGCAGCATCGCGAACACCTCGGGGTGCGCGGACGCGGGGAACCCGTCCTCAGGCCCGGCAAGGTCGAACCCGACCACACCCTCGTCACGGTTCGCGATCGCCAGCTCGGCGACCTCCGCCCACCGGTCGAGGTGGCGCATCGCGCACAGCACGGTCTGCGCGCGGATCGGTGTGCCGGCCTCGCGCACCTGCGCGACGCCCTCGTCGACACCCGCGCGCACGGCGTCCACGACGTCCTGCAGGCTCAGCCCGCCGGCCAGGTGCTGCTCGGGCGCGTAGCGCAGCTCGGCGTACACGACGCCGTCCGCGGCGAGGTCGAGCACCGCCTCGCGCGCGACCCGGCGCAGCGCGTCGGCCGTCTGCAGCACCGCGACGGTGTGCGTGAACGTCTCGAGGTACCGCTCCAGGGACCCGGCCGAGGCCGCGTCGACGAACCACGCCGCGAGCTCGTCGGGATCCGTGGCGGGCAGCTCGTGCCCGACCTGCGCGGCCAGCTCGACGATCGTCGCGGGGCGCAGCCCGCCGTCGAGGTGGTCGTGCAGCAGCACCTTCGGCAGGGAGGGGATCAGGCCGACGAGCGCCCGCACCGCCTCGTCGGCGACGCCCGCCTGCTCCCCCGGCTGCTCGCCGGCCGGCTCGTCCTTCTGCTCGTGCTGCTTCTCGTCCTTCTTCTTCGTCACGCCTCGTCCTCGTCGTCGTCCAGGGGGACCTCGGTGTCCTGCTCGACGACGTCCGCCTCGTCGGCGGCGCCGTCACGGTCCGGCCGCGCGAAGTCCGGCACGTACTCCTCCGGGTCCGGCGCGTCGGTGGGCCGGTCTGTCTCGTCGTCGGTCAGCCGGGCGGGGACGGCCGGGTCCGCGGGCTCGAGCCCCGCGTCTCGCCAGGCGTCAGGTCCAGGCAGCGTGCTCATCGCGTCCTCCTCGTCGCCGGGTCGTCCTGCCCATCCTTCTCCCGTGCCCTGCCCGCCGCCAGTGGGCCTTCGGCCCTGGTCAGGAGCCGGTCCGGCGGCTCTCAGGCGGTGATGCGGCCGAGCACCAGCGGCCCCGCGCCGGGCGTCCCGGCGGGGTCGACGACGACGCCGCCGTCGAGCGCCTCGCGCGCGCGGGCGAACCGCTCCGGGGTGTCCGTGTGCAGCGTGAGCAGCTTCTGGCCCGCGGTGACCCGCTCGCCCGGTCGGACGTGGATCTGCACGCCCGCACCGGCCTGCACCGGGTCCTCCTTGCGCGCGCGGCCCGCACCGAGCCGCCACGCCGCGATGCCGACCGCGTACGCGTCCAGCGTGGTGAGCACGCCGTCGGCCTCCGCGACCACGTCCTGCGTCTCGCGGGCGACCGGAAGCGTCGCGTCCGGGTCGCCGCCCTGCGCGGCGATCATGCGGCGCCACACGTCCATCGCGCGACCGTCGGCGAGCGCCGCCTCCGGGTCCGCGTCGGGGCGGCCCGCGGCGTCGAGCATCTCGCGCGCCAGGGCGAGCGTGAGCTCCACGACGTCGGCCGGTCCCCCGCCCGCGAGCACCTCGACGGACTCGCGGACCTCGAGCGCGTTGCCCGCGGTGAGACCCAGCGGCGTCGACATGTCGGTGAGCAGCGCGACGGTCGTGACGCCCGCGTCGGTGCCGAGCTCGACCATGGTGCGCGCGAGCTCGGTCGCGCGGTCGAGGTCCTTCATGAAGGCACCCGAGCCGACCTTGACGTCGAGCACGAGCGAGCCCGTGCCCTCGGCGATCTTCTTGCTCATGATCGACGACGCGATCAGCGGGATCGCCTCGACCGTGCCTGTGACGTCGCGCAGCGCGTACAGCTTGCGGTCCGCGGGTGCGAGACCCGAGCCGGCCTGGCAGATGACCGCACCGACGTCGGCGAGCTGGCGCATCATCTCGTCGTTGCTGAGCGCGGCCCGCCAGCCGGGGATGGACTCGAGCTTGTCGAGCGTGCCGCCCGTGTGGCCCAGTCCGCGGCCCGAGAGCTGCGGCACCGCGACGCCGAACACCGCGACGAGCGGCGCGAGCGGCAGCGTGATCTTGTCGCCCACGCCGCCGGTCGAGTGCTTGTCGGCGGTCGGCCGGCCGAGGTCCGCGAACGACATGCGCTCGCCCGACGCGATCATCGCGGCGGTCCACCGCGCGATCTCGGCGCGGTCCATCCCGTTGAGCAGGATCGCCATGTTGAGCGCGGACATCTGCTCGTCGGCCACCACGCCGCGCGTGTACGCGTCGATGACCCAGTCGATCTGCGCGTCGCTCAGCCGCCGCCCGTCACGCTTCGCGACGATGACGTCGACCGCGTCGAACTGCTCGCTCATGCCCGCTCCTCCAGGTCGGCGGGCCCGAACGCGTCGGGCAGCACCTGGTCCATGGTCCGGATGCCCGAGACGGTCTCCAGGACGAGACCCGGGCCGCCGTGCTCGAACAGGAGCTGGCGGCAGCGCCCGCACGGCATGAGCACGTTGCCGTGCCCGTCCACGCACGTGAACGCCACCAGCCGACCGCCGCCCGACATGACGAGCGCCGAGACCAGCGAGCACTCCGCGCACAGCGTGACGCCGTAGCTCGCGTTCTCGATGTTCGCCCCGCAGACCACGCGACCGTCGTCGACGATCGCGGCGGCCCCGACGGGGAACCTCGAGTACGGGACGTACGCCTTGCCCATCGCCTCCGTGGCGACCGCGCGCAGCGCGTCCCAGTCCACCTCTGCCTGCGTCACTGCACTGCCTGCCTCACTTGACGTACGGGATGCCCTCGGCCGCCGGCGGGCGCACCCGGCCGACGAGCCCGGCGACCGCGAAGATCGTCACGACGTACGGCGTCATGAGCATGATCTGCGACGGGATGGGAGTGCCGATGATGCCGAGCACCACCTGCAGGTTGTCGGAGAAGCCGAACAGCAGCGCGGCGGCGAGCGCCCCGACGGGGTTCCACCGGCCGAGGATCATCGCGGCCAGCGCGATGAACCCCTTGCCACCGGTCATCTCCTTGCCGAACGCGAGGCCCGCCGCGACGGTGAAGAACGCACCGCCGAGACCGGCGACCGCGCCGCCGAGCAGCGTGGCGCGCATGCGCGTGCGGTTGACCTTGATGCCGACCGTGTCCGCGGCCTTGGGGTGCTCGCCGACGGACCGCAGGCGCAGGCCCCAGCGGCTGCGGAACAGGAACACCTGCAGCAGGATCACGACGACGTACATGACGTAGACCAGCGCGGTCTGCCGGAACAGCACGGGCCCGACGACCGGGATCTGGCTCAGCACCGGGATGTCGATCGACTGCAGCTTCGGCGGCGAGTTGAACGTGGCCGCGTCGTTCTTCAGCACCGTGGAGAACAGGTAGCTGGTCACGCCGACGACCAGCACGTTGAGCACGACGCCGACGATGATCTGGTTCACCACGTAGCGGATCGAGAACAGCACGAGCAGCGCACCGACGAGCGCACCGGCGATCGGCGCGGCGACCAGGCCCGCGTACGCGGACTGCGTGATCGAGGCGACCACCGCCGCGAGGAACGCGCCCGCGAGCAGCTGGCCCTCGATGGCGACGTTGACGATGCCGGACCGCTCGCACAGCGTGCCCGCGAGCGCGCCGAACACCAGCGGGATCGCGAGGAACAGCGAGCCCTGCAGCAGACCCGTGAGCGGCATGGGCGACGCCTTGCCGGCGTCGGCCCACGTGAGGAAAGCCAGCACGACGGCGATGCCGAACAGGATCGGCAGCCACACGCCGACCTTCCGGCGCCGGCTGGTCGCCCAGTACGAGTACGCGGCGAGCGCGATCGCGACGAGCGACAGGACGATCGCGGTGAGCTTGGACGGCACCGTGATCGGGTCGATCGTGACGAAGTCCTTGCTCGTCGAGACCGTGAACGTCGAGTCCTGCCCGCCGTCGGGCAGCAGCCCGAACAGCACGAGCGACAGGACGCCGACGACGCCGTACCCGATCGGGGCCTTCCAGGAGATCGGGGGCAGCGGCTTGGCCTGAACCGGCGCGGCGCCCGAGGGCGTCGGACGGTCGGTCGTCGGGGCGCTCACGCGGCCACCTCCTTCGTCGTCGCGCGGGGCGTGCGCTCGCGCTTGCTGCCAGGGGCCGGCAGGTGGAAGACCGAGCGGACCAGCGGCGGCGCCGCGATGAACAGCACGACGAGCGACTGCACGACGAGCACGACGTCGATCGGCGTGCCCGTGCGCGCCTGCATCGCGAACCCGCCCGCACGCAGCGCGCCGAACAGCAGACCGGCGAAGAACGTGCCGAGCGGCTTGGACCGGCCGAGCAGCGCGACCGTGATCGCGTCGAAGCCGAAGCTGGCGGCCACGTCGGCCGTGAGGACCTTGTCGGTGCCGAGCACCTGCGCGGAGCCGCCGAGGCCGGCGAGCGCGCCCGCGACGACCATGACCCACACGTACGACGAGTTCACCGAGATGCCGGCGGTGCGTGCGGCGTGCGCGTTGGAGCCCACCGCACGGAACTTGAAACCGATGGTCGAGCGGCTCATGAGCCACCAGACGAAGACCGCCGCGAGCACCGCGACCACGAAGCCCCCGTGCAGGCGGAACTGCCCGCCCAGCAGCGCCGGGTACTGCGCCGAGCCCGGCACGGGCGGCGAGATCGGGTTGGTGCTGCCGGGGTTCTTCAGCACCGACGTCGTCAGCAGGTACGCGACCAGGTAGATCGCGATGTTGTTGAGCATGATCGTGACGATCACCTCGTGCGCACCCGTGCGCGCCTTGAGGAAGCCCGCGATCCCGGCCCACAGACCACCGGCGACCGCTGCGGCCAGCATCGCGACGAGCAGGTGCAGCACGGGCGGCAGGTCGAGGTGGAACGCGACCCACCCGGCACCGATCGCGCCGAGGATGATCTGGCCCTGCGCACCGATGTTGAACAGGCCGGCGCGGAACCCGATGCCGAGGCCGAGTCCCGCGAGGATCAGCGGCACCGACGTCGTCATCGTCTCCGTCAGCGGCTTGATCGACGCCGCGAACGTGTCCTTGCTCGGGTCGTACACCGCACCGTGGAACAGCGCGACGTACGCGCTGGACACGGCGTCCCACGCGGCGCTGATCGTGTCCATCGGCTTGGAGAAGAAGTAGCCGGCGGCCTTCTGGACCTCCTCGTCCGCCGCGGCGATGAGCAGGCCCGACAGGACGAGCGCGAGCACGACCGCGAGGACCGTGACGAGCCACCCGCTCGACAGGATCTCCCGCAGCACCGTGCTGCTGCGCGGCTCGGGCTGCTCCTTCGTCGTCGTGACGGCCGGCGTGCCCGCGTCCGCCGGCGGCGGCACCTGCGCGTCGGGAAGTGGCGGCGTGGTGCTCACCGGTCTGCCTCCTGGGTGGGGTCCTGCTGCGCGTCGTCGGCGGCCGGGACGTCGGGGGCGGCGTCGGCCACGAGGTCCGCCTCGCCCAGCGCCGTGTGGTGCGTGGCCGCCTGGACCTGGGCCTCGGCGAGCGGCACGCCCGCCATCATCAGGCCGAGGACGTCGCGGTCGGTGTCGCCGGGCACGGTGCCGACGATCCGCCCGCGGTACATCACGACGATCCGGTCGGCCAGCGCGAGCACCTCGTCGAGCTCGGTGGACACGATGATCACGGGGGTGCCGTTGTCGCGCTCCGCGACGACCCTCTTGTGCACGAACTCGATCGACCCGACGTCGAGGCCGCGCGTGGGCTGCGACGCGATGAACAGCCGCAGCGGGCGGCTCATCTCGCGCGCGAGCACGACCTTCTGCTGGTTGCCGCCCGACAGGGTGCCTGCTGCCGCCTCGATCGACGGGGTGCGCACGTCGAACTCGACCGTGCGGTGCTCGGCGTTCGCGCGGACCTTCGCGAGGTCCATCTGCACGCCCTTGGCGAACGGCTCCTCGTCGTGCAGGTCGAGGACCAGGTTCTCGGCGACGGAGAACTCGGCGACGAGCCCGTCGACCGTGCGGTCCTCGGGCACGAACCCGACGCCCGCGCGCAGGACCTCCTTGACGCTGCGGCCGACCAGGTCGGCGCCGTCGAGCCGCACGGACCCGGTGACGGGCTTCTGCAGGCCGAGGATCACCTCGGTGAGCTCGGTCTGCCCGTTGCCCTGGACGCCGGCGATCGCGACGATCTCGCCGCGCGCGACGTCGAAGCTCACGTCGTCGACCTGGCGGACGCCCGCGGGGTCGATGACGGTCAGGTGGCTCACCTCGAGGCCGACCTCGCCCGGTCGGGCCGGGGCCTTGTCGACGCCGAGGGAGACCGAGCGCCCGACCATGAGGGACGCGAGCTCGGTCTCGGTCGAGGTGGGCTCGGCGGTGCCGACGACCTTCCCGCGGCGGATCACGGTGATCTTGTCGGCGACCGCGCGCACCTCGCGCAGCTTGTGCGTGATGAAGACGATGGACGTGCCCGACTCCTTGAGCTGGCGCATGATCGCGATCAGCTCGTCGGTCTCCTGCGGCGTGAGGACCGCGGTGGGCTCGTCGAGGATGAGGACCTCGGCGCGGCGCGAGAGCGCCTTGATGATCTCGACGCGCTGCTGCGCGCCCACGGGCAGGTCCTCGACGAGCGCGTCGGGGTCCACGTCGAACCCGAAGCGGTCGGAGATCTCCCGCACCGTGCGGCGGGCCTGCGCGAGGTCGAGGATGCCGCCGCCCTTGACGGGCTCGTGCCCGAGGGCGACGTTCTCCGCGACCGTGAACACCGGCACGAGCATGAAGTGCTGGTGCACCATGCCGATCCCGGCCGCCATCGCGTCGCCGGGTCCGACGAACGTGCGTGTCGTGTCGTCGAGCAGGATCTCGCCCTCGTCCGGGTCGTACAGCCCGTAGAGGACGTTCATGAGGGTGCTCTTGCCGGCGCCGTTCTCGCCGAGCAGGGCGTGGATCTCGCCGGGCTCGATCACGAGGTCGATGTGGTCGTTCGCCACCAGCGCGCCGAACCGCTTGGTGATGCCCCGCAGCTCGAGCTTCACGAGGTCACGCTCCTTCGCGTCGTTGCTGTGCAGATTAGCCGCAGGGCACGACGGTGGCCCGGGCACCCGCCCGGGCCACCGTCGTCACCGTCAGTTCTGGCTCGGCGACTCGACCTTCAGCTCACCGCTGATGATCTGCTGCTTGAGCTCCTCGACGCGGGTCTTGACCTCGTCGGAGACCTTCGAGTCGAAGTCGTGGAACGGCGCGATGCCGATGCCACCGTTCTCCAGCGTGCCGACGTACGGCTCGGCGGAGAAGCTGCCCTCGGCCGACTCCTTGACCGTGTCGAAGACGGCCGCGCCGATCTCCTTCATGACGGAGGTCAGGACGATGCCCGAGTAGTCGGGGGCGGTGAGGAACCAGTCGGCGTCGACGCCGATGAACGCGACGTCGCCGGCGTCCTTCGCGGCGGCGGCGGCGCCGAGGCCCACGGGGCCCGCGACCGGCATGATGACGTCCGCGCCCTGGTCGATGAAGCCCTTGGCGAGGTTCTGGCCGTTCGACTGGTTCTCGAAGTCACCCGTGAACGAGCCGGTCTGCTTGTCCTTGTCCCAGCCGAGCACCTTGACCGTCTTGCCGGCGTCGGTGTTGTACTGCGCGACACCGTCGGCGAAGCCGTCCATGAAGATCGAGACCGACGGCAGCTGGATGCCGCCGAACGTCGCGACCGTGCCCGTGGTGCTCGTGCCCGCGGCGACGTAGCCGGCGAGGAACGCGGCCTCCTGCGTGTTGAACAGCAGGGGCTTGGCGTTGTCCAGGGTCACCGGGTTGAACTCGGCGTCGCTGAACGAGGAGTCGATGAGCGCGAAGTGCACGTCGGGGTTCGCCTCGGCCGCGGCCTGGATCGGGTCCTCGAGGAGGAAGCCGACGCCGATGATGAGGTCGCAGTCGTCCGCGATCATCTGGTCGATGTTGGGCGTGAAGTCCGTCGCCGCGGTCGACTCGACCATGTTGATCTGGACGCCCAGCTCGTCGGCCGCACGCTGCAGGCCCTCGGCACCGGACTGGTTGAACGACTTGTCCTCGAAGCCGCCGGAGTCGGAGACCATGCAGGCCTTGAAGTCGACCTCCTCGGGCGCGGCCGCGGTGGTCTCGCCGCCGGTCGCCCCCGCCCCGGGCGTCGTGTCGTCGTCGTCGGGGGCGCTGCCACAGGCCGTGAGCGCGAGGGCGACCGCCCCGCTGAGCGCGGCCACACGGATGAGCTTCTTCACGCGTGTCTCCTGGGTTCTCGTCAGAGCACCGACCCTGCGCCTCGGGGGAACGGGCCGCTCAGGGGCGCACGTGCGGGGCACGTGCGGTCGCTGCGCGGCGGGTGCACGGCGAGGTCGCACGGGCCGGTCGATGGTTCGGACTCTAGTGAGCGCCGGATGACGCGCATGTTACCGGCGAGTATCGCTGCAGGTTCCGTTACCGAGTTGGGACATCAGCCCAGGTGACGGACGTGCCGTCTCACGATGCGGCCGCCGCGGACCGGTCCGTGACGGACCTTCCGGACGCCGGGGGTCACTCGTGTCAACCCGTGCGGGTCCACCCCGACCGAGACGATCCGGACGCGACGCAGGACGCCGCGCAGGACGCAGCCACAGGACGTCAGGTGCGCGGCGTCCCCGCGACCACCGCGGCACGCGCCAGGAGCAGCGCACCGGCCTCGACCGCGCGCTCGTCGACCACGAGGTCGCCCTGGTGGATGTCGTACGTCCGGCCCCCGGGCGTGCGGGTGCCCAGGCGCGCCATCGCGCCCGGCACCTTCGTCAGGTACCAGGCGAAGTCCTCACCCCCGAGCGACTGCTCGGTGAGGTTCACCGAGTCGGGTCCGAGCACGTCGCGCGCGGCCGCCTCGAGCACACCGGTGGCACGCTCGTCGTTCTCCACCGGCGGGACGCCGCGCTGGTGGCGGATCTCGACCTCGACGTCGTACGGCGCGACGACCTGCTCGACCGCGTCGTGGAACACCTGCGACGCCGCCTCCCACGCGCGCACGTCGAGGCAGCGCAGCGTGCCGCGCACCGTCCCGGTGCCGGGGATGACGTTGTGCGCGACGCCGGCCTGCACCGCGCCCCACGTGAGGTTGACGCCCGAGCGCGGGTCGAGCCGGCGCCCGAGGATCGCGGGGACCTGCGTGACGACCTGCGCGAGCGCGAACACCAGGTCGCCCGTGAGGTGCGGGCGCGACGTGTGCCCGCCCGCACCCGAGAACACGACCGTGACCTCGTCGCTCGCCGACGTGATGGGTCCGATGCGCGTGCCCACCTGACCGACGTCGACCTTCGGGTCGCAGTGCACCGCGAAGATCTGGGACACGCCGTCGAGCGCACCCGCCGCGATCACGTCGAGCGAGCCGCCCGGCTGCACCTCCTCGGCCGGCTGGAAGACGAGCCGCACGCCGGTCGCGAGCTCGCCCGCGGCGGCGAGCTCCGCGAGCGCGAGCCCCGCGCCGAGCACGACGGTCGCGTGCACGTCGTGGCCGCACGCATGCGCGACCGACCGGTGGGTCGAGTGCCACGGCAGCCCGCACTCGTCGGTGACGGGCAGCGCGTCGAGATCGGCGCGCAGCGCGATCCGCCCGCGTCCGGTCTGCGCGTGCGACGGGCCGATGTCGCACACGAGCCCGCTGCCCGGCAGCACGTGCGGCGTCAGCCCCGCGAGGCGCAGCCGCTCGGCGACCACGCGCGTCGTGCGCTCCTCGGTGCGGGCGAGCTCGGGGTGCGCGTGCAGGTCACGGCGGATCTCGACGAGCTCGTCGCGCAGCGAGTCCATCAGCCGCGTCAGGCGCAGCACCGGCGCGGACGTGGGCGCCGGGCGCAGCGAGTCGAGCGACGGGACGACGACGGACGACGAGGTGGGCACGTGGCGAGGTTATCCCCGCCCGCTGCGGCACTGCCCGAGGTGTCCGCGAGCGCGCACGCGTCGGGTCAGAGCAGGTCCTCGCGGCCCGCCGCGCGCCAGCCGTCGACGGCCGACTTGACCTGCTGCGCGTGGGCGCGCGTCGTCACGAGCAGCGCGTCGGGCGTGTCGACGACGACCGCGTCGGCGAGCCCGACGACCGCGACCGTGCGTCCCGCGGCCGGCACGACGAACGCGTCGTCCGACCCGACGCGCAGCACGGCGGCGTCGTCGCCGAGCGTCGCCGACGGCAGCAGCTCCGCGAGCGACGCGAAGTCGCCCACGTCGTCCCACCCGAAGTCCCCCGGCACGACGGCCACGCCGCCCGCCGCGGCGACCGGCTCGGCGATCGCGTGGTCGATCGCGATCTTCGTCAGCCCCGGCCACACGCGCTCGAGCACGGCGTCGCGCTCGGCGGTGTCCCACGCGGCGCCGATCTCGCGCAGGCCCGCAGCGAGCGCCGGGATCTGCTGCGCCAGGTGGTCGAGCAGGACCGCGGCCTTCACGACGAACATGCCCGCGTTCCACCGGTAGTCGCCGGTTGCCAGGTACTCGGCGGCGGTCTGCGCGTCGGGCTTCTCGGTGAAGCCCGCGACGTGCCGCGCGCTCGGCGCGTCCGCGACCCCCAGGTCGTCGGCCGACCGGATGTAGCCGAACGCGGTCGACGGACCCGTCGCGGTGATGCCGATCGTCACGACGAACCCCTCGCGCGCGGCCGCGACGGCCTCGCGCACCGTGCGCTCGAACGCCTGCGTCCCGTCGATCACGTGGTCCGCGGCGAACGAGCCGATCACGACGTCCTCGCCGTGCCGCTCGAGCAGCACGGCCGCGGCGAGCCCGATCGCCGCCATCGAGTCGCGCGGAGAAGGCTCGACGAGCAGCCGCCCGCCGTCCTCGCCTGCGCCGAGGGTGGGGACCTGCTCCGCGACGGCCCGCGCGTGCCGCACGCCCGTCACGACGACGACCCCGGACTCGCCCGTGAGCGGCGCGAGCCGGTCCACGGTGGCCTGCAGCAGCGTGCGGCCCGAGCCCGTGAGGTCGAGCAGGAACTTGGGGTGGCCCGCGCGCGACAGCGGCCACAGGCGCGTACCGGCCCCGCCCGCGGGGACGACGGCGTGGAAACCGGGGATGCGGCCGGACGACGGTGCGGCGGTATCGGACATGCGCGACAGGTTAGCCCGAGCCCGTCGGCCGCCCCCGGCCGCGGGAGCCGACCGTCGAGCCGACGGTCGAGCCGGGTGCGCGACCGACCCGCGCGGGGGGGGCGGGGACAACCGGGCACAAGCCCCCGCGATCGACCCTCGTCGTCCCAGTCTGTGGACTTTCTCACAGGCAGGACCTTGGGCCCAGCCCCGTGCGATCGGCCTTGGGGGGGTCTATACAGTGAGGGGAAACACCCAGGGACGAGGCCGTCCCACCCCCTGACTCGCCAGGAGGCACTTCCCGTGTCCGCAGCGCCCACCGCGCCCGCCTCGCCCCCGGCGAGGAAGAAGGCGCCCGTCGGCACCCTCTACCGCGGGCGTGAAGGAATGTGGTCGTGGGTCGCGCACCGCGTGACCGGCGTCGCCATCTTCTTCTTCCTTCTCGTCCACGTGCTCGACACCTCGCTCGTGCGCGTCTCGCCCGAGGCGTACAACGAGGTCATCGGCACGTACAAGAACCCGGTCATGGGACTCGGCGAGGCCGGCCTCGTGGCGGCGATCGTGTTCCACGCCTTCAACGGCATCCGGATCATCCTCGTGGACTTCTGGGCCAAGGGCCCGAAGTACCAGCGGGTCATGCTCTGGGTCGTGATCGGCCTGTTCGTCGTGACCATGGCGGGCTTCCTGCCGCGGCACCTCATGCACGTCTTCGGGGGTGAGTGATGACGACGATCGCCGACCCCAAGGCCCCTCGCCCGCCGCGCGCCCGTCCGTCGCGCCTGACCACGCGCGGCAACACCGAGCTGTACGGCTGGGTGTTCATGCGCGCCTCCGGCGCACTGCTGATCGTGCTGATCTTCGGGCACCTGTTCATGAACCTCGTCGACGGCGAGGGCATCTCGGCGATCGACTTCGGGTTCGTCGCCGGCAAGTGGGCGTCGCCGCTGTGGCAGGTCTGGGACCTGCTGATGCTGTGGCTCGCGATGATCCACGGCACCAACGGCATGCGCACGCTCGTGAACGACTACGCGTCCAAGGACACCACCCGCCTGGTGCTCAAGGGCCTGCTGTACTTCGCGTTCGTCATCGTGGTCGTCCTCGGCACGCTCGTGATCTTCACGTTCGACGCGTGCCCGGCCGACGCGCCGCTGGACCTGCTGCCCTCGTTCTGCACCGCCTGACGCCCCGAAGGAAGCCCTGACCCTCATGCAGACGCACCAGTACGACGTCGTCATCGTCGGCGCGGGCGGCGCCGGGATGCGCGCCGCCCTCGAGTCCTCGACACGCGTGCGCACCGCCGTCATCTCCAAGCTCTACCCCACGCGTTCCCACACCGGCGCGGCACAGGGCGGCATGTGCGCCGCCCTCGCCAACGTCGAGGAGGACAACTGGGAGTGGCACACGTTCGACACCGTCAAGGGCGGTGACTACCTGGTCGACCAGGACGCCGCCGAGGTGATGGCCAAGGAGGCCATCGACGCGGTGCTCGACCTCGAGAAGATGGGCCTGCCGTTCAACCGGACGCCCGAGGGCCGCATCGACCAGCGCCGGTTCGGCGGCCACACGCGCAACCACGGCGAGGCCGCCGTGCGCCGCGCGTGCTACGCCGCGGACCGCACGGGTCACATGATCCTGCAGACGCTCTACCAGCAGTGCGTGAAGAACGACGTCGAGTTCTTCAACGAGTTCTACGTGCTGGACCTGCTCGTGGACCACGACCTCGCGGCGGGCCACGTGCCCGACGGCGAGGAGGTCAACGTCTCGGGCGTCGTCGCGTACGAGCTCGCGACCGGGGAGATCCACGTCTTCCAGGCGAAGGCCGTCGTGTTCGCGACGGGCGGCGCGGGCAAGATCTTCAAGACCACGTCGAACGCGCACACGCTCACGGGCGACGGCATGGCGCTCGCGTACCGCCGCGGCATCCCGCTCGAGGACATGGAGTTCTTCCAGTTCCACCCGACGGGCCTCGCGGGCCTGGGCATCCTGCTGTCGGAGGCGGCCCGCGGCGAGGGCGGCATCCTGCGCAACGCCGACGGCGAGCGCTTCATGGAGCGCTACGCCCCGACGATCAAGGACCTCGCGCCGCGCGACATCGTCGCCCGGTCCATGGCGAACGAGGTCCGCGAGGGCCGCGGCGCGGGGCCGAACAAGGACTACGTGCTGCTCGACCTCACGCACCTGGAGCCCGCGCACATCGACGCGAAGCTCCCGGACATCACCGAGTTCGCGCGCACGTACCTCGGCATCGAGCCGTACACCGAGCCCGTCCCCGTGTACCCGACCGCGCACTACGCGATGGGTGGCATCCCCACGAACATCGAGGGCGAGGTGCTGCGCAACGAGCGCGACGTCATCAAGGGCCTGTACGCGGCCGGCGAGGTCGCGTGCGTGTCCGTGCACGGCTCGAACCGCCTGGGCACCAACTCCCTGCTCGACATCAACGTGTTCGGCAAGCGCGCCGGCCGCTCGGCCGCCGCGTACGCCGCGGACGCGTCGTTCGTCGAGCTCCCGGAGAACCCCGCGGTGGTCGTCGAGGACGAGCTCGAGACGATCCGCACGCGCCCGGACGGCGAGCGCGTCGCGGACATCCGCCGCGCGCTGCAGGAGACGATGGACGCGAACGCCCAGGTGTTCCGCACGGCCGAGTCGCTCGCGCAGGCCCTCGCCGACATCAAGGCGCTGCGCAAGCGGTTCCAGGCGGTCTCCGTGCAGGACAAGTCGCGCACGTTCAACACCGACCTGCTCGAGGCCGTCGAGCTCGGCTTCCTGCTGGACATCTCCGAGACGGTCGTCGTCGGCGCGCTCAACCGCGAGGAGTCGCGCGGCGGCCACTTCCGCGAGGACTTCCCGGACCGCGACGACGCGGGCTTCATGCGGCACACGATGGCCTACCGTCGCCCGCTCGACGCCCCCGTCACCGACGGCGACGCGGAGGGCTCGTTCCACCACGTCGAGACGTTCGACGACTACCAGCTGGTGCTCGGCTCCAAGTCCGTCACCGTGACCCGCTACCAGCCGATGGAGCGTAAGTACTGATGACTGCCACGCTCGAGGACGCCCCCGCCAAGGCCGGTGCCGTGCCGTCGTTCACGGTCACCCTGCGCGTGCTGCGTCACCTGCCCGCCGACGACGGCACGGCCGTCACGCGGTTCGACGAGTTCGAGCTCGAGGTGCACGGCACGGACCGCGTGCTGGACGCGCTGCACAAGATCAAGTGGGAGCACGACGGCTCGCTGACGTTCCGCCGCTCGTGCGCGCACGGGATCTGCGGCTCGGACGCGATGCGGATCAACGGCCGCAACCGGCTCGCGTGCAAGACGCTGCTCAAGGACCTGGACCCGAGCAAGCCGATCACGGTCGAGCCCATCAAGGGCCTGCCGGTGATCAAGGACCTCGTGGTCGACATGGAGCCGTTCTTCGCGTCCTACCGCGAGATCATGCCGTTCCTCATCACCACGGGGAACGAGCCGAGCAAGGAACGGCTGCAGTCGCCCGAGCAGCGCGCGCGGTTCGACGACACGACCAAGTGCATCCTGTGCGCGTCGTGCACGTCGTCGTGCCCGGTGTTCTGGACCGACGGCCAGTACTTCGGCCCGGCGGCGATCGTCAACGCGCACCGGTTCATCTTCGACAGCCGCGACGAGGGCGGCGCGCAGCGCCTGGAGATCCTCAACGACAAGGAGGGCGTGTGGCGCTGCCGCACGACCTTCAACTGCACCGAGGCCTGCCCGCGCGGCATCGAGGTCACCAAGGCGATCCAGGAGGTCAAGCGCGCCATGATCACACGCGCGTTCTGACCCGCTGAGCCGGCCGACGCCCGCCACCCCGGACACGGGTCGGCGGGCGTCGTCGTGTGTGGTTGGGTGGTCGCCGTGCTGGAGGACGAGCGGGACGACGAGCTGCACGACGAGCTGCACGAGGAGGTCGTGCTCCCTGGCGGCAACGTGGGTGGGGCCGTGCGCGTGGGCGCCACGGTGCGCCGCCCGACGGGGCCGTGGACGCCCGCGGTGCACGAGCTGCTGGGGTTCCTGGCCGACGAGGGCCTGGCGGGCGTCCCGCGCCCGCACGGCGTCGACGACCGCGGCCGCGAGGTCCTGGACTACCTGCCGGGCGAGGTCGTGCCGGTCGGCCGGGTCGAGCTCACCGACGCGCAGCTCGCCTCCGCGGCACGGTGGCTGCGCGACTACCACCGCGTGGTCGCGGGTTTCCCGCGCTCGTCACGGCGCTGGCGGTTCGTCGAGCGGGCGCTGGGCCCCGGCGAGATCGTGTGCCACCACGACTTCGCGATGTACAACCTCGTGTTCGACGGCGACGCGCTCGCGGGCGTGTTCGACTGGGACACCGCCGGCCCTGGCGTCCCGCTCGACGACCTCGCGATGTTCGCGTGGGTGTCGCCCCTGCTGTTCCCCGACGCGGACGCGGCCCGTCTCGCGCACGGGCTGCGCGTGATCGCCGACGCGTACGGCGGCGTCGACCCTGAGACGCTGCTGCGCCACGTCGAGCGTCGGGTCACGGACTCGGCGGACCGGATCACCGCGGGCCAGCGCGCGGGCGACGCGGGGATGCTGCGCCTCGGCGAGCGCGACGAGCCGGCCTCGACGCTGCGGCGGCTGCGCCTGCTCGTCGCACGGACCGACGAGATCGTCGCGGCCCTCGCGCGCGGCTGACCCCTCGCGGGGCCTCTGCGGTCGGTCCGTCAGGTGTGTGCGCGTCAGGCGTGCGCGTCGGCCGCCGGGGACGGGCTCGCGGGAGGGTTCGCGGTCCAGGCCGCAGCGAGCAGCACGATGCGCGAGATGAGGTTGACCCACACGAGCAGGGTCACGACGAGCGCGAACGACGCGAGGACCGGGTTCCTCGTCGCGCTGCCCGCCACCACGGAGGTCCCGAGGATCCGCACGACCCCCATGCCGACGCCCGCGATGAGCGCGCCGCCCCGCAGGTCGGGCCAGGGCGGCGACTCCCCCGCCAGGACCTTGACGACGAGCACGAACACGGCCGCGTCGACGACGAACGCCACGAGGACGCCGACGACCTGCAGCGCGACCGCCGCACCGCCCCAGCCGAGCGTCCGCAGCAGCCAGCCGACCGCGGCCGCCGCGGCGGTCGTCATGACCGCGGACAGCAGGATCGCCACCGCGAGGCCCGCGAGCCCGCCGAGCTCGCGCAGCTTGCCGACCACCGCGTTGCCGCCGCCCTGCTCGTCGAACATCGCCCGCACGCCGGTGCGCAGCGCAGCCGTCGCGGACAGCGCGGACAGCAGCAGCACGACGAACGCGACCGCCCCCGCGACCGTCAGCCCGGAGCTGAGGCGCAGCGAGTCCGGGTCGACCAGGCCCTCGGTGCTGCCGGTGCTCAGCAGGCCGGGCACGGCGTCGTTGATCGCGTCGACGACCTGCGTGCGCAGCTCGTCGTTCCCACCGAGGACGGCCATGAACACGGTCCAGCCGATCGTGAGGGCCGCGAACACGGAGAACAGCGCGGCGTACGCGATGCCGCCGGTGAGCACGCCCCCGCCTTGCGCGCCGAACCGCGCGTTCGCGCGCGCGGCCCGCGTCCCCTGCCACCATGCGAGCAGCGCCTTCGCCCGGTCGACGACGCGCGTCACGAGGGAGCGGCGCGGCGCGCCGATCTCCTCGCCGACGCCCGCCGCGGCGCGCACGTGCGCCGAGCCCGAGCCTGCTGCCGGTTCCACCACGTCTGGCTGTCGTCCCACCTCACGAGGCTAGGTGGGCCCGCACGGCCCGGCACCTCGAGGGATCCCCCGGCCGTCTGGGGCGTTAGCCGGCTAACGACGAGCCTGGCCGCGACGCCGACGCGTCACGCGCGCGCGCCGCGCTGCGCCGCGCGGCCCGTGAGCCGGTACTCCGACCGCGGACGCCAGACCTCGTCGTCGCCCCGCAGGTAGCAGTGGAAGCGCGTCACGACGAACGTGGCGTCGTAGTCCGCGAGGGAGTCCATCGCCTCGTCGAGCTGTTCGTCGGACAGCTCGTGCGCGACCGTGACGTGCGGGTGGTAGTGGAACCGCAGGTCCTGCGCGAGCGGCCCGGTGCGCACCGCGGTCTCGAGCGCCTCGCACCCCGCGATGCCGTCGGCGACCTGCACGAACGCGACGGGCGAGACCGGGCGGAACGTCGCCGTCCCGCGCAGCCGCACGACGAACGGCGCGTGGGAGGCCGCGACCTGCTCGAGGTGCGCGTCGACCCGCTCGGCGTCCCGCGGCGCGAGGGCCGTGGGACCGAGCAGCGTGATGTGCGGCGGGATGTACGCCGCCATCGGGTCGCCGAGGCGCGCACGCGCGTCCTGCAGCTGGGTGCCGTACGGCTCCGGGACGGTGATCGCGACCCCCACGATCACCTGGTCGCCGACGAGCTCGGGCAGCTTCACGCGCGTGCCCGCCGCGCGAGCAGCCCGGAGCGCTCGTACACGCGGTCGAGCGTGGGCGCGGCGATCTCGCGCGCCTTCTCGGCACCCGCCGCGAGCACCGCGTCGAGCGCCGCCGGGTCGTCCAGGTACTCGTGCACGCGGGCCTGGAACGGCGTGACCCACTCGACGACGAGGTCCGCGAGCGCGACCTTCAGGTCCCCGTAGCCCTTGCCGTCGAAGTCCGCCTCGAGCTCGGGGATGCTGCGGCCCGACAGCGCGGAGAAGATCGTGAGCAGGTTCGACACGCCGGCCTTGTTCTCCGGGTCGAACCGGATCTCACGGCCCGCGTCCGTGACGGCCGAGCGGATCCGCTTCGCGATCGTCTTCGGGTTGTCGAGCAGCTCGATGAGGCCGTTGGGCGAGCCCGCCGACTTGCTCATCTTCGCGGTCGGGTCCTGCAGGTCGTAGATCTTCGCGGTCTCCTTGACGATGTGCGCCTCGGGCACGACGAACGTGCCCGCGCCGAACCTCGAGTTCAGCCGCTGCGCGAGGTCGCGCGTCAGCTCGAGGTGCTGGCGCTGGTCCTCGCCCACCGGGACCTTCGCGGTGTCGTACAGCAGGATGTCCGCGGCCATGAGCACGGGGTACGTGAACAGCCCGACGGTGGTGCCCTCGGCACCCTGCTTCGCGGACTTGTCCTTGAACTGCGTCATGCGCGACGCCTCGCCGAAGCCCGTGTGGCACGACAGGATCCACGCCAGCTCCGCGTGCTCCGCCACGTGCGACTGCACGAACAGGGTGGACCGCTCCGGGTCGACGCCGCCCGCCAGGTACTGCGCGGCCGTGCGTCGCGTGCGCTCGCGCAGCACCGCCGGGTCCGGGCCCACCGTCAGCGCGTGCAGGTCCACGACGCAGTAGATCGCGTCGTTGCCGTCCTGCAGCGCCACCCACTGCGTCAGCGCACCCAGGTAGTTGCCGAGGTGGAGCGAGTCCGACGTGGGCTGCATGCCGGAGAAGATGCGCGCGGGCTGTGACACTGCGGGTCCGATCTGTGCGGCTCGTCGGCGACGAGCGTGGACGGGTGCGGGGACGGACGGGTGCGGGAGCGGACGGGTCCGGCGGCTCAGGTCGCCTGGTCGTCGAACGGGGGCGGCCCGACGAGCGGGGCCGGGCGGGGCACGGCGGCGCCCGTGGTGGACGCCGTGGGCACCGCTCCGCGACGAGCGGGCGCGGCGGGCTCCTCGAGGAGCGCGTCGCGCACGATGCGCCGCGGGTCGTACTTACGGGGGTCGAGCGCCTCCCAGTCGACACCGAGGTCGCCGGTCTCCTCGTCGAGCCGGGTGCGCGCCTGCGTGATCCAGTCGCGTCCCCGGCGCACCAGCGCCCCGAGCTGCTCGGCGTACGCCGGCAGCCGCTGCGGCCCGACCACGAGGGCCGCGACGACGAGGAGCACGATCAGCTCGCCGCCGTTGATGTCGAACACCGGCTCAGGCTACCCCGACCGCAACCGCCCGTTGACTCGATCCCGGGGCCACGGACGGGCTCGGAGACGGCCCGGAGAAGGCTCGGACGGGCCACGGCGTCGCCCGGGCGTCACTCGGACTCGTCGAGCTCCACCTGCAGCGTCCGGTCCTCGCCGCGCGAGCGGACGGTCAGCTCGATCACCTCGCCGGGCTCGTGCGCGCGGATCGCGACGATGAGCTCGTCGGGGTCCGTCACGGGCCGTCCGTCGATCGCGACGATCACGTCGCCCGGCCGGATCCCGGCGTCCTGCGCCGGCCCCCCGGCCGTCACCGGGTCCTGGCCCTGCTGCGCCTGCGACGAGACGCGCACGCCCTCGCCCGTGTACTGGCGGTCGAGCAGCACACCGATGATCGGGTACGTCGCGCGGCCCGTCTCGATGAGCTGCGTCGCGGTGCGCCGCGCCTGGTTCGAGCCGATCGCGAAGCCGAGCCCGATGCTCCCGCCCGTCTGCGCGGTCTGGCCCGGCGGCTGCGCGATCGCGGAGTTGATGCCGATGACCTCGCCCGCGGCGTTCACGAGCGGCCCGCCGGAGTTGCCCGGGTTGATCGCGGCGTCCGTCTGGATCGCGTTGATGAAGGCGGTGTCAGCCTCGTCGCCCGCCGAGACCGGCCGGTTGAGCGCCGAGACGATGCCCGTCGTCACGGTCCCCTCGAGCCCGAGCGGCGCACCGACCGCCACCACGGGGTCGCCCACGCGCACCGCGTCGGAGTCGCCGAGCGCGAGCGGGACCAGCCCCTCGACGTCGACCTTGATGACCGCGAGGTCGTAGTCCGCGGTGCTCCCGACGAGCGTCGCGTCCGCCTCGCGCCCGTCGGCGAACGTCACGACGAGCGAGCCGCCCGACCCGGTGCCGCCCGCGACCACGTGGTTGTTGGTCAGCAGGTACCCGTCCTGCCGCAGCACGAAGCCCGAGCCCGTGGCCGTGCCCGACGAGCCCGACGACTGGATCGACACGACGCTCGGCAGCACGGCCGCCGCGATCTCGGCGACCGAGCCGTCCACCATCGCCCCGCCCACGGGGTTCCCCGCGGCGTCCGTCGGCCGCGTGACGGTGGCGGGCAGGCCCGCGTCCGCGAGCCGGTCGTCCCGGTCGAGCAGCCGCGCCCCCGCGAGCCCACCGACGAGCCCCGCACCGAGCGCGAGCGCGACGAGCCCCGCGACCCACCCGGCCGACAGGCCACGCCGCGCCCGGCGCCGGCTCTCCCCGGTCTCCGGCGAGCCCTGCTGACCCGGCGCACCGACGACCCCGGGCTGCGGTCCGGCGGCGCCGTACGGCGCGTACCAGGGCGCGGGCTGCGGGCCGGGCGCGTACGGCGGCTGCGCGCCCTGCGGGCCGTGCAGCCCGGGCGGTGTCAGACCGTGCGGCTGCGCACCGACGCGCACGGCCGGCGGGTGCGGCGCGGCCGGCGGCTGCGAGTGGCCGAGCTGCGGGTACGTCGCGGGCGGGCCGTACGGGTTCGCGGGCCGTCCGTAGGGCTCGGCGAACAGGCTGGGGGCGGCAGGTGCCGGCGTCGCGGCGTCCGCGACCGACGCCGGGGGTGCGGGGGTCGGGGCGTCGGTGGCGGGCGGCGCGGCGGTCTCCGGCTCGGGCACGGTCGGCTCCAGGGCGGGCTCGGGGTGCGCGCCGGCCGGGCGCGCGGGCTCGTCGGACGTGCTCATGGGCGGCCGATCACCCCGGCCACGGTCGACCACCCGCGCGACATGCGCGCGGGCAGCCCGCCGTCGAACGCCTTGGCGGGGAACGCCTCGACGATCGCGGAGGCGTCACCGCCCGAGACGACCTGCACGACCGTCGAGTCGCACTGCCAGACGACGTGCCACGGCGCGTACGACAGCACGTACGCCTGGTGCTCCCCGATCGTCACGCGCTCCGCACCGCGCAGGGCAGTCGTGTCGAGGCGCCCCTCCTGCTCGGTCACGACGAGCGTGCCCTGCGGCCCGGCGAGGTCGATCTCGAGCTCGCGCGCCTCGTCGTCCCACCGCGTCCCGGTGATGCTCCAGCCGGCGGGCAGCGTGTCGGGGAACGCCCACCCGCGCGCCCGCAGGGACTGGGCCAGCCCGGGCTCGTCCTGCCGGTCGGGCTCGCCCTGCGCTGCCGCCGCGAGCACCGAGGCGGCCGACGCGCTGCCGAGCAGGTCGAGGTCCTCCCCGGGATGCCCGACGGGCGAGACCGCGGGCCGGTCCCCCAGCACGAACAGCATCGCCGCGATCGCGCCGACACCCGCGAGCGACCCCGCCGCGAGCCGCGAGACCTGCCGCCGCTGGGCGACCTCGCCGCGCAGCGCGCGCGCCCGGCGGCCGTGCAGCTCCGGGACCCCGATCGCGGGCTGCGCGAACGGGTCGCGCGGTGCGGGCACGGGAGCGGGGGCGGGCGCGGGGACGGACCCCGCGAGCGACATGAGGCGGGCCGTGAGGTCGGGCGCGAGCGGCACGTCGTCGCTCGCGGCCGCGGCCAGGGCGCGCCGGGCGAGACGGGCCGCCGAGAGCTCGTCCGCGCACTGCGGGCAGCGGGCGACGTGCGTGAGCACCCGCTCGGTCGCGGCGGCCGAGAGCCGCCCGTCGACGAGCGCGCTGAGCTGGGAGCCGAGGTGGTGCGTCACCGCGCGACCACCTCGCCGTGCGCCAGCGGCGCCACCGGGGACGACGAGGACGTGGGAGCCGTGGGAGCCGTGGGAGCCGTGGGAGCCGTGGGAGCCGTGGGAGCCGTGGGAGCCGTGGGAGCACGGTGCTCGAGCGACTCGCGCAGCCGCGCACGGGCCCGGTGGATGCGGGACCGGACCGTGCCGATCTTGATCCCGAGCGTGACGGCGATCTCCTCGTAGGACAGGCCCTCGATGTCGCACAGCACCACGGCCGCACGGTACTCGGGCGGCAGGTCCGCCAGTGCCCGCTGCACGTCGTGGTCCAGGTTCCCGTGCTCGAACGCGCGCTCGGGCGTCGCGAGCCCGTCGGTGTTCTCGTAGCGCTCGTCGTCGTCGCCCATCGCGTCCATGCGGATGCGCTGACGCCGACGTGCCTGGTCCAGGAACAGGTTCGTCGTGATGCGGTGCAGCCAGCCCTCGAACGTGCCGGGCGAGTACGTGTGCAGCGAGCGGAACACGCGCACGAACGTCTCCTGCGTGAGGTCCTCGGCGTCGTGCTGGTTGCCCGTCAGTCGGTAGGCGAGCCGGTACACGCGCGCCGAGTGCTCGCGCACGATCTCCTCCCACGACGGCGCCTGCCACGTGGGGGTGGTGGGGGTGGCCTGGTCGCTCGGCACGCGCTCCCTCATCGCTCGGTGGTCGGACTCGTCCGGTCGCCCGCGACTCCTGCCGCGACCGACCGCCCAGTGTCCCAGGCCCCGCACGGTGCCCGCGACCGGTGAGGAGGTCCGTGACGTGTGTGCCAACGCCGCACCCGCGCGATTCGTTCCCGGGTCGGTCGTCGGCACCTCGCCGTGGGGCTGGCCCCTGGGCCGTGCCGCACTAGGCTGGGGCGAGCCCGCGACCGTGGGCGCACGCCGCGCGCACGCCGCGCCACCGCCGGGAGGTCCATCATCTCCGCCGACAAGGCCAGCAGCTGGGTCTACGCCGAGGAGTTCCTCCCCGAGGACGACGCGGTGCTCGCCGCACGTGAGCGCGCCGCACAGCTCGGCGCGAGCGCCGTGACCCCGGGCACGGGCGCGGTGCTCACGCTGCTCGCCGCCGCGTCCAAGGCGCGTGCCGTCGTCGAGATCGGCACGGGCACGGGCGTCGCGTCGCTGTTCCTGCTGCGCGGCATGCCCGAGGACGGTGTGCTGACGACGATCGACTCCGAGGTCGAGCACCACCGCGCCGCGAAGGAGTCGTTCGCCGACGCGGGCTTCCGCCCCACGCGGACCCGCACCATCTCGGGCCGCCCGCTCGAGGTCCTGCCGCGCCTCACCGACGGCGCCTACGACCTGGTGCTGCTCGGCCTCACGAGCGTCGGCGGGCTCCTCGAGTCCGCTCCCGAGTACCTCGCGCAGGCCGTGCGCCTGCTGCGCCAGGGCGGCGTGCTCGTCGTGGACCACGCGCTGTGGCACGACCGGGTCGCCGACCCGGCACGGCGTGACGAGGCGACGACGATCGTGCGCGAGCTGGGCCGCGCCGTGCGGGCCGACGAGCGCCTGCAGCCCGCCCTGCTGCCGGTGGGCGACGGCCTGCTGGTCGCGGTCCGCCGCTGACGCTCAGCGCAAGTCGGCTCAGCGCTGGTCGGCTCAGCGCAGGTCGGCTCAGCGCAGGTCGCTGAGGAAGCGCAGGAGCAGGCGCGCGCCGTAGCCGGTCGCGCCCTCCGTGACCTCGTGCTTGTCGGCGGTCGCGCGCGCGGTGCCGGCGATGTCGAGGTGCGCCCAGGCGCGCTCGCCCGCGAAGCGCCGCAGGAACAGCGCCGCGGTCACCGAGCCCGCGCCGATCTTGCCGTCCTCGGGCACGTGCCGCAGGTCCGCGACGGAGCTGCGCACGGCCTCGTCGTACTCGCCGACGAGCGGCATGGGCCACGCGAGCTCGCCCGAGTCTGCGCCGGCCTGCCGGAGCGCCGCGACGAGCGCGGCGTCCGTGCCGTACAGCGCGGCGTACTGCTTGCCGAGCCCCACGGTCGCGGCGCCCGTGAGCGTCGCGACGTCGACGAGGAGGTCCGGGTCGAGCGCCGCGTCGGCCCACGCGAGCGCGTCGGCCAGGACGAGCCGACCCTCGGCGTCGGTGTTGGCGATCTCGACCGTCGTGCCGCCGTACATCGTGAGCACGTCGCCGGGCCGGTAGGACGCGGCGCCGAAGTGGTTCTCGGCGAGCGGCAGGACCGCGGTGACCTTGTGCAGCACGCCGGCCCGGGCCGCGGCGAGCACCGTCGCGAGCGCGACCGCGGCGCCGGCCATGTCGGTCTTCATGGGGACCATGGCCTCGCGCGGCTTGATCGACAGGCCGCCCGTGTCGTACGTGATGCCCTTGCCGACCAGCACGACGTGCTTGCCGTCCGCGGCGAACGTCGGCGGCGTGTACGTGACGGTCACGAGGCGCGGGGGCGACGCGGAGCCCGAGCCGACGGCGAGGATGCCGCCGAAGCCCTCGGCCGCGAGCTCGCGGGGGCCGCGCACGGTCACCTCGAGGCCCGCCTCGGTCGCGAGGCGGCGCGCCTGGTCGGCGAGCCAGGCGGGGTTCTTGATGCTCGACGGCGTCGACGCGAGCTCGCGCACGAGCCAGGTGGCCGAGGCGGCCGTGCGCGCCGCGTCGACGGCCGCGCCCGCGCGCGTGCCGTCGCGCCCGAGCAGCACCAGGTCGGCCGACGGCTTGACCGCGGGGGTCTTCGCCAGGCTCAGCGGCACGTAAGCCGCGAGCAGGTACCCCTCGACGAGCGCACGCGCCGCGCGCGCCGCCTGGGACGCGCTGTAGCCCGCGTCGTCGCCGATCGTCGTCACGACGCGCGAGAGCCCGCGCGTCGCCCGGGCCAGCGCGGCACCCGCGCGGCGCAGGTCGGTGTCGGTGCTCGCCCCGATGCCGACGAGCACGATGCGCGGGGGCAGACCGGCCCACGGCAGCGTCACGCCGGACCCCGCGGGGCGCGGCAGCTGCACGACGGACGCCTCGCCCGCGGCGCCGGTCAGCCCGGCGCGCTCGGCGAGCTCGGCGAGGTCGATGCCGTAGCGCGCCGCGGTCGACGCCGCGCCACGGCGCGGCTGAGGCCCCTCGTCCTCGTCGCCCGCGACGGCGGGCGCGACGGGGACGGCGACCGCGTCGACGTCGGGCTCCGTCAGCAGCGGGCTGTCCGCCACCACACCGCCGACGAGCGAGACGGCCGGCAGCCTCCGGCCGATCGTCAGGGGACGACCAGCGGCCACGTCAGCCTGCGACGGAGGTCAGTGCCTCGCCCAGCTCGGCGGCCTCGGTCGCGTTCAGCTCGACCACGAGACGACCACCACCCTCGAGCGGGACGCGCATGACGATGCCGCGTCCTTCCTTCGTCACCTCGAGCGGTCCGTCTCCGGTCCTCGGCTTCATCGCGGCCATGCGTGGCCTCTCCTTCGCCTCGTGCGTCCCGACCGGGTGCCCCGGTGCGGTCGCGGTGCGGCGCCTGCGCGCCGCTCGTGCCCGCACCACCTGCGATCCCGTGGTGCCGGATGTCCGGGGACCATCCTAGTTCACAGGCCGGACATCACGGCGGCCAGCCGCTCGTCAGGCGCCAGAACCGCCACACCCAGACCGCCTGCAGGACGAGCATGAGCACGACCACGGCTGCGAACCAGGCCCACCGCGCGGCGGTCGGGCGACGCACCACGCCCGCGGTGATCGCGCCCGCCGGGAAGGCGAGGACGAGGAACCGGGCGAGGCTGCTTCCCGGCTCGATCGCCGCGGCGAGGTAGAGCACGTAGGCCGCGGGCCACACGTGCAGCTCGGGTCCCAGCCGCCACGCGGCGGGCACGACGAGCAGCGCGACGACGAACCCCGCGGCCGCCGCGAGCACCCACCAGCCCGCGTCGCCGAACCAGAACTGCAGCACGTAGTCCCAGCCGCCGAACGGCGTGACCTCGCGGACCCCGCGCCACGCCTCCTGCGTGCGCAGGTACCCCTGCGGCACGCCCGTGACCCAGCCGCACACCGCGGGCCACAGGAAGCCCGAGACGACCGCGACGACCCCGAGCCCCAGCACCTGGGCGACGTCCCGGGCGGGGAACGCCTCGCGGCCGCGGCGCGCCCCGGCCCACCGCGCCAGCAGGTGCACGCCGACGACGACCGCCATGGGCAGCGCGACCGCGCGCGTCAGCCCGAGCAGCACGAGCACGCCCGCGCACGCGAGGTAGTGCCGGCGGACCAGCAGCAGGAGCGCGGCGGCGACGAGCAGGAGCGCGAGGGACTCGGTGTACGCGACCTGCAGCACCGGCGACGTCGGGAACACCGCGACGAGCACCACGGTCGCGAGCGGCAGCCCCGGCCACGCGGCGCACGCCCGGGGCGCGCCGTGCACCACGGCCCGGTGCACCAGCAGCACCGCGCCCGCGCCGAGCAGCAGCGACGTCGTCGGCGCGACGACCTCCCAGCCGAGCGTGGTCACCGCCATGAGACCGCGCACGAGCATCGGGTACAGCGGGAAGAACGCCCACGCGCTCTGCCGCACGTTGCCGGACTCGTCGACGGGCAGGGTGTCGGGGTAGCCCTCCTCGGCGATGCGGTGGTACCAGCCCGCGTCCCAGAACAGCCCCGTCATCTGCGCGTACGACGGGTGCTCGTCGGCCCACGGGGTGGGGCCCTGGTGCGCGGCCGCCTGCAGGAGCAGCAGCGCGGTGGCCCCGCGCGCGAGCGCGTACACCGCGAGCACCTGCACCCACCACGCCCACGTGCGCGGGTCCCACCGCGGCCGCGTGCGCACGGCCGCGGGCCGCCCCTCGGCCCGCAGCCCGACCTGCTGCTCCGCCTGAGGTTCTGCCTGCGGCTCGGACTGTGCGCGGGCGTCGTCGTCCGTCGCGGCGGTCGGCGCGGCGTCGCCCGCGCCCTGCGCGGTCAGCTCGTCCCTCATGCCATCCCCCGGACCGCGAGCTCGGGTGCGCGGTCGGCGCGGATCGCGGCGACCATGTCGAGCGTGCGGCGCGTGGCCCGCACGTCGTGCGCGCGGAAGACCCGCGCCCCGAGCCACGCGGCCACCGCGGTCGCCGCGAGCGTGCCCTCGAGCCGCTCCTCGGCGGGCAGCCCGAGCGTCTCGCCCACGAAGTCCTTGCGCGAGAACGCCATGAGCACGGGGTGGCCGAGCGCGACGAGCGCGGACGTGCGGCGCACGAGGTGCAGCGAGTGCCAGGTGTTCTTGCCGAAGTCGTGCGTCGGGTCGACGAGCACGCTCGCCGGGTCGATCCCGAGGTCCACGGCCCGCCGTGCGGCGGCGGCGAGCGTCGCGACGACGTCGTCCACGACCCCGTCGAGCGGGTCGGATGCGTGCTCGTCGGACGCGCGCTCGTCGGACGCGTGCTCGTCGGACAGCCGTGGTGACGTGCGCGGGTAGGCCACGCGGAACGGGTCGGTGCGCGGTCGGGCGCCGCCCGTGTGCGAGCACACGACGCCCAGCCTGTGCTCCGCGGCGACCGCGACGAGCTCCGGGTCGTGACCGGCCCACGTGTCGTTCACCAGGTCCGCGCCCGCGAGCGCGGCCGCGCGCGCGACCGACGAGCGCCACGTGTCGACGCTGACGAGCAGGTCGGGGTGCCGCCGACGCACGCGCTCGACCAGCGGCACGACCCGCGCGATCTCCTCGTCGGGCTCGACCCGCGGCCCGCGCCCGGCGCGCACGCCGCCGAGGTCGACGACGTCCGCGCCCTCCTCCTCGGCGCGCGCGACCGCGGCGTCGGCCCCCGCGTCGTCGTACCGGGCGGGCGCGTAGAACGAGTCCGGCGTGCGGTTGACGACCGCCATCACCACGGGGTGGTCGGGCCCCAGCACGCGGTCACGCAGGCGCAGCGCGGCCCCGGCCGCGGGCACGCCCGCGAGCCCGGTCCCCAGCCCGGTCGCGACGCCGGGCGCGGGCTCGGGCGCGGCGCGACCGGTCGTGCCGGGGCCCGGCGTCACGGCTCGTCGGACGACGCGTCCGCGGCCTGCTGCGCGGCCTCGGCCGCGGCGGTCGCGGCCTCCTCGGCGGCGCGCAGCTCGGCGCCGCGCTGCAGCACCACCTGCACGGCCTCCTCCGCGGTGTCGACCACCTGGATGAGCTCCCGGTCGACGGGCGAGATGAGCCCCGCCGCGACGACCGGCCCGTTGATCCAGTCGAGCAGCCCCTGCCAGTGCTCGCGCCCGACGAGGACGATCGGGAACTCGATGACCTTGTGCGTCTGCACGAGCGTGAGGGCCTCGAACAGCTCGTCGAGCGTCCCGAACCCGCCGGGCAGCACGATGAACCCCTCGGAGTACTTCACGAACATCGTCTTGCGCGCGAAGAAGTACCGGAAGTTGACCCCGAGGTCGACCCAGTCGTTCATGCCCTGCTCGAACGGCAGCTCGATGCCGAGCCCGATCGAGACCCCGCCGGCCTCCTTGGCGCCGCGGTTGGCGGCCTCCATGATCCCGGGGCCGCCACCGGTGATCACCGCGTACCCGGCCTCGACGAGCTGCCGCGCGACCTCGGTGGCCAGCACGTACGCGGGCGAGCCGGCGGGCGTGCGCGCCGAGCCGAACACGCTCACCGCGGGCCCGACCTCGGCGAGCGCGCCGAACCCCTCGACGAACTCCGACTGGATGCGCATGACGCGCCACGGGTCGTCGTGCAGCCAGCTCGCGCCGCCGACAGGGCGGCTGAGCAGGCGCTGGTCCGACGTCGTCGTCGGGATCTGCTGCCCGCGCAGCAGCACGGGTCCCTTGCGGTAGCCGCGGCCGGGTGCGGGCTGTCCGTCGTCGCTCATGCCCGCAGCCTAGGAGGTGAGCCAGACGCGCATGGCCTCGTACGACGAGTCGAGCTGCGCGACCGGGCAGCGCTCGTCGGCCTTGTGCGCGAGCATCGGGTCACCGGGGCCGAAGTTCACCGCGGGGATGCCGAGCTCGGAGAACCGGGCGACGTCCGTCCAGCCGTACTTGGGTGCGGGCGCGCCGCCCGTCACCGCGAGCACCGCGGCGGCGAACTCCCGCGCGGCGGGCGCGTCGAGACCCGGGCGCGCGCCGGGCGCGGCGTCGGTGATCACGACGTCGTAGCCGTCGAACAGCTCGCGCACGTGCGCCTCGGCGTCGGCGACGGACGACGACGGCGCGAACCGGTAGTTGACGGTGACGACGCAGGCGTCGGGGACGACGTTCGTCGCGGTCCCGCCGCTGATGAGGACCGCGCCCAGGCTCTCGCGGTAGGCGAGCCCGTCGACGTCGACCGTGCGCGGCTCGTACGCCTCGAGCCGGCGCAGCACCTCGCCCGCGGCGTGCACCGCGTTGACGCCCGCCCACGCTCGCGCCGAGTGCGCCGCGACGCCGGCCAGCCGGACCTCCGCCCGCAGCGTGCCGTTGCAGCCGCCCTCGAGGCCGCCGTTCGACGGCTCGCCGAGCACCGCGAAGTCGCACGCGAGCCAGTCGGGACGGTGCCGCACGAGGCGGCCCAGCCCGTTGAGCTCCGCCGCGACCTCCTCGTGGTCGTAGAAGACCCACGTCACGTCGCGCGTCGGCTCCTCGAGCCGGACCGCGAGCGCGAGCGCGACCGCGACGCCGCCCTTCATGTCGACCGTCCCACGCCCCCACAGCTCGTCGTCCACGAGGCGCGTCGGCAGGTTGTCCGCGATCGGCACGGTGTCGAGGTGACCGGCGACGACGACGCGCTGGTCGCGCCCGAGGTGCGTGCGCGCGACGACCGTGTCGCCGTCGCGCAGGACCTCGAGGTGGGGCGCGCTGCGCAGCGCGGCCTCGACGAGGTCGGCGAGCGCGCGCTCGTCGCCGCTCACGGAGGGGACGTCGCAGATCGCGCGGGTGAGGGCGACCAGGTCGCCGCGGGGGTCGAGGGCAGGATGCGTCACGGTCCTCGAGCCTAGGCCGCCCGAGCCGCGCCGCGGGTCGGCTACCGACCGGTAACGATTCAGGCGCCCGTACGCTTGTCGCCATGAGCTCTCGCCCCGCCTGGGGGTTCGGTCTCGCGACCACGACCCTCGACGGCATCACCCTCGACACCTGGTACCCCGCTCCCGCGCTCGGCGAGCCGGACGACGACGTCCAGCCGCCCGCCGACCTGCACGAGCACGTCGACGAGGCACGCCGCGTGCGCGTGCACGTCGTGCGTACCCTCATCGACCTCGACGCGCCGCCCGCGGGCACGTCGGACGCGTACCTGCGCCTGCACCTGCTGTCGCACCGCCTGGTCCGGCCGAACGACCTCAACCTCGAGGGCATCTTCGCCGCGCTGCCGAACGTCGTGTGGACCGACCGCGGCCCGTGCGCGGTCGACGGCTTCGAGCTCACGCGCGCCCGGCTGCGCGCTGCGAACCAGGTCGCGCCGACCGTGTACGGCGTCGACAAGTTCCCGCGCATGGTCGACTACGTGCTCCCGGCGGGCGTGCGGATCGCCGACGCGGACCGCGTGCGCCTCGGCGCGCACCTCGCCGCGGGCACGACCGTCATGCACGAGGGCTTCGTGAACTTCAACGCCGGGACGCTCGGCACGTCGATGGTCGAGGGCCGCATCTCGCAGGGCGTCGTCGTGGGCGACGGCTCCGACGTCGGCGGCGGCGCGTCGATCATGGGCACGCTGTCCGGCGGCGGCCGCGAGGTCGTCTCGATCGGGCGGCGCACGCTGCTCGGCGCGAACGCGGGGCTCGGCATCGCGCTCGGCGACGACTGCGTGGTCGAGGCCGGGCTCTACGTCACCGCGGGCACGAAGGTCACGCTCGTCGGCTTCGGCGACGACGACGGGAAGGTCGTCAAGGCGCACGCACTGTCCGGCGCGGACGGCGTCCTGTTCCGCCGCAACTCGCTCACGGGCGGGGTCGAGGCGGTGGCGCGCACGGGCTCGGGCGTCCAGCTCAACGCGTCGCTGCACGCCAACTGAGCGCGGTGGCCGCTGGTCGGCGCCCGGCACGCGCACGGCGGCGGCGCCGTGCGGGGCGCGCGTTCGTCGGGCTGCTCGTCGTCGTCGGTGTGCTGGCCGGCGCGGTCGCGCTCGTCGTGACCGCGCTCCAGCGCCTCGAGCCCGACCTGCCCGTGGTCGCCCGGTGCACCGCCACGCTCGACGGCACCGCGTGGACGCTGAGCGCGGACCAGGCGCAGCACGCGGCGCTGTTCGCGGCGGTCGCGCAGCGTCGCGGCCTGCCCGCACGTGCCGTGACGATCGCGATCGCGACCGCGCTGCAGGAGTCGCGGCTCGAGAACATCGACTACGGCGACCGGGACTCGATCGGCCTGTTCCAGCAGCGGCCGTCGCAGGGCTGGGGCACGGTCGAGGAGATCATGGACCCCGTCTACTCGGTCGGGAAGTTCTACGACGGGCTCGTGAAGGTCGACCGCTACGAGGACATGGACGTCACGGACGCCGCGCAGGCCGTGCAGCGCTCCGCGTTCCCGAAGGCGTACGCGCAGCACGAGGTGCGGGCGCGCGCGTGGGCGTCGGGCCTCACGGGCCACTCCCCCGCGACGATCGCGTGCACGCTCCCCCGGAGCGACGGCGGCGACCCGGACGCCGTGCTCGCTCGCGTCGAGCGGGACCTGGGCGACGTCCCCACGCGGCGGTTCGGCGGCGACGACGAGCCTGCGGGCGTGGTCGTCGACGTGAGCGGGCTGGGCGACGACGCCGCGCGGTCGGGCTGGGCGCTCGCGGCATGGGCCGTGGCGACCGCGCAGGAGCTCGGCACGCAGCGCGTCGACGTCGCGGACCGCACATGGACCCGCGAGAGCGGCGAGTGGACGACGAACGACCGCGGCACGCGCGAGGCGGGCTCGGTCCGCCTCGACCTGTAGTCAGCGGGGCGGCGGGCTCGTCGTCGCCGCGTCCTGCCCGCCGCGCGAGAAGCCGAACGCGACCGCGGCGAGGACCGCGAGCACCGCACCCCACCAGCCCAGCCCGACGAGCGACGCGAGCAGCGCGACGCCGACGAACGGCGCGAGCTGCGTGAGGTAGCGCCAGGGCCACCGCAGTCGCGAGGGCGAGCGCGGCGCGTTCCACCGCGCCCAGACGATCACGACGACCGCGACGAGCAGCACCGCGAGCACGGCCGCGAGCGCGTCCTGCCCCGGCACGTCCAGCCGCTGCCCCAGACGCCACCCCGTGACGCCCGCGAGCACCAGCAGCCCGAGCTCGCACACGAACGCGACGACCGACAACGGCCCGGCCACCCCGGGCGGAAGGGGCGCACCGGCGCGGCGCGCGTCGCGTCCGCCGGTGCCGGTCACGTCAGCGCTGGTCGGCGGGGACGTAGTCGCGCGAGACCTCGCCCGTGTAGACCTGGCGCGGGCGCCCGATCTTCGTCGCCGGGTCGGTCATCATCTCGCGCCACTGCGCGATCCAGCCCGGCATGCGGCCCAGCGCGAACAGCGGCGTGAACATCGCCCGGTCGAAGCCCATCGCCTTGTAGATGAGGCCCGTGTAGAAGTCGACGTTCGGGTACAGCTTGCGCGAGATGAAGTAGTCGTCGTTGAGCGCGATGTCCTCGAGCTTCATGGCGATGTCGAGCAGCTCGTCGGCCGCGCCCAGCGCCTCGAGCACGGCGTGCGCGCTCTTCTTCACGATCGCGGCGCGCGGGTCGTAGTTCTTGTAGACGCGGTGCCCGAACCCCATGAGGCGGACGCCCTGCTCCTTGTTCTTCACGCGGCGCATGAAGTCGGTCGCGTCGCCGCCGTTGGCCTTGATCTCGTCGAGCATCGTGAGCACGGCCTCGTTCGCCCCGCCGTGCAGCGGGCCGGACAGCGCGTTGATGCCGGCCGCGACCGACGCGTACAGGTTCGCGTGCGACGAGCCGACGATGCGGACCGTCGACGTCGAGCAGTTCTGCTCGTGGTCGGCGTGCAGGATGAGCAGCTTGTCGAGCGCCTCGACCACGACCGGGTCGGGCTCGTACTGCTGGTACGGCACCGCGAACGTCATGCGCAGGAAGTCCTCGACGTACCCGCGGCTGTAGTCCGGGTAGAGCAGCGGCTCGCCCTTCGAGGTGCGGTGCACGTACGACGTGATCGTGCGGGTCTTCGCGAGGATGAGGACCGTCGCGAGCTCGACCGTCTCCGGGTCGAACGGGTCGAGCGACTCCGGGTAGAACGTCGACAGCGCGTTGATCGCCGACGACATCACGGCCATCGGGTGCGCGCCGCGCGGGAACGTCCCCATGAACGTGCGGAAGTCCTCGTGCACGAGCGTGTGCCGGTTCACGCGCTCGCTGAACGCGTCGAGCTCGGTCGGCGACGGCAGCTCGCCGTGGATCAGCAGGTACGCGACCTCGAGGAACGTCGAGGACTCCGCGAGCTGCTCGATCGGGTAGCCCCGGTAGCGCAGGATGCCCTCGTCACCGTCGATGTAGGTGATCTTCGACTCGCACGACGCGGTGTTCATGAACCCCGGGTCGACCGTGACCAGGCCGGTGTCACGCAGCAGGGTGGAGACCACCACTCCGTCGTTCCCCTCGGTCGCGGTGACGACCGGCAGGTCCTTGGCCTGGCCGTTCACGACCAGCTGGACCGGGGAGGTGATGGTCTCGGACATGGCGTTCCTTCCTGCCACGACCGGCGCGCGCTCGCGCCCGGGTCGTCGCCGACGTCGGCCCTGCGGCCGCAGCGGTGGCCTCCGTTGGCCTGCCGACGACGGTACCTGCGCCCGGCGCGCAGAGACGAATCCTGGGACGACCTGATCCGCTGTGAATCAAGTCACATCGACCTGGTCAGGCGCCGCGCAACCGCGCCGCGGCCTCCGCGACCGCCTCGTCGGACGCCGTCAGCGCGACCCGCACGTGCCCCTGCCCCGCCGGCCCGTAGAACGCACCCGGCGCGACGAGGATGCCCAGCCCCGCCAGGTCCGCGACCGTCTGCCAGCAGTCCTGCCCGCCACCCGCGGGGCGCACCCACAGGTACAGGCCCGCCGCGGACTCGTCGACCACGTACCCGGCCTCCTCGAGCGCCGCACGCAGCAGCCCGCGCCGCGCGCGGTACCGCTCGCGCTGCGCCGCGACGTGCGCGTCGTCGTCCAGCGCGACCGTCATCGCCGCCTGCACCGGTCCCGGCACGATCATCCCCGCGTGCTTGCGCGCCTCGAGCAGCCCCGCGACCAGCGCCGGGTCGCCCGCGACGAACGCCGCGCGGTACCCCGCGAGGTTCGACTGCTTCGACAGCGAGTACACCGCCAGCAGCCCGGTGACGTCGCCCCCCGTGACGCGCGGGTCGAGCACGCTCGGCACGCCGTCGCCCGCCCACGGCTCGTCCCACGCCAGCTCGGCGTAGCACTCGTCCGAGGCGACGACGACCGGGCGGCCGTCCCGCCGCGCGGCCTCCCGTGCCGCCGCGACGACCGCCGTGAGCTCGTCGGCGCCCAGCACCGCGCCGTGCGGGTTCGCGGGCGAGTTCAGCCACACCAGGCGCACGTCACCGCGCCCCTGCGCGAGCCGCGCCGCCGGGTCCTCGCACGGCTCGGGAGTCGCGCCCGCGAGCCGCGCGCCCACGTCGTACGTCGGGTACGCCACCGCGGGGTGCAGCACCGTGTCGCCCTCGCCCAGCCCGAGCAGAGCGGGCAGCAGCGCGACCAGCTCCTTCGAGCCGACCGTCGGCAGCACGCCCGCCGGGTCCAGGCCCGGCACGCCGCGCCGCCGCTCGAACCACCGCACGACCGCCTCACGCAGGTCGGCGGTCCCCCAGGTCGTCGGGTAGCCCGGCGAGTCCGCGGCCGCGACGAGCGCGTCGCGCACCACCGCCGGGGTCGGGTCGACGGGCGTGCCGACCGAGAGGTCGACGATGCCCCGCTCGTGCGCACGCGCCTGCTGCGCGAACGGCACGAGCGTGTCCCACGGGAAATCCGGCAGCGCGCCGGTCAGCAGGCCCACCGGTGGCGCGCGTCAGTCGCCGTGCACGCGCAGCGGCAGCGTCGCGATGATCGGGTGGTCCTTGTCGATCTGCCCCATCTTGGCGGCACCACCCGGCGAGCCCAGATCGTCGAAGAACTCGACGTTGGCCTTGTAGTACTCGCTCCACTGCTCGGGGACGTCGTCCTCGTAGTAGATGGCCTCGACCGGGCAGACCGGCTCGCACGCGCCGCAGTCCACGCACTCGTCCGGGTGGATGTAGAGCGACCGCTTGCCCTCGTAGATGCAGTCCACGGGACATTCCTCGATGCACGCCTTGTCCTTGACGTCCACGCAGGGCTCAGCGATCACATACGTCACGGTCGTCCTCCACTTGACGGGTCGTCCCTAGTATTCCCCACATGCGCACGCGCACGATCCCGTGTCCACCCACCGACGCATCGGCCGACGTCACCGCGGACGGACGATGAGCGCCACCCCGGCGCGGCCGTGGCAGGAGGCCGCCGCCGGCACGCGCGTCGTCGTGCGACGCCGCCTCGTGCCGGCCCCGCCGGACGGGCCGCACCTCACCGACGTGCTCGGCGTGGTGCTGCGCGTCGACGACGACGGCCTCACGCTGGACACGTCACGCGGGCCCGCCCGGATCGCCGGCGCGGACGTCGTGCTGTGGAAGCCGATCCCCCCACCGCCCGAGCGCCGCGCCCGACGGCACTGACCGTCCGCACCGAGGGCCGACGCTCAGCGCCGGGCGGCGTCCTTCTCGTCGGACTCCTCGTCCTTGTCCTTGTCCTTGTCCTTGCTCGGCGGCGACCCGCAGATCACGCGGTTCTGCGGCTTGTAGCGCCACGTGTTCGACGTCGTCTCCTTGAGCACGCCGTCGAGCAGCAGCCGGCGCGTCACCGTCACCGAGAAGCCCGGGTTCCCCGCGGCCTGCGGCGTGCACGTGCGCGACGTTGAGTAGACCGTCGACGGCTGCACGACGCCCGATCGGCCGCTCGTCGACTCCTCGACCGTCCAGTACTTGGTGCCCCAGATGCGCACGTACGCGCGCCCGTTCGCGACCCAGCCCTGCACGAGCGCCCCGTACGGCGTGGTGTTCTTCCACTTCATGTCGATCACGCCGGTGAAGATCGTCGCCTCGCGGCCCTCGGGGTAGCGCGCGAACCACTCGCTGTGCGGCGTGTGCTCGACGTCCTCCATGCCCGCGAGGAACGCCGCGTTGTACGTCGTCGTCGACACCTGCGACAGGCCGCCGCCCCACGCGTCCGAGTGCTCGCCGTTGACGATCGCGCCGGCCTGCACGAACCCGTGGGCCGCGTCGATCGGGCCGAGCGACTCCGTGAGGCTGAACGTCTCCCCCGGGCGGATCAGCACGCCCGTGATGTTCGCCAGGCCCTGCCGGATGTTCTGCGTGCGCCGCGGCTCGCTCGTCAGCGGCGTCGAGAACTCCGACACGACCTCCTTGACGCCCAGCTCCTCGAGCGCCTGCGTGGTCTCCGCCGGGTCCGTCTGCGACAGCTCGACGTTCGCCGTGCGGTCCTGCGCCCCCGCGACCGCCGCGACCGCCTCCGCGACGTCCTCCGGCGAGACCGTCGTGCCCGGCTCGCCCGGCACGAGCACCGGCTTGTCGTCCTGGAACTCGAAGTGCGCGTCCGACGCGGACGTCAGCACGCCCTCGGGCAGCTGCTCGACGACCTCCGCCGCGAGCGCCTCGCCGTCGAGCTGCAGCTCGAGCTCGCCGTCCACCGGCTGCATCGCCGCCGCGGCCGCGAGCGTCGCCGGCTGCAGCACCGCGAGCTTCTCGGACACCACGACCGAGATGGGCGCGGACACCAGCGGCTCCGCCACGTCGTCCAGCGCCGCCTGCGCCTCGGCCTGCGTGATCTCCGGCTCGACGACGACCGTCGGCAGCTCGAGCGGCTGCGCCGCGACCAGCCAGTCACGCGCGACGCGCTCGGCGGCCGCGTCCTGGTCGATGCTCCAGCCGTCGGACGCGTCCGTCATGACCGCCGCGCCGTCGACGAACAGCACCGCACCGTCCACCGGCGCGAGTGACAGCGACGTGCCGAGCGCCTCGAGCGCGCCCACCAGCTTCGTCTCGTCGACCTGCGTGACAGGCTCCTGCGCCCCGACTCCGACGATCTGGTCCCACAGCCGGCGCGGCTGCGCGAGGTCGACCCCCGTGAGCCGGTCGACGGTCGCGCGTGCGTCGAACGACAGGCCCGCCGCCTGCGGCTCGAGCGTCGCCTGCGCGTCGTTCGCGAGCACCTCGACCGCGTCCTGCGTCCGCGGCGCGAGCTCGGTGTCCAGGCGCTCCGCAGCCTCGTCCGCCGACAGTCCGCCGATCTCGACCCCCGCGACCGTCGCACCACGCGGCACGCGGTCGGCCGTCGCGTAGCTCGCGCCCACGTACGCCGCGCCGAGCAGCACGACGACGCCCGCACCGATCGCGAGGCGCCGCGGCCAGCGCCGCACGTGCTCCTCGGACTCGAAGTCGTCGAACGGCGAGGGGTCGCGCGGCGTCGTCGGCACCGGGCCTGCGGACACGCGCGCCGCGCCGCTGAGCGCGGGCGGGACCGGCGCGGCCGGCTCCTCGGGCGTCGCGCCCGCCGCGGGCAGGACGACCGTCGCGTCCTGCGCGGGGGCCGACGGCGCCGCCGGCTCGCGCCGCTGGAAGACCGAGTCGCGCGCGGGTGCGCTCGGTGCGGCCGTCTCGGCGGCCGGAGCCGCGGGCGTGGCCGTGGGCGTGGCGGTGGGCGTGGCCGTGGGCGTGGCCGTGGGCGTGGCCGTGGGCGTCGCGGGCTCGGCCTGCGCGGCCGGCTGCGCCGGGGCGGCGGGCGTCACCGGCAGGACGACCGTCTCGGCCTGTGCAGGCGCACTCGCGACTGCGGTCGCGGCGCCGCCGACGTCAGCCGCGTCCGCGGCGGGCTCGCCGACGGCAGCCTCCGCGGTCGCGGGCTCGGCAGTCTGCTCGTCCTGCGGCTCGGCGCTCGACGACGCGACGGTCTCCGGTCCGTCCGTCTCCGGCTCTCCGGCGTCGGGCTCGCTCGCGTCGGACTCGTCGACTGCGGCGTCGTCGGCCTCGGGCTCGTCGACCTCGGGCTCGCTCGCGGCGGACTCGGGCTCGCTCGCGTCGGGCTCGTCGACCGCGGCGTCGTCGGCCTGAGGCTCGTCGACCTCCGGCTCCTCGACCTGGGCCGGCGCGGGTGCGGCCTCGTCGGCGCCGACGACCGCGGCACCGGTCTCCGTGGCAGCCTCGGGCTCCCGGGCGGCGGGCTTCGGCGCGACCGTCTCGTCGGAGAAGATCGCGGGCACGACGATCGTCGGTGCCGCCTCCGGCTCGGGCGTCGCGGTCGCGGCGACCTCGGTCGCCTCGGCTGCTCGGGCCGACACGCCCTCGGTGGTGTCCGCGTCCGCGGCCTCCGCCGCGACGGGCTCCGACTCGTCGACGAGCTCCTGCTCCTGCGGGGCGCCCGCCTCGGCGTCGTCGCGGGCGTCCGCGTCCCCGCCCGCCTCGTCGGCCTCGGCGTGGTCGACCGCCGGCTCGTCGACCTCGGCGTCGTCGACCGCCGGCTCGTCGGCCTGGGCGTCGTCGGGCGTCGTCTCGACGGGCGAGGCCTCGTCGGCCGCGTCCGCGGCGACCGGCTCGTGCGTGGGCTCGGTCTCGGTGGTCTCGTCGACGGGCAGCGCCTGGTCCACCGCGGGCTCGTCGACCGCGGGCTCGTCGACTGCGGGCTCGTCGACCGCGGGCTCGTCCACGACGGGCTCGTCGACCGCGGGCTCGTCCACGACGGGCTCGTCGACCACGGGCTCGTCGACCTCCGCGACGCCGCCGTGCTCCGCAGGCGACTCCTCCGGCGCGTCGACCGGCACCTCGTCGCCGGCACCCTCGTCGGTCGTGCTCTCGTCCGTGCCGGGCTCGTCGGACACCGCCACCTCGGACACAGCCTCGTCGGGCGCGGGCTCGTCGGACACAGCCTCGTCGGACGCGGCCTCGTCGGGCACAGCCTCGTCGGGCGCGGGCTCGTCGGGCGCGGGCTCGTCCGACGCCGCCTCGACGGTGGCGACGTCGGGCTCAGCGACGTCGGGCTCGGGCGCCTCGTCGGACGCAGACCTGTCGGCGCGCTCGGACGCCGCCGGGACCACGGGGTTCGGGCGGGTCTCGTCACCCAGGGCGGGACGACCCGTGGTCGCACCCCAGACGGGCCAGACGACGTCGTCGGCCGATCTCCCGCCCGACGGCTCCTGCGGTGCGGGGCTGTCGGAATCGGTACGGTCGGTCATCGCTTCCCCTGCTCGGTCGTGTTACGCCCGGCGAGTCTACGTCGCTGTGCTTTAGGGTTCGCGCACGCGCACGCGTGCCTGGCCGCGCGGGAGCGACCTGTGACGAGATCGTGACCTCAGCGCACGCCGCGCAGGCGCCCTTCGAGGTGCACGAGGCCGCCGACCTCGGGGGCGGCCCGCTGCGCGACGAGCACGTCGCCGACGACGACGTCGTGGTCCCCCGCGGGGTGGATCGCGCTGGTGCGGCACTCGAACCACGCGGCGGCGCCGTCGAGGCGGACGCCCGCGGCGACGTCGGGCGCGTGGTGCGGGACGCGCGTGAGCTGGTCGACGGCGGGGCGGCCGGCGGACGCGAGCCAGTCGGCGACGGGCGCCTGGTCGGCGCCGAGCACGGAGACGGTCCAGGTGTCGGCCTCGTCGAGCGCGTCGCGCAGGCGCGCGTCGGTGTGCACGCAGAACAGCAGGAGCGGCGGGTCGAGGGACACCGACGTGGCGGAGCTGACCGTCATGGCCCACACGGTGCGCCGCCAGGTCGTGGTGACGACGGCGACACCCGCGGGCAGGGCCGCGACGGCGGTGCGGAAGTCGTCGGGCTGCGCGCTCACGCGTCGGCCGCAGCGGGTCCGTCGGTCGACGCCGCGCCCTCCTGCTGCGCCGGGGGTGGCGTGACGGGTGCGGCCGCCCGGGGCGGGCGGGGCGTGTCGTCGAACCAGCGGCGCGGCGCGAGCGCCCCGAGCGCGAGGACGACCACGACGCCACCGAGCCACGCGAACCCGAGCCACGGCGCGTTGACGCGGTCGCCGCCGGGCAGGAGCACGTCACCGCCGGGACCGGTCTGCGCGAGCACGACGACCGCCAGGAACACCCCGCCGACGATCCCGACGTAGGCGGGCCACCCGGCCCACGCGCGGACCATGACGGTCGCGGCGAGCACCAGGGCGAGCGCGGCGAGCAGCCCCCACGGGATCGCGCCGCGGTGGACGACGGTCCCGAGCGCGCCGATCACGAGGCCGAGGACGAACGACAGGAGGGCCCGCAGGAGCGTCTGCGGGGTCAGCGGCTGCACGCGGTCAGGCTACCGGCCGCACCCCTGCGGGCCACGCGACGCCCGCGAGGTCGGCCGGGGTCACGCCGGCCGCGAGGCGGTACTGCTCGACCGGCAGCACCGGCTCGGCCAGGCCGAGGCTGAGGGCGTAGCGGCCGGCGAGCGCGGGCTCGTCGTCGACGGGGGCGACGTCCTGGACCTGGGTCGCGTGCGCGCGCAGCGCGTCCAGCACCGCGTCGCGGACGGCGCGGGTGTCGACCTCGAGCGCGACCTCGTCGTCGTCGACGACGACCGACGCGAACACGTCGTCCGCCGCGGGTGCGGTCAACGGGTCCCCCGGCCCGACGAGGCGGCGCAGCGCGGCGCGGGCGGCCCGCGCCCGCTCCCGGCCCTGCGCGGCCCACAGCACGACGGGCACGCGGTGGCCGTCGCGGGCCGCGAGCTCGAGCGCGCGGTGCGTCACGTGGTGCGCGTACACGTGGTCCGGGTGGCCGTAGCCGCCGTTCGGCTCGTACGTCACGACGACGTCGGGACGCCGCTCGACGACGAGCGCGGCGAGCGGTGCGGCCAGGTCGTCGAGCGGCTGCGCGGCCAGGGCCGTGCCCGCGGCGACCGCCTCGGGGGCGGCGACCGCGCGGCGGCCCTCGTCGGCCCACGCCATGCCCGAGTCCTCGTACCGCGCGCCGGTGAGCGCGTCGAGGAACACGCGGTCGGTCACGCCGAGCGCCGCGAGCGCGGCCGTGAGCTCGGTCTCGCGGTGCGCCGCGAGCGCCGGGCCGTCGCCCTGCAGGTGCGCGAGCGGGGCGCCGATCACCTCGCCGCGCTCACCGCGCGTGCACGTCACCAGCGTCACGGGCCGCCCGGCCGCGGCCCACGTCGCGAGCAGCGCTCCCGTCGCGAGGGTCTCGTCGTCGGGGTGCGCGTGCACCGCGAGCAGGCCGCCGGGCGCCACCGTGGGTCAGCCCTTCTTGGTGCGGGCCCAGATGCGCGCGCGCTCCGTCTGGTCGAGCACGACCTTGCGGATGCGCACGATCTCGGGCGTCACCTCGACGCACTCGTCCTCGCGCGCGAACTCGAGCGACTCCTCGAGCGTGAGCTTGCGCGGCGGGACGACGTTCTCGAACGACTCCGCCGTGGAGGAGCGGATGTTGTTGAGCTTCTTCTCCTTGGCGATGTTGACGTCCATGTCCTCGTTGCGCGAGTTCTCGCCGACGACCATGCCCTCGTACACCTCGGCGGTCGGCTCGACGAAGAACGTGCCGCGGTCCTGGAGGTTGAGCATCGCGAACGGCGTCGCGACGCCCGCGCGGTCGGCGACGAGCGAGCCGGTCAGGCGCGTCTCGATGACACCCGCCCACGGCTCGAAGCCCTCGGCGATGGACGACGCGATGCCCGTGCCGCGCGTCTCGGTGAGGAACCGCGTGCGGAACCCGATGAGACCGCGCGCGGGGACGAGGAACTCCATGCGCACCCAGCCCGTGCCGTGGTTGCTCATGGTCTCCATGCGGCCCTTGCGCTGCGCGAGGAGCTGCGTGACCGAGCCGAGGTACTCCTCGGGCACGTCGATCGTCATGCGCTCCATCGGCTCGTGGACCTTGCCGTCGATGACCTTGGTGACGACCTGCGGCTTGCCGACCGTCAGCTCGAAGCCCTCGCGGCGCATCTGCTCGACGAGGATCGCGAGCGCGAGCTCACCACGGCCCTGGACCTCCCACGCGTCGGGGCGGTCCGTGGGGACCACGCGCAGCGACACGTTGCCGATGAGCTCCTTGTCGAGGCGGTCCTTGACCTGGCGCGCGGTGACCTTGTGGCCCTTGCCGCCCTTGCCCGCGAGCGGGCTGGTGTTGATGCCGATCGTCATCGAGATCGCCGGGTCGTCGACCGTGATGGGCGGCAGCGGGCGCGGGTCGTCGGGGTCGGTCAGCGTCTCGCCGATGGTGATGTTCTCGATGCCCGCGACCGCGACGATGTCACCGGGGCCCGCGGACTCCGTGGGGACGCGCTCGAGCGCCTTGGTCTCCAGCAGCTCCGTGATGCGCACGCTCTGCTGCGAGCCGTCGTTGCGCACCCACGCGACCGTCTGCCCCTTGCGCAGCGTGCCGTTGAACACGCGCAGCAGCGCGAGGCGGCCGAGGAACGGGGACGCGTCGAGGTTCGTGACGTGCGCCTGCAGCGGCGCGGACTCGTCGTACGTCGGCGCGGGGATCTTCTCGAGGATGGTCGCGAACAGGGGCTCGAGGTTCTCGCTGTCCGGGAGCGCGCCGTCGGCCGGCTGCTCGAGCGACGCGCGGCCCGCCTTGGCGGAGGCGTACACGACCGGGACGTCGAGGATCGCGTCGAGGTCGAGGTCCGGGACGTCCTCGTGCAGGTCGGACGCGAGGCCGAGCAGCAGGTCGGTCGCCTCGTGCACGACCTCGGAGATGCGCGCGTCGGGGCGGTCGACCTTGTTCACGACGAGGATGACGGGCAGCTTCGCGGCGAGCGCCTTGCGCAGCACGAAGCGCGTCTGCGGGAGCGGGCCCTCCGACGCGTCGACCAGCAGGACGACGCCGTCGACCATCGACAGGCCGCGCTCGACCTCGCCACCGAAGTCCGCGTGCCCGGGGGTGTCGATGACGTTGATCGTGATGCCGTCGGGCTGACCCGCCGCGGCCGCCGCGGGGCCCAGGTACCGGACCGCGGTGTTCTTCGCGAGGATCGTGATGCCCTTCTCGCGCTCGAGGTCGCCCGAGTCCATCGCGCGCTCGTCGACGTGGTCGTGCGCGCCGAACGCGCCCGACTGCCAGAGCATGGCGTCGACGAGCGTGGTCTTGCCGTGGTCGACGTGCGCGACGATCGCGACGTTGCGCAGGTCGCCGCGAACGGCAGTTCCGGTGACGGACGAGGGCATGCGAGCTCTTCTCGAGTGGAGGAAAAGGGGGAGACGCCGACGGCGGCGCCGATCGATCCTACCCGCACCGAGCCAGTCACCGGCCGGTCGCGTGGCGCTCGCCACACGTGACGTGCGCCGCGCGGGCCGGTGCGCGGCGCCACGGGCCCTGCGGGCTCAGGCCTGCGTGGCCCAGGACCACCAGTCGGTCAGGTCGGCGCGCGAGAGCCGCAGCAGCGGGACCTCGCCCACCCGCGGTGCCCCCTCGGCCGGCTCGGCGCGCGTCGCCGTGAGCGCGGGTGCGTGCACGAGCGGCAGCACCGCACCGGCCTCGACCAGCCGCGCGGCGAGCGTGGCCTGTCCCGCGGCGAGCCCGGCGGGGTCGGTCTGCGCGGCGAGCGCCGCGAGCGCCGCGTCGGTGGCCTCGTCGGACCAGCCGGTCACGTTCGACGTGCCGTCGGTCCCCCACCGGCCGACGAGGGAGGCGACGGGGAGCTCGTCCTGAACGGTCGGCACGAGCGCGACGTCCCACGCGTCGGGCTCGGCCCACAGCGCCGTGGTCGGGTCGGCCGTGGACGCCGTCAGCTCGAGGCCCGCGGCGCGGGCCGCGTCGGTGAGCAGCGCGACCGTCTGCTCGCGCAGCGGGTCGGTGGTGTTCGCGAGCACCCGCACCGCGACGGGCGTGTCGACCCCCGCGTCCGCGAGCAGCGTCGCGGCGGAGTCCGGGTCGGGCCGGGCGGTCGCGACCGCACCGCCGGCACCCTCGCCCACCGTGGCCAGCACCGCGGTGTCGACGACCGCGTCGGGCCACAGCGGCGCGACGACGTCGGTCACCACCTGCTCGCGCGGGACGGTCAGCCACAACGCGCGTCGCACGGCCGGGGCGCGATCGGCGCCCGCGAGCGGTCCCGTGCCCGCGGTCTGCGCGACGAGCTGCCACGCCGCGTCACCGCCGGTGACGACGTCCGCCTCGGCGTCCGTGAGCGCGTCGCGCACGTCCTCGGTCGCGACCGGGGCGACCACGTCGACCTCACCGGATGCCAGCGCCTCGACCTGGTCGAGGGGGTGCAGGTCCGTGCGCACCCGCACCGAGTCGAACCGCGCGGGCCGCGATCCCGCGTAGTGCTCGTTGCGCACGAGCTCGACGCCGCCGGCGGTCACGGCCGCGACCGCGTACGGGCCGGTCGTCACCGCGTCGGCGGCGCTCGCCGCGAGGGCGTCCTCGTCGAACGCGGTCCGCCACGTGCGGGACAGCGCGACGAGGTCGTCGTGGTGCTCGGCGGGCGCGGTCACGGCTGCGACGACCGCCTCAGCCGCCTCCTGCGCGTCCTCGACCCCGAGCGCCGTGCGGCCCAGCACGTGCGCGGGCAGGTTGACGTCGAGCGCGACCTGCCAGTCCGCGACCGGCTGCGCGTACCGCAACGTGACGCGACCCTCGTCGTCGACGGCCGGGACGGCCTGCACGTGCACGAGCGCGCGCGACGTCGCCGCGAACGCCACGCCCGCGTCCAGGGCGTCGCGGTTGACGACCTCGCCGTCCTCGCCGAGCTCGGGCGCGACCTCGTCGAGCGCACCCGACCGGGCGGCCCACTCGAGCAGCAGGTCCGCCGCGGTCACGGGCGTGCCGTCCGACCAGCGCACGTCGGGGCCGACCGTGTACCGGACCGTCAGGGGGTCGTCGGACGTCTTCTCGACCGTGCCGAACACGGGGTCCATGACGGCCGCGCCCGTCGCGTCGAGCGCGACGAACCCGTCCTGCACGAGCCCGCGCACCAGCACCGACCCGGGCAGCCGGCCCTCGGGCGTGCCCGCGTTGAGCGAGCCGAACGGGGCGCCGACGGTGACGACCGCGTCGCCGGACCGGTCCGGCCCGGGCTCCGGCGACGACGAGCACGCGAGCGGGACCAGGGCGACCGCACACCCCGCCGCAGCGGCGAGGAGCGCGCGGCGGCCGCCTCGAGGGCGACCGGCCGCACGCTCCTGCGCTGCACGGGTCACGGGCAGGTCACCCGCGCGTCAGGAGCGGTCGGCGAGCAGCGCCCGCAGCTCGCGACGCTCGCGCTGCTTCTCCGGGTTGGGCAGCGGCACGGCCGCGATGAGGCGCTGCGTGTACGGGTCCTGCGGGTTGCGCAGGATCGCGTCGCGCGAGCCCTGCTCGACGATCCGGCCGCGCTGCATCACGACGATGCGGTCCGCGAGCAGGTCCACCACCGCGAGGTCGTGCGTGACGAACAGGCACGCGAACTTCAGGCGCTCCTGCAGCTCCTGCAGCAGCTCGAGCACGTGGGCCTGCACCGACACGTCCAGCGCGGACGTCGGCTCGTCGGCCACAAGCAGCTCGGGCGACAGCGCGAGCGCACGCGCGATGCCGACGCGCTGCTTCTGACCGCCCGACAGCTCGTGCGGGTAGCGGTTGCGGTACGCGCGGGGCAGCTCGACCTGGTCGAGCAGCTCCTCGATGCGACGCTGCAGCTCGCCACCCTTGGCGATCTTCGCGAGGTACAGCGGCTCACCGATCGACTCACCGATCGGCAGGCGCGGGTTGAGGCTCGACGACGGGTCCTGGAACACCATGCCGACCTTGCGGCGCAGGCGCGCGATCGTCTTGCGGTCGTTCGACGAGACGTCGATGTCGCCGACCGTGAGCGTGCCCTCGGCCACCGGCAGCAGGCCGACCGCGGCGCGGCCGATCGTCGTCTTGCCGGAACCGGACTCGCCGACGAGGCCCACGACCTCACCGGGCCGCACGACGAGGTTCGCGCCCTCGACCGCGCGGAACGCCGGCATGCGCCCCTGCTTGGGGTACTCGATCGCGACGTCCTTGAGCTGCAGGATCGGCTCGGTGCCGGCCATCTCGCGGGCGCGCTCCTCGCGACGCGCGGCCTCGAGCTTGGCCGCGTTCTCGGCCTCGCGGCGCGCGAGCTCCTCGCGCGACACGTCGACGACGAGGTCCTCCGCGTGGGTCGCGCTCGCGAGCGCGGCCGTCAGGTCGATCTCCGGGCCGCCGAGGTGCGGGACCGCGGCGAGCAGCTCCTGCGTGTACTGGTGCTGCGGGTCGGAGAAGATCTGCTCGGACGTGCCCATCTCGACGATCACGCCGCGCCGCATGACGGCGATGCGGTCCGCGAGGTCCGCGACCACGCCCATGTCGTGCGTGATGAGGATGACCGCGGAGTCGAGGCGGTCGCGCAGGTTGCGCATGAGGTCGAGGATCTCGGCCTGCACCGTGACGTCGAGCGCGGTCGTCGGCTCGTCGGCGATGAGCAGGGCCGGGTCGCAGGACAGCGACTGCGCGATCATCGCGCGCTGGCGCTGGCCGCCCGAGAGCTGGTGCGGGTACGACCGGAACGCCTTGTCCGGGTCCGGCAGCTCGACCATCGACAGCAGCTCGAGCGCGCGCTCGCGGGCCTGCGCGGGCGACATCTCGCTGTGCAGGCGCAGCGTCTCGATGATCTGCGAGCCGACCGTGTACGCCGGGTTCAGCGCGGTCATCGGCTCCTGGAAGATCATCGCGACGTCGTTGCCGCGGATCGCGCGCATGCGCTTGCTCGGCAGCCCGCGCAGCTCGGTGCCACGCAGCTTGATCGAGCCCGAGATGCGCGCGTTGCGCGGCAGCAGGTCGAGGATCGCCATCGAGGACACGGACTTGCCCGAGCCGGACTCGCCGACGATCGCGAGGACCTCGCCGGGGGCGACGGAGTAGTTGAGCTTGATCGCCGCGGGCACCCACGTGCGGTCGACCGCGAAGTCGACCGACAGGTCGCGCACCTCCAGCACGGGCTCGCGGGTCGTGGTGGGCGTGGTCATGACAGAGCTCCTGGGATCATGGGGTCGTGCGAGACGACGACGAGACCTGGACCTTCCGGCCCCGCAGCGCGGCGTGGATCACGGGGGGTACGTGGCTCGTGGTCGCGGGCTTCGCGGGTGCCGCGGTCGCCGAGGGGGGTGCTGGTGCGCTGCTGCGTGCGGTGCCCTTCACCGCGGCCGCCGCACTGGTGACGTGGCTGCTGGCCTACCTGCCGCACGTGCGCCTCGACGACGAGGGGATCCACGTGGTGAACCCCTTCGTGACGCACCACGTGCCGTGGGAGGCGCTCATCGAGATCCGCACGCGCTTCACGTGCACGTTCGTCACGCCCGGCAGGAAGGTCGAGGCGTTCGCCGCCCCGGGTCCCGGCCGGCACGCCGCGACGCGCGCCGCGTCGGTCGACCTGCGGCACGCGCACGCCACCGCGTTCGACCCCGCACGCTCGGTGAGCATCGGCGAGATCGGCCACTCGCCGTCCGCGGTCGTCGCGACCGAGGCGCGCCGCCGCTGGGAGCGCCTGGTCGAGGGCGGCGAGCTCGAGCTGGGCGTCGCCGACGAGGTCCCGGTGCGCCGCGAGCTGCACACGACCGGCCTGGTGACGGTGGTCGCGCTCGTCGCGCTGGGCGCGGTGCTGCAGCTCGTCGGCTGAGCACCGCGCCGCGTGCGTGCGCGTGCACCGCGAGACCGGGCGCATCACCGGTGCTCGTCCCCGGGGGTCTCCCCGAGCGGGCCGCCGGGAGCGTCGACCTCCCACCCGCTGCGCACCCCGCCGAGCGTGGCGACGTTCGCGGCGAGCAGGCTGCCCTCGAGGCGGTTGTCGATCTCCTCGCGCGGCGTCTCCTTCATGCGACGCAGGGAGATCTTGCGCTGGCGCGGGTCGAACGCGTCGCGCAGGCCGTCGCCGATGAAGTTGATGCAGAGGCAGATGAGGACGATGAACAGGCCGGGCCACCAGAACAGCCAGGGGCGCGTGGCGAACGCGGCCTGGTTCTGGCTGATGAGCAGGCCCAGGGACGTGTCCGGCGCCTTGACGCCCATGTTCAGGTAGGACAGCGACGTCTCCAGCAGGATCGCCGAGGACATCAGCAGGGTCGTGTTGACCGTGATGACGCCGACCGCGTTCGGCAGGATGTGCTTGAAGATGATCCGCTTGTCGGACGCGCCCGCGAGGCGGGCCGCGTCGACGAACTCGCGCTCGCGCAGCGACAGGAAGTCACCGCGGACGAGCCGCGCCATGCCGGTCCAGTACGTCAGGCCGAGCAGCAGGCCGAGCACGACGACACCGGACTTGGTGTTGTAGCCGATCACGGCGCCGATGAGCAGCACCGGGATGATGATCACCATGTCGGTCAGGCGCATGAGCACCGCCTCGACCCAGCCGCGGAAGTACCCGGACAGCGCGCCGAACACGACGCCGACGAACGCGGCGATGACGCCGACGACGAACGTCACGAGCAGCGAGATCTGGGTGCCGCGCATCGTCATCGCGAAGTAGTCGCGCCCGACCGAGTCCTGCCCGAACGGGTGCTCTCCCAGGGAGAACGGGAACAGGCTCAGCGTGGGTCGCCCGCCGTTCTGCAGCGGCGGGGTGTCCGTCCAGCGGAACTTCCACCAGCCGTGCCAGCCGCCGATGCCCACCGAGGTGAGCGCGAGGATCACGACGAGCGCGAGGACGACGAGCGAGACGATCGCGCCCGTGTGGCCGAAGAAGCGCTTGCGGACCAGCGCGCCCTGGCTCTTGCCCTTGAGGTCGGCCGCGACCTCGCCGGAGTCGAGGGAGTCGGTCATCCGCTCCGTGGTCTGCTCGGTCATGCCTTCACCCTCACGCGCGGGTCGAGTGCGGAGTACAGGAGGTCCGCGACCAGGTTGAACGTCACCGCGGTGACGCCGACGACGAGGAACACGCCCATGACGGGGTTCGGGTCCTGGTGGTCGAGGCCTTGGATGAAGAGCTGGCCCATGCCCTTGAACGAGAACACGTTCTCGGTGATGACGGCGCCACCCAGCAGGCCGCCGATGTCGAACGCGACGATCGTCGCGAGCGGGATCAGCGCGTTGCGGAACGCGTGCCGGACGACGACCGTGCGCTCCGGCAGGCCCTTGGCGCGGCCGGTGCGGACGTAGTCCTGACCCATCACCTCGAGCATCGACGCACGCGAGTAGCGCGTGTACGAGGCGAGCGAGATGAGGATGAGCGAGATCGTCGGGAGGACGAGGTGCGTGTACTTGTCGACGCCCGTGATCCAGAAGTCGCCGTTGAGGTTCGGCGTCTCCGAGCCGATCGTCGCGATCGGGCGGCCGCGCGTGAGCTTGAAGTACTCGGGCCACGCCTGCATGAACCCGTCGAGCAGCACGAGGCCCGCGACGAGGAACGAGGTGAGGGCCGCGACCTTCATCGACTGGCCGCGGTCGTAGCCGCCCATGAGGCGCCCGACGAGCAGGCCGCCGCCGACCGCGGCGATGCCGAGGAGGATGACGAGCCAGACCGACGGGTCCTCGAGCAGCGGCTGCAGCGCGAACATCGCGACGACGGCGAGCCCGACCATGATGAGCGCGGAGTACAGCGCCTTGCGGTTGCGCAGGCCCGCGAGCAGCGCGGTGAGCGCGAACGCGATGCCGACGCCGAGCCCGGCGACGATGCCCGGCCCGAGACCCGGGTAGCTGAACCACTGCGACCAGCCGAGGTACCACAGGATGCCGGCGGTGAGGAGCGTGGACCCCGCGAACACGATGCCGCGGCGCTTCCACGAGCCGCCGATGAGGACCGTCCAGATGACACCGGCGACCAGCCCGACGGCGAGAGCGACGGTCACGCTCACCGACGGGTCCCGGAGGAAGTCGTTGAAGCCGATCGCGCCGAACTCCTTGAGGAGCACCGCGACCCAGAACACCGGCAGCGAGAAGAACAGGAACGTCATGAACGTGACGCTGTAGTCGAGCACCGAGTACTGGCGCAGCGCGACGACGATGCCGATCGTGATGCCGATGACGACCGCGAGGATCGTCGCGGTGAGCACCAGCTGGATCGTCGAGGGGATCGCGGCGCTCAGCGCGTCGGTGACCTCCTGGCCCTGGAGCGTCTTGCCGAGGTCGCACTGACCGGGGATCACGCACTTGACGGCTCCGCTGAGCCACGAGAAGTAGCGCAGGGGTGCGGGGGTGTCGAGGTCGAGCAGGTCGATGCGGGCCTGCATCAGGGCCTCTTTGTTGGGGCGGTTCGACTCGCGGTACTCCCTCAGCGGGTCACCGGACACGGCGACCAGCTGGTACACGAGGAACGACGCCCCGAGCAGGATGAGCAGCGACACACCGAGGCGTCGCAAGACGTAGGAAGCCATCAATTCTCGCTTCTCGGGCGTGGGGAGCGTGCGCGGGTGAGGTGCACGCCTCCGCGTCGGCGTCGCGCTGTCGCGACGCAAAGGTCGGGAACGCCGCGCCTCGTGGGCGACGCGTTCAAGGCGGGTCCGCCGTACTGGTCAGTACGACGTTCTGAGGAGGGACTCTAGCGCGCGTCGCGCGCCGGTCCGTCGTCGACGGTGCGTCGACGACCCCGGGACGCACCGGTGCCGGGACCCGAACGACCGGGTCCCGGCACCGGTGGCTGTCATACCGGGGAGGTCAGCCGACTCAGTCGGTGACCGTCCAGTCCCACACGTTCCACCAGACACCCGACTGGCTCGGGTTGTAGGCCTCGATGCCACCCACGCGGTCGGCGACCGCGTCGATGCCGACCGACTGGAACAGGGGCAGGCCGTACGCGTCGGCGAACAGGAGCGGGTCGATCTGCTCCTGGATGTTCGCCTGCTCGTCGAGGTCCAGCGTCTTCACGAGCGTCGCGGCGAGCTGGTCGACCTCGGCGTTCTTGTAGCCGTTGTAGTTGCCACCACCGGTGCTGGAGAAGATCTGCGGGACGCCGGAGACGCCGACACCCGAGTTGATCCAGCCGAAGATGGCGACGTCGTACGAGCCGTCGGCGAGGCGCGAGCCCCACTCGGCGTCACCCTGGTCGTCGACCTTGAAGCCGGCGGCCGTGGCCTGCGCCGCGATCAGCGTGTAGGCGTTGACGCGGTTCGGGTTGTTGATGTTGTAGAGGATGCGCACGGTCGGCGTGACACCGACCTCCTCGAGCAGCGCCTTGGCGCCGGCGACGTCGGGCTCACCCGGGAAGTCGGCCGACCCGTTGTTCGCGACCGAGTCCTCGTACGAGGCCTGGGCCGGGACGAAGAGCTGCGAGTTGAGGATCGACGCGTCCGCCTTGAGCGGCGTGACGATCGCCTCGAGGATCGCCTGGCGCGGGATGACCTTGAGGAACGCCTGGCGGACCTTGAGGGCCTTGGCCTCGTCGCCACCGTAGGTCGCGGGGTCGAACGGACCACCGTTGTTGAAGGTCAGGTCGACGTGGTCGTACGCGAGCTGGTCGCCCTCGTGGACCGTGATGCCGTCGATGCCCTCGAGCGCCGCGAGCGTGTCAGCGGACGGCTGCGGGGAGATGACGTCCACCTCGCCGTTCTTGAGCGCCTGCACGGCCGCCGTGGCGTCCGGGATGGTGCGCATGACGATCGAGTCCAGCTTCGGCGTCAGGTCGCCCGAGTACTTCTCGTTCGGGACGAGCGTGACGGACTGGTTCTCGACGACCTCGGAGACGATGTACGGGCCGGACGAGAGGTACAGCTCCGGGTCGCTCGGGAGGACCGTGGAGTCGAAGCCGGTGTTCCAGAAGTCCGCGACCTTGCGCAGCTCCGGGTCGTCGGCCGTCGCGTCCTTGGCGGTCGGCGCGAGCTTGGTGAACAGGTCGATCAGCGCCTGACCGTCCGCGAGGCCGGCCTTCTTGGCGACGACGTGCGCGGGCGCCTCGGCGGCGAGCGCGTACTCCCAGTCGGCGGCCGGCTCGGAGAAGGTGAGGGTCATCGAGCGACCGTCCTCACCCAGCTCCGGGAAGTCGGTCAGCGCGAGCGTGCCCGTGTCACCGGCGTAGTCGAAGTAGGAGACCTTGCCGTCGGCCGAGTTGTAGTGGCCCGAGTCGACCGCCCACGACAGGAGCAGGTCGTCCGCGTCGACGGGCTCGCCGTCCGACCAGACGACACCCTCGTTGATCGTGTACTTGACGGTCAGCGGGTCCTCGGAGACGACCTCGTACGTGCCGAACGACTCGTCCTTGGCGACACCGGGGTTGCCCGCGGCGAAGCTCGACCCGTCGACGTAGTTGAACCACGCGCGCGTCGGGTAGGTCGTGACCTTCGCGTTGATGTCCGTGTTGCCGTTGCTCGTGTTCGGGTTGAACGAGAAGAACTGGTTCGTCTCGGCAACGGTGAGCGTGCCGCCGGTGGTGGCCGCCTCGGAGGCCGACGGAGCGCCGGTGGCGTCGTCGTCCGAGTCGCCAGGCGCGTTGGAGCACGCGGTGAGCACGAGCGCGGTGGTCGCGAGAGCCGCGACACCGGCCAGGGATCGCCTGATCTTCAATGTTCCTCCAGGGAAGGTGGAGGTCCGCAGGACCGCTCGTACGAGGTACGGCTGTGAGGCAGACCGCCAGGGTTTGGCGCAACGTTAGTCAAGCGTTTTCGGGCAAAGCGGGCTGGGACCCGGCCGACCCCTGATCGTTACCCGATTGATACTGACCAGTACGTCTCAACTTTCGAGACAGCGGCGGCGATTCATGCCGAAAAATCACCTCTCTCCAGCGGGAAGGCTGTCCACCATCCGTCAAATCGGCGACGGTCCCACGCGCGATGTGTTAAGGCCCCGTTACACACCGGCCACCTGCCGGACACGTCCCGGCAACACGACCGACCGCCGACGCCTCGGCAGGACGGCACAATGCGGGCGTGAACCTCACCGACCTCGCCCGCCGTGCGGGACGCACCCGCTGGTTCGCGCGGCTCGGCCGCGCGACGTCGCGGCTCGACCGACGCCTGCAGCGGGCGACCGGCGGGCGGTGGACGGTCCTCGGCCGCGCGCGCCTGCCGCAGCTCGTGCTCACGACCACCGGCCGCCGCTCGGGCGAGCCGCGCGAGGTGGTGCTGCTCCACGTGCGGCACGAGGACGCCTGGGTGGTGCTCGGCTCCAACTGGGGCCAGGCCCACCACCCCGCGTGGGCGCTCAACCTGCTGGCCGACCCGCGGGCCCGGGTCACCGTCGAGGGGGCCACGCACGAGGTGGCCGCGCGTCTCGCCACGCCTGCCGAGTCACGGGTGCTCCTGCCCCGCCTGCGGGAGACCTGGCCGGGCTACGAGGCGTACGAGCAGCGCGCCGGCCGCGACCTGCACCTGTTCGTCCTCGAGCCCGTCCGGTAGGCGTGCGCACACCTACCACGCGGTAAGTCTTTTCGGTTAGGCTCGCCCGCGTGGGATCGCTCCCGCACGCTCGTCGTGCGGCTACGGGACCCACCGGCTCGCGCCGCCGCCGTCGTGATCCCCGTCGTAAAGGACCTGTCGTGACCCCACCCCTCGAGACCGCCGGCCGCACCGAGACGGGCACGGCGCCCTACCTCGACGCGACGCTCCCCGTCGCCGAGCGCGTCGCCGACCTCGTCGGCCGCATGACGCTGGCGGAGAAGGTCGGGCAGATGATGCAGCTCGACTCGCGCGGCTCCGTGCGCGGCCTCATCGAGGACCAGCACGTCGGCTCGATCCTGCACACCTCCCCCGCCCTGGTGCGCGAGGCGCACGAGATCACCGCCGGCACGCGGCTGCGCATCCCGCTGCTCATCGCCGAGGACTGCATCCACGGTCACTCGTTCTTCGAGGGCGCGACGATCTTCCCGACCCAGCTCGGCATGGCGGCGTCCTGGAACCCCGGGCTCGTCGAGCGCGCCGCCCGCATCACGGCCGTCGAGGTCGCCGCGACCGGCATCCACTGGACGTTCTCCCCCGTGCTGTGCATCGGCCGCGACCTGCGCTGGGGCCGCGTGTCCGAGACGTTCGGCGAGGACCCGTTCCTCATCGGCGAGCTCGCCTCGGCCATGGTGAAGGGGTACCAGGGCGACGGTCTGACCGACCCGACCGCGATCCTCGCGACCGCCAAGCACTTCGCCGGCTACTCCGAGACGCAGGGCGGGCGTGACGCGACCGAGGCCGACATCTCGCGCCGCAAGCTCACCGCGTGGTTCCTGCCCCCGTTCGAGCGCGTCGCGCGCGAGGGCTGCGCGACGTTCATGCTCGGGTACCAGTCGATGGACGGCACGCCCATCACCGTCAACGACTGGTTGCTGACCGACGTCCTGCGCGGCGAGTGGGGTTACACCGGCACGCTCGTGACCGACTGGGACAACGTCGGTCGCATGGTCTGGGAGCAGCAGATCCAGCCCGACTACGCGCACGCCGCCGCGGCTGCGGTCAAGGCCGGCAACGACGTCATCATGACGACGCCGCAGTTCTTCGAGGGCGCGCAGGAGGCCGTCGCCTCCGGGCTGCTCGACGAGGCCGCGATCGACGCCGCCGTCTCGCGCATCCTCACGCTCAAGTTCTCACTCGGGCTGTTCGAGGACCCGCGCCGCCCCGACGACGCGCGCATCGCCCAGGTGCTCGGCGTCCCCGAGCACGAGGCCGTCAACCTCGAGCTCACGCGCCGGTCGGTCGTGCTGCTGCGCAACGAGGGCGTCCTGCCGCTCGCGGGTGGCTGCACCGCGGGCGACGACGAGCGCGCGGTCGCCCCCGCGGGCGCCGAGCACAAGCGCGTGCTCGTCGTCGGCCCGAACGCGGACGACACCGACGCGCAGCTCGGCGACTGGGCCGGCCGCTCCGGTCAGGTGGACTGGCTGCCCGACGGCCACCCGCGCCACATGATCGAGACCGTGCTCGACGGGCTGCGCCGCCGCACCCCCGAGGGGTGGGACGTCACGTACGCGCGCGGCGCCGACATCCTCACGCTCGCGCCCGACCCCGAGGGCGAGTTCTTCCCCGACGGGCAGCCGCGCCCGCAGGTCGTCATGCCGTGCGAGCCCGACGAGGCGCTCATCGCGGAGGCCGTCGCCGCGGCTCAGGAGTCCGACTACGTCGTCGCCGTCGTCGGCGACCGCATCGAGCTCGTCGGCGAGGGCCGCTCGACCGCGACGCTCGAGCTCATCGGCGGTCAGGTCGCGCTGCTCGACGCGCTCGCCGCGACCGGCAAGCCGCTCGTCGTCGTGCTGGTGGCGTCCAAGCCGCACGTGCTGCCCGACTCCGCGCTGGACGCCGACGCCGTGGTCTGGGCCGCCAACCCGGGCATGCGCGGCGGTCAGGCGATCGCCGAGATCCTGCTCGGCCTCGTCGAGCCGTCCGGACGCCTGCCCATCACGTTCGCGCGGCACGTCGGCCAGCAGCCGACCTTCTACAACCAGCTGCGCGGCCAGCACGGCACGCGGTACGCGGACCTCACGCAGCGTCCCGCGTTCGCGTTCGGCGAGGGCCTGAGCTACACGACCGTCGAGTACGCCGACCTCGAGGTCCTCACGCCGTCACTCACCGCGTCGGACGAGGTGCGCGCGCGGGTCACGCTGCGCAACACCGGTTCGCGCCCCGCGCTCGAGACCGTGCAGGTGTACGTGTCCGACCTGGTCACGACGACCATGTGGGCCGAGAGCGAGCTCAAGGCGTACCGCCAGGTCGAGGTCGCGGCGGGCGAGAGCGTCGTCGTCGACCTCGCGCTGCCGGCGTCCGCGTGCTCGATCGTCGACGCCCACGCGCGCCGCGTGGTCGAGCCGGGCGCGTTCGAGCTGCGTGTCGGTCCGTCGTCGGTCCGCGAACGGCAGCTCGTCGCGGGCTTCACGATCACGGCCTGAGCGGTTCCCGGCCGGTGATGTCCGGTTCATGACGCGTTCGTGGCCCGCCTGGACGACAGGCGGGTCACGGGCGGGTCACGAGGTGGTGACGGTCGTCGCCGGAACCGGTTCCACCGGCTACGGTGACGCCATGCAGGTTCGGGTCATCGGCGACCGTCGCGTCCTCATGCTGCCCGCGGACGGTCCCGCGATCGGTGCAGCGCAGGCGACGGACCTCGTCGGCGACGCGTGGGGCTACGACGCGTCCGTCGTCGCCGTCCCCGCGCAGCGCCTCGACCCCGACTTCTTCCGCCTCAGCACGCGCGTCGCCGGGGAGATCGCGCAGAAGCTCGTGAACTACCACCTGCACCTCGTCGTCGTCGGCGACGTCAGCGAGCAGGTCGGGTCCAGCGAGGCGCTCGCCGGGTACGTCCACGAGTCCAACCGGGGCCGGCACGTGTGGTTCGTCGCGGACGACGACGAGCTCGAGCAGCGCCTCGTCGACCAGCCCACCGGGGTACCCGGCCGCGCCTAGCCGGGGTCGACTCAGGTCGCCGAGCCCCGGTCCTGCCACGTGCACAAGCACAGGCGGTTGCCCTGCGCGTCCGCGACGACCCAGAAGCTGGGTGCGTGCGAGTCGTCGACCAGCCGACCGCCGGCCGCGAGCGCGGCGTCCAGGCGGGGCTGCACCTGGCTCGGGTCGACCCACACGTCGAGGTGCCAGCGCTGACGGGGCTCCTCGCTGCCGGACCGCTGGAACCAGACCGGCGGCAGCGCCTCGGCCGGGTCGCGCACCTCGTCGTCCCGCCCGGCGAACGCGAGCACGGCCTCGTAGAACGCACGCACCTGCGTGTGGTCGGGGCTGTCGAGCGCGAGCTCGACGACCGCGCGCTCGATCCCGCGCAACGCGTGCCCCGCCTCGGCGGCGAACGCGCTGATGTCCCGCGCGAGCCGCACGTCCTTCTCCGTGACGCCGCCCGCGTCGTGGCTCGTGAGGCGCACGTCGACGAACGGGTAGCGCAGGTCGACGTCCGGGTGGTGGCCCTGCGCCTCGGCGGCGGCGCCGATCCGGTTCACGAGCGCGAGCCCCGCGGCGAAGTCACCCGTGGCGATGCGGGTGTGCAGCCCGCCGGGCAGGTACACCCAGCCCGTCAGGCCCGCGTCGGCGATCTGCTGTCCCGTCAGCGTCTCCATCGCCCCATGCTGACGCCCACCTCCGACACGCGCACCGCGAGCGGCGCTCACGGGTGGGAGGCTCAGGCGCGGGAGCGGGCGCGGTAGGCGCGGGCCTTCATGACGTCGCCGCACTCGCCCATCGAGCACCAGCGGCCCGAGCGGTTGCGCGACGCGTCGTAGTACACCCACTGGCAGTCGGGGTTGGCGCACGCCTTGAGCCGTTGCAGGCGGCCGGCCCGGTGCTCGTCGAGCACGGTCGCCAGCAGCGCGGCGGCCTCGTCGTGCTCGTCGACGGGGACGAGGCGCGGACCGTCGGCGCCGACGCGGACGACGAGCGCGCGACGCGAGGCCTCGCGGTCGAGCGCGTCGGCCGACCCGTCGACGACGAACGCGCGCAGCGCGTCGCGCAACGTGCGCCACGCCGCGGGCGCCTCGGCCAGCCGTTCGACGCCGTGGAAGCGGTCGTCGGTGTTGAGCAGCGCGCGGACGCGCTCGAGCGCGCCGGGGGCGACGCCCGGCTCGACGCCGAGGGTGGTCCACCGCTCGAGGGTGTTGACGTCCGGCACGGGACACACGATAGTCGTCACCACTGTCAGATGTTTACCGGTGATGCGAGGATCCTGATGACTCCCCCGACGACGAGCCCGACCGCCGCCCGCACGACTCGGCAGCGGGCGACGCAGGACGACCGACCCGGCTGCGACACGTCCGACATGCTGACCATCCACGCGCTGTTCCGCCGCGCGTTCACCGACCTGCCCGGCCTGGTGCGCGGCGTCGACGACGGCGACCTCGCGCGCACGCAGGTCGTCGCGGCGCACACGCTCGAGGTCGCCGGCGCACTGCACCACCACCACACGGGCGAGGACGAGCTGCTCTGGGAGAGGCTCGAGCAGCGGGCACCCGCGTGCGCGCTGCACGTCGGGCGGATGCGCGCGCAGCACGCCACGACCGCCGAGCAGCTGCGCGACCTGCACGAGGCCGTCCCCGCGTGGCAGGCCACCGCGAGCGCCGCCGACCGCGACCGTGTCGCCGACCACCTCGACGCCGTGCGCGACACGCTGCTGACGCACCTCGGCGACGAGGAGTCGTCCATCCTGCCGACCGCGTCGACCGTCATGTCACAGCGCGAGTGGGGCGCGCTGCACGAGCACGGCATGGCGTCCGTCCCGCGCGACCGGCTGCTCCTGCAGCTCGGCTGGATCCTCGACGTGGTGCCGACCGCCGAGCGCGCCGGGTGGCTGCGCACCAACCTGCCCCTGCCCGCACGGGTGGTGTGGCACCTCGTCGGACGGCGGCGCTTCGCGGCCCACCGCGCGCGGGTCTACGGCACCACCTGAGCCGCCATCGCGCGGGCCGCGAACCGGTCAGGATTCGAGAAGCACGCGCCCGCTCGTCGTCCCTAGCCTGGCCGTGAACCGACGACGAAGGGACACGACCATGGCGGGACGCGACGAGCAGGACGCGGGCTTCACCGACGAGGAGAAGGCCGCGGTCAAGGAGCGCGCCAGGGAGACGCGCGCGGCGAAGAAGCTCACCCCGGAGCAGGCGCAGGCGGAGGTGCTCGCGAAGATCGCGGAGTTCCCCGACGACGACCGCGCGATCGCCGAGGCGATCCACCGGCTCGTCCAGGAGAACGCCCCGCACCTGACCGCGCGCACCTGGTACGGCATGCCGGCGTACGCGAAGGACGGCAAGGTGCTGGCGTTCTTCCAGCCCGCGTCGAAGTTCAAGGCGCGCTACGGCACGCTCGGGTTCAACGACCCCGCGAACCTCGACGACGGCCCGATGTGGGCGACGACGTTCGCCGTCACCGAGCTGACGCCGGACGTCGAGGCGCAGATCGCGAGCCTGGTCAAGCGCGCGGCGAGCTGACGCGGCACGCGACGGGCGCCCGCGCGGGCGCCCGTCGTCGCGTCAGCCGACCTTCTCCGCGCGCAGGATCGAGGCGAGCTTCTTGCCGCGTGCCAGCTCGTCGACGAGCTTGTCCATCCAGCGGAGCTGCTGCATGAGCGGGTCGGCGATCTCCTCGACCCGGTAGCCGCAGATGACGCCCGTGATGAGGGTCGCGTTCGGGTTCATCGCCGGGGCCTGCGCGAAGAACGTGCGCAGGTCGACCTCCGAGTCGATCGCCCGGCGCAGCCCCGCCTCGTCGTAGCCCGTGAGCCACGTCAGCACCGTGTGCAGCTCGTCGACCGTGCGCCCCTTGCGCTCGACCTTCGTCACGTACAGCGGGTAGATCGACGCGAACGTCATCCGGAACACGCGCTCGTTGCTCATCTCGCCCCTCCGCAGCTTCTCCACCGAGCGTAGGCCCATATCGCACCCGCAGGTTCGCCGCCGTGCTAGCCTCGCCGCACTAGATCCCCCACGCCTCTCGCAGAAGCGCACTTGGGGGATTTTCTCTGTCCTCCAGGGGGTCCATTCGGCTCGCAGGGCCGTGCGACCGCGAGGCTCGCTGCGCTACACCAAACCTGCGATGACCATCGAAGGACTCGTGGGCCGGCTCGAGGAGCGCGGGCTCGCGATCCCTGACGAGACCAAGGCCGCCCGGTACCTCCGACACATCGGGTACTACCGGCTCTCGCCGTACACGATCCCCTTCCAGGATCGAGGCGCCGAGCACCGGTTCCGCGCCGGAGCCGCGTTCGACGACGTCCTGGATCTCTACGTCTTCGACCGCGCGTTGCGCCTCCTCGTGATGGATGCCCTCGAACGCGTGGAGGTGTCCGTACGCGCGGCGCTCACCGACCACATGTCGACGACGCAGGGGACTGCTGCACGGATAGGTGACAGCGGGTCTCAGGCGGCGAGTGCTACCTGAGTGGTCATGATGGCCTCGAACTCGATGGGTGTCAGTCGGCCGAGTCGGGCTTGCCTGCGGCGGCGGTGGTAGGTCCGTTCGATCCAGGTGATGATCGCCAGGCGAAGTTCCGCCCGGGTGGCCCAGCGGCGGCGGTCCAGAACGTTCTTCTGCAGCAGCGAGAAGAAGCTCTCCATGGCCGCGTTGTCCCCGGCCGATGCGACCTGGCCCATGGATCCGAGCAGGTCGTGACGGTCCAGTTCGCGCAGGACCTTCCTGCTGCGGAACTGGCTGCCCCGGTCCGAGTGCACGATGCAACCGGCCACGTCACGACGGCGTTGCACGGCACTGGCCAGGGCGTTCACGGCGATCCGGGACTTCATGCGGTCGCTGATCGAGTACCCCACGATCCGGTTGGAGTAGACGTCCTTGATCGCGCACAGGTACAGCTTGCCCTCGGCCGTGGCGTGCTCGGTGATGTCCCAGAGCCACAACCGGTTCGGTGCATCGGCGCGGAAGATCCGCAGCACCCGGTCGTCGTGCGCCGGCGGGCCGGCCTTCTTGCCGTTCCTGGCGCGCTTCTTGCCGAAGACCGACCACCATGCGTTGTCCCGGCAGATTCGCCAGACCCGCCGGTCACACGCGCGCAGACCCGCACGGTGAGCCTCGTCGGCGAGGAGCCGGTGCCCGAACTCCGGGTCGTCGACGTGGGCGTCGAACAGCACGTTGGCCAGGTATGCCTCGTCCAGGTCGTGCGCGGTCACCGGGGCGGCGAGCCAGCGGTAGTAGGGCTGTCGGGCGAGCTTGAGGACCCGGCACGTCACCGCGACGGGGATCCCGTCACCGGCGAGCTCCTTCACGAGCGGGTACATCATTTTCCCGGCAGGTGCGCCTGGGACAGGTAGGCCGTCGCACGGCGCAGCACCTCGACCTCCTGCTCGAGGAGCCGGTTGCGGCGTCGCAGCTCACGCAGCTCGGCCGACTCACTGATCGTCACGCCGGGGCGGTTGCCGTCCTCGACGTCCGCATCACGCAGCCAGTTCCGCAGACACGACTCGGCGATGCCGAAGTCGGCCGCGATCTGCTTGATCGGAGCCTCGCCGCGACGAGCGACCGCCACGACGTCCGCGCGGAACTCCTGGGGATAGGGCCTGGGCACGGTGCACATCCTTCCAGCGGTGCCCTTCGGCACCACAGGTCAGGTGTCACCTATCCGTGCAGCAGACCCCAGAGCGATCCGCACTGGTACGTCGACCCGCACCACTTCCGCGACCGGTCGCGACACGCGAACCTCCTGAAGGACGTGCGCGACCGGTGCGACAAGCAGCTCGGGGCCAAGGCCGAACGCCACGGCGACGCCCTCGTCCATCGCTCGAGCACTACCTCACCACGTACGCATCGCCCGAGCTGCCGCCGTCGTGGGTGATGGTCGAAGAGCTCACCATCGGCCAGCTGAGCACCGTCTACCGCAACCTTGCACGCCGATCCGATCGAACAGCCGTCGCGGCGGTTCTCGGGCTCACAGCGCCGGTCCTGGAGTCATGGCTGCAGACGTACGTACGAGTGCGCAACGTCTGTGCCCACCACGGACGGCTGTGGAACGTCGGGCTCGGGGTCTATCCCGTCATCCCGGCGTCCGACCGGATCTCCTGGCTCGACGGCCCCCTGCCAGAGCGGTCACGTCAGCGCCTCTACCCCGTCCTCGTCTCCCTGCAGGCCGTGCTGGACACCGTCTCGCCGCGCAGCCGTTGGGCGGTGAGGCTCCACGACCTGGTCGCCCCCCGACCCGCGATGAACCTCGCGGGCATGGGTGTGCCGTCAGGCTGGTCCGACGACCCGTTCTGGCGTCGCCACCTCGCCTGACGCACGCCGCTCGCCACGCATCGTCGGCCGTTCGATCGGCCAGAGTTACCGACACAGTGTCGGGAAGTCGTACGCTAGTCGTCGTGACCGTCGACACCGAACGCTTCCACCGCCTGCGCTGGTGGGGCCTCGCCGCCATCTCGGTGGGCGTCGCCCTCATCGTCATGGACGCGACCATCGTCTCCGTCGCGATGCCGGAGATCATCGCCTCCCTCGACCTGTCCACCACCCAGGTGCAGTGGGTCCAGGAGGTCTACACCCTGGTCTTCGCGGCCCTCCTCATGGTCTGGGGGACGACGAGCGACCGGATCGGCCGGCGGCGCCTGCTCCTCATCGGGCTCGTGGTGTTCATCGGCGCGAGCATCCTGTGCGCGTTCGCGACGTCCGGCGCGTGGCTCATCGCGGCGCGCGCGCTGCAGGGAGTCGGCGGGTCGATGATCCTGCCGACCACGCTCGCGCTGCTCAACGCCACGTTCCGCGGCAAGGAGCGCGGCATCGCGTTCGCCGTGTGGGGCTCCACGATCGGCTCCATGGCCGCGGTCGGCCCGGTGCTCGGCGGGTGGCTCACCTCGTCGTTCTCGTGGCACTGGGCGTTCTGGATCAACGTGCCGTTCGGCATCGCCGTCATCGTCGGCCTGCTGTACGCGGTGCAGGAGTCCCGGCAGCCCGGCGCCGAGCGCTTCACCGACTGGGTCGGCGCCGCCGCGTCCGTGCTCGGGTTCGGCGTGCTCGTCTTCGCCCTGATCGAGGGCCGCTCCTACGGCTGGTGGTCGGCTGCCGACGGCGCGTCGGCGAGCCTCGGCAGCTTCAGCATCATCCCGCCGCTGTTCGTCGTCGCCGTCGTCGTGCTCGCGCTCCTCGTCGTGTGGGAGAAGGCGCGCGTGACCGCGGGCCGGTCCGTCCTGCTCGACGTCACGCTGTTCCGCATCCGCTCCTTCAGCAACGGCAACATCACCGCGCTAACCGTGTCGCTCGGTGAGTTCGGCCTGATCCTGTCGCTGCCCCTGTGGTTCCAGAACGTGCGGGACATGGACGCCCTGCACGCCGGGCTCGCGCTGCTGCCACTGGCGATCGGGTCCTTCCTCGCGAGCGGCGGCGTGCACTCGCTGTCCGAGCGCATGGCGCCCGTGCAGATCGTCCGCCTCGGCATCGGGCTCGAGATCGGCGCGCTCGCCTCGCTCGCGCTGCTCATCCGCCCCGGCTCGTCGCTGTGGGTCACGAGCGTGCCGCTGCTCGTCTACGGCATGGGCGTCGGCTTCGCGACCGCGCAGCTCACGCAGCTGATCCTCGCCGACGTGCCCGTCGACAAGTCCGGCCAGGCGTCCTCCACGCAATCCACCTCCCGGCAGGTCGGGTCCGCGCTCGGCATCGCCATCCTCGGGACCGCGCTGTTCACCACCCTGCGCGCGTCCACGGAGTCCCGACTCACGTCGCTGCTCGGCCCCGGCGAGCAGGTCGACGGTCTCGTCGACGCCATCGCCGGGAGCTCCGGCGGGCTCATCGGACCGCTGTCGCAGGAACCCTCGTCCGCCGCGATCGCCGACGCCGCCCGCGAGGCGCTCACGCTCGGCGTCTCCGTCGCCGCGTGGGTGGCCGTCGTCGCGCTCGTCGTCGGGTTCCTCACGACGCTGCGGCTCGGCGGCGCGCGGACGACCACCCCGGAGTCCGACGAGCAGGCCGACGACCCCGTCAGCGACGAGCAGCCCGTCTGACCGCGCGCCGCGGGCCTACGGGCCCGCGGCGACCGTTCGGTCCCGCCGGGCGGGGCTAGACGTTGAAGCGGAACTCGACCACGTCGCCGTCGACCATCACGTAGTCCTTGCCCTCGACGCGGGCCTTGCCCGCCGAGCGGGCGGCGGCGACGGAGCCTGCCTCGACCAGGTCGTCGAACGAGATGACCTCGGCCTTGATGAAGCCCTTCTGGAAGTCCGTGTGGATCACGCCCGCGGCCTGGGGGGCGGTCCAGCCCTGGCGGATCGTCCAGGCGCGGGCCTCCTTGGGTCCGGCCGTCAGGTAGGTCTGCAGGCCGAGCGTGTGGAAGCCGACGCGCGCGAGCTGGTCGAGGCCCGCCTCGTCCTGGCCGTTCGCCTCGAGCATCTCGCGCGCCTCGTCCTCGTCGAGCTCGACGAGCTCCGACTCGAACTTCGCGTCGAGGAAGATCGCGTCCGCGGGGGCGACGAGCGCGCGCAGCTCGTCCTGCATCGCGGTGTCCGCGAGGCCCTCGTCGTCGGTGTTGAAGACGTAGATGAACGGCTTGGACGTCATGAGCTGCAGCGCGCGCACGTGCTCGTCGTCGCGCAGGCCCGCGGCGAACAGCGTGGTGCCGGTCTCGAGGACCTCCTTGGCGCGCTGCGCGGCGGCGAGCACCTCGGGGTCGGTCTTCTTGCCGCGGACCTCCTTCTCGAGCCGCGGGATCGCGTTCTCGAGGGTCTGCAGGTCGGCGAGGATGAGCTCGGTCGAGATGATCTCGATGTCGTCCTTCGGGTTCACCTGGCCCGAGACGTGCACGACGTCGGGGTCCGCGAACGCGCGCGTGACCTGGCAGATCGCGTCGGCCTCGCGGATGTTCGCGAGGAACTTGTTGCCCAGGCCCTCGCCCTCGGACGCACCCTTGACGATGCCGGCGATGTCGACGAACGAGACCGTCGCGGGGACGATCCGCTCGGAGCCGAACACCTCGGCGAGCTTCGTCAGGCGCTCGTCCGGGAGCGGCACGACACCGACGTTGGGCTCGATCGTCGCGAACGGGTAGTTCGCGGCGAGCACCTGCGCGCGGGTCAGGGCGTTGAAGAGGGTGGACTTGCCGACGTTGGGCAGGCCGACGATGCCGATGGTGAGTGCCACGGGCGGCAAGTCTACGGGCGCGGGCGCCCGCGCCCGACCGGGGCCTACTCGAACGCGATGACGCGCTGCAGCAGCACGGGTGCGCGGCGGTCGAGCAGTCGCCCGCCGACGCGCACGCCGACGGTGAGCCACACCGCGCCGAGCACGACCCCGAGGACGAGCGCGACCCAGCCGAGCACGGCCGACGCACGGGAGATCGCGAACCAGGCGAGCAGCGCGGGCGGCGACGCGGCGACGAGCACCAGCAGCCAGCCCGCGGTCTGCGAGAGCACCGTGGACATCGACGCGCCCTGCTTGGTCTGGAACGGGTTCTCGCCCGGCTGCTGCACGGGCTGCACGAACAGCGCCGAGACGATGCTCGCGCCGCCGTACGACGTGAGCATGACGCCGGCGGCCGCACCGAGCAGCGCGGGCACGGCGTCGGCCCGGTCCGCGAGCACCGCCGTGACCACGACGACGAGCACCACGAGCGGGACCCCGACGACGCCCGACGCGATGACGCGACCCAGCCGGTCGACGACGCCGCGCACCCCGGCGCTCACGTGCATCCAGAACGCCGACCCGTCGTACGACACGTCGGCGCTCACGCCCCACCCGACCACGAACGCAGCGAGCACACCCGAGGCCAGCACCAGGTCGTTGCTCCCGCCGCGGGACACGACCCACAGGATCACCGGCGTGAACGGCACGATCGCGAGCGCGACGGCGTAGCGCGGGTCGCGGAACCAGTAGACGAGGCAGCGCCCGGCGACCGCGCCGAGCGGGGTCGCGGGCACGCGGCTCAGCACGCCCAGCCCTCCGGGCCGGGTGCCGCCCGCGGCGGCGCGCACGGGCTGCACGAGCGTGCGCGCGAGCGCGCCCTCCCACAGCCGCAGCGCGAGCGCGAGCGTCGCGGCCGCGATCACGAGCCGCACCGCCGCGAGCCCCAGGTCCCCCGCGGCGACGTCCGCCGGGGCCGCCCACGCCGCGCCGAACGGCGTCCACGCGAGCACGCCGACGAGGTCGTCGAACGTCTCCCGGCTGATCTCCCGGCCGTTGGTGAACGTGCTCAGCGTCGGACCCACGCTGACGATCAGCAGCAGCGTCACGACCGCCATGAGCTCACGTCCGCGACGGCGCGCGACGAGCGGGGCCGCGAGCGCGACGACGGCCCGCCCGCCGACGACCGCGACCGCCAGACCGAGCGCGGCGCCCAGGACCCCGACGAGCAGGGCGGCCGGGTGCTGGAACCACGCGAGGCTCGTCGAGAGCGCGGCCACCGTGCTCAGCACGCCGGGGACGCCGACCAGCGCCGCGACGGCGAGGCCGACGACGAGCGTGCGACGGCCGATCGCGAACGTCGCGAACCGCTCCGGGTCCAGGGTCGCGTCCACGCCGAACGCGAGCAGCGGGATGAACCACCAGCCCACGACGAGCGCCGAGCCGACCAGCACCGTCACGGTGCGCTGCAGCTCGACGTCCTGCGTGCCCACCGCGACCATCCCGGCGACGACGATCACGAGGATGCCCAGCCCGTACAGGACCGCGAAGGCGAACCCCACGACCTGCCACACGCTGCGCCGCAGGCCGTTGGCGACGAGCGCGAGCTTCAGTCGGACGAGGTGCGCAACCACGCGAGCCCCTCCCCCGCGACACGCCCGCCGACGAGCTCGACGAACCGGTCCTCCAGGCTCGCGCCCGCGCGCACGTCGTCGACCGTCCCGGCGGCGAGCACGTGCCCGCCCGCGACGACCGCGACGTGGTCGCACATGCGCTGCACGAGGTCCATGACGTGCGACGACACGATGACCGTCCCGCCCGAGGCGACGTACTGCGCGAGGATGTCGCGGATGTTCGCCGCGGACACCGGGTCGACCGCTTCGAACGGCTCGTCGAGGACGAGCAGGCGCGGGGCGTGCACCAGCGCGCACGCGAGCGCGACCTTCTTGGTCATGCCCGCGGAGTAGTCGACGACGAGCGTGCGCGCGTCGCCCACGAGGTCCATCGCGACCAGCAGGTCCCGCGCGCGCTGGGCGACCGTGTCCCGGTCGAGCCCGCGCAGCAGCCCCGCGTACGTGATGAGCTGCTCGCCCGTGAGCCGGTCGAACAGCTTCACGCCGTCGGGCAGGATCCCGATGAGCGCCTTGCCGGCGACGGGGTCCGCCCACAGGTCGTGCCCGTGCACGAGCACCTGGCCCGCGTCGGGGACGAGCAGGCCGGTCGCCATCGACAGCGTGGTCGTCTTGCCCGCGCCGTTGGGTCCGACGAGGCCGTAGAACGACCCGGCCGGGACGACGAGGTCGATGCCCGCGACCGCGACCTTGTCGCCGAACCGGCGCCACAGCCCGCGCAGCTCGAGCGCGGGCACGGCCGACCGGGGCGCGGGGACGTCACGCGTGGCGGTCGGGTCGGCGGGCGCGGGTGACACAGGCGGCGGTGGGGTCAGGTCGTCCGGCACGCGGTCAGCATACGGACGCTCGCCGACACCGCGACGAGGTTTCCGCCCGCCCGTCCGGGGCCGCTGACCTGCGCAGCGGGCGCGTGTCGGTGGCGTCTGGCACGGTTCGGCGCATGGGACAGCTGCTGCTCGGGGTGCTCGTGGGACTGGTCGTCGGTGTGGTCGCCGGCGGCGCCGTGGCGTGGGCGGGCGCGTCGCGCCGATCCGAGGCGGCCGTGCGGCGCGCCGAGGTCGCCGCCGCGGCGGCCGGCGCCCGTCTGGAGTCCGAGCGGGCCGCCGCCGTCGAGGCGTCGGCGCGCTCGGCCGAGCAGTTCCGCGCGCTCGCGTCCGACGCGCTGGCGCAGTCCTCCGAGCACTTCCTCGCACTCGCGTCGCAGCGGTTCGCCGCGGACCGGCAGACGCAGGTCGGCGAGCTCGCGCAGCGCGAGCAGGCGGTGCGTGAGCTCGTCGAACCCCTGACCCGCACGCTCGACGAGGTGCGCGGGCAGGTCGCCGCGGCGGACCGGGCGCGCGCGGCGAGCGACGCGGCGCTGCGCGAGCAGGTCGAGGCGATGCGTCTGGCGTCCGAGCGCGTGCGCACCGAGACGGCGCAGCTCGTCACCGCGCTGCGCGCCTCGCAGGTGCGCGGACGCTGGGGCGAGATGCAGCTGCGCCGCGTCGTCGAGACGGCGGGCATGCTCGCGCACGTCGACTTCGTCGAGCAGGAGCAGGTCCGCACCGACGACGGCCTGCAGCGCCCCGACATGGTGGTGCACCTCGCGGGCGGCAAGCACCTCGTCGTCGACGCGAAGGTCGCGTTCCTCGGCTTCCTCGAGGCGCACGAGGCGACCGACGAGCGCGTGCGCGCCGAGCGGCTCGCGGCGCACGCACGGCACATGCGCGCGCACGTCGACTCCCTCGCGGCCAAGCGCTACTGGGACCAGTTCGCGCCCGCGCCGGAGTTCGTCGTGATGTTCGTGCCGACCGAGGCGTTCTGGCACGCCGCGGTCGACCAGGACCCGACGCTGTGGGAGTACGCGGCGGACCGCAACGTGGTCGTCGCGACCCCGACGACGCTGCTCGCGCTGCTGCGCACGGTCGCGTACGCGTGGCGGCAGGACGCGCTCGCCGCCAACGCGCAGCGCGTGCTGTCGCTCGGCAAGGAGCTGCACGGCCGGATCGCGACGCTCGGCGGGCACCTCACGCGCCTGGGCCGCTCGATCGACGCGGCGGCCGAGGCCTACAACAAGACCGTCGGGTCGCTCGAGACGCGCGTCCTGGTGAGCGCGCGGCGGTTCGCGGAGCTCGGCGTCGTGAGCGACGACCTCGTGAGCCCGCCCGCGGCGAACCCGCGCCTGTCGGCGCTCAGCGCGCCCGAGCTGCTGGCGTCCGCGAGCGACCAGCTCGTGAGCCTCGGCGGGCTGGGCGAGGCCGACGGCTTCGGAGCCGTCGACGGGTTCGACACGAGCGCGCAGCGCGACGAGCGCGCGCTCGCCGACGAGGCGCCCCACCCCGGGGGCGAGGACGAGCCGGAGGGCTCCGTCAGGCCGGCGTGACGTCGAGCGAGCGCCGCGTCCCGCGGCGCGGCCGCTCGGGCGCGTTGCCTGCCGCCTTGAGGTCGGCGCGCAGCTCGCGCGGCAGCGAGAACATCAGGTCCTCCGTCGCGGTGCGCACCTCCTCGACGTCCTCGAAGCCGAACGACGCGAGCGCGTCCAGCACGTCCCGCACGAGGATCTCCGGCACGGACGCACCCGACGTGACGCCGACGGTCGTCGCGCCGGCGAACCACGCGGGGTCCATCTCGGACGCCTTGTCGATCCGGTAGGACGCACGCGCGCCGTTCTCGAGCGCGACCTCGACGAGCCGCACGGAGTTCGACGAGTTCGCCGAGCCGACCGTGATCACCACGTCGCACATCGGCGCGATCTTCTTCACCGCGACCTGGCGGTTCTGCGTCGCGTAGCAGATGTCGTCGCTCGGCGGGTCCTGCAGCGACGGGAACCGCTCCCGCAGCCGGCGCACGGTCTCCATGGTCTCGTCGACCGAGAGCGTGGTCTGCGAGATCCACACGACCTTGTCGGGGTCCCGCACGACGACGCCGTCGACGTCGTCCGGGGAGTTCACGACCTGGATGTGTTCGGGCGCCTCACCCTGCGTGCCCTCGACCTCCTCGTGGCCGGTGTGGCCGATGAGCAGGATGTCGTAGTCGTCGGACGCGAAGCGCACGGCCTCCTTGTGCACCTTCGTCACGAGCGGGCACGTCGCGTCGATGGTCTGCAGCGAGCGGGCCGCGGCGGCGGCGTGCACCGCGGGCGAGACCCCGTGCGCGGAGAACACGACGCGCGCGCCCTCGGGCACCTCGTCGGTCTCGTGCACGAACACCGCGCCGCGCGCCGCGAGGGTCTCCACGACGTACTTGTTGTGGACGATCTCCTTGCGCACGTACACCGGGGCGCCGTAGTGCTCGAGCGCCTTCTCCACGGCGATCACGGCGCGGTCGACGCCGGCGCAGTAGCCGCGGGGGGCGGCGAGGAGCACGCGTCGGTTGGTCACCTGCCCGATCCTACGTGCTCGTCGACGACGACCAGGATCTGGGAGGACAGGTCGTGGACCTCGCCGGCGGTCGCGCCCTTCATCTTCTGCGCGCTCACCGTCGAGAGGAGCACGACCTCGGGCGAGCACCCGGGCAGGATGCGGAAGCGCAGGTCGAACTGGAGCTGGTCGTGGTGGACCTTGCCGGACACGTCGAGCTTCTGCCACCCGCGCACGCTGCCCGCGAGCTGCACGCACGACGCGGGGTACGGGTCGCCGTTCGCGTCGCGCAGCAGGAGCTTGCCGAGGAACCGCGTGAACGTGCCCTTCTTGCGGTCCTCGGCGCGGCACGTGCCGCGGTACTGCTCGGCCGCGCAGCTCGTCACGTGGATCGTCGCCGACGCGCGCATCCACCGGCCGGGCTCGGTGTCGGTCGGGGCGGCGACGAACGCGGTCATGCGGTTGACGTGCGCGGAGGGTCCGCCCGGGAGCAGCCGCGCCTGGTCGCCCTGCAGGGGCGTGCTGTACGCGCAGGTCGTGGGCAGGGCGCCGGAGTTGTTGAACCGGGGCGTCCAGAAGCACTGCTTGGCATCGACGTCGTCGTTGAGCACGTCGGACACCGTGAGCGTGCCGGGCTGCGCGGTGATCTGCGTGACGCGGTCGTCGGCGACCGCGAACGAGCTGCGCGCGCCCCAGCTGCCGTGGCACTGGTACGTCCCGGGGAGCGTGAAGGTGAACAGCGTTCGCACGGTCACGGTCGACGCGTCCCACGCGAGCAGGTTGCGCGTGGTGCTCTTCGAGCTCGTGGCGTCGCCGTCGTCGGCCTCGCTCGTGATGACGCGGCCGGGCTCACCCTCGCCCGGTGCGCACACGACGCGCCACTGCCCCATGACCTGCCGGTTGGACCCCTTGCCGGGGCGCATGACGGACGGGACCTGGAGCGTCACGAGCCGCTTCTCGCCCGCGGCGGCGATCGCGACCTCGACCGTGCTGCGCCGCAGCACCTGCATGGGCGGCGAGCCGCTCTCGGGCGGGGTGCGGGCGACGTCCACCCGGTTGCCGGAGAACGTCGCGACGACCTCGCCGGAACGTGCGGGGCGCGAGGCCGCGACCATGCGGTCGAGCTCGATCTGCCGGCGCACGCGGTCGCGCTCGATCGCGACCTCGAGCTCGTGGGCCTTGCGCGCCGCGAGCAGCGAGAGCCGCTCCGCGGAGAACGCGGCGACGCGGCGGGCGGCGGACTCGCCCTGCGACACGGCCGCGGCGGCGGCCTGGGCGCGCGCGGCGGCGGTGGTCGCGGTCGCGCCGCCGAGGAGGACGGCGAGCACGAGCACGGAGACGATCGCCAGACGGCGCGCGGGGTGGCGGGTCCGTCGGCGATGCACGCGCAGACCATAACCGCTCGCCCCGTGCGCGGGAACGGCCGTTCGGCCCGCCGTCACCCTGCCGCGGCGAGCCCCCTGGTGACACGCCGGGGCGCCGGTGTGTCGGCCGGGTGCGGCAGGCTGGTCCCGTGAGCGAGACGACACCGCGCGAGCCGCTGCCCCTGCGGGCCGCGGACACCACGCCCGACCGGCCGTGGCCCGTGCGGCACCTCGCGCCCAAGATCGCGGACTACGTGCAGCGCATGCCGCCGGTCTGGATCGAGGGTCAGGTGCTCGACCTCAAGCGCTGGAACTCCACGTGCTTCCTCACGCTGCGCGACACGGACGTCGACATGTCGATCGCGGTCACGACGAGCGCGGCGGCCGTCGCGCGGCTCGGCAAGGGCGTCGGCGACGGCGCGCACCTCGTCGTGCACGCGCGCCCGACGTACCACCTCAAGCGCGGGAGCCTCGCGTTCGCCGCGGACGACGTGCGGCTCGTCGGGCTCGGGGAGCTGCTGGAGCGCATCGAGCACCTGCGCCGCGTGCTGGGCGCGGAGGGCCTGTTCGACGAGTCGCGCAAGAAGCGGCTGCCGTTCCTGCCGGCGGTCGTCGGCCTGGTGTGCGCGCAGCAGGGCGACGCGGAGCACGACGTCGTGTCGAACGCGCGGGGCCGTTGGCCGGCGGTGCGGTTCGAGATCCGCCGCGTGACCGTGCAGGGTCCGCGCGCGGTGCCCGAGGTGAGCGCGGCGGTCGCCGAGCTCGACGCACGGCCCGAGGTCGAGGTGATCGTCGTGGCGCGCGGCGGCGGGTCGTTCGAGGACCTGCTCCCGTTCAGCAACGAGGCGCTCGTGCGCGCGGCCGCCGCGTGCCGCACCCCGCTGGTCAGCGCGATCGGCCACCACCTCGACGCGCCGCTGTTCGACCTCGTCGCGGACCTGCGCGCGTCGACGCCCACCGACGCGGCGAAGCGCATCGTCCCGGACGTGGCCGAGGAGCGCGCGCGGCTCGCGCAGGCCCGCCTGCGGTCGCGCGCCGCGCTCACGCAGCGGCTGGCGCGCGAGCAGTCCGCGCTCGACCACTGGCGCAGCCGCCCGGCGCTCGCCCGCCCCGGCACGCTCGTCGACGCGCACGAGACGCGCGTCCTCGCGCTGCGCGACGCGGCCCGCCGCACGCTCGCCCACCTGCTCGACCGTGCGGACACCGAGGTGCGGGGGCTCGCGGGTCACGTGCGCGCGCTGTCCCCCGCCGCGACGCTGGACCGCGGGTACGCGGTCGTGCAGCGCGCGGACGGCGGCGTGGTGCGTGGTCCCGACGAGGTCGCGGTGGGCGATCCGCTGCGCGTGCGCGTGGCGCGCGGTGAGCTGGCCGCCCAGGTCACGGACACCTGACCCCCCTCGGCACCAGCAGCCACCCCCCCGCGACCCCCGGCCGCGAGCCCACCGCGAGCCGCAGCGACGCGGGTCGGGCGTGGGTCGGGTCTGGTTGACTGGCCGACGTGCCGAAGCAGACCTCGTCCTCCCCCGCACCCGAGGCGGTGCCCGGGGCCACGACCGAGACCCGTGACGACGCGAACGCCGACGTCGCCGGGCTGTCCTACGAGCAGGCGCGCGACGAGCTCGTCGCGGTCGTCACGCGGCTCGAGAGCGGCGCCGAGTCGCTCGAGGAGTCGCTCGCGCTGTGGGAGCGCGGCGAGGCGCTCGCGGCGCGGTGCCAGCAGTGGCTCGACGGGGCGCGGGAGCGCCTGGCCGCCGCGCGCGGGACGAGCGACGAGGACGCGGACGCGTGAGCGCGCAGCCCACGCCCCGGACGGACCCGGGCACGCCCGAGGAGCGCGCGCTCGTCGTCGGCGAGGCGCTGATCGACGTGGTCGAGCGCGCCGACGGCACGCGCGACGAGCACCCGGGCGGCAGCCCGGCGAACGTGGCGCTCGGGCTCGGCCGCCTGGGGCGCGCGGTGGACCTGCTCACGTGGCTCGGCGCGGACGCGGAGGGCGACCTCGTGCGCCGGCACCTCGCGGCGTCGGGCGTGCGGGTGCTCGCCGGGGACCGCAGTGCGGTGCGCACGCCGCTCGCGACCGCGCACCTGGACGCCGAGGGCGTCGCGACGTACGAGTTCGACCTGGAGTGGGACCTGCCGCACGCGTGGGACGGCGACGACGTCGCGCCCCTCGTCGTGCACACCGGCTCGATCGCCGCGGTGATCGAGCCGGGCGCGACGCGCGTCGCGCACGAGGTCGCGCGGCGGCGCCCCACGTCGACGGTCACGTACGACCCGAACCTGCGCCCGGCGCTCATGGGCTCGCCGCAGCACGCGCTGGCGTACGTCGAGTCGATGGTCGCGCTCGCGGACGTCGTCAAGGTCAGCGACGAGGACCTCGCGTGGCTGCACCCGGGCGTCGCGCCCGCGGAGATCGCCGAGGAGTGGGCGCAGCGCGGGCCCGCGCTCGTCGTCGTGACGCACGGCGGGGACGGCGCGTTCGCCGCGACCGCGGCGGGTGCGCGGCTGCGCGTCCCGGCGCCCGAGGTGACGGTCGCGGACACGGTCGGCGCGGGCGACTCGTTCATGGGTGGCCTGGTCGACGGCCTGTGGTCGGCGGGGCTGCTGGGGGCGCAGCGGCGCGACGCGCTGCGGGACGTCGCCGCACCGACGGTCGAGGCGGTGCTGCGCCGGTGCGCGCGCATCGCGGCGATCACGGTCTCGCGCGCGGGAGCGAACCCGCCGCGCGCCGACGAGCTCGACTGATCAGCGACCCGCAGCCGCGCTCTCCTTCTTCTCGCGCGCCTGGGCCCGCTCGAGCGAGGTCTTGCGGTCGGCCTCGTTCTGCTCGTCGATCTCCCGCGCGCGGTCGGCGTCGAACGTGAGGTTCTCCCCCGACTCGGGGTCGAAGACCAGGAGCTTGCCGGGGTCGAACCAGAGTGTCGCGGTGTCGCCGTCCCGGATGCGGGACTCGGAGTCGAGCGCCACGACCAGCTGCGTGCGCAGGCCCTCGCCGTCGAGGTCGCGGTCGAGCTCCTCGAGCGTCCCGGCGACCTCGGCGCTCGTCTCGAACGGCACGTACGCGAACAGGTCGGAGCCGAGCCACTCGGTGACGTCGACCTCGGTCTCGAACGTGGTGCCCGCGTCGCGCTTGTGGTCCTCGAGCAGGGACGCGTCCGCGAAGTGCTCGGGGCGCAGGCCGACGATGACGATCTTGCGGTCACCGATCCGCGAGCGCAGGTCGTCGGACAGGGGCACCTCGGCGAACGGCAGGCGCAGCCCGCCGTCGACGACCTCGCCCGGCAGGAAGTTCATGGGGGGCGAGCCGATGAACCCGGCGACGAACAGGTTGACGGGCTGCTCGTACAGCCCGCGCGGCGAGGCGACCTGCTGCAGCTCGCCCTTGCGCAGCACGGCGACGCGGTCGCCGAGCGTCATGGCCTCGGTCTGGTCGTGCGTGACGTAGACGGTCGTCGTGCCGAGCCGGCGCTGCATGCGGGCGATCTCGGTGCGCATCTGACCGCGCAGCTTCGCGTCGAGGTTCGACAGCGGCTCGTCGAACAGGAACGCGTTCGCGTCGCGCACGATCGCGCGGCCCATCGCGACGCGCTGCCGCTGCCCGCCGGACAGGTTGGCGGGCTTGCGCTGCAGGTGGTCCTGCAGCTCGAGGGTGGACGCGGCGTGCTCGACCTTCGCGCGGATCTCGTCCTCGGAGAACTGCCCCTTGGTGAGCCGCAGCGGGAACGCGATGTTCTCGAACACGGTCAGGTGCGGGTACAGCGCGTAGTTCTGGAACACCATCGCGAGGTGCCGCTCGCGCGGGGCCTTGTCGTTGACCACCTGGTCGCCGATCCTCAGCTCGCCCGACGTGATGTCCTCGAGGCCCACGATCATGCGCAGGAGCGTGGACTTCCCGCAGCCGGAGGGCCCGACGAGGATGACGAACTCGCCGTCGGCGATGTCGAGGCTCACGCCCTTGACGGCGAGGAAGCCGTCGCCGTAGCGCTTGACGATGTCCTTGAGGGTGATGGCGGCCATCGGAAGTCTCCTTGTTCAGCCCTTGACGGCGCCCTGGGTCAGGCCGGACACGATCTGGCGCTGGAACAGCAGCACCAGGATGACGACGGGGACGGTCACGACGACCGCCGCGGCGGAGATCGCGCCTGTCGGCTCCTCGAACTGCGACGCGCCGGTGAAGAACGCGAGCGCGGCGGGCACGGGTCGCGCGGCGGACGTCGAGGTCAGCGAGATGCCGTAGACGAAGTCGTTCCACGCGATGAAGAACGCGATGAGCGCGGTGGTGAACACCCCGGGCGCCGCGAGCGGCACGATCGCCTTGCGGAACGCCTGCCACGGCGTCGCGCCGTCGACCTGCGCGGCCTGCTCGAGCTCCCACGGGATCTGCCGGAAGAACGCGGCGAGCGTCCAGATGGAGATCGGCAGCGTGAGCGACAGGTACGGGATGATCAGGCCGAGCCACGTGTCGTACAGGCCGATGCTGCGCCACAGGTTGAACAACGGCGTGACGATCGAGATCACGGGGAAGATCGAGACCCCGAGCGCGGTCGTGAGGATGAGCCGCTTGCCGCGGAAGTCGAGCCGCGCGATCGCGTAGGCGGCGAGCGTCGCGAGCACGACCGCGACGAACGTCGCGATGAGCGAGATGCCGATGGAGTTGCGCAGCGCGGGCAGGAACAGGTCCTTCGCGGAGCCGGCGAAGATCTGCTCGTAGTTCGTCGTCGTCCACGTCTTCGGCCAGAACGTGCCGAGGTTGAGCTGGCTGGGCAGCTTGAACGAGGTGGCGATGATCGACACGACGGGCAGCAGCGCCCACACCATGACGACGACGGTGATGACGGCCCACCAGACCTTCATGCGGGTCGTGAGCGTGCGCATCAGCCCTCCCCCCTCGCGCTGGCCAGGTCGACCTTGAACAGCTTGATCGCGATGAAGCAGATCCCGATGACGCACAGGAACAGCAGCACGGAGATCGCGGAGCCGAGCCCGATCTCGAGGCGTCCGATCGACGTGCGGTAGGCCAGCAGTGACAGCACGGTCGTGCCGTTCGCGCCGTTCGTCATGATGAACACGTTGTCGAAGATGCGGAACGCGTCCAGGGCCCGGAACAGGACGGCGACCATGATCGCGGCCTTCATGTTCGGGAGGACCACGCGCTGCAGGCGCTGCGCCCACGTGGCGCCGTCCACCTCGGCGGCCTCCTCGAGCTCGCCCGCCACCTGCGAGAGGCCCGCGAGCAGGAGTAGCGAGATGAACGGCGTTGTCTTCCAGATCTCGGACGCCATGATGACGAACAGGCTCGTGCCCTGGTGGGCGAACCAGTTGAGGTCCGGGTCGATGCCGGGCACCCAGTCGAACCAGTGGTTGACGAAGCCTGAGCTGATGTCGAACGCGTAGAACCACGCGAACGCGGAGACGACCGTGATGATCCCGTAGGGCACGAGGATCGCGGTGCGCAGGACGCCGCGCAGCGAGCGGATCGCCCGGTGCATGACGAGCGCGAGCAGGAACCCGAGCACGAGCTCGACGAGGACCGTGATGACGGTGATGAGCGCGGTCACCCAGAACGCCTGCCACCACACGGGGTCGCTCAGCACGACGACGTAGTTCTGGCCGCCGTTGAACGCCTTGTCGCCCGGTGCGGTCAGGCGGTACGAGAACAGCGAGTCGTAGAAGGCCTGCAGGATCGGGTAGATCGTCACGGCGACCATGACGACGAACGCGGGTCCGGCGAGCCACCAGCCGAGCCGCGCCTCGTCGCGCGCACGGTCGCTCAGCCGCTGCCGCGCGCGCCCGCGCCGCGTCGTGGTCTCGGTCCGCGCGTCGGCCGCAGCACCCGGCGGGATGGACGTGGTCACAGCAGCGCCTCCCCTCGCAGGACGGCGGTGATGAAGTCGGTGGACTCCTGCGGTGTGGTGTCCGGGTCCACCGCGGCCGGTGGGTGCCACGTCTCCTGCAGCCCGGTGGACACCTCGTTGTAGTAGGGCGTCTGCGGCCGCGGCGCGGCCTGCTCGAGGGACTCGCGGATGACGTCCGCCATGGGGAACGCCTTCTGGACGGCGGGGTCGTCGTACGCCTTCGTCGACGCGGGCGGGTTGCCGTTCGTCGCGAAGTACTCCGCCTGGTTCTCGGGGGTGACGATGCACTGCGCCGCTGCGAGCGCGAGGTCCACGTGCTCGCTGAACGCGCCGATGCCGAGGTTGATCCCGCCGTACGGGGGCCGCGCCTCGTCCTCCTCGTCGACCCGGGGGTACAGCGCCCAGCCGATGTCGTCGACGAGCGAGGCGTCGAGCGTGCCGTCGTCGACGGCCGCGTTGGTGGCCGACCACACGAACGGCCAGTTGACCATGAACGACCCGTTGTCCCGCTGGAACACGGTCATCGTCGCGTTCTCGTCCGCGGTCGGCAGACCGGGACCGCCGAGACCCTCGCGGCCGATCGTGCCGATGATCTCGGCGGCCGCGCGCCCCGCGTCGCTCTCGAGCCCCAGCTCGATCTCGTCGGCCGGCGCCTCCGGGTTCTCCAGGACGTGCCCGCCCGCGGACTCCACGAGCGCGTTGACCCACACCGTGAGCGACTCGGCCTTCGCGCCCTGGACGCCGAGGACCTTGCCCTGCTCCTTCGCGGCGTCCATGATCTGCTGCCACGTGACCGGCTCCTTCGCCGGGTCCAGCCCGGCGGCCTCGGCGACCGACTTGCGGTACCAGAGCAGCTGCGTGTTCGCCCAGAACGGGATCGCGACGAGCTCGTCCTTCCAGGTCGCGCCGTCGATCGCCCCCTGCACGACGTCCGCCGAGACCTTCTCGGCCACGTCCTTCGGGATCGGCGCGAGGAAGCCGGGCTCGGCGAGCTCGGGGATGAACGGCGGGTCGAGGCTCATGATGTCGATCGACGAGTCCTTCGCCGCGAGCCGGCGCGCGAGCTGCTCGCGCTGCGAGGCCGCGTCGCGCGGCAGGACCTCGGTCGCCAGGCGGTACTCCCCGTCCGCCTCCTGCGTGCACCGCGCCGCGATCTCGACCTGGCCGCCGTTGTCCGGGTTGATGTACCACGTGAGGGTCGGCGGTCCGGACTCGGCCGCGCACGCCGCCAGGGGAAGAGCGACCGCGACCGCGGCGAGCGCCGCGAGGCTGCGGGTGCGTCGGCCCACGATGACCCCCGTCCGTTGCGCGTCGTTGTGCTGCGTCCTGGGTACACCTTGTGGGGCGTCGCCGCACGTCGAGGGCCTCGGGATGCGCTCGTGGAAGTTTTGTGCGCATTCGTGCGCGCACAGGTAGTCCGTCCGGAGTGCCCCTCGTGCGCGGTACCGTCCTCCCGTGTCGAACTACCTCGGCGTGACGCTGCGCCGCGAGCTCCTACCCCGGGTCGAGCAGTGGCTCCGGGCTCGCGGCTCGGTCGACTCCGAGCACCGGTTCGTCGACCTGGACGAGCGCACCGTCCTGCTGCTCGTGAGCCGGGGCCTCGACGCGTGCCTCGAGCAGGGCCGGTTCTTCCGCGGCACCGCCGTCTCCCCCGAGCACGGCGCGATCGGCTTCGGGCTCGCCGGCTGGGACGCGATGCCCGCGGGAGCGCACACCGACCCGCACGGCGTCTCGGGCGAGTTCGTGCTCCTCGAGTGGGACGACGACGCCGTCGTGGCCCGCCGGGACGTGCTCGGCTCGGTCGCGCTCGCCTCGACGTCGGGCGACGGGTTCGCGGCGGTGTGCGACTCGCTGCTCGTGCTCGTCGACCTGCGCCGCTGGCTGGGCCAGAGCGTCACGCAGCACACCGAGGTGCTGCTCGCGCGCACGTTCCCCAACAACTTCGCCTCGCAGCAGATCAGCGAGGACACGCACGTCGTCGAGATCTCCTACGCGGCCGCCGGGCGGGGCGTGCGGATCCCGCTGCGCACGCTCCGCGTCGAGCCGGACGGTCCGCTGCTCGCGTCGCGGGTCGTCGACGTCGACCTCGACCCCGTCGCCGCGATGCGGGGCGCCGCGACGTTCGTCGCGCGCACCATGACGACGCTCGCGCTGCGCGACGACTTCGACGTCCGCCTCATGCTGTCCGGCGGCTACGACTCGCGCGTGCTGCTGGGCGGCGCCGTGCACGGCGGTGCCGCCCACCAGCTCGTCGTGCACACCCGCGGCGGCGCGGGCAGCCACGACCGGGACGCGCGCGCGGTCGCCCCGATCGCCGAGCACTACCGGCTGCGCATGGGCGTCCCGCGCAAGAAGACCACACCCACCGAGGACGCCGGGTCGCCGCTGACGCTGCTCGCCTCGTCGACGCTCGGCTTCTACGACACGCTCTCGCCGCTGAGCACGATCCGGCGCGGCGCGATCAACATCAACGGCGTGGGCGCGGAGATCTTCAAGGGCAACTGGAAGTGGCGCACGCACCGCGAGATGTTCGAGGAGACCAACCAGCGCGCGGTGCAGCTGCCCTCGATGAAGGCGCAGGCCATCAAGGGCATCCGCGCCACGGGTGGCGACCCGCGGTGGGCCGACGCGAGCGAGATGCTGTACTGCGGCTTCCGGAACGGCATCCACGGCGCGGGCGCGTCGATCGCGCTGTCGATGACCGGGCTGCGCCCGCTGCACCAGGTCGCGCTCGCGGCCCTCGGCCACCAGCGCCTCGACGGCCTGGCGCCGCGCGAGCGCCGCGACCGGGCACGCCTGCGCGGCCAGGGCGAGAACGTCATGGCCGGGCTGCTCGCGCTCATGGACACCCAGCTCGCCGCGATGCCGTACGACAAGCCGGAGAAGGCGCTCGCGCCGGACCTGCTCGCGCAGCGCCTCGCGGAGCTCGGCGGACCGCTCGGACCGGACGCGAAGACCGAGCTGCCCGTGCACGGGCTGCCGTCCGACGTCCCCGCCGGCCCGTCGGCCCTCGGCATGGGGGTCGCGGAGCACGCCGGGATGACCGGTCCCATGACGACCGAGAACCTGCTGCGCCTCGCGGAGCGCGGCTACGAGAGCATCGAGCACCTCGCGGTGCGCCCCTCCTACGTTCGGGTCCACAAGCGCGCGCGGGAGCGCCTCGTCGAGCTCGGCGAGTCGCCGCGCGACGCCGGCGCGACGCTCGGGAAGCTGCTCGCGCTCGCGATGATCGGCTGACCGCGGCGACCGCCGCGGCCGCGTGCGGCCTCGGCCGTGAGACCGCCGCGCGCAGGATGTCCGTTCCTGCGACGATGACCGGCGTGACGACACGGATGACCCCCGCCGAGGCCTGGACCGCGCTCAAGAACGGCAACTCCCGGTTCGTCGCCGGTGAGATGCTGCACCCGTCGCAGGGCGTCGACCGCCGCGCCGAGGTGAGCGAGTCGCAGCACCCGTTCGCGGTCCTGTTCGGCTGCTCGGACTCGCGCGTCGCGGCCGAGATCATCTTCGACCAGGGGCTCGGCGACCTGTTCGTCGTCCGCACCGCCGGGCACGTGCTCGACACGACCGTGATCGGCTCGATCGAGTACGGCGTCGAGGTGCTGGGCACCCCGCTCGTCGTCGTCCTCGGCCACGACTCGTGCGGCGCGGTCGCCGCGGCGACGTCCGCGCTCAACGAGGGCACGTTGCCCCCGGGCTTCGTGCGTGCGGTCGTCGACCGCGTGATCCCCAGCATCGTCGGCCTCACGCGGGCCGGCGAGGGTGCCGACGGGCTCGACGCCGCCGTGCTCGGCCACGAGCACGTCAAGCACACCGTCCGGATGCTGCAGGGCTACTCGGTGTCCCTCGCGGACGCCGTCGAGGAGGGCCGCTGCGCGATCGTCGGGCTCGAGTACGCGCTCGCGGACGGGCGTGTGCGCATCGCCGAGGTCGTCGGCGACATCGGCGAGGCCTGAGTCCTCAGCAGTACGGGGCCGTCGGGGACCGGGTCGTCAGGGGAACCAGGGGTCGTCGGGCCGAGGCCGCGCCGACGGCTCGTCGTCGTGCGGCGTGACGCGCTCGCGCCAGTAGGCCGACCCGTCGCCGCGGCGGCCGAGCAGCCCGGCCTCGACCAGGTCACGGCGCAGCCGGACGGGGTCCTCGACCACCTCCGCGAGGCGCTCCGTCACCTGCTTCTCGTCGGCACGCTCGCCGGAGGCGAGGACGAGCGAGGCCAGGTGCTCGACGACGAGCGTGCGGTCGGCCTGACGCCGCGGCGAGCGGACGAGGCGCCCGCGCTCGAGGAACCGCTCGGCCGGGCAGACGTCGGGGGCATCGGCGTTCACGAGGGCCAGTCTCGTGCATGCGGCAGGATGGGCGTATGACATCTGCGCTTCCCGACGACGGGGTCGAGTACCGGATCGAGCACGACACCATGGGTGAGGTCCGGGTCCCGGCCGCCGCCCTGTACCGCGCGCAGACGCAGCGCGCGGTCGAGAACTTCCCCATCTCGGGATCGCGTCTCGAGCGCGGCCACATCGAGGCCCTCGCGCGCATCAAGAAGGCCGCCGCGCGCGCCAACGCCGAGCTCGGCGTGCTGCCGGGCGACGTGGCCGAGGCGATCGCCGCGGCCGCCGACGAGGTCGCCGCGGGAGCGCACGACGCGCACTTCCCGGTCGACGTCTACCAGACCGGTTCCGGCACGTCGTCGAACATGAACACCAACGAGGTGCTCGCGACGCTCGCGACGCGCTCGCTCGGCGCGGACGTGCACCCGAACGACCACGTGAACGCGTCGCAGTCGTCGAACGACGTCTTCCCGACGAGCGTGCACGTGGCCGCGACGGCGGGCGTGGTCCGCGACCTGGTGCCGGCCCTGGAGCACCTCGCGGGGGCGCTCGGCGCGAAGGCCGACGCGTGGGCGGGCGTCGTGAAGTCCGGCCGCACGCACCTCATGGACGCCACGCCGGTGACGCTCGGCCAGGAGTTCGGCGGGTACGCCGCGGCGGTGCGCTACGGCATCGAGCGCCTGCAGGCCGCGCTCCCCCGTGCGGCCGAGGTGCCGCTCGGTGGCACCGCGGTCGGTACGGGCATCAACACGCCCGCGGGCTTCCCGCAGCGCGTCATCGAGCTGCTGCGCGAAGACACGGGGCTGCCGCTGACCGAGGCGCGTGACCACTTCGAGGCGCAGTCCTCGCGCGACGGCCTGGTCGAGCTCTCGGGCGCGCTGCGCACCATCGCGGTGTCGCTCACCAAGATCTGCAACGACCTGCGCTGGATGGGCTCGGGCCCCAACACGGGCCTGTCGGAGATCGCGATCCCCGACCTGCAGCCGGGCTCGTCGATCATGCCGGGCAAGGTGAACCCCGTGGTGCCCGAGGCGGTGCTCATGGTCGCCGCGCGCGTCGTCGGGAACGACGCGACGGTCGCGTGGGCGGGCGCGTCGGGCTCGTTCGAGCTCAACGTGCAGATCCCGGTCATCGCCTCGGCGGTGCTGGAGTCGATCCGCCTGCTCGCCAACGCGAGCCGTGTGCTCGCCGACAAGACGATCACGGGCCTGGTGGCGAACGAGGAGCGCGCGCGGGCGTACGCCGAGTCGTCGCCGTCGATCGTCACGCCGCTCAACCGCGTCATCGGCTACGAGGCCGCCGCGAAGATCGCGAAGCACGCGGTCAAGCACGGGCTGACGATCCGCCAGTCCGTCGTGGACCTCGGCTACGTGGAGCGCGGCGAGGTCACCGAGGCCCAGCTCGACGCGGCGCTCGACGTGCTGAGCATGACGCGCCCGCCGCAGGCCTGACCCGCCACCCGACGAACCGAAGGCCGGCCACCCGTGGTGTGGCCGGCCTTCGGCGTCTCGTCGCGCTCCCTCGTCAGGGGGCACGGGGTCGCGACGGGTCTCGGGTTCAGGACGGGTCCGGTTGGAACTCCCAGCGCACGGGCAGGCGCTTGTCGGCGTAGTCGAAGATCGCCTGGTTCTCCCAGCCGTTGCCCGACCAGCTGTTCGTCGGGTCCCACGCCGAGCCGGGCACAGCGGTCCAGGTGCCCTCCCAGTAGAAGACGCCCAGGCCGCGCCCGCCGGGCAGCCCGGCGACGACGTTCTGGACCGCCCGCACGTACGACGCCTGGCCCGCAGGCGTCGCGGGGAAGCCCGGGATCACGTTCCCGCTGCCGAAGATGTTCGTCAGCGCGTCGTCCTGGGCGGTCGTGAACCCGTAGGCGGTCTCGACGACCGCGAGCTGCTTGCCGGGGAACGCCGCGAGCAGGGTCTTCGCGCCGCTCTGCAGCGAGGACAGGCTGCCGTGCCAGTAGCCGTAGAACGACAGGCCGATCACGTCGAACGGCACGCCCTGCGCGGCCGCGTTCGCGTACCAGCTCTGCAGCCCCGAGACCCCGTTGTTGAGGTTCGTCAGGTGCAGGACGATCTTGGCGTTCGGCTGGACGGCGCGCACCGCCTCGGCGCCCGCCCTGAGGAGCGTCCCGAGGTTCGACCAGCTCGACACCGAGCCGGACGCCGCGCCGCCCGTCACGAGCATGCCGGGGTTGATCTCGTTGCCGACCTGCACCATGTCCGCGGGCGTGCCCTGGTTCTTGAGCGCGGTGAGCACGTCCGTGGTGTGCGCCGCGACCGCGCCGGCGAGCTGGCCGAGGGTGTACGACGACCACGCGGCCGGCACCTTCTGCGCGCCGGGGTCCGCCCACGTGTCGGAGTAGTGGAAGTCGACGAGCAGGCCCATGCCGGCGGCCTTGACGCGCTTGGCGAGCGCGAGGACGCGCGCCTTGTTGTTGTAGCCGTCCGCGGGGTTCACCCAGACCTTGAGCCGCGCGTAGTTGACGCCCGAGCCCGCGAGCAGCGCGACCGCGTCACCCGCGTTGCCGTTCTCGTCGCGGTAGACCGCGCCGTTCGCCTCGTTCTTCGGCAGCGAGGAGACGTCCATGCCGCGGACCGGACGCGTGATGCGCCCGGACTCGATCGTCACGTCGTCGAAGTGCGCCCACGCGCCGCCCACCGTCGTGGAGGTCTTGAGCACGACCGTGCACGACGAGCCGGGGACGTACGCGGACGCGGCGACCTGCAGCCAGCCGTTGTCCTGCTCGGTGCTGGGCACGTCCTGGTAGCGCCACGTCGACCCGGCGCACTCGAGCCCGATCTTGGTGACGTCGAGGGCCTGCCCGGGCGTCGCCGAGCCGGACCTCGCCCAGACGCGCAGCGTGTACCAGCCCGCGGTGAAGCCGGACACGGTCTGCCGCAGCTCCGTCGTGTAGGCGCCCGACGCCCACAGGTTCGCGCGCCGGGACCCGCCGTGCGCTCCCGACGAGGCGACCGACGCCGCGGACGTGGTGCCCGTGACGGTCCACCCGGTGAGCGCGCTCGAGCTGGACTCGAACCCGGCGTTCGTGATGCTCGGCGCGGCCTGTGCCGGCAGCGCGAACGCGCCGGCGATCAGCAGCCCGCCGGCCAGTGCCGCGACCGCGCGGCTCGCCCTCGTGATCCCCATCCGTCCTCCTCGACGTCGGTCGGCGCGGAGCAGGGACACTGTGACCGTTCCCAATCGCACCGTCGAGCGGGAACGTACTGCGGGTCGACGTCCGCGGCATAGAGCGCGTGACGACGGGTTCGCGATCTGTGACCGTTCCCAATCGTTTCGCCACCCGATCGGACGCGGCCCCGAACCGCTCAGGACTGACGCGGCGGCGCGACGGCCTCGGCGGCCGCGCGCTCGGGCGCGACGGTGCGCGCGTGGGGCTGCACGGCGTGCATCGCGAGCGCGGAGACGAGCCCGACGACGAGGACGCCCGCGGTGAGCAGCAGCGTCTGCGCGGTCGCGGTCGCGAAGCCCCTGCTCACGGCGTCCAGCGCGGCGGCACGCACCTGGTCGACGAGCTCGGCGGGCACGCCGTCGGGCACCGCGAACCGGCCCGTGGCGCTCGACAGCGCCGACGCGTCGAGGCGCGAGAACGCGTCGAGGAACGGCCCGCGCGCCGCCTCCGGGAGGCCTCGGGCCGCCTCGGCCGCCGCGTCGGGAACCGTCGCCGACAGCCGGGACGTGAGCATCGCGACGACCGCGGCCGAGCCGACCACGGCACCGATCTGCCGCGTGGTGTTGAACGCCCCGGCCCCGGCTCCCGCGGTCCGCTGGTCGAGGCCCGCGGTCGCCGCCGCCGCGAGCGGCGAGAACACGAGCCCGGTGCCGATGCCGAAGATCGTCATCGGCACCACCAGCGTCCACACCTGCGCGTCCGGGCGCACCGCGGCCGCGACCCACGTCACGACCACCGCCAGGACCGCGAACCCCGCCGAGACCACCCACTTCGCGGGCACGCGGTCCGACAGGCGGCCCGCGAGCGGCGCGACGACCCCCGACACGAGCGAACCGCCCGCGCCCACGAGCGCCGCACGCAGCGGCGACAGCCCCAGCACGAGCTGCAGGTAGATGGTGAACGGGAAGAAGATGCCGGTCATCGAGAACGTCACCGCGGCGCCCGAGACGTTGGCGAGCGAGAAGTTGCGCACGTGGAACAGGCGCAGCGGCAGCAGCGCGCGGTCGCCGATCCGGTCCTGCCACCACGCGAACACGCCGAGCACCAGGACACCCGTGCCGATCACGAGCCACACCGACACGGGCCCGCGGATGGTGCCCCAGTCGTACGTCTCGCCCTCCATCAGGCCGAACACCAGCAGGAACATGCCGACGACGGACAGCGCGACGCCGAGGAGGTCGAACGAGCGCGCGTGCGTGGGCAGCGACGGCAGCGTGCGCACCGCGAACCACAGCGCGGCCGCACCGACCGGGAGGTTGATGAAGAAGATCGACTCCCAGCCGATCGACTCGACGAGCACGCCGCCGAGCACGGGGCCCGTGATGGTCGCGACGCCCGCGACCGCGCCCCACACGCCCATGGCCGCGCCGCGGCGCTCGGGCGGGAAGACGCGCGTGATCATCGACATCGTCTGGGGCGTCATGAGCGCCGCGCCGACGCCCTGCGCGGCTCGCGCGGCGACGAGCACACCGACGGAGCCGGCGAGCCCGCAGACGGCGGACGTCACGGTGAACACGACGAGGCCCGCGACGAACACCGGTCTCGGACCGAACCGGTCCCCGAGCCGGCCGGTCACCAGCAGGAGCACCGCGAACGTCAGCAGGTAGGCGCTGTTGACCCAGCCCACGCCCGTGAGGTCCGCGTCGAGCTCGCGCACGAGGGTGGGGACGGCGATGTTCACGATCGTCGTGTCGAGCATGATCATGAAGAACCCGAGGCACAGTGCGGGCAGCACGCTCCAGGGGCTGCGCCCGTGCAGGTCCACGGGACCGGGGCTCCGCGGTGCGCCCACCGGGCCGGCGGACGTGCGGTCGTGCGTCATGGCGAGATGCCTCTCGGGCGGCTGGACGATCGGTCTGGGTGCGAGCGAGGTGCGAGCGAGGAGCGGGCGAGGAGCGGGCGAGGAGCCGGATGGAGGGCGGCCCGTCCCCGAGCCTAGGCGCGGCCACGGACACCGCCTCCCGGCTGCCGCAAGCACCCTGCCGTTCACCCGTCCGAGTGACCCAGGAAAAGGTTGCTGTGGGGATCCCACCGTTGTGCCGATGCCGGTTGAACGGGCCGGACAAGGCTCGGGCCACTGTCGTGGGAACGCTCCCCCGGTGCTGTCCGCTGGGCTACGTTCGACGCGACAGGCCTGGTCAGGCCGGTGACGCGAGGTCGGGGAGGTCGGGCGTTGGGCTGGATGCCGCGGTTGCTGGCGCACCGCGCCCGGGCGCAGAGCACCCTGCTGCTCGCGGTGCTCGCGGTGACGCTCGTCGCGACGACCCTGCTCGGCACGTTCGCGCTCCTGCTCTCGACCGGTGAGACACGGGCGCCCCAGGTCGCGCTCGACCGCGCTGCGGTGCAGGACACGACGATCGACCTGCGCGCGGTCGTCGGGCAGGAGTCGCCCGAGACGGTGACCGCCCGCGCGGCCGAAGCCCTCGAGACGCTGCTCGCCGACGTGCCGGCGCGCGTCGAGACGTGGACGTCGTCGCCCTGGCTGTTCGCCATGGGCGACGAGGCCGTAGCGCGCACGCGGATCGTCTACCTCGCCGACTACCCCGTCGTCCCCGAGCACGCGACGCTCGTCGACGGCGAGTGGCCGACCGGCAGCCAGGTCCCCGGCTCGTACGCGACCCCCGTCGCGGTCCCCGAGGCGGCCGCCGACGCCAACGGGTGGAAGGTCGGCACCGACCTCCGGCTGACCGGGACGGACGTCGGCGCCGACATCCCCGTCCGGGTCGTCGGCGTCTACCGGATCGACCCGCCCCGCGCCCTGTGGACGCGCGACGTGCTCGCCGGCCGCGTGCACGACCCCGACTACCCCGTGCCCAACACGTTCGGCTCCGTGACGACCGACGCGTGGGGCCCGTTCGTCGTCGCGCGCGACGCGGGCGCGGTCGTCCCCGGCGTGGTGCGCCACGTCGCGTACCCCGACCTCGACGCCGCGACCCCCGCGCAGCTCGACGCGCTGCGGGTGCGGCTGAGCACCGCACAGACCGACGCGTACGCGTCCGTCCCCGCCGCGACCGTCGACCTGTCCACGTCGCTCGACCGGACGCTCGACACGATCTCGGCGAGCCTCGGCGTGACCCGCGTCGGCGTCGTCGTGGTCGGCCTCCTGCTGCTCGTCGTCGCGGTGACCGTGCTGCTCATCGCGGCCCGGCTGCTCGCCGAGCGACGCACCGCCGAGCAGACGCTCCTGACGTCCCGCGGCGCGTCGGCACCGCAGCTCGTCGGCCTCGCGGCGCTCGAGGCGCTCGGCGTCGCGGCCGTCGCCGCGGCACTCGCGCCCTGGCTCGCGCACCTCGCCTACCGCGCGCTCGCGAGCGCACCGCTGCTGCGCGACGCCGGGCTCGCGGTCGACCCCGGCACCCCCGCGACGCTGTGGCTGACCTGCGCGGTCGCGGCCGCGCTGCTCGCCGCGGTGCTGCTCGCACCCTCGCTGCGCCGCCGCGTGTCGGCCGTCGACACCGAGCAGCAGGAGGTCCGCCAGGACCGTCGCCAGATGTTCGCGCGCTCGGGCGTCGACCTCGCGGTCGTCGTCGTCGCGGGTGTCGCGCTGTGGCAGCTCGCACGGCACGGCTCCGCGGTGCTCGACAGCTCGGGCGACGTCGACCCGCTCCTCGTCGCCGCGCCCGCGCTCGTGCTGCTCGCGGGCGGCGTGGTCGCCGGCCGCGTGCTCCCGCTCGTGGCGCGCGTCGGCGAGCTCGTGGCCGCGCGCTCGCGCGCGCTCGTCGCCCCGCTCGCCGCGTGGCAGGTCAGCCGTCGCCCGCACCGGGCCGGGGGCGCGGTGCTGCTCGTGACGCTCGCGGTCGCCACCGGCACGTTCGCCCAGGGCTGGCTCGCGACCTGGCACGTGTCGCAGCGCGAGCAGGCCGAGCTGGCCGTGGGCACCGACCTGCGCGTGCAGGACCTCGACGGCACGACGCTCGAGCAGTCCGCGCGGCTCGCGGGCGTCGACGACCTCGTCGTCGTCTCCCCCGTCGCGCGACGCCAGGCGCAGGTCGCGGTCGCCACGGGCGCGGCGACGCTCGCCACGGGCTCGCCGGCGACGCTCGTCGCGCTGGACACCCGCCACGCGGGCGACCTCCTGCGCGGTCGGCTCGACGAGGGGTGGGCCGCTGCGGCCGCGAGCCTGGCACCCACCACGGTCGTCACGGGCGCACCGGTGCCCGCCGACGCCCGGCAGCTCGCGCTCGACCTGCGTTTCTGGACGGGCCAGCCCGTCCTCGCGGGCCGGGTCACGGCGTCGCTCGTGCTCGCCGACGCGCGCGGCGCCCGCACGACCCTCGACGTCGGGACCTTCCCGCCCCAGTCGGCCCCGGGCATCGAGGACGTCAGCCCCCTGCCCGTCACGGTCGACCTGCCCGAGGGCCTCGGCGCGACGCACGTCGTCGGCGTGACGCTGCGCCTGAGCGCACCGTTCGCCTCGCTCGAGCTCGACGACCCCGACTCGTGGCAGATCGGCGTCGAGGGCGTTGTCTCCGACGTGCGTGCGCTCGACGCGGACGGCGGTGAGACGCCCGTGGACCTCGGCCGGGTGCGGTGGCGCACCGCGTCGCCGTCGACGTGGGACCCGATGATGCCCGGCACACGCCTGGGGGCGACGTGGGTCGACGCGGGCGCGCTGCACGTCACCGCGGTCACCGACATGGGGCTGATCACCATGGGGATGGGCGCGCTGTTCACCACCGCGTTCGACCGTGAGCCGATCGTGCACGCACTGGTCACCCCCGGCATGCTCGAGACGCTGTCCGCCACGCAGGACGACGTGCTGGCCGTGCAGGTCGACGGGATCGACGTGCAGCTGCGCGTCGACGGCGTCGTCCCGTACCTGCCGAGCCTGCCGACGGGCGACGGCGTGCTGGTGGACCGCGACGCGCTCACCCGCGCCACGCTCGTCACCGGCGCCCGGGACGCGCTCGTCGACGAGTGGTGGGCCCTGGTCGACGACGACGCCGCACCGGCTGCCGCGGACGCCGTCACGCAGGCGGGCGTGGGCGCCGCGACGACGCGCGTCGAGACCGCTCGCGAGGCGACGCGCGGCCCGCTGCACGTCGGCATCCCCGCGGCGCTGTGGAGCGTCACGCTCGCCGCCGTCGCGCTCGCCGTCACGGGCATCGCGCTCAGCGCGACCGTCGCGGTGCGCACGCGCCGCCTCGAGCTCGCGCGGCTGCAGGCGCTCGGCGCGTCTCGCGGTGCGCTGTCGCGCGCGGTGCTCGGCGAGTACTCGCTGCTCGGTGCGCTCGGCACCGCCGCCGGTCTCGCGGTGGGTGCGCTGCTCGTGCGCGTCGTCACGCCGCTCGTGACCGTCTCCGACGTCGGGCTCGCCCCCGTGCCCGCGGTCCTCGTGGAGTGGCCGTGGCCCGTGCTGGGCACGGTCGTGGCGGCGGTCGCGGCCGGGGCCACGCTCGCGGTCGTCGTCACCACGCGCGCCCTGCTGCGCCGCACGTCCGGTGCGCTCCTGCGACTGGGGGACGAGGGATGAACGCCACGACGAGGATCCGGACGGTCGGCGCCGCCGGCCCGCTCCTGGTGCGGCGCCGCGCCCGCACCGACGCCGGCCTGCTCGCGCTGACGGGGGCGCTCCTCGCGGCGCTCGTGCTGGTCGCGCTCCTCGCGCCGCGGCTCGTGACGAGCGTCGCCGACGCCGGTGCCCGCGACGCCGTCGAGCGCAGCCGCCCCGACACCGACGTGGTCGCGCGCGTCACCGGCGCCACCCCGCCGCTCGCCGGGGTCCGCCCCGACGACGCGGCCGAGGCCCTGCACCGCGACGCCGCGACCGTCGACGCGGGCATCCCCGCCGGCCTGCGGGCGGACCTCGCGGGACCGTCGCTGTCGACGACGACGTCCGCGTGGACCGCGACCGTGCCGGCCGGGACCGCGGTCGCGCGCGCGGGCTACGTCATCGCCTCCGACGGGCAAGACGCCGTGCGGTGGGTCTCCGGCCGCGCACCCGAGCTGCTCGCGGACGTGCAGCCCGCGGAGGAGCAGCCGCTCTCGACGCTCGAGCGCCGCGTCGAGGTGGGCGTCACCGCCGACGCGCTCGACGCCCTCGGGCTCGCGCTGGGCGACGAGGTGCGCGTGACCGGGGCGATGGTCACCCGGCTCACCGCGGTCGTCGTCGGCACGTACGAGGTCGTCGACCCGCAGGACCCGGTGTGGACCGCGCTGCCCGAGTTCGTCACCGCGACGCCCGCGCCCGCGTCGACGGGGTCGGTCGCGGCCGCCGGGCTGCTCGTGACCGACGCGTCCGTGCCGGACCTGCTCGTCGCGATGCAGCCGACCGCCGTGACGACCGACGTCCGGTTCGTCGCGCTGCCCGACCGCCTCACCGCCGCACGTGCGCGCACGCTCGCGGCGCAGGTCGTGGACCTGCGGGCCGACCCCGGCCCGCTGCAGCTGCGCGACGCGCGCACGCCCACGCTCGCGACGTCGCTCGACGACGTGCTGCTCGAGTACCGCGCGCGCCTCGCGGGGGCGACCGCGCAGGCGAGCGTGCTGCTGCTCGGCATCGTGTCGGTCGGGGCGCTGACGATCCTGCTCGCCGCCCGCCTTCTGGTGGAGCGCCGGTCCGCGACGCTCACGCTGGAGCGGGCGCGCGGCGCGTCGGTCGCATCCGTGGGCTGGCGGTCGCTGCTCGAGTCGGTGCCGCTCGCGGCGTCCGCGAGCGCGGTGGCCGTCGGTCTGCTCGTGCTGCTGCTGCCGCGCGTCGGCGGCTCGTGGTGGCCGGGTGCCGCCGTCGCCGCGGTCGGCGTGCTCGCGCCCGCGGTGCTGGCCGCCGCGCTCGTGCGCCGGTCCTGGACCGGGCGCCGGGTGCCCGCCAACCGCGCGGACCGCGACCGGCTCGCGTCGCGCCGCCGCACGCGTCGGCTCGTCGCGGAGCTCACGCTCCTGGCCGTCGCGGCCGGGGCGCTGCTGTCGGTGCGCTCGCGCGGTCTGCTGTCGAGCAGCGCCGGCGACGTCGACTGGCTGCTCGCCGCGACGCCCGTGCTGCTCGCCGGCGCCGCGACGGTGCTCGCCGCGCACGTCGTCCCGCCCGTGCTGCGCCGCCTGCGTGCCGTCGCGTCGCGCGGTCCCGCGCTCGCCGGACTGGTCGCGACCGCGCGCGCCGAGCGTGCGAGCCGCACGGCGATCCCCCTGCTGTCCGTCACCGTGGCCGTCGCGCTCGTCGTGTTCAGCGGCATCACGGTCACGACCGTGGACCGCGGGCAGGACCGCGCCGCCGACCTCCTGGTGGGGGGCGACGTGCGGATCGACGGGCCGGTGGACGACGCGGTGCTCGACGCGCTGCGCACGCAGGACGGCGTGACGAGCGTCGTCGGCTCGCGCACGTGGGTGAGCCGCACGTTCGGCGTCGGCTCGGGCGTGGACGTCACGCTGCTCGCGGTCGACGCGGAGCACTGGGCGCGGCTGCGGGCCGCGCAGGGCGCGGTGGTCGACGACGGGCTCGCCGGGTTGGGCGCCGACGCGCCAGGAGGCGTGCCCGCGCTCGTCTCGCCCGAGCTGCAGCGGATCGCCGAGGCCTTCGACCCGCAGGTGTGGACGACGGACGTGTTCGTGCCGGTCGACGTGCGCGGCACGACGAGCGTCCGCGTGGACGGCGCGCCCACGGTCGTCGTCGACCGCACGGCGCTGGCCGCCGGGCTCGGCGCGCCCGTCCCCGCGCAGACCACGTGGGTGCTCGGCCGGGGTGCCGACGAGGCCGTCGTCGCCGAGGCCGTCGCGGCGCTGCCCGAGGTGAGCGTGCTGAGCCGCGTCGAGTGGCTGGACACGTGGAACTCCTCCCCCCTGACCACCGGCCTGCGCACGCTGCTGCGCGTCGCGCAGGCCGCGCTCGCCGTGCTCGCGGTCGTCGCGCTCGTCCTCACCGTCGTCGCGACCGCGCGCGACCGGCGCCGCACGCTGCACGTGCTGCGGACGCTCGGCCTCGACGCGGGCACCGCGCGCCGCCTGTCCGCGGGCGAGGTCGCGCCGATCGCGGTGGCGGGACTGCTCGCGGGCTCCGCGATCGGCGTCGTCGTGCCGTGGCTCCTGACGAACGCGCTGGGCCTGTCCGCGCTCACGGGCGAGCCCGGCACGACGCGCGTGACCGTCACCTGGCTGCCGTTCGCGGTCGCGGTCGGGGCGCTCGCCGCGGGCCTCGCGGTCGCGGTCGAGGTCGAGGCACGCACACGGCGGGACGACGACCTGGCCCTCGGCATCCGCGAGGCGGAACGATGACGACGACGAAGGAGGCGCGATGACGACGACGCTCGACCGGCTCACCCAGGAGGCCGGCGCTCCCGCGTTCGGCCAGGACGCGCTCATCGTGTGCGACTCCCTGGTGCGCATCTACCAGTCCGAGGGCATCGAGGTGCAGGCGCTGCAGGGCCTCGACCTGCTCGTCGAGCCCGGCGAGCTCGTCGCGATCGTCGGCGCGTCCGGCTCCGGCAAGTCGACGCTGCTCGCGGTCCTGTCGGGCCTCGACGTGCCGACCGCCGGGCGCGTGCGGGTGGGCGACTGGGACCTCATGGCCATGACGTCCGCGCAGCGCGTCGCGTACCGGCGCGAGATGGTCGGGTTCGTGTGGCAGCAGACGGCCCGCAACCTCGTGCCGTACCTGACCGCGACCGAGAACGTCACGATGCCGCTCGCGCTCGCGGGGCGCGGCCGCCGTGAACGCGAGGCGCGTGCCGCCGAGCTGCTCGACCTGCTCGGCGTGGGCTACTGCGCGGACCGGCGTCCGGGCCAGCTGTCGGGCGGTGAGCAGCAGCGCGTCGCGATCGGCGTCGCGCTCGCCACGTCGCCGCAGGTCGTGTTCGCCGACGAGCCGACCGGCGAGCTGGACTCCGCGACGTCCGACCAGGTGCTCGAGTGCCTGCGGCTCGTCAACCGCGAGCTCGGCACGACGGTCGTCGTCGTGACGCACGACCCGGGCGTGAGCGAGCACGTGCAGCGCACGGTCGCGATCCGCGACGGGCGCACGTCGTCGGAGACCGTGCGCCGCACGCACCTGCGCGACGACGGGACCGAGCACGTGGTGGCCGAGGAGTTCGCGGTGCTCGACCGCGCCGGACGCGTGCAGCTGCCCGCGGAGTACCGCGAGGCGCTCGAGCTCTCGGGGCGCGTGCGGCTCGCGCTCGAGGCGTCGCACGTCTCGGTGTGGCCGGACCGGCCGCGCGTGGTGCCGTCGGGCACCGGCACGGGCGTCGCATCCGGCACGGACGTCGCATCGGGCACGGGCGTCGCATCCGGCACAGGGGTCGCATCCGGCACAGGGGTCGCATCCGGCACGGACGAGGGAGGTGCGCGATGAGCGTCGAGACAGCGCAGCAGGGCCGGCACGTCGCGACCACGGCGGAGCCGATGGTGCTCGTCGAGCACGTGTCGCGCACGTACGGCACGGGCGACGCGGCGGTGCACGCGCTGCGCGACGTGTCGCTCTCGATCGCGCCGGGCGAGCTCGTCGTGCTCGTCGGACGGTCCGGCTCGGGCAAGACGACGCTGCTCAACGTCGTCGGCGGGCTCGACCGTCCCGACGAGGGCCGCGTGGTCGTCGACGGCCAGGAGGTGTCCCGGCTCGGCGAGCGCGGGCTCGTGGCGCTGCGCCGCGACGTGGTGTCGTTCGTGTTCCAGACGTTCGGCCTGGTGCCCGTGCTCTCGGCGGCCGAGAACGTCGGCGTGCCGCTGCGGCTGCGCAAGATCCCGCCGAAGGCGCGCGACGAGCGCGTGGCGCTGCTGCTCGACCTCGTCGGGCTCGGCGGGCACGCGAACCAGCGCCCCGGCGAGCTGTCGGGTGGTCAGCAGCAGCGCGTCGCGATCGCGCGTGCCTTGGCGAACTCGCCGCGCCTGCTCGTCGCCGACGAGCCCACCGGCCAGCTCGACTCCGCGACGGGTGTCGCGATCATGGGCCTGCTGCGCGCGGTCGTCGAGCACGAGCGCACCACCGCTCTCGTCGCGACGCACGACCCGGTCATGATGTCGCTGGCCGACCGGGTCGTGCGCCTGCAGGACGGGGTGCTCACCGAGGGGTGAGCCCGGTGCTCAGACCTCGATGCCCTCGAGCAGCTCGGTGACGAGCGCCGCGACGGGCGACCGCTCGGACCGGGTGAGCGTCACGTGCGCGAACAGCGGGTGGCCCTTGAGCGCCTCGATGACCGCCGCGACGCCGTCGTGCCGCCCGACGCGCAGGTTGTCGCGCTGCGCGACGTCGTGCGTGAGGACCACGCGCGAGCTCTGCCCGATGCGGGACAGCACGGTGAGCAGCACGTTGCGCTCGAGGGACTGCGCCTCGTCGACGATCACGAACGCGTCGTGCAGCGACCGGCCGCGGATGTGCGTGAGCGGCAGGACCTCGAGCAGGTCGCGGTCCATGACCTCCTCGACGACCTCGCGCGAGACGAGCGCGCCGAGCGTGTCGAACACGGCCTGCGCCCAGGGGTTCATCTTCTCGGCCTCGGACCCCGGCAGGTAGCCGAGCTCCTGGCCGCCGACCGCGTACAGCGGGCGGAACACCATGACCTTGCGGTGCTGGCGGCGCTCGAGCACGGCCTCGAGGCCCGCGCACAGGGCGAGCGCGGACTTGCCGGTCCCCGCGCGGCCGCCGAGCGACACGATGCCGATCTCCTCGTCGAGCAGCAGGTCGATCGCGATGCGCTGCTCGGCCGAGCGACCGTGCACGCCGAACACGTCCCGGTCGCCGCGCACGAGCGCGACGTGCTTGTCCGCCGTGACGCGCCCGAGCGCCGAGCCGCGCGGCGAGTGCAGCACGAGCCCGGTGTGGCACGGCAGGTCGGTGGGGTTGCCCGCGCCGGGCCCGGGTTCCGACGAGGTGCTGACGACGTCCGCGAGCGGGATGGACTCGTGCTCCCACAGCTGCGACATCTGCTGCTCGGTCAGGTCGAGCGCGTCCATGCCGGTCCAGCCGGACTCGACCGCGAGCTCGTGGCGGTACTCCTCGGCGCGCAGCCCCACCGCGGACGCCTTGACGCGCATCGGCAGGTCCTTGGAGACGACGGTGACGTCCCGGCCCTCCGCGGCGAGGTTCGCGGCGACCGCGAGGATGCGCGTGTCGTTGTCGCCGAGCCGGAAGCCCGCGGGCAGGACCGAGGGGTCGGTGTGGTTGAGCTCGACGCGCAGCGTGCCGCCCTGGTCGCCGATGGGCAGGGGCTCGTCGAGCCGGCCGTGCTGGATGCGCAGGTCGTCGAGCAGGCGCAGCGCGGATCGGGCGAAGTACCCGAGCTCGGCGTGGTGCCGCTTGGCCTCGAGCTCGGTGACGACGACGACCGGCAGGACCACGTCGTGCTCCGCGAAGCGGTAGATCGCTCTCGGGTCGGACAGCAGCACGGACGTGTCGAGGACGTGGGTGCGGCGGGCGTCGTCCTGCCCGTCCTCAGGTCCGGTGGGGCCCTGCTGAGCTGCGCTGCTGACCACGGCGTGCTCCCTCCGGCGCTACGTGCGCCGCAGAAGGCGTCGCGCTCCGGTGTCCCGCACGCGGTGGTGCGGGGGCCGGCTCGCGGCGGCGGGACGGGGGCGGTCCGACCCTGCGAAGGGCCGGGTCCGGCCCTCCTCCCGGAGCAGCTGCTCCATGGGCTAGGCCTCCCGGGGACGCCGGGGCGACGTCCTTGTCGCGACGCTAACCCCGCACGCACGGCGCAGCGGGCTCGGACACGCGCCGACGCGCCGTCCGAAACACGAAGTTCACCTGACGCTCGTCGGACGTCCACCCGGCCGGGTGACCCCCACGCGGGACGTGCCGGGACGCGGGGTTCCCGGGGCAACCGCGAGCGCGTGCGTCAACGCCCGAGCCGACGTTCCCGGACGGCGTAGTCGCGCACGGCCCGCAGGAAGTCGACGCGCCGGAAGTCCGGCCAGTACGCCTCGCAGAAGTAGAACTCCGAGTGCGCGGACTGCCACAGCAGGAACCCGCCGAGCCGCTGCTCGCCCGACGTGCGGATCACGAGGTCCGGGTCCGGCTGGCCCTTGGTGTACAGGTGCGCGGCGATGTGCTCGACGTCGAAGGACTCGGCCATGTCGTCGAGCCCGAGGCCCTGGTCGGCCGCGTCGCGCAGGTACGCGCGCACCGCGTCCGCGATCTCGCGGCGGCCGCCGTAGCCGACGGCGACGTTGACGTGCAGCCCGACGACGTCGCGCGTCGCGTCCTCGGCGTCGCGCAGCGCCTTCGCGGTGTGCTCGGGCAGCAGCTCGAGCGAGCCGACGGCCTGGACGCGCCAGCGGCGGGTCGCGGCGAGCTCGCGCACGGCGTCGTCGATCACGACGAGCAGGCCCTCGAGCTCGTCGGCGGGGCGGTTGAGGTTGTCGGTGGACAGCATCCACAGCGTGACGACCTCGACGCCGACGTCCTCGCTCCAGGCGAGCACCTCGCTGATCTTGTCCGCGCCGGCGCGGTACCCGCCGTGCGTGGACTTGCCGGTGGACCGGGCCCAGCGGCGGTTGCCGTCGAGGATCACCCCGATGTGCCGCGGCATCCGGTCCGAGGGCAGCGACGCTGCCAGGCGGCGCTCGTACAGCCCGTACAACGGATGGGGCAGACGCACGCGCTCTCCTGTTGCGATCGGTACACGTGGGCCCGGGGCCCGGCGGGTGCGGCGTGGGTGGTGCCGGCGCGGTCCACCGTACTCGTCCGGACACGTGCGTGAGGCAGGATCGCCCGTGCAGCACGTGTGGTCGACACGCAACCTACGGTGCCGTAACCTACGGTGTCGTAGGTTCCCGGACGACGAACGTGAGGCAGCATGGCCAGCACCCCCGCCACGAACGGCGACGGTCCCCGGCACGAGGAGACGACCTCGGGCGTCTCCCGCGCCGTCGAGCAGGTGGCCGCCACGGTCAAGCCCCTGCTGCGGGGCTGGATCCACGCGGGCGTCGCACCGTTCGTCCTGGCCGCGTCGATCGTGCTCGTCGTGCTGTCCCCCACGCCCGCCGCCAAATGGTCCACCGCGGTGTTCGGCCTGTCCGCGGTCATGCTGTTCGGCACCAGCGCGATCTACCACCGCGGCACGTGGTCACCGCGCGTCGCGGCCGTGCTGCGCCGCCTCGACCACACCAACATCTTCCTCATCATCGCCGGCACCTACACGCCCCTGTGCGTGCTGCTGCTGCCCGCGACCACCGCGCGCAACCTGCTCATCGCGGTCTGGGCCGGCGCGCTCGTCGGGCTGCTCGCCCGCATCTTCTGGCTGGGCGCCCCGCGCTGGGTCTACGTGCCGATCTACGTGATCCTCGGCTGGGTCGCGGTCGCGTTCCTGCCGCAGTTCTACCGCGAGGGCGGCCCGGCGATCCTGTGGCTCGTCATCGCCGGCGGCCTCGCGTACACCGTCGGCGCGGTCGTGTACGGCACCAAGCGCCCCAACCCCAGCCCGCGGTACTTCGGCTTCCACGAGATCTTCCACGCGCTCACCGTCGTCGGGTACACGTGCCACTACATCGCGGTGTCGATCGCGAGCTACTCGCTGCGCTGACGCTCGGGACCCCCCAGTCCCGCTCAGTCCCGCTCAGGCCCGCTCAGGCCCGCTCAGGCCTGCTCGGGGACCTCGGCCGGGACGACGGCGTACCGCCGGTTGGCGAGCGACGGGTTCCTCTCCCGCACGCCGCGCAGCTCGGCCGGGTCGAGGTCCACCGTGCGGATCGCGGGCGCGTCGTCCATCTCGAGAGCCACCACGCCGTCCGGGCCGACGACGAGCGAGCGCCCGACCACGCCCTTGCCCGCCATTCCGACCGCGACGACCGCAGCCGTGTTCTCGATCGCGCGCGCCGTCGCGAGCGTGCGCCAGTGCATCGCCTTGAGCGCGCCGTCCGCCCACGCGGCCGGGACGACGAGCACCTCGGCGCCCGCGTCGACCACGCGACGCGCCGACTCCGGGAACCGCAGGTCGTAGCACGTCAGCACGCCGAACCGGACGCCGGCGACGTCGAGCACGAGCGGCGGCGCGTCGGCCGGGCCCGGCCGCAGCCGGTCGGACTCGCGGCTGCCGAACGCGTCGTACAGGTGCACCTTGCGGTAGGCCCCGACGAGCGCGCCCGTGCCGTCGACCGCGACCACGACGTTGGTCGCCCGCGCGTCGGTCTCGTCACCCGGCACCGTGACGCCCGCGAGCACCGCGACCCCCGTCGCGGCCGCCCGCTCGCGCAGCGCGGTGACGTACGGGCCGTCGAGCGGCTGCGCGTGCTCCGCCCCGACCCCCTGCGCGTCGAACGCGGACGCGTACTCGGGCAGCACCAGCAGGTCCGCGTGCACGCGCTCCGCCTGCGCGAACGCGTCGCGCGCGACCACGACGTTCGCCGCCGCGTCCGCGGACGCCGCGACCTGCGCGAGCGTCACGCGCACAACGGGACGCTGCGGCGGCGCAGGACGATCGCTCACGCGGCACCGCCCGGACGCGCGTCACCGTCGCGCGCGTCACCGTCGCGCGCAGCACCCTCGCGCGCATCGCTCTCCGACGACCGACCCGCCTCCTGCGCGGCGGCCTCGTCGGCCTCGAGCTGCTTGGCGCGGCGGTCCACCACGCGCAGGTGGCGCGTGAGCGACAGGAACAGCAGCACCGCGACCGCGGCGAGCCCGAACGTGAACACGAAGCCGAGGAACCCCGGCGAGCCGCCCGAGCTCGCCGCGACCGTCGGGCTCGGGCTCGGCACCGGCGTGGCCGCCAGGACCAGGGCGAGCGCGTTCATCGGCTCACCTCCGTCGCCTCGTCGGACGCCTCCAGCGCGCCGAGCGGCTGCACCGCGACCCCCGCGAACAGGTCGTGCTCCGGGAGCGTCACCGGCACACGCGACTCCGCGAGCTCGTACTCCTCGGTGGTCCAGTGCGCGAGCTCGACCTCGCGCGGCACCGCGAAGAAGAAGCCCTCGGGGTCGATCTGCGTCGCGTGCGCCCGCAGCGCCGCGTCCCGCCGGTCGAAGTACGCGGCGCACTCGATGCGCGTCGTCACCTCGCGCTCGGGGATCTCGCGCGCCTGACGCGACTCGATCCAGTCCCCGAACGGCGACTCGGCCCCCGCCTCGAGGATCGCCTCGTGCATCGCGCGCAGGCGGGCCAGCGAGAAGCCGTGGTTGTAGTAGAGCTTCAGCGGCGTCCACGGCTCACCGTGGCCCCGGTAGCGCTCCGGGTCGCCCGCCGCGGCGAACGCCTCGGCCGCGACACGGTGGCACATCACGTGGTCGGGGTGCGGGTAGCCGCCCGTCGGGTCGTACGTCGTCATGACGTGCGGCCGGAACTCCCGCACGGCCTCGACCAGGGGCGCGCTCGCCTCCTCCAGACCGAGCAGGCCGAAGCAGCCCTCCGGCAGCGGTGGGAGCGGGTCGCCCTCGGGCAGGCCGGAGTCGACGAAGCCGAGCCAGCGCTGCTGCACCCCGAGCGCCGCGGCGGCGGCGGCCATCTCGTGCCGGCGCACCTCGCGCATGCCCTCGATGCCCTCGGGCGCGGGGCCGTACCTCTCGTTGAGCACGTCGCCGCGCTCGCCGCCGGTGCACGTCACGACGAGCACCTCGACGCCCTCCGCGGCGTACCGTGCGGTCGTCGCGGCGCCCTTGCTGGACTCGTCGTCCGGGTGGGCGTGCACCGCCATGAGACGCAAGGGCTCGCCGGCGGCGTCCGTGCGGCGCACGAACGTCCCCGCGGGAGCGCTCGGGACTGAGGTGTCGGTCACGTTCTGGGGGCGCCGTGGTTCGGCGGGCAGCTCGGGCACGGGACAATGATCGCGCACGGCACCCACGAACCCGGAACCCCGGTCCGCAGACACCAGCAGATGGACAGCGGACCCGTCAGACGACCACCGGCCGACCACCGGCCGACCGACCGACCGGCCGACCACCAGCCGACCAACCAGCCGACCAACCAGCCGACCAACGAGGAGGCACCCCCGTGGCCAGCACGCCCGCCGCGAGCCCCACGCCGCCCGCGGGACGCTACGGCGACGACCCGGACGAGCGCTCGCGCGTCCCGTGGCTCGTCACGGTCGTGCTCGCCGCCCTCGTCGGGGCGGTCGTCGTGGGCTGGCTCGGCATCAGCGCGCTGCGCGACCCGGTGCAGTGGAAGACCATCGGGTTCGCGGTGCACGGTGCCGACACCGTCGACCTCACGTTCGAGGTCACGAAGGACCCCGAGAGCACCGCGTCGTGCCGCGTGCGCGCGCTGTCGCAGTCGTACGCCGAGGTCGGGGTCAAGGACGTGCACATCGGCCCGGGCGCGCGCACGCAGCGCGTCACGGTCGTCATCCCCACCGCGGAGCTCGCGGTCAGCGCGACCGTGCAGTCGTGCGACCCCGTCGAGGACACGCCGGGCGCCCCCTGACGGGTCGCTTGCTATCCTGGGCGTTTCGCACGCCGCCCCACGGTCGTCGCGCACGGCCAGCCCCCGAGGTCCGGCCCGGCACGAGGACCCGGACCAGACGGTCGACGCGACCGGAAGGAACGGCGACACCCCGCCCCGGACACCGCCCGGTGACGCCTGCGGCCTCGAGCCGTGGCGTCACAGGGATCGGAACGGGACGCACCAGGAAGCAGGAAGGAGCGATCGTGACCGACACGACTGCGGCCACTTGGCTGACGCAGGAGGCCTACGACCGCCTGAGCGCCGAGCTCGAGGACCTCAAGGGCCCCCGCCGCGACGAGATCACGCAGCGCATCGCCGCGGCGCGTGACGAGGGCGACCTCAAGGAGAACGGCGGGTACCACGCCGCCCGCGAGGAGCAGGCGAAGAACGAGGCCCGCATCCGCGAGCTCGAGGCGAAGCTCCGCACCGTGCAGATCGGCACGCCGCCGGACGACGGCGTCGTCGAGCCGGGCATGGTCGTGACGGCCGTCGTCGCGGGCGACGAGGAGGTCTTCCTCCTGGGCTCGCGCGAGATGGCCGGCACTACGGGCATCCAGGTCTTCTCCCCCACCTCGCCGCTCGGCGCGTCGATCAACGGCAAGTCCGTGGGAGACACGACGAGCTACGCCGCCCCGAACGGGCGCGAGATCGAGGTGACGATCGTCGCCGCGAAGCCCTTCGAGGGCTGAGCGGGCACGAGAAGGGCGCGTCCGCGGGTCACCACCGGGGGACGCGCCCTTCGTCGTCCCTGCCCGTCAGTCCGTGAGGCGGTAGCCCGCCGCGCGCAGCGCGTGCTGCACCGCCGCGCAGTGCTCGGGGCCCTTCGTCTCGACCTGCACCTCGACCGCGACCTCGTCGACGGCGAGCTCGGTCTGCGTGCGCACGTGCGACACGTGCATGACGTTCGCACCGGTCGCCGCCAGGTCGTTGAGCAGCCGCGCGAGCGAGCCCGGGCGGTCGTCGATCCGCACGTGCAGCCACAGGAACCGGCCCGCGGACGCGAGCCCGTGCCGCACGACGCGCAGCAGCACCTGCGGGTCGATGTTGCCGCCCGACAGGATCGCGACGACCGGTCCCTGCAGGTCGCCGGGAGGCGCGGCCATGAGCGCCGCGACCGCCGCCGCACCCGACGGCTCGACGAGCAGCTTCGCGCGCTCCGCGACGAGCAGCAGCGCGCGGGACAGGTCCTCCTCGGAGACCGTGCGGACCTCGGTCCCGGCGCGGGAGAGCACGTCGAACGGCACGTCACCGGGCAGCCCGACCGCGATGCCGTCCGCCATGGTGCGCAGCTCGGGCGCCTTCGTCGGGACGCCCGCCGCGAGGGACGCCGGGTAGGCCGCGGCGTGCGCCGCCTGCACGCCGACGACCCGCACGTCGGGCCGCAGCTCGGCGAGCGTCGCGACGACGCCCGCCGCGAGCCCGCCGCCGCCGACGGGCACGACGACCGTCGCGACGTCCGGGACCTGCTCGACGATCTCGAGCGCGATGGTCCCCTGGCCGACGACCACGTCGCGGTGGTCGAACGGGTGGATGAGCACGGCGCCGGTGACGCGCGCGTGCTCGCGCGCGTGCACGAGCGCCTCGTCGACGCTGGAACCGACGAGCTCGACGCGCGCACCGTACTCGCGCGTCGCGGCGATCTTCGGCAGCGCGGCGTCGGTCGGCATGAACACCACGGCGTCGATGCCCAGGAGCCGCGCGGCGAGCGCGACACCCTGCGCGTGGTTCCCGGCGGACGCCGCGACCACGCCGCGCCGCCGCTCGTCGTCGGACAGGCCCGCCATCCGCACGTACGCCCCGCGGATCTTGAACGACCCGGCGCGCTGCAGGTTCTCGCACTTGAGCAGCACGGGCGTGCCCACGAGCTCGGACAGCGCGCGGCTCGACTCGACCGGGGTGCGCTCGGCGACCCCCTCGAGCAGCGCGGCCGCGCGCCGGACGTCCTCGAGCCAGGTCATCGCGCGTCGCCCCCGGCGTCGTCCAGGTCGGTCGCGGCACCCTCGTCGGCCCCCACCGCGGGCTCGCCGCCGAGCGCCTCGGTCTCCGCGAGCTGCGCCACGGCACGGTCGATCGCGGGGTGACCGACCGGTCGGAGGGCCACGTGGTCGTCGTGCCCGAGCTGCGGGAACTTGTCGTGCCCGTGCAGGTACAGCACCACGGTGTTGAGCACCGCGACGATCGGCACCGCGAACAGCGCACCGAGGATGCCCGCCATGAACGAGCCCGCGGCCACCGCGAGCAGCACCGCGACGGGGTGCAGCGACACGGCGTGCCCCATGAGGAACGGCTGCAGGACGTGCCCTTCGAGCTGCTGCACGCCGAGCACGATCGCGAGCATGATCAGCGCGACCACCGGGCCCTGCGTGACGAGCGCCACGAGCACGGCGATCGAACCCGTGACCACCGCACCGACGATGGGCACGAACGAGCCGAGGAACACGAGGATCGCGAGCGGGAACGCGAGCGGCAGCTGCAGGATCGCCGCACCGATCCCGATGCCGACCGCGTCGACCGCCGCGACCAGGATCTGCGTGCGCGTGTAGGCGCCGAGCGTCACGACCCCGCGCCGACCCGCCTGGTGCACGTGCTCGCGCGTGCCGCGCGGCAGCAGCCCGACGAGCCACGACCAGATCTGCCGGCCGTCGTGCAGGAAGAAGAACGTGCAGAACAGCGTGATGACCGCGCCCGCGAGCACGTGCCCGATGGTCACGGTCGCGTGCAGCGCACCCGCGACGAGGGTCTCGCTGTTGTCCGCCGCGGCCTGGCGCGCCTGCTCGACCCAGCCCTCGAGGTTCTCGGTCGACAGCTGCAGCGGACCGGTCGCGAGCCAGTCGAGCAGCGTGTCGACGCCCTCCTGCGCCTGCTCCCACAGCTCCGCGATCCCGAGCACCACCGAGCGCCCGGCGAGCACCAGCAGCCCGAGCACCACCACGACGAGGACGGCGACCGACACCCCTGCCGCGGCCGCGCGGCCCATCCGCGCACGCCGCTGCAGCCACGTGCTCAGCGGCTGCAGCAGCACCGTGAGCAGCAGCGCCACCGCGACGGGCACGACGACGAGCTTGAGGTACGCGATCGCGGCGACTCCCACCGCGAGCGCGGCGGCGATCAGCAGCAGCCGCCAGGACCACGCGGCGGCACGCTGCACGGACATCGGGACGGCGTCGGCGGCGCGCGGCGCCGCGGGCCCAGGAGCGTTGACCGGTGCGTTCACCGCCCCAGGCTACGGTCGCACGCGGGTCCGCGAGCGCCAGGAACACACCGGGGACCACGACGGTTGTGCCCCGTGGGCGCCCCTCGCGCAGCACCCGGCGCGCGGAGGCCGGCGCCCGACGAAGGAGACCCACGATGGGATGGCTCTTCGGATCCGCGATCCGCACCACGATGGTCGAGCCCGAGCGCGCGCTCGCCGGCCGCGACCGGTACGCCTACACCGTGCCCGAGACCCACGTCGTCCTCGGCACCCCCCTGCAGGGCCCCTGGCCCGAGGGCACCGCGGTGATCCACCTCGCGCTCGGCTGTTTCTGGGGCGCCGAGAAGGAGCTGTGGCAGCTCCCCGGCGTCGTCACGACGGCCGTCGGCTACCAGGGCGGTTTCACGCCGTTCCCCACGTACGACGAGGTCTGCACGAGCATGACCGGGCACACCGAGACGGTCCTGGTCGCGTACGACCCCACGGTCCTGCCGCACGACGAGCTGCTGCGGCACTTCTGGGAGGCGCACGACCCGACGCAGGGCTTCCGCCAGGGCAACGACGTCGGCACGCAGTACCGCTCGGCGGTCTTCACGACGACGCCCGAGCAGGCGCAGGCCGCGCACGCCACGCGCGAGCTGTTCGCTCCGCGGCTCGCGCGCGCGGGCTTCGGCGACATCACCACCGAGATCCGCCCCGCGGACGAGGCCGGCCCGTTCTACTACGCCGAGCCATCCCACCAGCAGTACCTGGTCAAGAACCCTCACGGGTACTGCCCGGTCCACTCGACCGGTGTGACGTGCGACTGACGCCCGCGAAGGACGCGGCGGCCGCTCGAGTCGCCGCCTGACCGCAGGGTGGGCGGTGCTGTCTCCCCCCGGAACACCGCCCACCCGCGGCGCGCGCGAGGCTCCCCCTGAACCCGCGCTGCGACGAGGGCCTTCCGACGACCAGCACGCACACCGTTGTGCGACCCAGCGAGAGCTGCGGTCACGAGGCGACCGGTCGGCCTGGTCAGAAGGTACGAGTCCGAGCGAACCGTGTGAACCAGGCGTCCACGTGGCGTCGGACCGCAGTCCAACTTCGTGGTCCGGCTTCGGCTAGTCCTCGGCCGCGGACGGGTCGCCCGTGGTCGTCGCGACGTGGTCGCTGTGGCCGAGCGGCTTGCCGGGCGCGACGACGTCCCGCACCCGGCGCTTGAGCTCGGTGATCTCCGGGAACCCGCCGTCGCGGCTGCGATCCCACAGCACCACCGGGGCGTGCTCGTCGTCGGCCCTCTCGCCGGACGCCTTGTCAGGCGCCTGGTCGGGCGCCTGGTCGGGCGCCTGGTCGGGCGCCTGGTCGGGCCAGGCCTCGACGACGAACACGCCACCGGTCCCCGGACGCAGCGCGACCTCCCCCACCTCGCGGTGGAAGGTCGTCAGCAGCTCCTGGGCGTACCAGGCCGCACGCAGCAGCCAGCGGCACTGCGTGCAGTAGGTGAGGACGACGCGGCTCAGCGCGACGTCCGCACGATGTCGACGACGAACACGAGCGTGTCGCCGCCCTTGATGCCGGCCTGCGGGACGCCGCGGTCGCCGTAGCCGAGGTGCGACGGGATCGACAGCAGCACGCGGCTGCCGACCTGCTGGCCGACGAGGCCCTCGTCCCAGCCCGCGATGACGGCACCGACGCCGATCGGGAAGTTGATCGACGAGCCGCGGTCGTACGAGTTGTCGAACACGCCGCCCTGCCAGGACTGGCCGAGGTAGTGGACCTCGATGTCGTCGCCGGCCTCGACCAGCTCGCCGTCGCCCCGGCTGAGGACCTGGACCTCGAGCTCGCCGGACGGTGCCGCGGCGGGGAACGCGAGGGTCGGCTTCTGGCCGAACGAACCCGAGACCTCGGGCAGGGCAGCAGTCATGGAGGAACTCCCTGTGGGATCGGTGGTGCGCCCGGTCGCGGACGCGCCCGCCCATCCTCGCGCATGCGACCGACACGGGCATCACCTCGTCCAGCCGTGTCCAGCCGTGTCCAGCCGTGTCCGACCGTCGAGCGGCCCGCCGACCAGCCGGGCGGGCCGTCGTCTGCGAAGGTGGGGCGCGTGACCGAGCTCGCCGACCACGCGCCGACGACCGCGCGCACGCGCGTGCCGCCGCTGCACGCGCTCGCCGCGGCGCTGGTCTGCGGGTCCGCGGTGCTGCTGTTCGCGGTGCACGTGCGGCCGCTGGCGTACGTCCCGCTCGTCGTCGGCGTGGTCCTCGGGCTCGTCGTCGACCGGGTGCTGGGACGTGACCTGCTGCTCGTCGGGACCGGCATGGCGATCGTCAGCTCGATCCCGCTGGCCGCGGACCTGTCCGACGCGGGGATCGTGCGGTTCGCCGTCGCGCTGTCGCTCGCCGTCGTCGTGCCGTACGTGCTGTCGCACCGCGTGTTCGGCGACGACGTGATCCGCTTCCCGTGGCGCACCGGACGGCGCTGGACGCGGTTCCAGTGGGGGTACCTGCTCGTCGTCGTCACCGCGGGGTACCTGCTGCTGCCGTTCTACTTCCTGTCCTCGGGCGCGTACCGGAACTGGCCGACGGTCCAGGCGCCCGACGAGATCGCGCGCCTGTTCGTCGGCGTCAACGCGGTCGGCACGTGGGACGAGCTGTTCTTCATCTGCACCGTGTTCGCGCTGCTGCGCCGGCACTTCCCGGTGTGGCTCGCCAACCTGCTGCAGGCGACCGTGTTCGTGTCGTTCCTGTGGGAGCTGGGGTACCGCTCGTGGGGGCCGCTGCTGACGATCCCGTTCGCGCTGGTCCAGGGCTGGACGTTCAGCCGGACCAAGTCGCTGACGTACGTGCTCGTCGTGCACCTGCTGTTCGACGCGGTGGTGTTCATGGTGCTGGTGCACGCGCACTCGCCCCACCTGTTCGACGTCTTCGTCACCGCGCCGCGATGACGACCCCGACGCCGGCAGCGCGCGACTAGTCCCAGGTGGTCGTGCGGGCGGCGAGGTCCGCCGTGCCCACGCGGCCCAGGGGTGACCAGATCCGCACGGCGTCGCCCGGGTGCAGGCGGTCGTCGTCGGCGTACCGGGCCGCGAGCGCCCACTCCGCTCCCGCGTCGCCCGCGTCCGCGCGCACCAGGAGGTCCGCGACCTCGTCGGCCAGGCGGTCCGCCTCGTCGGGCGGACCGACCGGGTCCTCGGGCCCCGCCGTCTCGGCGCCCGGACCCCACACGTCCCACAGGAGCAGCTCGTCGCCGCGCCGGTGGGCCGCCTCGAGACGCACGTACGCGCGCACGAAGTCCCGCCCTCCGACGTCGATCCCGGGCGCCACGCCGAACCGCGACAGGTCGAGCCCGTCCCGGCGGTGGGCCAGCCACGCCTGCGCCGCCGTGACGAACGGCCCGTGGACTCCCGTGCGGATGTCCCGGACGTCGAACGGCTCGCCCGCGAACGGGGCCGCCCCGAAGCTCTCCGGCAGCTCCGCGTCCCACAGCACCCACCGCTCGCCGTCCCACTGCTCGACCACCACGTGGTCGACGTGGAAGTTCGGCACGAAGTACGCCGCGAACCCGACCCGCGAGCGCGCCGGCACGCCGTGCTGGCGCAGCACCGCGACGGCCAGCAGCGTGTGGTCGCGGCAGCAGCCCCCGCCGCGCAGGTCCGACGAGCGGCCCGCGAGCTGCGGCGACCGGGCCAGACCGACGTCGAGGATCCGCTCGCACCAGCGCAGGTCGACCTCCGAGGCGCGCGCGGGGTCGAGCACCGCCGCCTCGCCGCGGTAGTGCGCGACCAGGCCCGTCACCGCGGCGTGCACGGCCTCGGGCTGCGGCGCGACACCCGCGAGCACGCCCGCGTGCGGGCCGGGGTCGCTGAACGGCGTGTGCTCCGCCCAGTCGGGCGGCGACACGCCCCCGGCGCGCAGCCTCGTCGTGCTCCCGCTCATGCGCCTCTCCTCGCCGTCGTCGGCGCCCTCAGCCGACCACCTCGCGCAGCCAGCGCAGCTGGCGGTCGAGCTGGAAGCCCTGGCCGCCTTCGTGCCGGTTGAACTCGTAGACCTCGATGTCGGTGCGGGGACGCTGCGACGCGAGCCCCGCGTAGTGGTTGTACGCCGCGAACACCGTCGACGGCGGGCAGATGTCGTCCCGCAGCGCGACGCTGAACAGCGCGGGCGCCGTCGCGCGGCGCGCGAGGTGCACACCGTCGACGTAGGACAGTGTGCGGAACACCCGCTCTCGCGCGCCACGGTGCACCGCGAGGTACTGGACGAGTTCGCCGTACGGGAAGCCGTCCGTGACGTCGACCGCGCGGCGGAAGTGGCACAGGAACGGCACGTCCGGCATGGCGGCGACGAGCCCGTCGGACAGGCCTGCGGCCGCGAGCGTGAGCCCACCGCCCTGGCTGCCGCCCGTCACCGCCACGCGCGCCGGGTCGACGCCCGGCAGCGCGCGCACCGCGTCGACCGCGCGGACCGCGTCCGTCATCATCCGGCGGTAGTAGTACCGCTCGGGGTCCTCGATGCCGCGCGTCATGACACCGGGCGACGCCGGGCCCGAGCCCGCCTCGTCGGGCGTGTGCGCGCCGCTCCCCCACGTCGAGCCCTGCCCGCGCGAGTCCATGAGCAGGTGCACGAACCCGGCCGCGGCCCACGCGAGGTGCTCGTGCGCGAACCCCCGCCCGCCGCCGTAGCCGATGTACTCGACGACCGCGGGCAGCGCATCGCCCTGCGAGCCCGCGGGTCGCGTCACCCACGCCTTGACCGGCTGGCCGTCGAAGCCCGCGAACGTCAGGTCGGTCGTCTCGATCAGGCGCAGTCCCGTGTCGACCGGGCGCGCGTCGACCACGACGTCGTGGCGGCGCGCCTCGGTGAGCGTGCGGGACCAGAACGCGTCGAGGTCCGCGGGCTCGTCGAGGTCCGGGAGGTAGCGTTCGAGCTCGGGGAGGGGGAAGTCGTAGAGAGCCACCCGCCGACCCTAGCGAGGTCGACGGGTGGCTCCGTGTCAGGCGTGCGGCGTGCCGGGGACGGTCCCCCGGACGCGCGTCACTCCCGGAAGATCGCGAGGATCCGCAGGATCTCGAGGTACAGCCAGACGAGCGTGACGATCAGGCCGAAGGCCGCGGCCCACGCCATCTTGCGGGGCGCGCCGCCCTCGACGCCCTTCTTGATCGCGTCGAAGTCGACGATGAAGCTCGCGGCCGCGAGACCCACCGCGAACAGGCCGACGAGGATGCCCAGGCCGTCGCTGCGCAGCGGGCCGTACTCCCCGCCGCCGACGCCCGCGATCATCAGGACCACGTTGAGCAGCGAGAACACGAGGTACCCGACCATCGCGAGGACGAGCCAGCGCGTGAACTTCGGCGTGACACGGACCTTGCCGGACTTGAAGACCACCAGCGCGGAGGCCGCGACGGCGAGCGTGCCGAGGACCGCCTGACCGACGATGCCGGGGTGGCGCGCCTCGTAGAACGCGCTGATGCCGCCGAGGAACACGCCCTGCGCGACGGTGTAGAGCGAGATGAGCACGGGGCTCGGCTCACGCTTGAACGCGTTGACGAGGCCGAGCACGAGGCCGACGAGCGCGCCGACGATCCAGAGCCCGGGGGCGAGCGCCCACGTCGCGGCGCCCACGACCACGAGCAGGGCGAGCAGGCCGCCCGTCTTCATGATCACGTCGTCGTACGTGAGGCGGCCGGTCTCGCGCGTCGTGGCCGCGGGTGCCGCGTACATCTGGTCGAGCGCGGCGGCGTCGACCGTCGAGTGCGTCGCGCTCGACTCCGCGTAGAGGGTCCCTCCGCTGCGGCGCTTGTCCTCGCCGAAGACGGGGCTGTTGCTGAAGACGGGGTTCGCCACGTCGTCCTCCTGATCGGCCCACGCCACCTCGGCGCAGGTCTGTGGTCGTCCAACGTACAAGGCGGGCCGCCGGTTCCCCGGCTCACGCCGACCATCCTGTGGACGGACCCGCGGCAGTCCGCGGTCGGGAAGGTCCACCCGCAGTCGGATGCCTCGCCGTGGGCCCCTGCCTCTAGTGTCGACGCGACACGTCACCGACCGGAAGAGCCTCCGCGATGATCGAGGCAACGAACCTCACCAAGCGATACGGCGAGAAGCTCGCCGTCGACTCCATCTCGTTCCGGGTCGAGCCCGGGACCGTCACCGGCTTCCTCGGCCCGAACGGCGCCGGCAAGTCGACCACGATGCGCATGATCGTCGGGCTCGACCGTCCGACCGCCGGGCACGTCACGGTCAACGGCAAGCCCTACGCCGAGCACCACTCGCCGCTCACGCAGGTCGGCTCGCTGCTCGAGGCGAAGGCCGTGCACACCGGCCGCAGCGCCCGCAACCACCTGCGCGCGCTGGCCGCGACGCACGGCATCTCCGACGCCCGGGTCAACGAGGTCATCGAGATGACCGGTCTCGAGAGCGTCGCCAAGCGGCGCGTCGGCGGGTTCTCGCTCGGCATGGGCCAGCGGCTCGGCATCGCCGCCGCGCTGCTCGGCGACCCGCGCACGCTCATCCTCGACGAGCCCGTCAACGGCCTCGACCCCGAGGGCGTGCTGTGGGTCCGCAACCTGGTCAAGTACCTCGCGAGCCAGGGCCGCACCGTGTTCCTGTCCTCGCACCTCATGAGCGAGATGGCCGTGACCGCGGACCACCTCATCGTCATCGGGCGCGGCAAGATCATCGCCGCCGGGCCGGTCAAGGACATCGTCGAGCGCGGCACGCGCACGTCGGTCCGCGTCGTCAGCCCGCAGGCCGCGCAGCTCGCCGAGCTGCTCGCCGGCCCCGAGGTCAGCGTCACGTCCTCCGAGCCGGGCTCGCTCGTCGTGCACGGCGCGACCGCACCCGAGATCGGCGAGGCCGCCGCGGCCGCGGGCGTCGTGCTGCACGAGCTCACGCCCGTGCAGGGCTCGCTCGAGGAGGCGTTCATGTCCCTCACCCAGGACACCGTCGAGTACCACTCCACGATGGGCCACGACGGCGTCGCGCCCGTCGCGGCGACCGGTCAGGAGGCCGCCCGATGACCGCCACGACCGCCGCCGCACCGGCACCCGCCCCCGCGACGGACGTGCACGTCACGTTCCCCCGGCTCGTGCGGTCCGAGTGGATCAAGCTCTGGTCGCTGCGCTCCACCGCGTGGACGCTCGCCATCACCGCCGTCGTCATCGTGGGCTTCGTCCTGCTCATCACGTGGGGCATGCTCGACGCCAACGAGATGAGCGGAGGCACCGAGGACGTCAACGCGCTCGACGCGTTCGGCGCGATCCCCTACCTCGGGCCGACGGCCGTCGCCGTGCTCGGGGCGCTCACGATCACCGGCGAGTACACGACCGGGATGATCCGCAGCAGCTTCGCCGCCGCGCCGCGCCGGCTGCCGGTCCTGTGGGCGAAGGGCCTCGTGCTCGCGCTCGTCGTGTTCGTCGTCACGGCCCTCGCGGTCGCCGTCGCCGCCACCCTGCAGGCGCTGATCTTCGGCAGCCAGGGCGCGTCGGTCGACCTCGGCGACCCGCAGGTGGTGCGCGCGCTCGTCGGCAACGCGCTGTACGTGACGATGATCGGTGTGCTCGCGTTCGGGCTCGGCGTGCTCATGCGGCACTCCGCCGCGGCGATCACGACGACGCTCGGCATCCTGCTCGTGCTGCCGATCCTGTTCAGCCTCATCCCGTGGAAGCCGCTGCAGGACCTCACGCCGTACCTGCCGAACGTCGCGGGCTCCCAGATGACGCTCACCGACGCGATGATCGAGCAGCAGGCGGGCTTCACCGGCTCCGTGGTGCTCTCGGCGTGGCAGGGTGCCGGCGTCCTGCTCGCCTACCTCGTCGTGATCCTCGCCGCCGGGGCCTGGCTCACCAAGCGCCGCGACGCCTGACAGCACGACCCGCGTGGCCCCGCGACCGCACCCGGTCGCGGGGCCACGTCGTCGTCGCGGGTGCGCCTGCGCGCGACCCGCGACGCCTAGGGTGGTGGTCACCGCACGGAGGAGAGCAACCCATGGAACCCGCGATCGCCGACGTCGAGCGCCAGGTCGCCCTGCTGCTGCGCCTCGCCGACCGCAACCGGCGCCGTAGCCGCCGCCTGGAGGGCACGCTCGAGCGCTCCGCGTACCTCGCACTCGGCCGGCTCGCCGACGGCGGCCCCGCGGGCATCAACGAGATCGCCGACCACCTGCGCCTCGACGCGTCCACCGTCACGCGCCAGGTGCTGCAGATGGAAGCGCTCGGCTACGTGAGCCGCTCGCGCGACGACAACGACGCGCGCCGCTCGGTGATCGACGCGACGCCTGACGGCCTCGCGGCACTCGAGGCCACGCGCCGGGCGCGCGCGGACGTCTACGCCGAGGTGCTCGCCGACTGGACGCCCGACGACCTGCAGACGCTGGCCACCTCGCTGACGCGCCTCAACGCCTCGCTCGACGCGTCGCTCGACGCCTCGTCGGCGACGGCGGCACGCCCCTGACCGTCCCGCGCCGTCCCGCACCTTCCCGCACCGTCCCGCACCAGGCGTCCCCGCGCGCCGGGCCCGATCGTGCGCTCCCGACGGACGACCTAGGCTCGCTCGTCGTGACCACTCCCCCGCCCGGGCCCGCCGGCGACCGTGACCTGAGCGGCGGCCGCGAGGCTCGACGCCGCCCCCACCCCGTCCTCGCGCACGTGCTGCGCGCGGAGCGGCTGACGCCGGGTCTCGTCCGGGTCGTCCTCGGCGGGCGGACGATGGCGCCGTTCGTCGCCGACGCGCACGCGGACTCCTACGTCAAGCTCCTGTTCCTGCCCCCGGGCGAGCGCCCGCTGACGGCCGACGGCCGTGTCGACCTCGACGCGGTGCGCGCCGCACTGCCCGCGGGCGTCGCGCCGCGGCTGCGCGCGTACACGGTGCGGCGCTTCGACGCGGACGCGCTCGAGCTGACCGTCGACGTCGTGGTGCACGGCGACGAGGGTGTCGCCGGGCCGTGGGCGGCGCGTCTGGTCGGCGGGGAGGAGATCCTCGTCTCGGGCCCGGGCGGCGCGTGGTCGCCCGCGACCGACGTCGACCACCACCTGCTCGTCGGGGACGCGAGCGCGCTGCCCGCGATCGCCGTGGCGCTCGAGCGGATGCCCGACGACGCGCGCGGCGTCGCGGTCGTCGAGGTCGACGGCCCGCACGACGAGCTCGCGCTGACCGCCCCCGCGGGCGTCGAGCTGCGCTGGGTCCACGCCGACCACGCGAGCCCCGGACGGCGGCTCGTGGAGACCGTGCTCGCACTCCCCTGGCCCGACGGTCGCGTCGGAGCGTTCGTCCACGGCGAAGCCGGTGCCGTCAAGGAGGTCCGCCGGTACCTGCGGCTCGAGCGGGGCGTCGCACGCGAGGACCTCTCGGCGTCGGGGTACTGGCGCCTGGGCGTCGACGACGAGGGCTGGCGCCGCACCAAGCGGGGGTGGGTCGCGCAGGTCGAGCAGACCGAGCAGGCAGCGGGGTTGGCGTAGGGCCGCTGCGGCGCGCGCGGGGCCGGTGGGAGGATGCTCGCGCACGCGCCCGTAGCCCAACCGGCAGAGGCGGCCGGCTTAAACCCGGCTCAGTGCGGGTTCGAGTCCCGCCGGGCGCACGACGACGAGAGCCCCGGTCCGCGTGGACCGGGGCTCTCGAGCGCGTGACGGGCGGACCGTCAGGACGCGGACTTCTTGGAGGACTTCTTCGCGGCGGCCGCGATCTCCGGGTCGGCGGGCTTCTCCTCGACGACGCGCGGCTTCGGCGGCACCGACGCGGCACGGAACTCCGCGCGCGGGTCGTGCAGCGCGCCCAGCGGGACGACCTCGCGGCGCAGCAGCAGCGACCCGGTCCAGCCGGCCATGATGCGCAGCTTGCGGTTCACGGTCGGCATCGCGAACACGTGGTACGTGCGGTGCAGGACCCACGCGAGGAACCCGCGGACCTTGATCTTGCCGAACATCTGCGCGACGCCCTTGTACATGCCGAGGGACGCGACCGCGCCGATGTTCTTGTGCGAGTAGTCCGTGACCTCGGCCGAGCGGAGCACGCGCGCCAGGTTGTCGCCGAGGTGGTTGCCCTGCCGCAGCGCGTGCTGCGCGTTCGGCGGGCAGAACTTGCCGGGGTTGAACAGGTCCGGCACGGCCGCGCAGTCGCCCGCGGCGTACGCGTCCGGCACGACCTCGCCGTTCTCGTCGACCACCTGGAGCGCGGCGTTGCAGGTCACGCGGCCCATCGTGTCGAGCGGCAGGTCGGACTGCTGCAGCACCGGGTTGGCCTTGACGCCCGCGGTCCACACGATCGTGTCGGCGTCGAACTCGACCTTGTTCGACAGGACGATGTGCCCGTCGACGCACGAGTTGAGGAACGTCGACAGGTGGATCTCGATCTGCCGCTTGCGCAGCTGCTCGAGCGTGTAGCCGCCGAGCTCCTCGCTCACCTCGGGGAGGATGCGCGGGCTGCCCTCGACGAGCACGAACCGCAGCTCGTCCTGCTCGATCTGCTTGTAGTGCGCGATCGTGTAGCGCGCGATGTCCTCGAGCTCGGCGAGCGCCTCGATGCCCGCGAACCCGCCGCCGACGAAGACGAACGTCAGCATCCGCCGGCGCAGCTCGGGGTCCCACGTCGAGGACGCGACCTCGATGCGGTTGAGCACGTGGTTGCGGACGGCGATGGCCTCCTCGACGTTCTTGAAGCCGATCGCCTGCTCCGCGAGGCCCGGGATGGGCAGCGTGCGCGCGACGGAGCCGAGGCCGATGATCAGGTGGTCGTACGTGACCCAGTAGGGCTCGCCCTCCTCGGGCGTGATCTCGACCGTGCGCTCGGCGTGGTTGATCTGCGAGACCTTGCCCTGCAGCACGTCGACGCCCTTGAGGGCGCGACGGTGCGGTGCGACGACGTTGCGGGGGTCGATCGACCCGGCGGCCGCCTCGGGGAGGAACGGCGCGTACGTCATGTACGGGCGCGGGTCGACGACGACGATCGCGGCCTCGCGGCGGCCGAGTCGCTTGCGGAGGCGACGAGCCGAGTACAGGCCGACGGTGCCGCCACCGAGGATGACGATCCGGGGGACCTTGCGCGACTTGGCGGGGCGACCCGGGGTCGCGGGCTCGGCGACCGTGGTGGAGGCAGACTGAGGCATACGTCAACGGTATCCGCGCATCCAGGGCCCGACACCTTCGCGCCCGGTGACGATGCGCACATCGGGACGACCTGCCCTGTGAAAACCGTCACGAGTCCCGTTCGGGGGGCCGCGGCGGCCTGCGCGACCGTCGCGCGACCTACGCCGGAGGCACCGCGTTCGCGCGCACCACCTGCGCGTACCAGTGGGCGCTCGACTTCGGCGTGCGGCGCTGCGTCTCGTAGTCGACGTGCACGATGCCCCACCGCTGCGTCATGCCACGCGCCCACTCGAAGTTGTCCACGAACGACCACGCGTAGTACTGCCGCAGGTCCACGCCCTCGGCGACGGCACGCGCCGCCTGCTGCAGGTGCGTGCGCAGGAAGTCGAGGCGCTGCGGGTCGTCGATCTGCCCTTGCGCGTCGGGGTCCGGGATGCCGTTCTCGCTGATGACGAGCGGCGGGACCCGCGGGTAGTCGGCGGGCAGCCGCACGAGCAGCTCGTACAGACCCTCGGCGTGCACCTGCTGCCACCCGGCCGGCGACGGCGGGTACAGCTGCAGCCACGAGCCGGCCTTGTCGATGCCCGCGACGCCGTAGTACTGGACCGCGAGCAGGTCGCACGGCTGCGAGATCGTCTCGAGGTCGCCGGGCTGGACGAGGGCCTCGAACCTCGCCCGGTCGCCGTGCAGCTGGCCGGGCTTGTCCCCCACCGCCTCGTCCGGGTACGAGCCGCGCAGGACGGGGTCGAGGTAGAGGCGGTTCTCGGCCGCGTCGAGGCGGTCCGCCGCGGCGTCCGCACCCGCCGTGCCGTAGACGGGCATGAGGTTGAGCGCGATGCCGATGCCGCCGCGCCCGCCGATCTCCCGGAACGCGCGCACGGCCTTGCCGTGCGCGAGCAGCTGGTGGTGGACCGCCGCGAGCCCCGCGTCGATGTCCCCGAGGGCAGGCGCGTGCTCCGTGCCCGCGTAGCCGACCATCGCCGTGGTCTTGGGCTCGTTGATCGTCAGCCACGTGGCGTCGACGTCCCGCAACGTCTCGAACACGACCGCGGCGTAGTCCGCGAACCGGTCCGCGGTGTCGCGCACCGCCCAGCCGCCCGCGTCCTGCAGCGGCTGCGGGAGGTCCCAGTGGTACAGCGTGATCGCAGGGTGCATGCCGCGGTCGAGCAGCCCGTCGACCAGACGCCGGTAGTGGTCCAGGCCCTTCTGGTTCACCTCGCCGCCGCCGGTCAGGTACCCGGTGGGCACGATCCGCGGCCACGAGATCGAGAAGCGGTACGCCTGCAGGCCCAGGTCGACCATGAGGTCGAGGTCCGACTCCCAACGGCGGTACTGGTCCGCCGTGGGCTCGGCGACCGAGCCGTCGTCGATCCGGCCGGGCTGAGCCGCGAACGTGTCCCAGATGGACACGCCGCGCCCGTCGGCCGTCGTCGAGCCCTCGACCTGGAACGCGGACGTCGCCGAGCCCCACACGAAGCCCTCGGGGAAGCGCATCGGCTCGGCCGGCACCACCCATTCCGTCGGGGTCGCGTCCGGGGTCGTCCGGTCGTCGACGGGCGCGTGGTCGTGGTCCGTGCACGCTCCGAGCAGGCCGAGGCCGACGAGCCCGCACCCCATCTCCAGCACCGTGCGGCGCGCGACGAGCCGCCCGCTCGGCGCGGCCGGGTTCGGCTGATCCATCCCTGGAGCTCCTCGTCGAGCGGCGTGGTCAACAGGGAACGGCAGCCGGTGGGACCGGCCATGGAAACGCTCCCAAAGCGGCATTTGCCGCACATCGTGCCACCCGGCCCCGCGAGGCGTCAGGCAGTTCGACCCGTGGGATGGTACCGGTTCCAGTGAGGTCAGTCACAGATGCGCGAGAGGTGACACGGTTCAGACGTGGCGTTTCACGAGGTAGACGCCACGCGCACCCCCGCGTTCCGGTCCCCTCCTCGACGACGGGGCCGGGACGGTGGCCGACGAGGGTCAGCGGGCGGCGCGCTCCGCGGCGCTGAACGCGATGCCGTCGAGGATGTCGTGCTCGGACGTCACGACGTGCTCGAGCGCGCCACCGGCCGCCGCGACCTCGTCGCGCACCCGTGCGACGACGTCGTGCCACACCAGCGCGCCGGCACCGATCACGTCCACGCGGCCGGGGTGCATGAACCCGAGCGCCGCCCGCTGCTCGCGCGTCGCGCCGAGGAGGTCCTCGCACGCGGCCAGCACGGTGTCCGTGGGCAGGACGGCGCCGTCGATCCGGTCCGGCTGGTACGACGGCAGGCGCAGCGCGTGCGCCGTCACGGTCGTCACGGAGCCGGCCAGCCCGACGAGCGTGCGCGCCCGCCCCAGGGGCACCACGGCCGCCGCCTCGTCGAGCGCCGCCGCGACGTCCCGGTGCGCGGCCGCGCGCTCGTCGTCGGACGGCGGGTCACCCAGCAGGTGCCGCTCGGTGAGGCGCACGCAGCCCACGTCCATCGAGAGGGCCGCCTCGGGCGCGCGCTCCCCCAGCACGAGCTCGGTCGAGCCGCCCCCCAGGTCGACGACGAGGTACGGGCCCGGGTGGTGCGCCGCGACGACGCCCGTGGCGCCGCGGAACGACAGCGCCGCCTCCTCCTGACCCGAGACCACCTCCGGCTCGACGCCCAGCAGCGCGCGCACGCCGTCGACGAAGTCCGCGCGGTTCTCCGCGTCACGCGACGCGGACGTCGCGACGAACCGGACGGCCGTCGCGCCGAGGTCCGCGCTGATCCGCGCGTAGCGCGCGGTCGCGGCGAGCGTGCGCTCGAGCGCCTCGGGTGCGAGCCGGCCCGTACGGTCCACGCCCTGGCCGAGCCGGACGACCTCGGAACGCCGGTCGAGGTCGACCAGCGTCCCCGCGGCGGGATCGACGTCCGCCACCAGGAGCCGGATGGAGTTCGTCCCGCAGTCGATGGCAGCCACTCGCGTCACGGCGGACATCCTCGCACCCGCACGGGCCGTGTCCGGAACGCGCCCGTCGTCAGGCGCGCCGAGCTCGCGGCACGCTCGTCGGGAAGGACCGCCGTCAGCAGGTGCAGCGGTCCGGGCGCCACGTCCCACGGATCATCGTGAGCGCCTCGTCGCCGAACGGGTTCACGCCCGGCCCCGCCGCGAGCGCGTGCCCGACGAGGACGTGCAGGCACTTCACGCGCGTCGGCATGCCACCCGCGGAGATGCCCGCGATCTCCGCCACGTGGCCGATCGCCTCACGGTCCGCGAGGTACGCCTCGTGCGCGTGGCGGTACGCCGCGGCGAGGTCCGCGTCGACCGCGAGCCGCTGCGTCCACTCCTTCATCAGCCCCGACGCCTCGAGCGTGCTGACCGCGGCGACCGCCTGCGGGTGCGTGAGGTAGTACAGCGTCGGGAACGGCGTGCCGTCGTCGAGCCGCGGGGCGGTCCGCACGACGAGCGGGCGGCCGCACACGCACCGTGCCGCGACACCCACCACCCCGCGCGCGGGGCGGCCGAGCTGCTCGTGGAGCACCTCGAGGTCGTGGGCGGTCACGTCCGATGCGGTGGTGGGCACGTCACTCCTTGGTCCGGGGGGCATCCATTGTCCCTCAGCGCGCGCGCGTCGTCCCGCCACGGGGCAGCGGACCTCCCGAGCGCGCCCGCCGCTCGTCGTCAGGTGCGTCGTCAGGGCTTCGCGGAGGACGAGGGCTCCGCGGACCCTTTCCCCGCAGGGTCCTTCTTCGCGTCCTTCTGCTTCGTGTCCTTCTGCTTCGCGTCCTTCGCGTCCTCGGCCGTGGCCGGGTCGCCGTCGTCGTCCGTCTCCCCCGCGACGACGAGCGAGTCCCAGACCGACGTGTACCAGGGCTGTTCCTCCGGCGTGCCCGCCACGGGCGCGTCGCGGACGACGACCTCGGCGGTCGGGTCCTCGACCGTCTCCGGGTCGACCACGCGGTACGCCTTCTCGCCCGGCAGCACGTAGGACAGCCGCTCACGCGCCTGGGCGGCGACGAACGCCGGGTCGTCCCAGCGCTCGAGCTCGGCCTCGAGGTCCTCGTTGCGCTCGCGCGCGTCCGCGACCTGGCCGCGCAGCTCGCGCAGGTCGGCCTCCTGGCGCAGGTACGTGTGCAGCGTCGGGTAGACCAGCACGAACGCCAGCACCAGCACGCAGCCCAGCACGATCGCGCGCACCGAGAACAGGCGCGGCGGCTCGACCCGCGTGCGTTCCGCCCGCGCAGTGCCGCGCGGCGGCGTCGAGGGCGCCCGGTTGCCCGGGCGGGTCGCGCCGGGCCGCGACGTGGCGCGCGGGACGCCGCGGGACGGGGTCGCGGCCGAGCGGGTGCCCCGGGCCGGCGTGACCGGCCGGGCTCCACCACCGGTGCGTGCGGCACCCGTGGCCCCGGTGCGTGCAGCACCCGCGGCCCCGGTGCGCGAGACACCCGTCGCTCCCGGGCGTGGGGCGCCGGACGCGCCGTCGCGGACGCCCGCACGCGGGTCGACCGGGCGGCGGGGTGCTGACATGCGCCCGATTCTGCCCCGCGAGCGGCTGCGAGCCGGGGACGTCGCGGCCGCCGCGCGCCTTCCTTCACCGATCCCCCACCTGCACGCCGGCGCCGGGAACGCGAGAGGCCGGTCGCCCCGGAAAGGGGACGACCGGCCTCGGGGTCGGCGTGCGCCGACCGCTCAGGCTGAGGTGATCAGGCCTGGAAGCGCGGGAAGGCCGAGCGGCCGGCGTAGCGACCGGCGTCGTCCAGCTCCTCCTCGATGCGCAGCAGCTGGTTGTACTTGTTGATGCGCTCGCCACGGGCCGGCGCACCGGTCTTGATCTGGCCGGCGTTCGTCGCGACGGACAGGTCGGCGATCGTCGTGTCCTCGGTCTCGCCGGAGCGGTGCGAGGTCATCGTCGTGAAGCCGTTGCGCTGCGCGAGCGTCACGGCGTCGAGCGTCTCGGTGAGCGTGCCGATCTGGTTGAGCTTGACCAGCAGCGAGTTCGCCGACTTGAGCTGGATGCCCTTGGCGAGACGCTCCGGGTTGGTGACGAACAGGTCGTCGCCGACGATCTGCACGCGGCCGCCGACCTCGGACACGAGCTGCGACCAGGAGTCCCACTCGTCCTCGGACAGCGGGTCCTCGATGGAGACCAGCGGGTAGTCGGACACGAGCTGCTCGTAGTACGCGATCATCTCGGCCGGCGTCTTCGCGCCACCCTCGAACTGGTACGCGCCGTCCTTGAAGAACTCGGTCGACGCCACATCGAGCGCGAGCGCCACGTCGGTGCCCGGCGTGAAGCCGGCCTTCTCGATCGCCGAGATGATGAGGTCGAGCGCGGCACGGTTGCTCGACAGGTTCGGCGCGAAGCCACCCTCGTCGCCGAGGCCGGTCGACAGGCCCTGGGCCTTCAGGACCGACTTGAGCGAGTGGTAGACCTCGGTGCCGGTACGCAGGGCCTCGCGGAAGGTCGTGGCGCCGATCGGGGCGACCATGAACTCCTGGATGTCGACGTTGGAGTCGGCGTGCGAGCCGCCGTTGAGGATGTTCATCATCGGCACGGGCAGGACGTGCGCGTTCGGGCCGCCGACGTAGCGGAACAGCGGCAGGTCCGCCGAGTCCGCCGCCGCCTTGGCGACCGCGAGCGAGACGCCGAGGATGGCGTTCGCGCCGAGCTTGCCCTTGTTGGGCGTGCCGTCGAGCTCGATGAGCGCGGCGTCGACCAGACGCTGCTCGCTCGCCTCGAAGCCGATGATCTCGGGGGCGATCTCGTCGATGACCGCGTTCACGGCCTGCTCGACGCCCTTGCCCAGGTAGCGCGACTTGTCGCCGTCACGACGCTCGACGGCCTCGAACGCACCGGTCGACGCACCGGACGGGACCGCCGCGCGGGCGATCGTGCCGTCGTCGAGCGCGACCTCGACCTCGACAGTGGGGTTGCCGCGCGAGTCCAGGATCTCGCGGGCGCCGACGGCCTCGATGCTGGCCATGGGAGCTCCTTCGACATGCAGGTGTGGTCCGTGCAAGGTGGGTTTACGACCTCACCCTAGTGGCGTCCGACGACGGGTGCGCCGGGACCTCCGTCCGCTGGACACGCGTGTGCATGTCCTACGGCGGTGTCCCGACGCACCCGCGGCGGCGTCACGCCACCCGCGTCGAGCCCTCGATCAGCCGGCCGTGCACGCCGCGCCGTCGAGCGCGAAGCCCGTCGGCGTGGTGGGCGTCCCGGGGTGGGAGGCGTTGAAGCCGATCTCGACGCTCGCACCCGGCGCGAGCCGGCCGTTCCACGGCGCGTTCGTCGCGGTGACGGTCGTGCCGGACTGCGTCCAGTCGGCGCTCCAGCCCTGCGTGACCTTCTGGCCGCCGCCGAACGTGAACGTCAGCCTCCAGCCGTCGAGCGTCGTCGTGCCGGTGTTGGTGACCCGGACGTTCGCGGTCAGGCCCGTGTTCCACGCGTTGGCCGTCCAGCGCACCGCGCACGCGCCCGCGGGGTCCGGCGTGGGCGTGTCCTCGGGCGTCGGGGTCTCCTCCGGCGTCGGGGTGTCGTCCGGCGTCGGGGTGTCGTCCGGCGTCGGCGTGTCGTCGGGCGTCGGCGTCTCGTCCGGTGTCGGGGTGGCGGTCGGCGTCGTGCCGATGCGGGACGGGTCGACGACGCCCCAGAACGCGTCCTTCGCCTGGAGCTGCCCGTCGAACAGCAGCGGCGCGGCGCCCGCACGCAGCCACGTGCGCGAGTCGTCGACGCCCCAGACCGTCACGGACTCGAACGACGAGGCGTGCCGCTTGAGCACCGCGACGAGGTCGCGGTAGTAGTACGCCTGCTGCAGCAGCCGGTCCGCAGGCGGGTTCGTCCACGACTCGCCGCCGTGCTGGTAGGTCGAGACGTCGAGCTCGGTGACGGCCTGCGTGACCGGCAGCGCCTCGAACGCGCTGATCGTGCCCTCGACGTACTCGAGCGAGCGCCCGACCTCGACGTGCAGCTGGTGGCCCACGCCGTCGACCGGCACGCCCTGCGCGAGCAGCGACTTCACGAGCGCGAGGTACGGGGCGCGCTTGTTCGGGTACTCGCTGTTGTAGTCGTTGATGAACAGCAGCACGTCGGGACCGAACGCGTCGCGCGCGTAGCGGAACGCGTCGGCGATGTAGGACGACCCGAGGATCCGGTACCACTCGCTGCGGCGCAGGCCGTCGCTCTGGTTCTCGTCGATGACCTCGTTGACCACGTCGAACGCGAAGATCGGGTTGCCCGTTGTGCCGAACTCGCCGTACGTGGTGCGGTAGTGGTCCGCGATGGCCTCGATGTGCGCCTTCAGCCGCGAGCGCAGCAGCGCTTGGTCGGCCGAGCTCGTCGTGAGCGCGGCGCCGTCCCGCTGGAAGAACCAGTCGGGCGTCTGCTGGTGCCACACCAGGGTGTGGCCGTAGACGCGCTGCCCGTGCTCGACGGCGAAGTCCACGAGCTGGTCGGCGGGGCCGAACCGGAACGTGCCCTCGGTGGGCTGGATCGCGTCGGGCTTCATCTGGTTGCCCGGCGTGATCTGCGCGGCGTGGTGCGCGACGAGCTCGCCGCGGCCCGCGAGCACGTCGGCCGGCTCGACCGCGATGCCGAACGGGAACCACGGCTCGAGCGTCTCGTCGAGCTGCGGGAGCGACAGGTCGGGCCGCACCTTCTCGGTCGTGACGGTCACGTCGTCGACGAGGAAGTCCGTGAGCGACGACGTCGACTCGACGTACAGGGACGCGGTGTCGAACAGCCCCGGCGTGTAGCTCGCGCTGACCTGCGTCCACGAGCCGCTCGTGACGCCCGTGGCCGTGGCGATGGTCTCGTACGACGACGTGCCGTCGATGTCCCGCTGCGCGGAGACGCGCAGGTCGGCGTAGCCGCTGCCCGTGGCGGGCAGGCGCAGCCACAGCGAGACCTGGTGGGTGACGCCGGGCTCGAACGTGTCGGTCACGTCGACCGAGGCGCCGTTCCACGACTCCGCACGGCCGGTCGCCAGCAGGCTCTGCGTCCCGCGCGCGCCCTGGGTCGACAGCGCGACGGTCGCGGCGCCGCGTCCCGTCCAGCCGTCGAGGCCGTCCTCGAAGTCGGCCTGCAGGACGACGGTCGCGGCGGCGTGCGCGGGGGTCGCGGCCTGCGCGACGAGCGCGAGGGTCGCGACGAGGGCCGCGACGACGAGCGCCGCGAGGCTGCTCACGGACAGCGCGGTCGCGCGCGCGGGCGCGGTCCGCGCGCGGGGGTCGAGGGGGAAGTGGGCACGGCGAGGCATCGCATCGCTCCTGAGGGCATGCCGACGGCACCGTCCGCCGGTCAGCCCGGACACTAGGGAGGGCGCGAACCCCGGGACGACGAGTGAACCGTTTCGTCCCGGAGCCCGACAGTCAGCCCTGCGCGAGCGCCGCGACGATCTTCTCGGTCTGGTCCCGCGCGTCGCCGAACAGCATCGCGGTGTTGTCCCGGAAGAACAGCGGGTTCTGCACGCCCGCGTACCCGGTGGCCATCGACCGCTTGAACACGACGACCTGCTTGGCGTTCCAGACCTCGAGCACGGGCATGCCCGCGATCGGCGAGGACGGGTCGTCGAGCGCCGCGGGGTTGACCGTGTCGTTCGCGCCGATCACGAGGACGACGTCGGTCTCGTCGAAGTCGTCGTTGATCTCGTCCATCTCGAGGACGATGTCGTACGGCACCTTGGCCTCGGCGAGCAGCACGTTCATGTGCCCGGGCAGACGCCCGGCGACGGGGTGCACGCCGAACCGCACCTGCACGCCACGCGCGCGCAGCTTCTCGACGAGGTCCGCGACGGGGTACTGCGCCTTGGCGACGGCCATGCCGTAGCCGGGCGTGATGACCACGGACCGCGCACCGGCGAGCGCCTCCGCGACGTCCGCCGCGGACATCTCGCGGTGCTCCCCGACCGGTCCGCCGGCGGCGGGCGCCGCGGCGCCCTCCTCAGCTCCGAAGCCTCCGAGGATCACCGAGACGAACGACCGGTTCATCGCCCGGCACATGATGTAGGAGAGGATCGCACCGGACGCGCCGACGAGGGCGCCCGTGACGATGAGCAGGTCGTTGCTGAGCATGAAGCCCGCGGCCGCGGCGGCCCACCCGGAGTACGAGTTGAGCATCGACACGACGACGGGCATGTCGCCGCCGCCGATGGCCGCGACCAGGTGCCAGCCGAGCGCGAGCGCGATGACGGTCATGAGCGCGAGGGGCCAGATCGACGGCTCCGCGAGGAACCACGCGAGCAGACCGAAGGAGACGAGCACGGCCGCGAGGTTGAGCAGGTTCCGGCCGGGCAGCGTGAGCGGCGCGCTCTTGATGCGGGCCGAGAGCTTGAGGAACGCGACGACCGACCCGGTGAACGTCACGGCACCGATGAGCACGCCGAGGAACACCTCGACGAGGTGCACGCCGTCGTGCTCCCCCGTCAGGTAGGAGTTGTAGCCGACGAGCACGGCCGCGATGCCGACGAACGAGTGCAGGATCGCGATGAGCTCGGGCATCTGCGTCATCTCGACGCTGCGCGCGCGCCACGTCCCGACGACCACCCCGATCCCGAGCACGAGCGCGATGAGCAGCGCGGTCACGGCCACGGACCGCTGGGACTCGTCCAGGGCGCGCGCGATGACGGCGGCGAGGGCCAGACCCATGCCGACCATCCCGAGCACGTTGCCGCGCCGCGCGGTCTCCTGCTTGGACAGGCCGGCGAGCGACAGCACGAACAGCACGGCGGCGAGCAGGTACGTCGCGTTCGTGAGCGACACGAGAGTCATGTCAGGCCCCCCGTCGGAACATGCGGAGCATCCGGTTCGCGACCAGGAACCCGCCGAAGATGTTGATGGACGCGACCGCGGCGGCGACGCACGCGAGCACGGTGACCACGGGGTCGTCGGACCCGATCTGCAGCAGGGCGCCGACGAGGATGATCCCGGAGATCGCGTTGGTCTGGGCCATGAGCGGCGTGTGCAGCGAGTGCGACACGTTGGAGATCACGTAGTAGCCGACGAACACGGCGAGCACGAACACGGAGAAGTGCGCGAGGAAGTCGCTGGGCGCGTACGAGATGCCGAGCGTGAGCAGCAGGGCGCCGAACGCGTACGCGACCGTGCGCCGCTGCGCTCGGACCTTCGCACGCTCGGCCTGCTCGGCCTGCCGCGCGGCGACCTCCTGCGGGCTGGGCGGTGGCGGGCCGGTCGTCGATGGCGGCGCGGCCGAGACGGCGACGGGCGGCGGCGGCCACGTCACGTCGCCGGCGTGCGCGACGGTCATGCCGCGCTGCACCGGGTCCTCGAGGTCGAGCACGAGCTCGCCGTCCTTGCCGGGCGTGAGCAGCTGCAGCAGGTGCACGACGTTCGTGCCGAGCAGCTGCGACGAGTGCTGCGGCATGCGTCCCGGCAGGTCCGTGAAGCCGAGGACGACCACGCCGTTCTCGGTCACGACGCGTTCGCCCGGCACGGTGAGCTCGCAGTTGCCACCGCCGGTGGCGGCGAGGTCGACGACGACGGAGCCCGGCCGCATGCCCGCGACGGCGGCGGCCGTGATGGTCGTGGGCGCGGTGCCGCGCACGAGCGCGGTGGTCACGACGATGTCCGCGTCCGCGCACTCGCGCGCGTAGACGTCGAGCGCCGCGGCCGCCTGCTCCTCGGTGAGCGGCTTGGCGTAGCCGTCGGCGCTGATCTCCTGCTGCGCCTCGGGTGCGCGGACGAACGTCGCGCCCATGGACTCGATCTGCTCGCCGACCTCGGGCCGCACGTCGAACGCGCGGACCTGCGCGCCGAGGGAGTCGGCGGTGCCGATCGCGGCGAGCCCCGCGACGCCCGCGCCGATGACGAAGACCTTGGCGGGCGGCGTCTTGCCGGCGGCGGTGACCTGCCCGGCGAACATGCCGCCGAACTCGCCGGCGGCCTCGACGACCGCGCGGTAGCCGGCCACGTTCGCCATGCTCGAGAGCACGTCGAGCGCCTGCGCGCGGGAGATGCGCGGGACCGCGTCGAGCGCGAGCGCGGTGACGCCGCGCTCCGCGAGGGCCGTGACGAGCTCGGGACGCTGGGCGGGCTGGAGCTGGGCGACGAGCACCGCGCCCTCGCGCAGCAGCGCGACCTGCTCGTCGGACGGCGCGTCCACGGCGGTGACGACGTCCGCGCCCCACGCCTGCGCGGTGTCGACGACCTGCGCGCCGGCCGCGGCGTACGCGTCGTCGGCGAACGTGGCCGCCTCGCCCGCGCCGGCCTCGACGAGCACGTCGTAGCCGAGGGCGACCAGCTTGCCCACCGTCGCGGGCGTCGCCGCCACGAGCCGTTGTCCCTGCGCCTCGCGGGGGATGCCGATGCTCGCCACGCGCGCCTCCTCGTCGTCGGGGTCTCGCGCGGGTGCGCGAGGGTGCTCGCCACAGGCCGGTGGGATACCGGCGCACAGAGACTACCTGGGCGGATAGCGCTTTCCAGGGACTAAGTGCCCGGATCCGGACGCGGTGCGGCAGCCTCCCGCGCCCGCACCTGCGCCTCCCAGCGCGCGGCCGTACGGCGCAGCTCGCCCTCCGCGTCCAGCCCCGCGGCACGTGCCTCGCGCACGAGCGCGAACAGCCGCGCACCCAGATCGTCGCCGTCCGGGTCGTCGGCCGCGACGCCCGCACGCTCCGCGCGCGCGACCAGCTTCTGCGTCCGGGCCAGCGCCCCCAGCGCGAGCGGCACGCCGTCGAGCGCCGACGCCCGGTCCTTCTCCGCGCGCTTGATGCGGTCCCACGCGACGTCGCGCCCCTCGTCGTCGGGCGCCGCCTGCTCGTCGGCGAACACGTGCGGGTGCCGCCGGACGAGCTTCGCGACGAGGTCCGCCGCGACGTCCTGCACGTCGAACGGGTCGTCGGCGTGCTCCTGCGCGACGCGCGCGTGGAACACGACCTGCAGCAGCAGGTCGCCCAGCTCCTCGCGCAGCCCCGCCCGGTCGTCGTGCTCGATCGCCTCGACGAGCTCGTGGGCCTCCTCGAGCGCGTACGGCGCGAGCGACGCGTGCGTCTGCTCCGCGTCCCACGGGCAGCCGCCCGGCGAGCGCAGGCGGTCCATGACCGCGACGAGCTCGTCGAGCGCGCTCGTCGCGCCCGCGTCCACGTGACCCGACGAGGGCACGTCCGTCACCGACGGGCTCAGGACGCGTCCGCCTCGGGCGTCACGATCCACGGGCGCGCGGCAGCACCCTCGACCGCCGCGGTCTCGCCGAGCGTCCCGAACCGCGGGTTGACCTCGACGTCCAGCGAGCCCAGCCGCTCCGCGACCTCCTGGCCCAGCGCCTCCAGGTCACCCGTGTCCTGCAGGTTGCCCGACGCGAGCGAGTACCGCGCGATCGCGATCGTCGCCGGGCTGTACTCGCCGACGTCGATGCCCACCGACTGCGAGACCTGGTCGAGCAGCCCGACCGCGTCCTCGTCGGACACCGCCACACCCTCGTCCGCCGCGAACCGCGTCATCGTCGGCTCCTGGATGAGGATCGACAGCACGGTCGGCACGTCGAACTGCTGGCCGAGCTCGGTGAGCTGGTCCGTGGCGGACTGCACCTGGTCCGCCGTGATGACGCGCCCGTCGACCACGGCGGCCGCCCCGGGCGTTCCCGAGCACGCGCCCAGCAGGGCGGCGAGCACCGCACCTCCCGCGAGCAGCACCGCCCGCGCGCGCGTCATCCGGTTCGTAGGCGTGCTGGCGTGCACCTGACCTCCCGCATCCTCGCGACGACCTCGTCGACGGGCGCCATCGTAGGCCCACCGGCACGGCGTCCTCGCACAGCGTCCGCCTCGGGGTCCCCGTCAGGCGTCCGACGAGGGTGCGTGCCGGTCGAGGAACGCGTACATCTCCGCGGCGTCCACTCCCGGGAACAGCCCCGACGGCAGCGGTGCGAACACGTGCTGGTGGATGCGCGCACTCGGCCAGGACGCCTGCTCCCACCGGGCCGCGGCGCTCTCGTCGGGCCGGCGGCAGCACGCCGGGTCGGGGCACGTGCTCGTGCGGCGCACCTGCGTGTCCCGCCCGCGGAACCACCGCGCCGCCGAGAACGGCACCCCGACCGCGAGCGCGAACCGGCCCGTGGGCGCGACCCCGGGCTGCGTCGAGCACCAGAACGTGCCCGCGGGGGTGTCGGTGTACTGGTACGACTCGGTCGCGTGGTCCCGGCGGGACAGCGCCTCGCGCACGCCCCAGCGCCGGCACACGACCTGGCCCTCGATCGCGCCGGTCACGTCGACGGGCAGGGGCAGCCCGTCGTTGGCGTACGCGCGGTAGATCGAGCCGTCCTCGTTGATGCGCAGGAAGTGCACGCGGATGTCGAGGTGGTGGGTCCCCAACGACGTGAACCGTTGCGCGGCGGCCTCGTGCGTGACGCCGAACGCGTCACGGAAGTCCTCGATCGCGAGCTCGCGCGAGCGCTTGCGCGCCGCGAGGAACTCGACCGACGCGGACTGCGGCATGAGGCACGACGACGCGAAGTACGTGATCTCCATGCGCTGGTGGAGGAACTCCTCGTACGTGCGCGGGCGGTCGTGGTCGAGCACGCGGTGGGCCATGGCCTGCAGCGCGAGCGAGCGCAGGCCGTGCCCGCCGGGGGTCGAGGCCGGCGGCAGGTAGATGCGCCCGTTCTCCAGGTCGGTGACGGTGCGGGTGGAGCGCGGCAGGTCGTCGACGTGGCGGATCTCGAAGCCGAGGCGCTCGGCCATGCGCCACACGGTGCGGTGCGTGAGCGGGCCGGAGGTGTAGCCCGCGTCGCGGACCATGCGCTCGGCGACGACCTCGAGCTCCGGGAAGTAGTTGTCGCGCTGCTGCCGCGCGACGCGCAGCGCGGTGTTGGCGCGGCGCGCCTCCTCGGGCGTGGCGACCGCCTCACGGTCACGGCGCGCGAGCTCGGCGTGCAGCCCGACGAGCTGCTCGAGCACGGGTGTGGGAAGCGTGCGTCCGGGGCGGACCTGCGGCAGGCCGAGGCGCTGGAACGACGGCGAACGCTGGGCCTTGTCGAGCTCGATCTCCAGTGCGGCGCGGCGTGTGGGCGGCTCGGGGTCGATGAGCTCGTTGACGGTGACGCCGAGGGCCGCGGCGAGGTCGCGCAGGAGGGACAGGCGCGGCTCGCGCCGCCCGTTCTCGACGAGCGAGAGCATGCTGGGGGTGACGCCGACCTGCGCGCCGAGCGCCTCGAGCGTGAGTCCGCGCACGGTCCGCAGGTGACGCAGGCGTCGGCCGGTCGTGAGGACGTCGTCGGAAGGCACGGTCCTCACGGTACGTCAAGAAGCGCGAAAATTGACAGCGTTTCGCCTTGGCACCGGGGGTACGGATTGACACACGATCGAAAGGCAGGACCACCCGACCGGACTCGCCCAGGAGCCGACCCATGACCGCCACCTCCGTCCGCATCCCCCAGCTGCCGACCGTCGAAGCCCACCGCCCGCTCTCGCTGCTCGCGTGGGTCGAGGCCGTCGCCCGGCTCACGGAGCCCGAGGCGGTCGTCTGGTGCGACGGCTCGGACGCCGCGCGCGAGCGGCTCGTCGCGCAGATGGTCGACAGCGGGACGCTCATCCGGCTCGACCCCGAGCGCCGCCCGAACTCCTTCCTCGCGCGCTCCGACCGCGACGACGTCGCACGCGTCGAGTCCCGCACGTTCATCTGCAGCGAGGACGCCGCCGACGCCGGCCCCACCAACAACTGGCGCGAGCCCGCGCTCATGCGCGCCGAGCTCGCGGGCGTGTTCGCCGGCTCGATGCGCGGCCGCACGATGTACGTCGTCCCGTTCTCGATGGGTCCGGTCGACAGCCCGCTCGCACAGCTCGGCGTGCAGCTCACCGACTCGCCGTACGTCGTCGTCAGCATGGGCGTCATGACGCGCGTGACCGGCGAGGTCGTCGACCGCATCCGCGCCGGCGCCGCCTGGGTCCCCGCCGTGCACTCCGTCGGCGCGCCGCTCGTCTCGTCGGACGGCACGCGCGCCGACGACGTCGCGTGGCCGTGCAACCCGCGCAAGTACATCGCGCACTTCCCGCAGACCCGCGAGATCTGGTCGTTCGGGTCCGGGTACGGCGGCAACGCGCTGCTCGGCAAGAAGTGCTTCGCGCTGCGCATCGCCTCCGCGATCGGCCGCGACGAGGGCTGGCTCGCCGAGCACATGCTGCTCGTGCGCGTCACCTCCCCCGAGGGCAAGCGGTACCACGTGGCCGCGGCGTTCCCGTCGGCGTGCGGCAAGACGAACTTCGCGATGCTGCAGCCCACGCTGCCCGGCTGGAGCGTCGAGACCATCGGGGACGACATCGCGTGGCTGCGCCCCGGCGACGACGGCCGGCTGTACGCGATCAACCCCGAGGCGGGGTTCTTCGGCGTCGCGCCCGGCACGGGCGTCGAGACCAACCCCACCGCTGTGCGGATGCTCGAGCGTGACGTCATCTTCACCAACGTCGCCCTGACCGACGACGGCGACGTGTGGTGGGAGGGCCTGACGCCCGACACGCCCGAGCACCTCACCGACTGGACCGGGCAGTCGTGGACCCCGGGCTGCGGCCGGCCCGCCGCGCACCCGAACTCCCGGTTCACGGTCGCCGCCGCCCAGTGCCCGAGCATCGCCGACACGTGGGAGGACCCCGCGGGCGTGCCGGTCGACGCCATCGTGTTCGGCGGTCGCCGGGCGACGAACGTGCCGCTCGTGACCCGCGCCTTCGACTGGCAGCACGGCGTGTTCCTGGGCGCGACCGTCGCGTCCGAGCAGACCGCCGCCGCCGAGGGCACTGTCGGCGCGCTGCGCCGCGACCCGTTCGCGATGCTCCCGTTCTGCGGCTACAACATGGCCGACCACTGGGGCCACTGGCTGTCGGTCGGCGCGGGGCTCTCGGACGAGGGCCGGCCGCTGGTGTTCGGCGTCAACTGGTTCCGCAAGTCCGCGGACGGCTCGTGGCTGTGGCCCGGGTTCGGCGAGAACTCGCGCGTGCTCGCGTGGATCGTCGGGCAGGTCGAGGCCGCGCGCGCCGGGTCCGACGAGGGTGCCGTGGCCGGTCCCGTGGGCCTGCGGCCCGCGCCCGGTGCGCTCGACGTCGAGGGTCTGGACCTGTCCGACGAGCAGCTCGCCGAGCTGTTCGCGGTCGACCCGCAGGCGTGGCTCGCCGAGGCGGAGCTGACCGAGGAGTTCTTCGCGCAGTTCGGCGACCGCCTCCCCGCCCCGCTGCGCACCCAGCTGGCCGCCCTCCGCCACCGCCTGTCCCGCTCCTGACCCCGTCTGCTCCGCACGGACCACGCAACGGGTGGACTTCCGCTCGCCTGGTGAGCGGAGGTCCACCCGTCGTCGTGCGCGGCGACGCGGGCGTTGCGAGGGGCCGGCGGTCAGGACAGGGTGGGGGCGTGACGGACGAGGTCTGGGTGTGCCGGACGTGCGGGGTCGAGCACGCCGAGCGGGTCGAGGTGTGCGCGATCTGCGCCGACGAGCGGCAGTGGGTGCCCGCGACCGGGCAGGCGTGGGCGACGCTCGACGAGCTCGCCGCCGAGGGCGTGGCCGTCGCGGTGCACGAGCTCGAGCCCGACCTCCTCGCGCTCGAGGCGCCGGGCATCGGCATCGAGCAGCAGTCCAAGCTGCTGCGCACCGAGGCGGGCGCGCTGCTGTGGGACCCGCTGGGGTACGTCGACGACGCCGGGATCGCCACGGTCGTCGCGGCCGCCGGGCCGTCGCGCACGCTCGTCGTCGCCGCGAGCCACCCCCACATGTTCGGCGTCCAGGTCGAGTGGAGCCGCCGGGCCGCCGCCGCGCTCGGACGGGAGGTGCCGGTGCTCGTCAGCGAGCCGGACGCGTCCTGGGTCGCGCGCCCGGACGCGGCGATCCGCACGTGGAGCGGAGAGCTCGAGGTCCTGCCCGGCGTGGTGCTGAGCCAGCCCGGCGGGCACTTCCCCGGCTCGGCGGTCGTGCACTGGGCCGCGGGCGCCGGCGGGCGCGGTGTGCTGCTGTCGGGCGACACGATCTTCGCCAACCCCGACCGCACGTCGGTCAGCTTCATGCGCAGCTACCCCAACCGCATCCCGCTGTCCGGGCGTGTCGCGGAGCGCATCGCCGAGCACGCGGCCCGGCGCCCGTTCGACCGGCTCTACAACAACTTCGCGGGCGTGGTCCCGCAGGACGCCCGCGCGGTCGTCGTACGGTCCGCGCAGCGCCACGCCGCCTGGACGCGCGGCGACCACGACGACCTCACCTGACGCGCGTCACGCGGGGGCGTGCCGCTCCAGGAACTCGTAGACCTCCGTGGTGTCCACGCCCGGGAACACGCCCACCGGGAGCGCCGCGAGCAACGACGCGTGCGGGCGCGCCGACGGCCACGCGACGCCCTCCCAGCGCTGCGCGAGCGGCTCCGGGGGCATGCGGCAGCACGACGGGTCCGGGCACGACGACGACGAGCGGATCGTCGTCTCCCGTCCACGGAACCAGCGCACGTGCGCGAACGGCACGCCCACCGACACCGAGAACGCCCCCTGCGACGACGGCTGCACGCGTGAGGTGCACCAGTACGTGCCCGACGAGGTGTCCGTGTACTGGTAGTACGGCGAGAACCGGTCCTCGCAGCTGAACACCGCGCGCGCCGTCCAGTACCGGCACACCGGCTGACCCTCGATCGCGCCCAGCGGGTCCGACGGGAAGGCCACGCCGTCGTTCTCGTACGCCTTGTGCAGCGTGCCGCCCTCGTGGACCTTCATGAAGTGCACCGGCAGGCCCAGGCGCCGCGTCGCGAGGTTCGTGAACCGGTGCGCGGCGGTCTCGTACGGCACCGCGAACGCGTCGCGCAGGTCCTCGACCGACAGGCGCCGCTCCTCCTTCGCCGCGGTCAGGAACCGCACCGCGCCGTCCTCGGGCAGCATCAGCGCCGCCGCCAGGTAGTTCGCCTCGACGCGCTGCCGCAGGAAGTCGCGGTAGTCGCGCGGCTCGGCGTGCTCCAGCACGTGGCTCGCGAGCGCCTGCAGCAGCGGCGAGCGCGAGTCGTTGAAGCCGCCGCCGATCTGCGGCAGGTAGATGCGCCCGTGCGCGTGGTCCGTCACCGACCGCACGGAACGCGGGAGGTCCGGCACGTGGTGCAGCGTGAAGCCCAGGTGCGCCGCGACGTCCGAGGTCGCGCGCTGCGACAGCGGGCCGCCGTCGTGTCCGATCGCGGTGAGCAGCGCGCGGGCGTGCTCCTCGAGCTCCGGGAAGTAGTTGTCCCGCTCACGCATCTGCGCCCGCAGCTCCGCGTTCGCGCGGCGCGCCTCCTCGGGCGTGGCCGCGTGCTCCGTCAGCAGGCGCTCGACCTCGTGCTGCAGCGCGACGAGCGCCTCGAGCGCGTCGCTCGGCAGCGACTTGGCGACCTTGACGGTCGGCAGGCCGAGCTGCGCGAACAGCGGCCCGCGCTGCGCGCGCTCGAGCTCGACCTCGAGCGCGGCGCGGCGGCTCGGGGCCTCGGTGCGCAGCAGCTCCGCGAGCGGCACGCCGAGCGCCTCGGCGATCTGGCCGAGCAGGCTCAGGCGCGGCTCGCGGTGCCCGTTCTCGAGCATCGACACCTGCGAGGGCGCGCGGCCGATCGCGGCGCCCAGGTCGTCGAGCGTCATGCCGCGCTGCGTGCGCAGGTGCCGGATGCGGCGCCCGAGCACGAGCGTGTCGATGCCGCCCGAGCCGGCGGGCTGGTCCTGACGGGGGTCCGACCGCTCGTCGGCCCGCGGGGCGGGGCGCCGGGGGGCGGTCTGGGGCGTGCGGTGCGGAACGGTCGTCGTCACATGACCAGCGTCACACTCGCCACGGATTCTGTCACGCAGAAGTTTCGCTGATCTTCTTCCCTTGAGGGCGGTGAAGAACCCTTGCTCGTGCCTCAGCGTGGTGTCCACGGCCACCCCGGCCGGAAGAACCGAGGAAGACCCCGGAGGAGCCATGACCACGCAGACGGACCCGACCGTCGCCCCCACGGGCACGTCGGCTCACCGCCCCGGCGACCAGACGACCACTGCCGAGCAGCTCGAGGCCGCCTGGCAGCTCGACCCGCGGTGGGCCGGCATCCGCCGCAGCCACACGGCGGCCGACGTCGTCGCGCTGCGCGGCTCCGTCCGTGAGGAGCACACGCTCGCCCGCAGGGGGGCCGAGCGGCTGTGGGAGCTGCTGCACACCCGCACCCACGTCCCCGCGCTCGGCGCGCTGACCGGCAACCAGGCCGTCCAGCAGGTCAAGGCGGGCCTCGAGGCCATCTACCTCTCCGGCTGGCAGGTCGCCGCCGACGCGAACCTGTCCGGGCAGACCTACCCCGACCAGTCGCTCTACCCCGCGAACTCCGTGCCCGCCGTGGTCCGGCGCATCAACAACGCGCTCCTGCGCGCCGACCAGATCGACGTCCAGGAGAACGGCCGCCGCACCCGCGAGTGGCTCGCGCCGATCGTCGCGGACGCCGAGGCCGGCTTCGGCGGCCCGCTGAACGCGTACGAGCTCATGCACGCGATGATCGCGGCCGGCGCGGCGGGCGTGCACTGGGAGGACCAGCTCGCCGCCGAGAAGAAGTGCGGCCACCTGGGCGGCAAGGTGCTCGTCCCGACGAACCAGCACGTGCGCACCCTGTCCGCCGCGCGGCTCGCCGCCGACGTCGCCGGGGTCCCGTCCGTGATCGTCGCCCGCACCGACGCTCTCGGCGCGGACCTGCTCACCAGCGACGCCGACGAGCGCGACCACGAGTTCCTCACCGGCGAGCGCACCGTCGAGGGGTACCACCGGGTCCGCCCCGGGCTCGACGCGGTCGTCGCGCGGCAGAAGGCGTACGCGCCGTACGCCGACCTGCTGTGGGTCGAGACGTCGACGCCGGACATCCACCTCGCCATCGAGTTCGCGGAGCGGATCCACGACGAGTACCCCGGCAAGCTCCTCGCGTACAACTGCTCGCCGTCGTTCAACTGGCGAGCGGCCCTGCCCGACGACGAGATCGCGCGCTTCCAGCGCGAGCTCGCGAGCCACGGGTACGCGTTCCAGTTCATCACCCTCGCCGGCTTCCACGCCCTCAACCACTCGATGTTCCAGCTCGCCCGCGGCTACGCCGAGCGCGGCATGAGCGCCTACGTCGAGCTGCAGGAGGCCGAGTTCGCGTCCGAGCCGGACGGCTACACCGCCACGCGCCACCAGCGCGAGGTCGGCACCGGCTACTTCGACCGCGTCGCGACCGCGATCACCCCGCAGAGCGCCACCCTCGCGCTCGCCGGGTCCACCGAGGCGGCCCAGTTCACGCACTGAGCCGCCGACGACCCGCGCGGGGCCCGGAACGGCCCCACCCGGCCACCCGCACAGCTCCTCGTGCCCGGGCTCCGCGCGCACCCCGTCGTCCCACCTGACTTCTCCCCCGGAGACCCGACATGACCGTGATCACGCCCCTGGCCAGCCGCACGCTGCTGACCGACCCCCTGTCCCGCCCACGCCTCGAGGTCACCGGACCTCGCACCACGGGCACCGACGAGATCCTCACGCCCGAGGCGCTCGACTTCCTCACCGACCTGCACGCCCGGTTCGCCGGCCGCCGCCACGACCTGCTGCTCGCGCGCCAGCACCGCCGCGACCGCTGGTCCAACGGCGCCGACCCCGGCTTCCTGCCGCTCACCGCCGGCATCCGCGCCGACCCCACGTGGCGCGTCGCGGGCCCCGGGCCCGGCCTGGAGGACCGGCGCGTCGAGATCACCGGCCCCACCGACCGCAAGATGACCGTCAACGCGCTCAACTCCGGCGCGAAGGTCTGGCTCGCGGACCACGAGGACGCCATGAGCCCCACGTGGGCCAACGTCGTCGGCGGGCAGCTCAACCTGTTCGACGCGATCCGCGGCCAGGTCGACTTCACCTCGCCCGAGGGCAAGGAGTACCGCGTCGGCAAGCAGACCCCGACGATCGTGTTCCGCCCGCGCGGCTGGCACCTCACCGAGAAGCACATCGCGTACTTCGACCGGGCCGGCATGCGCTCGTCGTCGTCCGCCTCGCTCGTCGACGCCGGCCTGTACCTGTTCCACAACGCGCAGGCGCTCATCGACTCCGGCCGCGGCCCGTACCTGTACCTGCCGAAGCTCGAGGGCCACCTCGAGGCGCGGCTGTGGGACGAGGTCTTCCGGTTCACCGAGACGTACCTCGGCCTGCGCCACGGCACCATCCGCGCGACCGTGCTCATCGAGACCATCACGGCCGCGTTCGAGATGGAGGAGATCCTCTACGAGCTGCGCGACCACTGCGCGGGCCTCAACGCCGGACGCTGGGACTACATCTTCAGCGTCATCAAGAACTTCCGGAACCGTGGCCCGCGGTTCGTCCTGCCCGACCGGTCGCGCGTCACCATGACCGTGCCGTTCATGCAGGCCTACACCGAGCTGCTCGTCTCCACGTGCCACCGGCGCGGCGCGCAGGCGATCGGCGGGATGAGCGCCTTCATCCCGAACCGCCGCTCCCCCGAGGTCACCGCGCGTGCCCTCGAGCAGGTCCGCGCCGACAAGCAGCGCGAGGCCGGCCAGGGGTTCGACGGCACGTGGGTCGCGCACCCGGACCTCGTGCCCGTCGCCCGTGAGGTGTTCGACGAGGCGTTCGGCGACCGCACCGACCAGCGGCACCGGCTGCGTGAGGACGTGCACGTCACCGAGGCGCAACTGCTCGACATCCCGTCCGCGGGCGGTGCCGAGCCCGGCTCCGTCACCGACGAGGGCCTGCGCGGCAACGTGTCCGTGGCCGTCCGGTACCTCGAGTCCTGGCTGCGTGGCGTCGGGGCCGCGGCGATCGACAACCTCATGGAGGACGCCGCGACCGCCGAGATCTCCCGCTCGCAGGTCTGGCAGTGGGTGCACCAGGAGGTCCGGACCTCGTCCGGGACGCGCATCACCGAGGACCACGTCCGCTCGGTGCTCGCGTCCGTCCTGGCCGACCTGCCCCGTTCCCCGCAGGACCGGTTCGACGACGCCGCGGCGCTGTTCGAGCAGGTCGCGCTGGCCGACGACTTCCCGACGTTCCTGACCGTCCCGGCCTACACCCAGCACCTGGTCACCCGCTGACCCGCTGATCCCAATCCCAGCCTTCCCGCGACCCCGCGGTTGCTCCGGCTCCCAGTCCCCTGAGCCGGAGGAACCGCGGGGTCGCCCGACCGTTCCCCACCGACCCCGTCATTCCTCCGGCCAAAGAGCACCGAAGCCGGAGGAACGACGGGGTCGCGGTCGTCCGGCCCACGAGACCGTCATTCCTCCGGCCCTCCCGCGTCGGAGCCGGAGGAACGACGGGGTCGTCGGGCCGGGGACGACGAGACCGCGGTTGCTCCGGGCATGGAGGGGCTGAGCCGGAGCGACGGCGGGCTCGTCGGAATGGGTCGGGCCAGCCGGACGGGCCCGTCAGAGGAGCTGGCCGCCCGAGGCCTCGATGCGCTGGCCCGTGACCCAGGAGAGGGACGACGAGACGATCGCGGCGGCGGCGCGGCCGATGTCGTCGGGCTCCCCCACACGACCCATCGCGCTCGAGCTCTCGATCATCGAGCGGTACCGCTCGTCGTCGCGGATGACGCCGCCGCCGAAGTCCGTGGCCGTCGCTCCGGGTGCGATCGCGTTGACGGCGATCCGCCGCGGGCCGAGCTCCTTGGCGAGGTACCGGGTCCACACCTCGACCGCGCCCTTCATCGCCGCGTACACGCTGTAGCCGGGCGCGCCGACGAACCGCGTCAGACCGGTCGACACGTTGAGGACGTGCCCACCGTCGAGGAGCAGCGGCGCGACCTCCTGCGTCAGCAGGACTGGCCCGCGCACGTGGATCGCGTAGAGCTCGTCGACCGCCGCGGCCGTGGTCCCGCCGAGCGGCGTGCTCCCCGCGATACCGGCGTTGTTGACGAGCACGTCGAGCCCGGGCGCACCCCACTCGGCGAGCACCCCGCGCAGCGCGACGACGAACGTGCCGAACGTCTCCGGTGCGGAGGTGTCGAGCGCGAGCGACGCCGCACGGCCGCCGCCCGCCTGGATCTGCGCGACGACCTCGTCGGCCGACGCCGCGCCGCGCACGTACGTCACGACGACGTCCGTGCCGTCCGCCGCGAGCGCGAGCGCGGTCGCCCGGCCGAGTCCCCGTGAGCCACCCGTGACGAGTGCGGTGCGAGTCATGTGCGTTCCTTCCCTGGTGGTGTCGCCCGGTGCCGGGCACGCCTTCACCGTGCGGCGCCGCGGGTGGCGCATCCAGGCCGCAGTCATCCAGGGACCGGCGATCCCTGGCTCCGGGCTCGCGGTGCGCGCGACGATGCACGCATGGACCGACCGCAGCTCGCCGACTTCCTGCGCGCGCGACGCACCGCCCTGCAACCCGAGGACGTCGGTCTGCCTCGCGGGCAGCGTCGCCGCACCGCCGGGCTGCGCCGCGAGGAGGTCGCCGCCCTGTGCGGCATGTCCGCCGACTACTACGGACGGCTCGAGCAGGGCCGTGGCCCGCAGCCGTCGGAGCCGATGCTCGCCGCGATCGCACGCGGCCTGCACCTCACGCTCGCGGAGCGGGACCACCTGTTCCGCCTCGCGGGTCACCACGCCCCCGACCGCGCGAGCCGCGCCGACCACGTCGCACCCGCCGTGCAGCGCATCCTCGACCGGTTGCAGGACACCCCGGCGATGGTCGTCACCGAGACGGGCGAGACCTTGGTGCAGACGCCCGCCGCGATGGCGCTGCTCGGCGACCAGACCCGTTTCGCCGGCCCCGCGCGTTCGACGGTGTTCCGCTGGTTCACGGACCCGGCGTCCCGCGACGTCTACCCGCCCGAGGACCACGACGAGCGTGCCGCGACGTTCGTCGCGGAACTCCGCGCCGCCTACGCGCGCGGCGGCCCGGGCTCCCGCGCCGCGCGCCTCGTCGACGCGCTCCTCGACCGTGGCGGCGAGCCCGGCGAGGAGTTCGCCGCCCTGTGGGCGCGGCACGAGGTGGAGGACAAGCGCGGCCGTACCAAGCGCATGCAGCACCCCGACCTCGGCGTGCTGACCCTGGACTGCCAGACCCTCCTCGACACCGACACGGGCCAGCGTCTCCTCGTCTTCACCGCGACGCCCGGCACACCCGACGCCGACAAGCTCGCCCTCCTCACCGTCCTCGGCCCCCGCCAGACGACCGCGGCGCCCTGACTTACTCGCTCAGCGTCGAGCACGTCGCAGGTAGCCGGGGCTGCGCGGGTCCCAGACCGCGAGCGCCAGCCCGATCACCGCGACGATCGCCGCGACGACGAGCTGCTCGGTCGACGCGGTCTCACGGAACGACATCGACCACGGTGCCCACTCCGAGCTCTCGCCGGGCGTGACCATCGCCGCCGCGAGCGCCACCACCGCGGGGATGAACACGTACACGGGTCCGGCGAGCGCGCCGACCGCCGCGCAGATCCCGCTCAGCAGCAGGAGGTTGCGCAGGCACGCCGCCAGCGGCAGTGCCGTGCCGAGCCGCGACCCGAGCAGCACGATCCCCCAGCTGACGATCAGCGTCAGCGCGTAGCACGCCGCCCGCACCGTGAGGACCCGTCCGTTGCGGAACACGATCGGTATGGGTGCGATGCCCTGGGAGATCCCCACCGCCACGGCCATGAGCAGCGGCACGGCGACGAGCACCCGCAGCTGAGGGTTCAGCTCGAGCGGACCGAAGTGCGAGATCCGCCCGTCCGGGAACGCCACGGTCAGCACCACCGCGAGCGCCAGCACGGGCACGGTCGAGTACCACCCCGTCGAGGCGAGCACCGCCCGCACCAGCCGCAGCGCCCGGACGCCCCGAGCCGCGGTCATCGGAACGGGTACGTGCATGTCCGGAACTCCCTCATCAGTCGGTCCACCTCGTCGGGCTCCAAGGTCCTGTACGCCTCTCGCTCCGCCACGAGCGCTGGATCGACGAGCTCGAGCCACGTGCTCTCCACGTTGTACGACTCGGCAGAGAAGGCGTCCGACATCGGCTCCTCACCGCCTCGCTCGTCGCAGTACGACGGATCGACCAGATCCAGGACAAGCGTGCTGGGTGTGACGGGTGCGCCGCTGAGCGGCTCGTCGATGAGGAGCGACGCCCCGTACCACTCGATGTCACCACCGGTCACCTCACGCACCTCCGCCGGTACGAGCGAGTCGTATCCAGCGCCGCGCGCGGCATCGAACAGCCTGGCGAGCTGCGCGTTGACGGCCACTAGATAGATCCCGACGAGCGCGACGACCGCCGCGATGACACCCCCGAGCACCGGCGGGAGAATCCGGCCGATCGTCACCCCGATCACGGCGAACAACGTCAGCATGAGCAGCTGGACAGCGACTGCCAGCAGCACCCGGGGATCCATCGCTGGCGGTAGCTCGACCAGCGCCGCGACGAGGATCGCGGCGACGTAGGTCCCGCCGACGCACACGGCGTACGCGAGCGCGACCGCTGCGCCCGGGGACCGCCACCAGCGTGCCCCTTCGAGATGCCGGGTGCCGACCCCCAGTCGCGCCACGTCGACAGCCGCCGTTCCTGCGATCACGGGAGCGAGCGCGATGTGACCGATCGGGATCCAGTCCACGATCCACAGCAGGTCCGCCCGCCACGGTGCCCCACGCATGGCGAGGACGGCCGCGCACACGCTCGCGACGACGAGCATCGTCCAGGGAAGGACGCCGTTGCGCAGCACGAACCGCACGGGTCCGAGGAGGACCCATGGCGGGTCGCCCCGTCCCGTCGCTGGGGTCGACGGGTGGCCGGACCGCCGCTGACATCTCAGCCGATGCCGCCGGGGCGCCCGTCATGCCGGCACCCGTTGCAGCCGACCGGCGCCGCGGCGAGCTCAGAAGGAGTGTGTGCACGTGCGGAGCTCCGTCACGATCCTGGACACCTCAGCCGGTTCCAACGGTTGGTACGTCCATCCCCAGTCGACCGTGAGCGCAGGGTCGACGAGCTCCATCCACGTGCCCATCACGTTGCTGACGTCGTTCGTGTACCGATCAGAGGGCGGCTCCGGTCGTCCGAGCTGCTCGCAGTGCAGGGGCTCGACCAGCTCCTGGATGAGCCCTCGAACGTCGACGGGCGCCCCGCTGAGCGGCTCGTCGATCGTGAGCAGTGCTCCGCGCCAGTCGCTCACACCGCTGACGGGCACCTCGCGCACCTCGGGTGGCACGAGCGCGCCGTACCCGGCGTCTCTCGCGGCGACGAACATCCCGCGTAGGTGGCCGTTCACCTCGTCCTGAACACGAGCGTGCTCGGGATACAGGCACACCCTCACTCCCTCGACGTCGGAGCAGAGGTCGGGCGGCGAACCGGTGTACGTCAGGCGACTGCTCGGACCCGTCGTGCCGGCGATCGCGACCAGCGCGATAGCCAGGACGAGTGCCGCATGCTCTGCAGAGCGGCGCCACCGGCCCCACACTCCCGGCCGCCACATGAGACCCCCCAGGACCAGTGCGGTCAAGAGCACGGCCTGGGCCCCGAGGTAGGTGACGTCGTAGCTGCGCCCGACTCTGGACAGCAGAGACGAGCCGGCGTAGAGCAGTGCGATGTGCTCGGTGCGGGCCGACGTCAGGTAGATGGCGAGCAGCGCGACCAAGGCGCCGATGATCCCCCCGAGGACAGGGTTGACGAGGCGGCCGACTGCCGTTCCGACAGTGGCGAGAAAGGCCAGCATGAGAAGCTGCACGGCTACCGCGAGCAGAACTCGCGGATCGAAAGCGGGCGGCAGGTCCACGACGACGGCAACAACGATCGCAAGCGCGTAGACGGCGCTGATCCCCGCGCTGTACGCGAGCACGACTGCAGCCCCAGGCGACCGCCACCATCTGGAGTCCTCGAGGTGACGTGTGCCGACGCTCAGCCGTGCGGCGTCGATCGCAGCCGAGCCTGCGACGACGGGCGCGATCGCGAGGTGCCCGATCGGGACCCAGTCGACGATCCACAGGAGGTCTGCCCGCCAGGGAGCGCCATGCATGGCCAGCACCCCGGCACAGATGGCAGCGACGATCAGCATCGCCCAGGGAAGCAGACCGTTCCGGGCGACGAACCAGAGTGCGCCGCGCGTGCTCGTCGCGAGTCGCACGGGTCGGTCACCGCGTTCCGTGGCGAGGGGTGGCGGCGCGAGAGTGAGCGCCACGGACACGTCCTTGCTCATGCCGGCACCCGCGCCCCGAGGACGGACAGAAAGCCGCGTTCGACGGCCTCCGACGTCACACCGTCGTGCCCTCCGCGCTCTGCGAGCGCCATGACGGTGCCCTGAAAGACCTCTGTGCCCTCGGCGAGAATCACCACACGCTCCGCCACGGCCGCCACGTCTTCGGCGAGGTGCGTCGAGACGATGACCGAACGGTCACGCCCGAGAGTCGCGATGAGATCGCGCAGCTCCATGCGTTGCACCGGGTCGAGCCCGACCGTCGGTTCGTCGAGCACGACCACGCTCGGAGATCCGAGCAGAGCCTGTGCGACGCCGACCCTCCGCCGCATCCCGCCCGACAGTGCACCGAAGCGCCAGCCTGCACGGTCCTCGAGGCCGACCGCTCGCAGGGCGGTCGCGACGTCTCCATCAGCGATCGGGCTCCGACGACTGCTTCGGCACCAGGCCACGAACCTCAAGTAGTCCACGACGCGCACCCGGCGTGGTGCGTCGAAGTCCTGTGGCAGGTATCCGGGTACGGCCCCGACCCCCCGTCCCTCGCGGACATCGACGCGCCCCCGAGCGGGCGCCAGGACGCCGACGACGGCGCCCATGAGCGTCGACTTGCCCGCTCCGTTCGCACCGAGCAGCGCCGTGACCCCTACCGGGAACTCCGCGTTCACAGGTCCGAGCTCGAACCTGCCTCGTCGGACGATCACGTCCTCGAGCACGACCATCTCGACTCCCCCCCACGTCGTGCGGTGGCGTCCGCCGGACGCCACCGCACGACCCTTGCGACTAGTAGTTGAGGTACGCGTACAGCGACTTGCCCGACGAACAGACGTCCGGACGCGACGGGATGTTCAGGCAGCTCTTGACCCACGCGTCGATGCGGACGGTGACCGGCTTCGCCGTGACCGAGTACGTGTGGAGGTCGCGCTCGCCGAGCCCTTGACCGCCAGCCAGTTCCCGTACGTCTTGCCCGTGCTGCCGTAGCCCTTGGCGACCTGCGGAGCAGCCTTGGTCGCGTAGCCGACCGCCACCGCGCCGGCGGCCGGCCCGCAGACGGCGATGCCGACGACGACGGCGATCACCGCCATCACTCGGCGCCGCTTGGACATAGGTGTACCCATGTGTTCCCCCTGCCTGTCCTTCGATGGGAGCAGCGCAGCTCTGCGCCGCTCGCCGGTGGGAACGATCCCATCCGGCCGACTCGAAAACTAGTCACAGCCCGACAAACGGGACGGCAACGTCGTCGCTATCTGTGGATAACCAGGCGACAGGCGTCACCTCGCGGACGCGAGAGCACGGCACAGGACCCCGCCCACACGGGTGAAAGCGCGGGAGCCGTCTGCCTCGGGCGCGGACCGCGGGTGTTGGCTGGGCAGCGTCATGCAACGGCGCGTGGATGGAGCAGCCCGATGAAGTTCGAGATCGTCAAGAGCGACAACGGCAAGTGGTTCTTCCGGATCGTCGCGCAGAACGGCAACGTCCTCGCCCACAGCCAGCAGTACACGGAGAAGGCGTCGGCGAAGTCGACGGTCGAGTCGATCAAGAAGAACGCGGCGGACGCCGCCGTCGTCGAGGCGTGACCCCACCTGCGCGCCCGGACCCCCTCCCGGGCGCGCAGGCGCGGTCGCATGACGGCCCGGTCAGCGGGTCGTGCCCACCTTCGCGGCGGCGGAGACGTCGTTGAGGACCACCGCGTCGATGAGCTGACGGCACCAGGTCAGGACGTCGCGGCCGTGCAGCGGCTTGCCGCCGATGCGTGCGGTCGTCGGGAACGGGACGAGCACGGTGCGCAGCGCGGGCTTGAGCACCGACCCCGGGTAGAGGCGCTTGAGCCGCAGCTGCGCGGACTCGGGCAGCTCGACGGGCGCGAAGCGCACGAACTTGCCCTGCGCGGTGATGTCCGACAGACCCGCTCGTCGGGCGTGCTGGCGGAACTGCGCGACCTCGAACAGGTTGTCGACGGCCTCGGGCACGGGCCCGTAGCGGTCGACGAGCTCGGCGTGGACCTCGCGCAGCGCGGTGTCGTCGGCGGCGACGGCGATCTTGCGGTACGCCTCGAGGCGCAGGCGCTCGTGCGCGATGTAGTCGTGCGGGATGTGCGCGTCGACGGGCAGCTCGATGGTGACGTCGGGCAGCTCCTCGGGCACGTCGTCGCGGAACGCGGCGACGGCCTCGCCGACCATCCGGATGTACAGGTCGAAGCCGACGCCCTCGATGTGCCCGGACTGCTCGCCGCCGAGCAGGTTCCCGGCGCCGCGGATCTCGAGGTCCTTCATGGCCACCGCCATGCCGGCGCCGAGGTCGGTGTTCGCGGCGATGGTCTGCAGCCGGTCGTGCGCGGTCTCGGTGAGCGGCTTCTCCGGCGGGTACAGGAAGTAGGCGTAGGCGCGTTCACGGCCACGGCCGACGCGGCCGCGCAGCTGGTGCAGCTGGGACAGGCCGAGGCGGTCGGCGCTCTCAAGGATGAGGGTGTTCGCGTTGGAGATGTCGAGGCCGGTCTCGACGATCGTCGTGCAGACCAGGACGTCGAACCTCTTCTCCCAGAAGTCGACGATGACGCGCTCGAGCTGGTGCTCGCCCATCTTCCCGTGCGCGACGGCGATGCGGGCCTCGGGCACGAGCTCGTTGAGCCGGGACGCGACCCGTTCGATGGACTCGACGCGGTTGTGCACGTAGAACACCTGGCCCTCGCGCAGCAGCTCACGTCGGATGGCCGCGGAGATCTGCTTCTCCTCGTACGGTCCGACGAACGTGAGCACGGGGTGCCGCTCCTCCGGCGGGGTCGCGAGCGTGGACATCTCGCGGATGCCGGTGACGGCCATCTCGAGCGTGCGCGGGATCGGGGTGGCGGACATCGCGAGGACGTCGACGTTGGTGCGCAGCGCCTTGAGCGTCTCCTTGTGCTCGACGCCGAACCGCTGCTCCTCGTCGATGACGACGAGCCCGAGGTCCTTGAACCGCACGCCGCCGGTGATGAGGCGGTGCGTGCCGATGACGACGTCGACGGACCCGTCGGCCAGGCCGTCGAGGATCTCCTTGCTCTCCTTGGCGGTCTGGAACCGCGACAGGGCCTTCACGGTCACGGGGTACGGCGAGTACCGCTCGGCGAACGTGTCGTAGTGCTGCTGGACGAGCAGGGTCGTCGGGACGAGTACGGCGACCTGCTTGCCGTCCTGCACGGCCTTGAACGCGGCGCGCACGGCGATCTCGGTCTTGCCGTAGCCGACGTCGCCGCACACGAGCCGGTCCATGGGGATCGGTTTCTCCATGTCGGCCTTGACCTCGTCGATCGTGGCGAGCTGGTCCGGGGTCTCGACGTACGCGAACGCGTCCTCGAGCTCGCGCTGCCACGGGGTGTCCGCGCCGAACGCGTGCCCGGGCGTCGCCATGCGCGCCGAGTACAGGCGGATGAGCTCGGACGCGATCTCCTTGACGGCCTTGCGCGCACGGCCCTTGGTCTTGGCCCAGTCCGCGCCGCCCATGCGGTTGAGGCTGGGCGCCTCGCCTCCGACGTACTTGGTGACCTGGTCGAGCTGGTCGGTGGGCACGTACAGGCGGTCGCCGGGCTGCCCGCGCTTGGACGACGCGTACTCGATGACGAGGTACTCGCGCGTCGCGGCGGCCGCGCCGGAGCCGATGGTGCGCTGCACGAGCTCGACGAACCGCCCGACGCCGTGCTGCTCGTGCACGACGAAGTCGCCCGCGCGCAGCTGGAGCGGGTCGACGACGTTGCGGCGCCGGCTCGGCATGCGGCGCATGTCGCGCGTGGACGAGCCCGCGCGCCCGGTGAGGTCCGCCTCGGAGAACACCGCGAGGCGCTGGGCCTCGGCGACGAAGCCGGGTCCGACGGGCGCGGGCGTGACGAGCACGACGCCGCCGGACGGCTCGGAGTCGATGGTCGCGACGAGCCGCGCGGGGCAGTCGGCGGCCTTGAGCTGCTCGACCATGCGCTGCGCGGGGCCGTGCCCCTCGGTCGCGAGCACGAGCCGCCAGCCGGCGCGCTGCAGCTCGCGCACGTCGGCGACGGCGCGCGCGACCTCGCCGCGGTAGCGCTCGACCTCGCGGGCGGCGACGACGAGCGTCTCCACGCCGTCGGTGTCGCGCACGGGTGCGGCGGCGCTCTCGTCGTCGGCCCCCGCGTCGAGCGTGAAGCCGGACAGCGTCCACCAGCCCAGCCCGCGCACCTGCGAGAGCGCGCGGACCTCCGCGAACGTCGCGAACGACGCGGCGGACAGGTCGAGCGGCGTCGCGGCACCGGCCGCGGCCGACGTCCACGCGGCCTCGAGGAACTCCTGCGTGGTAGCGACGAGGTCGTGCGCGCGCCGCCGGATGCGCTCGGGGTCGGCGAGCACCAGCAGCGCGTCGTCGGGCACGAGGTCCAGCACCGGGACCATGCGGTCGACCAGCACGGGCGCGAGGGACTCCATGCCCTCGACCGCGATGCCCGCCGCGAGCTTGTCGAGCATGTCGATCGCACCCGGCAGCTGCGGCACGAGCGAGGCCGCCCGCTCCCGCACCGCGTCGGTCAGCAGGATCTCGCGGCACGGCGGGGCCCACAGGCCGTGGTCCGCGACCTCGAGCGAGCGCTGGTCCGCCACGGAGAACCAGCGGATCTCCTCGACCTCCTCGCCCCACAGCTCGACGCGCAGCGGGTGCGACTCGGTCGGCGGGAACACGTCGACGATCCCGCCGCGCACGGCGAACTCCCCGCGCTTCTCGACCATGTCCACGCGGCTGTACGCGGCGTCCGCGAGCCGCTGCGTGAGGTCGTCCATGTCGACCGTGTCGCCGACCGCGACCTCGACGGGCCGCAGCTCGCCGAGCCCGTCGACGACGGGCTGCAGGAGCGCGCGCACGGGCACGACGAGCACGCGGATCGGCCCCGCGGGGCCTCGCTCGGGCGTCGGGTTCGCGAGCCGGCGGAACACCGCGAGGCGCCGCGCGACGGTGTCGGCTCGCGGCGACAGCCGCTCGTGCGGCAGCGTCTCCCACGCGGGCAGCACCGCGACGTCGTCGTCCGGCAGGTAGCAGCGCAGCGCGTCGGCGAGCTCGTCGGCGTCGCGTCCCGTCGCGGTCGTCACGACGAGCGGACGCCCGGCCACGTGCCCGCCCGCGCCGGCGAGCGCCGCGAGCAGCGGGGGCCGGATGCCCGCCGGTCCGACGACGTCGACCTCGCCCCGCGCGGGCACGGCCTCGAGAGCCGCGGCGGCGGCCGGGTCGGCGAGCAGGGCGGGCAGCAGTCCGGTGAGGTCCATGGGTCCTTCACGTTCGTCGGGCGGGCAGCGGTCGCGGGGCTCCTCGGGAGTGCCGCGGGCAGCACGAGCACCCCTGCTCCGGCGACGACGAGGGCGCGGGACCGGGCGAACCGGTCGGCGCGCACCGCTGCCACGCGGGGTCAGGGGGCGTCGTCAGTGTACGAGCCGCGACCGACACCGTCCCGGGTGCGGACGTGCGTCAGGCGCCGCGACCGGAGTCCACGGGCGCCGGGCGTCCCGGCGCGCGCGCGTCGACCGCGGCCAGCCGCTCCTCCCACCGGCGCGGCATCGCGAACGCCGGGACGAGCGCGTGCGCGTGCCGCGCCCCCGCGTGCACCGTGAGGCTCAGCACGACGACGAGCGTGGTGACGACCGGCGGGTACAGCAACGACCCGACGGTCGTCGCCGTGACGTCGCGCGCGAGCCCGCCCGCGTACGCGAGCAGCAGCGCGAGCCACAGCGGGTGCAGCACGTAGATCGGCAGCGTCTGGCGCCCGAGGAGGAGGCCGAGCCGACGCAGCGGCTCCCACCGGACCGCGAGGACGACGACGAGCACCGCGAGCACCAGGAACGCCAGGCACCGCACGACGAACACCACGGCCTCGGCGAGCTCCACCCCCTCGGCGAGCCGCCCCGACGCGGTGGCGGCGACAGCGAGGCCCGCCGCGAGGAGCAGCGCGCCCCACGACGCCCGCTCGCCCAGCCGGCGCAGCGGGCCGGCGCCGTACACGCCGACGGCGAAGAACAGGAACATCTCCGGCACCTTGGCCCACATCTGGTCCGACGACGTCAGGACGTGCGTCGCCAGGCACAGCGCGACGAGCCCCGACAGCACGGCCCACGGGGGCACGCGGTGCAACGCCCCGAGCACCGCGATGTACACGGCGAGCGCGAACACGTACCAGAGCGTCGTCTCCGGAACGACGAGCTGGCGCAGCAGGTCACCGACGCCGTCGACCCGGTGCGGCAGGCTCGGGTCCCGCACCACCGCGTAGAACACGGCGTACAGCAGCAGCCACACGACGTACAGGTAGTAGTTGCGCGCGACGCGCAGCGTCAGGCCGCCCGGCCGCCACCCGAGCCGCACCCGACGCGCGACGACGAGGCCGGAGACGGCCAGGAGCACCGGCATGCGCGCGCTGCCGAGCACCCCGTACACCCGGCCCCACACCGACTCCCCGGCGTCCGCGGTGGGTGCGTCCACGGCGAGCAGGTGCCAGAGCACGACGTGCGCGAGCACGACGGCGACCACGGAGTACCCGCGGACCGCGTCGACCCACTCGAGCCGACCGACCATGGGAGCGGTGCGCGCCGGGGCGACGTCTCGCGCGGCCAGCGCGCTCACCCCCCGGGCCGGGTCGCGGCACGCGACGCGCGTGCGGCCCGCCGCCGTGCGGCGACGTCGAACCACGCGGGCGGCTCGTACAGCCACCCGGCGCCGACGCGCTTCGCGCCGCGTTCGAGGGCGAGCGTCGCGACGATCGCGGCGGCGGCGAGCAGCGGGGGGCCGAGCACCGCGACGGCGGGCGAGTCGACCGCGCCCCAGCTCTTGAGCAGCGCGGCGGTCACGATGATGAGCGGCGTGTGCGCGAGGTAGACCGGCAGGGTCCGTGCGCCCAGGTCCCGGAGCACGTGCGACCGGGACAGCGCCCGGCTGACCGCGATCCCGGCGGCGACCCCCAGGACGCAGTTCACGAAGTACAGCCCGGGTGCCTCACGCAGGTCCGCGGCCCACAGCCCGAACGCGACCGCCGCCCACAGCGCGACGACGCCGACCATCGGCAGCACGCGCGCCTCGGAGCCGCGCCGCAGCACCACGTCGCGCAGGTGGAGGCCGACGAGGAAGAACACGTAGTACTTGACCGAGCCGTTCCACCCGGGGCTCGCTGTCTCCCACCCGGACAGCGCGATCGCGGAGCCGACGGCGGCGACGCCGATCTGGACGGCCACGGGCACCCGGCGCGTCAGCTTGGCGACGACGAAGAACAGCGCGAGCGCCCAGATGAACCACAGCTCGAGCCGCGGGACGAACGGCGAGAGCACGTACGGCTGCAGCACGTTCGACAGGAACGAGCCGGTCCCCCGCATGCGCACGCCCACGTAGTACGCGAGCGAGCCGACCGCACCCCACACGAGGAAGACCCACAGGTACAGCCGGATCTTGGAGTGCCACAGCGCGGTCCACGCGCCGCGCACCCACTTGCCCGCGAACAGCCCGGCGAGCGTGAAGAACAGCGGCATCCGCAGCGACGAGACGACGACGTTCGCCTCGACCCAGGGCCTGACGTGCGCGCCCGCGCCGAGCAGCCAGTTCGACGAGTGGAACAGCACGACGAGCGAGATCGCGATGCCGCGGCCGGTGTCGACCCACTCGACGCGCGGACGGCGGGGCCGCGGGGCGTCGGGCACCGCCTCACCCTCCGCAGCGGCCTGCACGGGAGCCGGTGCCGTCGCCTCGACGACACCCGGCTTCGCGGGCCCCGAGGGCGGTCCAGCGCTGCGCATGCGAGCGAGTCTATGCGGGCAGAACGGGCGAAACAGGGGCCAGACGGGCGAAAAACGGCACACCCGTCCGGGTCACGAGGGTGCGGGTGCGACGATGTGGCGGAACCGGGCCGCACGGGTGCCGGTCTCGACCGACCTCGGGGAGGGACGTGTCCCGGACGGCGACCTCGGCGCCCGCGTGGCTGACGGCGCGGGTCTCCGCGCCCCACGTCCTCGTCGTCGTCTCGCTGCTGGCCGTCGGCAGCGGCCGGGTCATGGTCAAGTCCGTCACCCTGGGGACGATCGTCGCGGTCGCGCTGCTGCCGATCTGGTGGCGTCCCGTGCGCGACCTCGTCGGGATCCGGACGCTCGTCGGCCTGGGCGGCCTCGCCGCGGTCGTCGGCGTGTGGCTCACGTGGTTCCACGAGGCCGACCACGCGACCTCGACGAACCTGCTGGTCGGCAACACCTCGACGGTCCTCGACGCGGTGCTCGGCGCGGCGGTCGTCGCGTGGGCGCGCACCGTGCTGCGGGACCCCGTGGTCGCCGCGTGGTTCGGCGTGGGGATGCTGCTCGGCATCAGCACCGGCGGGCGGTTCCTGGAGAACCCCTGGCGGTTCGGCTTCTCCGTGCCGCTCATCGTGCTGCTGCTCGGCCTCGCGTGGGCGTCCGGCCGCGGGTGGCTGCAGGTCGTCACCGCGCTCGGGCTCGCGGGCGTCTCGGTGATGAACGGCGGCCGCTCGACGTCCGCCATGCTCGTGCTGGCCGCCGCCGTGACCATCCAGCAGACCGCGCGCCGCGCGACGACGCGCGCGGGCTCGCGCGTGCGCGCGCTGCTCATCATCACGAGCCTCGTGGCCGCCCTGTACCAGCTCGGGCAGGTCGCGATCCTCGACGGGTACCTCGGACAGGACGCGCAGGAGCGCACCGAGGCGCAGATCGCGCTGTCGGGCTCGCTGCTCGCCGGCGCCCGACCCGAGAGCGGGGCGACCCGCGCGCTCGTCGTCGCCCATCCCTCGGGCTTCGGCTCCGGGACGCTGCCGGGCACGCGCGACGTGTTCGTCGCGAAGACCGGGATGGCCGAGCTCAACTACGACCCGCACAACGGCTACGTCGAGAAGTACATGTTCGGCAGCGGCTTCGAGCTGCACTCCACCGCGGCCGACCTGTGGGTCCGCTTCGGGTTCGCCGGCGTGCTGCTGGCGCTGTGGGCGGCGTGGCTGGTGGTCCGCGGGTACACGGGCGCGATCGCCACGCACACCGCGAGCGCCCTGCTGACGTACCTGGCCGTCCGCACGCTGTGGAACCTCGCGTTCAGCCCGCTGTCGAGCTCGACCACGCTGCTCGCCCTCACGCTCGGTCTCCTGGCCGTGCGTCGCGTCGCCGCCTCGTCGCCCCCGGACCTCACCGGGGAGGTCGTCCAGCAGGTGTCCGACGACGAGCGCGGCGCCCGACCCGAGCGCCGCCTCCCCGCCCGCTGACCCGCGTCCCCCACAGGTACGGCGAGGCCCGGGGCGGGACCTGCCCACCCCGGGCCTCCTCGTCCGTGCGGTTCAGACCGCGCGCGCCACCAGGTCGTCCCAGAGGAACACCAGCGACGGGTCGCCGGTCGCGCCACCGTGGTAGACCTCGAACCCGACCCCACCGGGCTCCTGCAGCGCCGCGTTGCCGTCCGTCGTCGAGACGCGCCACTGCTCGGGCTCCGGCTGTCCGGCGACCCAGACCTTGGCCCGGATCGTCGTCGGCGAGGTCCCGGTCACCTGGACGCGGACCGACAGGGGCGTGCCCGGCTCGACCACGAGCCCGGCGACCGCGCCGCCCGAGATCGCCGTCGTCGTGCCACCGACCGTCCGCACCGCGTGCAGCTGGACGGTGCCGTCGGCCGCGATGCGCACGCGCCCGCCGTACGCCGCGTCACCGACGGTCCGGCCCTGCAGCGTCGCGAACGACGTGCCGCCCGGCAGGCGGTCGAGGTCGAGCGTCGCCACCGCGTCGGTCGACTCCTGCGAGACGGAGTTGAGCCGGGCGCCCGTGGTCCCGCCGCGCGGCACCGTCATGACGCCCTTGCCGCCCGAGACGGTCAGGCGGGCGCCGGGACCGACCGAGGTCCACGCGCCGCCGACCTGGGCGTCGCCCCAGCCGTTGGACGCGGTGCGGCCGAACGCGTCCTGCGCGAACGGGCCGCCGGGCGCCGGCGCGGTGACCGTCACGTCGTGCGCGACCGTGGCGGTCAGCCCACCGGCGTCCATGACGGTCAGCCGCACCTCGTAGGTGCCCGCCTCGGCGTAGGTGTGCGACGCGGTCGCGCTCGTGCCGGTCGTGGGCGCCGAGTCGTCACCCCACGTCCAGCTGTACGACGCGATCGCGCCCTCCGCGTCGGAGGAGCCGGAGCCGTTGACGGACACCGTCAGCCCGGCGGCGCTGCTCGTGAACGCCGCGGTGGGCGCGGTGTTCACGGGCGGCTCGGGCTCCTCCGGCTCCTCGGGCTCCTCGGGCGCCTCGGCACCGACGCGCTGCGCGAGCAGGTCGTCGACCGAGAACACGAGCGACGGTGCACCGGTCGCGCCGCCGTGGTACGCGACCACGCCCACGCCGCCGGCGGTCTGCAGCGCCGCGGTGGAGTCCGTCGTCTGGACCCGCCAGGCCGCCGGCTCCGGGGAGCCCGCGGGCCACGCCTTCGCCCGGATCAGCGTCGGGTTCGTGCCCTCGGCCTCGACGCGGACCGCGATCGCGGCACCCGGCGAGTACGTCAGGCCGGACACGGCACCGCCGGAGATCGCCGTGGTCGTGCCACCCACCTCGCGCGTCACGTGCAGCTGGACGGAGCCGTCCGCGGCGAGCCGCAGCCGGCCGCCGTAGGAGTCGGCGTCGACGCGACGAGCCTGGAAGGTGACGAAGGAGTTGCCGGTCGACAGGGCGCCCAGCGAAACCTTGCCCGTCAGGGCCGTGTCGCTCGCGGCGACGTCGCCGAGCACCGCCCCGCTCGTCGCCCCGCGCGGGGCCGTGATGACACCCACGCCGCCCGCGACCGACAGCCGGCTCGCCGCACCGACGGCGGTCCACGCGCCACCCACCGGGGCGGTGCCCCAGCCGTTGCTCGCGGTCCGTGCGAAGTCGTCGCGGACGAACGGCGCGTCCGCCGGCGGCTCGGTGACCGTCACCTCGTGCGTGACGCTGGCGGCCGCACCGTCGTCGTCCGTCACGGTCAGCGTGATGGTCTTGTCGCCCGGCGTCGCGTACGTGTGCGTCGCCGTCGAGCCGGACCCGTCCGCCGTCCCGTCGCCCCAGCTCCACGACCAGGACGCGACCGACCCGTCCGGGTCGCTCGACCCGGTGCCGTCGACCGAGACGCCCAGGTGCTGGACCTCAGAGGTGAACGCCGCGACCGGCGCCTGGTTCGCCGCGACCGTGACCTCGTGCGTGACGCTCGCGGTCGCGCCGTCGTCGTCGGTCACGGTGAGCGTGATCGACTTCGTGCCGCCGGTGGCGTACGTGTGGGTCGCGGTCGCACCCGTGGACGTCGTGCCGTCGCCCCAGGCCCACGACCAGCTCGCGACGGTCCCGTCGGCGTCGGCCGAGGCCGAGCCGTCGACGGACACCGCGAGGTGGTCCGCCTCGACGTCGAACGCGGCCGTCGGCGGCTGGTTCGGCACCGGGGTGCCCGAACCGACCGAGTAGTGGTGCGCGACGGTCGCGGCGTCGAGGACGCTGCCGTACACCGCGACCTCGTCGATGCTGCCCGCGAACCACGGCTGCGGACCCCAGGTGGAGTCCCCACCGACGCGCCAGTAGCCGGTGTACACCTGCTGCGAGGTCTGCGCGTGGGTCCCGCGGAGCACGCCGTCGACGTACAGCTTCATGCCGTCCGGGCCCTGCGTGGCGACCATGTGGTGCCAGACGCCGTCGTTGTACGACGCGGGCGTCGTGATGGTGTTCTCCTCGCCGGTCCACACGCCGAACGTCAGCTTGCCGTCCTCCTCCATGTACACGTGACGGTCGTAGTTGCTGCTCGTCCCGGTGGCGGCGTCACCGAACCCGATGAGCTTGCCGCCCGCCGTGGTGGTGGTCCTGAACCACAGCTCCTCGGAGTAGACGTCGGGGCCGTTGAAGTCGGCCTGGCTCGCGACCAGCCCGTTCGTGCCGCCGAACGTCACCGCGGTGTTGCTCGTCCCGGTGAGCGCACCCGCCACACCGCGCGTCAAGCCGCCGCTGTACGTGCCCGGGTAGGACAGCGGACCGGTGTCGGCCGCCGTGGCACCCGCCGCCTCACCGAGGCGCCAGTACAGGTCGGGGTTCGCCGCGCGTACAGCGGCGCCGTACGCGTCTGCCGGCACCGGCGTGACGCTCGAGGTGCGCCCGGAGGCCACCCAGTGCGCGTCCACCTGGGCCGCGGTGAGCGGCTCGTCGTAGATCGCGACGTCGTCGATCGTGCCGTTGAAGTACGCGGCAGCGGTCCACGGGCTGTCGCCACCGATGCGCCAGTAGCCGTCGTAGCTCTGCGCGCTGGTGACGCTCGTCTTCTGCGCGACGCGCTTGCCGTCCAGGAACAGCTTCATGCCGTCCGGGCCGAGCGACGCCACCACGTGGTGCCACGCGCCGTCGTTGAAGCCGGTCGCGCTCTGGACGGTCTGCGACGAGCCCGGGTACACGCCGAACAGGACGCGACCGGAGGTGTCCATGTAGACGTGCCGGTCGTAGCTCGTCGAGCTCCCGGTGTTCCGGTTGCCGAATCCGACGATCTTGCCGCCGGCCCGCGTCGTCGTCTTGAACCAGCCCTCGATCGCGAAGGTCTGCGGCCCGGGGACCGCGGTCTGCGTGGCGGCCAGACCGTTCGACGACCCGCTGAACGTCGATGCCGTGTCGGTGTCACCGACGACGGCACCGGCCGCGCCGCGCGTGACGCCCGCGGACGCCACGGCGTCCTCACCGCCCGCGTAGTCCGTCACGGTCGTCGTCCCGGCCGGCTCGGACAGGCGCCAGAAGTGCGCGGCGCCGTCGTCGAGCACCTTCGTGCCGTACGCGCCGAGCGTCTTGTCGCTCACGGTGACCGAGGTCCACGCGGACGAGGCCGAGTTCCCGAACGGGTCCGTCACGACCACGCGGTACCTCGTCGTCGTGCCCGGTGTCAGGGACGGGTCACGGTCCGTGAACCGCATCGTCCTGACGTTCCAGAACGTCGTCGACAGCGTCTCGACGTGCACCGGCGGGTTGTTCTGCGTCTGCCGGTAGACGGCGTAGGTCAGCGTCTCGTTGTCCCGGTCGTAGTTCGACTTCCAGGAGACGCGCACCTCGCCCGCCTGCACCGAGGTCGCGGTAACGGGGTAGTTCGACCCGGACAGGCGCGGACCCTGCTTCATGGGCGCCTTGTCGATCGTCGTGAACCGCACGAGACCCTGCTGGCCCGTGCCGTTGACCTGCGTGAACTCGCCGCCGAACACGACGTAGTCGTCCTTCGCGGTGACCGTCCACGGGCCCTGCGACTTGCCGGTGTACGTGCCGGCGTTGATCGTCGGGTACCAGTTCAGGATGGTCGGCGAGGGCTCGCCGTCGTGGTCCGGGTACCCGTAGATGTCGGGGGTGTTGATGCGCGTCGCCCACTTCGTGAGCGCGGTCGCGCGGTACACCGACCACGGCGTCGTCTGCGGGAAGCCGCCCGAGTTGCCGCAGTAGTGCTTGTGGCTCGCCGAGTAGACGACGTCACCCATCGGATACGACGAGTACGTGTCGCCGTGGCAGTCCTCGACCCACAGCTCGGACCCGGTCGCCCAGTCCGCCGCGAACGTGCCCTCGACGTTCCCGCCGCCACCGAAGTGGTAGCCGGTGCCGTAGAAGTTCTCGCCGTCGGTCTCGAGGCTGAGGATCGCGGACTCGGTGCCGCCGTTGCGGATCTGGGTGTTGACCGGCAGCGGGAGCAGCGTGCCGTCGGTCGCGAGGCGCGCGAGCCCGTAGCCCGGGTTGGACGAGCCGTTCACCGACGTGAACGCGCCGCCGAGCACGACCGACTCGCCGTCGGGGGCGACGACGAGCGCCTGGATCGCGCCGCCGTCGATCGTCGCGGTCAGCGGCAGGTTCCCGCCGTCCGAGGCGCGCAGCGCCGCGAACCGCTGGCGCGTCTGCCCGTTGACGCTCGAGAAGTTGCCACCGATGTAGACGGTCGAGTTGGTGACCGCCACCGCGTTGATCCCGGAGTTCACCGTCGGCCGGAACGTCGAGATCAGCGCGCCGGTCGCGGTGTCGAACGCCGCGATCCGGTAGCGGGCCTGCCCGTTCACCGACGTGAAGTTCCCCACCGCGTACAGCCGCGTGCCGTCCGGCGAGAGCGCGAGGTCGTCGACCTCCGCGTTCAGGTCGGGCGCGAAGGAGCTGTCCAGCGCACCGGTCGTCAGGTTGAACGCCATCATGTTGTTCCGGACGACCTCGCTGGTGCCCGGGGCCGCACCCGGCGGCCGGGCCCGCGTGAACTCACCCCCGACGTACACCTTGTCGCCGGCGGGCTGCAGGTTCCACACGACGCCGTTGACCTGCGCGGTGGGGAGCCCGTCGGCCGAGACGGTCACGGGGTTGTCGGGGTTCGGCGGCGCGGTGTCGGCGAGCGCCGACGGCGCGACGACGACGGCCAGCGTCGACGTCACCGCGCACGCGGCCAGGAACCCGATGGTGCGCGCGAGGCGGCTGGTGACGGCCATGTGCGTGTCCTCCCGAACAGGCGGGCGCGGAGGCGTCGCGGGTGCGACGATCGGCCCGACTCTAGGGCGAAAGGGACATATCGGGACCTGGGCGATCGGGTGAACCGGCGTGTGCCGCGGGTGAAAACGGGCTTGTGTACCGGTTTGAGGCGTGCGGCGTCATCCGACCGGGTGATAGGCCCGTCCGCCGACCCGCGTGAGCCCCGGGCGAGACCCCGGGGCGGACTCGGGGCTCAGACGCCCGCGGGCCCCCGGAACAGCGCGATCGTCGTGCCCACGCCGAGGTCCAGCTCGATCGTCACGTCGCCCCGGTCGGCGACCGCGACCGTGTGGACGAACACTCCCGTCGCGTCCGCACCCGGCGCGACCTCGCCCGGGAACGCGCGCGAGCCGGTGGACAGCGGGAGCTCGGGAGTCAGCCCGGGGCCGGAGTAGACGTTCAGGACCGCGAGCGACAGGTCGAGCGGCTCGTCGGTGCCGTTGTGCACCTCGACCGTCACCTCGAGCGCCGGACCGCCGACCTCACCCGGCAGCTCGGCCTTCCCGGTGACCGCCCGGATCGAGGCGACGCGCGCCGTCACGCCGGGCGACGGCTCGGCCGTGGACTCGATCGGGGCGAGCGTGACCGCCCGGCCGTCGGGCCGCGGGGTCGGCGTGGGCAGCGCGCCCGGGGCGGCGCTCGACGGCTCGGCCGACGCGGCCGGTGTCGTCGGCGCGTCCGAGACGGTCGGCCCGGGTGCCGGTGTCGACGCGGCCGGGGTCGAGCCTGGGGTCGACCCTGCGGTCGACGCGAGGGCGGTCGAGGGAGCGCTCGTCGGGTCCGCACCGTCGTCGGAGCGCCCGGAGGTCACCGCGAGGACGACCAGGACGGCGAGGACGACGACGCCGGCAGCGGCCGCGATCCACACCGTCCGCATGCGCCCACCTGCCGAGGCGGTCTCAGCCTCCGTCACGACACACCCCCAGGATCCGAACGACAGCCGACCGGGTCCCCGACGGCGCCAGGGCTCGGGTCAGTGTAGAGACGACGGGGGGTCACCCGGACCGAGTTCGCCCGGTCCGCATCCGGGTGAATTTCCCCGTGGGTGCGAGAATTGTCCGGATCACCACCTACCGTTCCGGGGGTCGGCAGCACCACGAAGGAGAGTCATGGAGATCGGCGACTACCTGACCGCGCTGCGCAAGCGCTGGTGGGCGGTCGCGCTGCTCGCCGTCCTCGGTGCCGGTCTCGGGTACGTGCAGGCGTCGGGCGCCACTCCCCTCTACCGGTCGACCGCCAAGGTCTGGGTCTCCCTCGCGCAGGGCAGCGACGTCACCGAGCTCGTGCAGGGCTCGACGTACACCCGCAACCTTGTCGAGTCGTACGTCCAGCTGACGACGGTGCCGCTCGTGCTCGAGCCCGTGATCCAGGACCTCGGGCTGACGGTCACCTCCCGCCAGCTCGCGGCCGTGGTCTCGGCCGAGGCCCCCATGGACTCGATGATCATCGAGATCTCGGCGACGAGCCGCAGCGCGACGCGCGCCGCGGACATCGCGAACGCGGTCGCCGGGCAGCTCGCCACGGCGGTCGAGCAGCTCACACCCACCTCGGCCGAGGGCCAGGCGACCGTGCAGATCACGCTCGTGGGCCCCGCGACCCCCGCGGCGGCGCCGTTCGCCCCCAACACCAAGCTGCTCGTCGCGACCGGCGGTGCCGTCGGGCTCGGGCTCGGCGTGCTCGTCGCGCTCGCGTGGGTGCGGCTCGACACCCGCGTGCGCACGACGCGCGACCTGCCGGACGGCCGCGTCGTCCTCGGTGAGGTCCCGCACGACCGGGCCGTGACCCGCGACGGTCCCGGCTCCGTGCTCGACCAGCCCCGCAGTGCGCTCGCCGAGGGCTACCGGCGCGTGCGCGCGAACCTCGACTTCCTCGACTCGACCGAACCGGTCCGCGGGTTCGTCGTGACCTCGACCCTCCCCGGCGAGGGGAAGTCGACGGTCTCCGTGAGCCTCGCGCTCGCGCTCGCCGACACCGGCCGGCGCGTCCTGCTGATCGACGCGGACCTGCGCCGACCCAACATCGCCAACGTGCTCGGGATCGAGTCGGCGGTCGGTCTCACGACGATCCTCGCGCGGCGGGCCACGCTCGAGCAGGTCACCCAGCAGTGGCGGCTCGAGAACCTGCACGTCCTGCCGTCCGGTCCGGTCCCGCCGAACCCGACGCAGCTGATCGACTCCACGGCGTTCGCGGACCTGCTCGCGCACGCGCAGGAGGCGTACGACATGGTCATCGTCGACACCTCGCCCCTGCTCGCCGTGTCGGACGGCGCTGTCCTCGCGCGCCGCACGAGCGGCGCGATCCTCGTCGCACGCGCGCGCAAGGTGAGCAGGCGCGAGCTCGCCGAGTCGCTCGACGAGCTCGACGCGCTCGGTGCGGCCTGCCTCGGCGTGGTGCTCAACGGCGCGCAGCGCCGACGGCGAGCGACGTCGTACGGGTACATGGAACCGACCGGCCGCCGTCTGGCCCCGCCTCGTCGTCCCCGGCGTCGGGGCGGCCGCCCCGACGTGCCGGTCACCTCGGCGACGTCCCGCCACGCGCACGACGAGACGCCGGACCGGGCGCCCGTCGGCCCGACCCGACCGCCCGTGGAACCGGCCGGACCGTCGCTCGAGCTGGACCGGCTGTCCGTCGAGCCGACCCGACCGTACGTCGGGTCCGTCCGGTCGCCTGCCGCGCCGGACCACGAGCGGGCCGCCGGCCCCGAGGAGACCCGTGCACCGGTGACCACCGCCGACGCGACGGAGACGACGGAGCCGACGCGCGCACCGTCGCCCGAGCCCACGCCCCTGCCGACGCCGGAACCGGAGCCGGAGCCCACGCACGCGCGATCGTCGGAGCCCACCCGGGCACCGGAGCCGTCACGGACGTCGCCGGAGGGCGCGCACTCCCGCGCCGACGCGTGACACAGACCCACTCCAGCACCGACTCCCGCACGGACTTCAGCACCGACTCCCGCACCGACGACGACGCCCGGGTCCCCGCGTGGGGTACCCGGGCGTCGGTACCGGTGAAGGCGCTCGGGTCAGCGCACCGCCTCGGTGAGCGTGGCCGCCTCGGGCTCGAGGAGCGCGAGGGCGCGGCGCAGCGCCGTGCTCGAGGTGTGCATCGTGTAGGGGAAGTAGGCGACCTCGACGCCGACCGCCGCGAACTGCTCCTCGAGCGCGCGCCCCTTGGCGGTGCCACGCCAGTCGTCGCCCTTGAAGATGACGTCGAAGCGGAGCCGCTCCCACATCGCCAGCTTGCTCGGCACGTCCTCGATCACGGCCTCGTCCACGATCGACAGCGCGCGGACGATCTCGAGCCGCTCGTGCGCGGGGACGACCGGACGGATGCCCTTGGTCAGCTCCAGCACGTCGTCGTCCACGACCCCCGCGATGAGACGGTCGCAGTGCGCCGCGGCGTGCCGCAGCAGGTTGAGGTGCCCGACGTGGAACAGGTCGTAGGCACCCGGCGCGTATCCAATGGTCATCGAGACTTCCCTTCCACGATGATTCGTCCCGGACCCGCGCCGTTGTGGGTGGCTGACGCTCGGACGTTACCGACATTCCGGACATGGCGACAGGGTGTCGGTCGGGTGAAGAAACGGTTCGCGGTGGGCACGTCAGGTCCCCCGCGCATAGTCGTAGACGACCCGCCCGAACGCACCGGTCACCATGCCGCGACCTCGCGCGACGGTCCGCAGACCGCGCGCGTGGTGCTCCGGGGAGCGTGTGAGCGTGCCGACGAGCGCACGGACCCCGCCCGCGAGGACGCGCGCCGAGCCGAGGGCGATCCCGCGGCCGCGGGCCACGGTCCGGCCGGCGGCGCCGCTCGCGAGCGCGACGTCGCAACGCGTGGCCGAGTTCCCGCTGCGGGACGCGCGGTGCAGCACCCACGCGCGCGTCGCCCGGGCGGCGGGGACCTCGTCGGTCACGAGCGCCTCGTCGCACCACACCATGGGGATGCCGGCGGCGACCAGGCGGCGCGTGAACAGGGTGTCGGAGCCGCCGCTCAGGCCGAACGCCTCGTCGAACCGGACCCCGGACGCCCGCACGGGGGGCAGGTCGAGCAGCAGGTTGTTGGTCGCGGCGACGACGACGGGCGTCCCGGTGCGCAGTCGGCGGCGGTCGAAGAACCGGCCCGCTCGCACCCAGGCGTCGGGCTCGACCTCGAAGCGCGAGACGACCGGGCCGACGACGCACGCATCCGTGCGGCGGTGCGTCGCGAGCAGCTGCGCGAGCCAGTCCTCGACGGGTCGCTCGTCGTCGTCGAGGAAGACGAGCACGTCGGCGTCCCCCACCTCGTCGAGCGCGCGGTTGCGTGCCGCGGCGATGCCCGGGCGTGGCTCGTGCACGTAGCGGACGTGCGGGCCCACGACCGTCTCGCGCGCGCCCGCGTCGGGGTCGTTGTCGACGACGAGGACGCTCACCTCGTCGTCCACGGACCCGACCTGCGTGCGCAGCGACTCGAGCACGGCTGCGAGGTCGTCGGGGCGGCGGTAGGTGAGCACCGCGACGACGACCGTGAGGGCGCGCGTGCGGTCCTGCTCGGCCAGCTGCTGGCTCGTCTCGGTCACGGCGTCGACACCTGCACCCGGCCGGCGGCGGGACCCGCGTCCGGCGTGACCGCGGGCCGGGCGCCCTGGTCGAGCGCCTTGAGCTCGGCGTACCACTTGCCGCACGCGAGCACGAGGAACGCCGCGGACGCGGCGGTGATGAGCGTGTACGCCACGAGGAAGACGGGCAGCGCGCCGATCAGCACGAACGACCAGCACAGCACGCCGTAGTCCATGGGCAGCACGAGCAGGGAGCGCAGCGACGCACCGCGGCCGCCCTCGGGTGCGCGTGACTGGACGCCCCGGGCGCGGCGCAGCTGCTCGGTGAGGATCATCGCGAAGAACAGGACGCTGGTGACCACGGCGGAGACGAGCGGGACGGCGAGCCACCGGTCGTCGACGTCGGGCGCGCGCCACAGCCCGACGAGCAGCCCGAGCGGGAGCATCACGGACTTGCCGGCGTCGACCACGTGGTCGAGCCACTCCCCGGCGCTCGACCCGCGGCGCTGGAGCCGGGCGACCTGGCCGTCGGCGGAGTCGAGCGCGTACCCGAGGACGAGCGCGGCGGCGACGGCCACGCCCGTGCCCCACGTGAGCGGGAGCGTCGCGAGGCCGACGATGCCCGCGAGCGTGAACAGCGCGCTGATGCCGGTCACCTGGTTCGGGCTGAGCCCGGCGACGTGCGCACCCGCGGCGAGGAACCGGCCGAGGCGCCGGTTGACGAAGCGCGAGTAGGCGGGCGCGGACCGGGCCGCGGCCTTCTGTGCGTCCTTGAGCTCGCGGAGGGCATCGGTGTAGCGGCTCATGACGCCTCCACCGCGGCGGCCGCGAGCGGCTGCGGCTCGGGCGCCGGGCGCCGGCGGCCGAGCCCGCGGGGGCGCCGTACCCGACGCTCCGCGAGCCGGACGGCCAGGTCCGAGTACCGTGCGGCGACGTCGTCCCAGTCGTAGTCGAGCGCGCGGCGCGCGAGGTCCCGGCCGCGGTCGCGGCACCCGTCGGGGTCCCGCTCGGCGGCGGTGAGCTCGCGCGCGACGTCCGCGGGGGTCGTGAAGTAGCGGCCGGCGTCGCCGAGCACCTCGCGGTTGAACGAGACGTCGAACGCGAGGGTCGCCGTGCCCGCGCCGATCGCGCGCAGGAGCGAGGGGTTGGTGCCGCCGACGCTGTGGCCGTGCACGTACGTGAGTGCGTGGGCGTACAGGGTGTCGAGCAGCTCCTGGTCCCACACGCCCCCGAGCAGGCGGACCCGGTCGTCCGCGAGCGACTCGACGCGGCGCGTGTACTCCGCGGCGTACGGGGCGGAGCCGACGACCACCAGGGGCTCGCGGCACCCGCTCGCGACGTAGCCCTCGACGGCGACGTCCACGTGGTTCTCGGGCTCGAACCGCGCGACGACCAGGTGGTAGCCGCCCGACGTGAGCCCCAGCTCGGTGAGCCGGTCCGCCGGGACGTCACCGAGGCGGGGTGCGCCGTACGCGATGATCTCGGTGGGCGCCGCGAACTCGCGCTGGTAGTAGTCCGCGATGCCCTGCGCGTCCGCGATGAGCGCGTCCGACCAGCGCACGGCCAGCGCCTCGGCGTTGCGGTAGTACCGCCGGCCGGTCCCCGACCACTTGGAGCGCTTCCACTCGAGCCCGTCGACGTGCGTCGCGACCGGCATCCGCGCGGCTCGGAGCACCGGGAGCCACGGCGCGTTCGCGGCGTTGAACAGGATCACCGCGTCCGCCCGGTGGCCGAGCAGGTGGCCGACCGAGAGCCCGGTGTGGGAGAGCGTCTCGAGCGCGCGGTGCCGCAGCGCGGGCAGGTGCACGAGCCGCATCCCGAGGTGCTCGGTGAGCCGCGGCTCACCCGCGACGGGCCGGCAGTAGACGGTCACGGGGTGTCCCGCCGCGACCAGCCGGCGCCCGATCTCCTCCGCCGCGGTCTCGAAGCCCCCGTAGCGCGCCGGCACACCGCGCGTGCCGACCAGTGCGACGTGGGGACGATGGGATGTCACGTGGCGCTCTCCTCGGATCGACCTCACAGACGGGTCGAGTGTGCCCCCGGAGTCGGACGAACGGTACGAATCCACCCGTTTTTCGCCCGCTGGTCGTCACGATTCACCACTGTGGCGGCCCTGGCGGCCGCGGTGTCACCTGATCGCGCGTCGCCGCACCGCGCGCAGCGCGGACGCGTAGACCTCGCGGTGCCGCTCGACCACCTCGGCCCACGAGCGTCGGCTCAGGTCAGGGGCGTCGACCGGCCCGTCCGCGGTGGCCTTGAGCGCCGCCGCGAGCGCGTCGGCGGTCAGCGGCCCGTCGAACCGCTGGACCCACCACGCCCCCACCTCGCGCGCGAGCGCGTCCGTGACCTCGTTCGCCGGGACGAGCACGGGCCGACCGAGCGTGAGGGCCAGCAGCACCGCACCGGAGTTGTGCATCGCGCGGTACGGCAGCGCGACGAGCTGCGCGGCACCGACCTCGGCGACCAGCTCGGCGTCGGTGAGGTGCCGCAGCTCGGTGCCGACGCGGGGGTCGTCGCCCGCGGCGGCCTCGATCTCGTCGGCGGCCGTCGGCCCGGCGGGCCTGCCGGCGACCCGCAGGCTCGCCTCCGGGTCGTCGAGCCCGCGGAACGCGTGGACCAGGTCGAGCACGCCCTTGTACGGCCGGACCAGCCCGACGTAGGCCACACGGCCCGGCGTGGCGGCGGGCAGCGGGTGCGCCGCGTACCAGTCGCCGTAGTCCGCGAGCGGGATGGTCGACGAGCGCGCCTCGTCGGGCACCGGCGTCGTGTCGTTGAGCCGCACCCACCACGTGGTGCGCCGGTCGCACACCCGCAACGCGACCCGGCCCCACCACGGCTGGCGCTCGTGCGGCGCGAGGTTGTGCAGCGTCCGCACGACGGCGGTCCGCCGCACCGCGCAGCGCGCGAGGACCACGACGAACGCGGCCGACGCGAGCACGCTGCGCCACGCGCTCGACTTGGTGACGACGACCTCCGGCCACTGCACGTGCAGCACGTGGTACCGCCCGAGCAGCGCCTCGCGCCAGCTGAACGTCCGCACGTCGAGGTGCTCGCGCAGCCCCTGCAGCAGCAGCGTCATGTGGGGGTTCGTCGACGGACGGGGCTCGCCGAACGACTGCAGGACGACGGGCGGACGGTCGTCGTGACGGGTCACGGTCCATCCCTCCCGGCGCGTGCGCGCGCCCTGTCGTCGTCCCCCGGCGGTGTCCGGATCGTACCGATGTTCACCCTCGCGGAGGCCCGCTCCGGCCCTCCGGGGTCGCTAGGGTCGCTGGCCGGGGGCGGTTCCAGAACCGACCCCGCAGACGACGAGCCGGGAGGTGCCCCCAGTGACCGACGCGGTCGTCGTCGTGAACCACCGTTCGCACGCACTCCTCGCGACGTACCTGGCCGCGACGACGGACGGCCTGGAGGCCACGGTCGTCGTCGTGGACAACTTCTCCGACGACGACGAACGCGCCGCGGTCTCCCGGCTCGCCCGCGAGCGCGGCTGGCACCTCGTCACCGCGCCGAACGACGGGTTCGGCGCGGGCGTCAACCGCGGCGTCGAGGCCGCCCGCGCGCTGGGTGCGTCGGCGTTCCTCGTGCTCAACCCCGACCTGACGCTCACACCCGCCGGCGCCCGCGAGCTGCTCGACCTCGCCCGGGCCGACCACGACGCGCTCGTCGCGCCGCACGTGCTGCGCCCCGACGGCTCCGTCTGGTCCCAGGGCGGCCTGCTCGACCGGACCACCGGCCGGACCCGCACCCGGCCGGAGCTGGTGGGCGACGAGCCCGACTGGCTCACCGGCGCGTGCCTCGCGGTGCACGTCGACCTGTGGGACCGGGTCGGGGGGTTCAGCGAGGACTTCTTCATGTACTGGGAGGACATCGACCTCTCGGTGCGCGTCGCCGCCGCGGGCGGCCACCTGCTCGTCGCGCCCACCACCGCGGTGCACGACGTCGGCGGGACGCAGGAGCACGGCGGGTCGCGCCGCAAGTCCGACCTCTACTACCGGCACAACTGCCGCGGCCGGCTGGTGTTCGCGGCGCGCAACCTCGAGCCGGAGCTCGCGCGGCGGTGGGTGCGCTCGGCGCCGCGGTACGCGCGCGACGTCGTCCTGCGCGGCGGGCGCCGCCAGCTGCTGCGGTCGCCCGGACCGGTGCTCGCCGCGCTGCGCGGCACGCTCGAGGGTGCCCGGTTCGTGCGCCGCGGCGCACGCCGGCCCGCGGCCGAGCGCCCGCTGCGCGTGGTCGTGGCGCACCCGTCGCCGGACCTGTACGGCTCCGACCGCCAGCTGCTCGAGTCGCTGCGCGCGCTCACCGCGCGCGGGCACCGCGTGACGGTCGTGCTCCCCCACGAGGGTCCGCTCGTGCCGCTCGTCGTCGACGCGGGCGCGCAGGTGCGGATCGCGGGCTTCCCCGTGCTGCGCAAGTCCGAGCTCGCCCCCACGCGCCTGCCGCGGCTGCTATGGGGCTCGCTCACCGCGACGCTCCGGGCGGCCCGCCGGCTGCGCTCCGACCGGCCGGACGTGCTGTACGTCAACACGGTGACCATCCCCGTGTGGGCGGCCGCGGGCCGCCTCGCGGGAGTCCCGACGCTCACGCACGTGCACGAGGCCGAGGACGGCAACCGCATGGTCGCGACCGCGCTCGCGCTGCCGGTCCTCGCGTCCCGGACCGTCGTCGCGAACTCCGCGGCGGCCCGCGAGGCGCTCGTGCGCGCCGTCCCGCGCCTGGCCCGTCGCACGCTCGTCGTGCACAACGGCGTCGCCGGCCCGCCCGACGGCCCCGTCGACGCCCCGACGGACGCCGAGCGCGCCCCGGGCGCACCGTGGCACCTGGTCTCCGTCGGGCGGCTGTCGCCCCGCAAGGGGACGGACGTCGCGCTCGAGGCGGTCGCGCTGCTCGTGGCCGCGGGCGAGGACGTGCGGCTGTCCGTCGCGGGGACGACGTTCGCGGGCTACGAGTGGTTCGAGGACGAGCTACGGACCCGCGCGCGGCAGCCGGACCTCGCGGGGCGCGTCGAGCTCCTCGGGTACGTGCACCCGACCTGGGACCTGCTGGCGTCCGCGGACGTCGTGCTCGTCCCCTCGCGCGCGGAGCCGTTCGGCAACACCGCCGTCGAGGCGCTCCTCGCGCGCCGCCCGCTCGTCGCGTCCGACGTGCAGGGCCTGGCCGAGGTGGTCCGCGACGGCACCACCGGCCTGCTCGTCCCACCCGGAGACGCGCACGCCCTCGCCGACGCGGTCGCGGCCCTGCTGCACGACGAGCAGCGCCGCCGCACGCTCGCGTCCACGGGCGAGGACGACGCGCACGAGCGGTTCTCGTTGCGGCGCTACGCCGACGACGTCGTGGCGGCCGTGACCGGCACCGCCGGGGACGCGACCAACCGGGCGAGCACCCCGGGGAGCACCACGGCGACCACCCCCGTGGGCGACCCCGCGAGCACCCCCAAGTTCACCCGCACGCCGGACGGCGAGCTCGAACCCTTTGTGTAGATTCGTCCGGGTCGACGGCGCCGGGGCCTCGACCCGGTACCGGGCCCGGCGAGAGGTGAGACAGACGTGCGAGCACTGGTCCTGTGGGCCGACGACAGGTCACCCAACCTGGGGGTCCGCGCCCTGGCGCACGGCACCGCGGCACTCCTGAGGCGGGCGTTCGACGACGTCACGGTCGAGTTCCAGAGCTCGGGCCGCGGCGTCGCGCCCGTCCCCGTCGGCGGTCCGCGCCAGCTCGTGCGCGAGCACGTGACCGGGCACCACGGGCTGCGGCGCTGGATCAGCGGGTACGACGTGGTGGTCGACACGCGCTCGGGCGACAGCTTCGCCGACATCTACGGCCTGCCGCGCCTCACGACGATGTCGCTCATGGCCGAGCTCGCGACCCGCTCCGGCGTGCCCGTCGTGCTCGGGCCGCAGACCATCGGGCCGTTCTCGACGCTCGCCGGGCGGGCCGTCGCCCGTCGGTCCCTCGCACGCGCGACCACCGTCATGGCGCGCGACCACCTCTCCGCGCAGGCCGCCGCGTCGCTCGGGCGCGAGGTCGACGTCCTGACGACCGACGTCGTGTTCGCGCTGCCCGTGCCCGAGGTCGAGCGCGACCGCGACGTCGTCCTCAACGTCTCCGGCCTGCTGTGGCAGCCCGGCCCGCACGTCGACGCGACCCGCTACCGCACGACCGTCACCACGATCCTCGACGAGCTCACGGCGCAGGGCCGCCGCGTCACGCTCCTCGCGCACGTCCTGGCGTCCCGCGGTCACGACGACGACGTGCCCGTGGTGCGCGAGCTCGCGGCCGAGCGCGGCCTCGAGGCCGTGGTCCCCGAGGACCTCGACGAGGTGCGGCGCGTCGTCGCGTCCGCGACCGTCGTCCTCGGGTCCCGCATGCACGCGTGCCTCAACGCGCTGTCCGTGGGCACGCCCGCGGTCCCGCTCGCCTACTCGCGCAAGTTCGCCCCGCTGCTCGAGGCGCTCGGCTGGCACGCGACGGTCGACCTGCGCGAGGACCCGGACCCGGCGGCCACCGCGCTCGCGCTCGTCGCGGACCCGACGCTCGCCGCGCAGGCCGCGCGGGTGCGCGAGACGGCGCTCACGGCGCTGCTGCCGGCCGAGGCCGCGCTGCGCAAGCTGGCCTGACCGTGGCCGACGACGACGACGTCCTGCAGGCCGGACCGGCCCTCGGGAAGCGCGCCGCGCGCGGCGCGATCGTGACCGTCGGCAGCCAGGTCGTCCGGATGGCCGTGCAGGTCGGCGGCGTCGTGGTGCTCGCCCACCTGCTCACGCCGCACGACTACGGCCTGGTCGCCATGGCTCTCGCCGTCGTCGGCATCGGCGACCTGTTCCGGGACTTCGGCCTGTCGTCCGCCGCGATCCAGGCGCAGCGCCTCACCCGGCAGCAGCGCGACAACCTGTTCTGGCTCAACACCGGGATCGGCGCGCTGCTCGGCGTTCTCGCGTTCGCGTGCGCACCGCTCGTCGCGGCCCTGTACGACGAGCCCGACCTCGTCCCGATCACGCGTGGGCTCGCCCTGACGTTCCTGCTCAACGGCATGGCGACGCAGTACCGGGCGCACCTCACACGGCACATGCGCTTCGCCCAGCTCGCGGCCGTCGACGTGGCCTCCCCGCTGCTCGGCCTCGTCGCGGGCATCGTCCTCGCGGTGTCCGGCGCGGGGTGGTGGGCGCTCGTCGGGCAGCAGGTCATGACCGCCGCGACGCTCGCGGCGGGCGGGGTGATCGCCGCGCGCTGGCTGCCCCGGCGCCCGCGACGCGGCGAGCCGATGGCCGGGCTCGTGCGGTTCGGGTGGAACCTCCTGGGCACCCAGCTCGTGGGTTACGCGAGCAACAACGTCGACTCGCTCACCATCGGTCTGCGGTTCGGCGCGCAGCCCCTGGGCGTCTACAACCGCGCGTTCACGCTGCTCATGCAGCCGCTCACGCAGCTGCGCGCGCCCTCGACGACCGTCGCGCTGCCCGTCCTGTCCCGGCTGCGCGACCAGCCCGAGCGGTTCGGTGAGTTCGTCCGGCGTGGCCAGCTCGCGCTCGCGTACACGCTCGTCGCCGGGCTCGCGTTCGTCATCGCGGCCGCCGGCCCGCTGACCTCGATCCTGCTGGGCCCGCAGTGGCTCGGCGCCGAGCCACTGCTCCGGTTCCTCGCGGCCGCGGGCGTGTTCCAGACGCTCGCGTACGTCGGCTACTGGGTGTACCTCGCGACGGGCCTGACGAACGTCCTGCTGCGGTACACGCTCGTGTCGGCGTCGATCCGGATCACGTGCGTGCTCGTCGGGAGCATCTGGGGGGTCGTCGGCGTCGCGGCGGGGTACGCGGTCGCGCCGATGCTCGCGTGGCCGCTGTCGCTGTGGTGGGTCGCCCGTCACACGCCCGTCCCGCTGCGCGCGCTGCTCTCGGGCGGCACGCGCGCGGTCGTCATGTTCGGTTCCTGCGCGCTCGCCGGCTGGGCCGCCTCGACGCTCGTGACGGGCGCGTGGGCGCAGCTGGCGCTCGCGCTCGTCGGCGTCGGCGCTGCGTTCGCGCTCTGGTACCTGACGGTGCCGCGGGTGCGCAAGGACCTGAGCGAGGTCGCGTCCGTGGTGCACACGGCGCGCGGGACGCGCAGCGCCGCCCCCGCGCCGGCCGCCTGACGGCCGCACCGCCCGACGAGCCCCTTTTTCGTCGGCGAGTGGTCCCGTCAGTCGAGCACCTCGTCGAGCGCGGCTCCCAGGCTCGGCGCGAGCGAGCGCATGTACGTCGTCGTGACGTGCTGCGCCTGGTGGTAGACGAGGACGTCGCCGATGACGGCCGGGCACGTGTCCTCGACGCAGAACCGGTCGGTCAGGTCCACGAGGTCCGCGCCCGGGGTCTGCGAGACGGCCTCGACGAGCGGGTCCGCGCGAAGGCTCCGACCGGGGTCCGTGCCGCACCCCAGCGGCCCGCGCTCCTCGACGCAGACGGGCGTGCTCGGGATCCCGGCGTGGGTCGGGTCGGGGTTGTCGCGGATCGCGACGACCTGCGAGCCCGCCTCGAGCAGCGGCGCCCACGCGTCGGTGAACCCCTGCACACCGGACGGGTCCTCGGTGTAGACCGTGCCCGCCAGGGCCGAGGTCACGACCACGTCGAAGTCGCCCTCGGCGAGCGCGCGCAGCACGTTGCGCTCCCACACGCCGCACGCCTCGTTCGACGTCCCCCGGCCCGCGGGGCGGGTCTGCGTCACGGGGCAGCCCGAGCGCAGGTAGGTGGTGACCTTCCAGCCGCGCTCCTCGCCCACGAGGTCGAGCGCGGGCGCCCACTGCGCGGCGTGGGAGTCACCCACGAGCGCCACGGACGTGGCGCCCGACGGGTCGCCGAACGTGCACGTGCGGGCCTCGGTGGTGGTGCTGCGCACCTGGCACCCGCGGTTGAGGATGCCGAAGTCGTCCAGGTCGGCGATGACCGGGTCCGGCACGACGTCGCCGCCCGGCGCGCAGTCCGCGTCCAGCGCCGCCGCGCCGAAGCAGTCCCCCGCCGCGGCGACGCGCGCGTCGAGCTCCGCCCATGCCTGCTCCCGCCGGTGCTCGACCGTGCGGTCGGCCGCGAGGGCCGGGACGGCGACGAGCGCCATGGCGCACGCGACGGCCACCCCGATGACCCCGGGCCGTACGTGGGCGGACCCCGAGCCGGGGCGGTAGCGCTCCATGAGCGGCACCTCGACGTACCGGCGGGTCAGGTACGCGAGCGGGAAGGCCAACGCGACGGCGGCCACGCGTCCCCTCGCGCCGGACGCCTGCGACACCACGTACGGCAGCAGGACGATCAGCGGCCAGTGCCACAGGTACAGCGAGTACGACATGTCGCCGACGACCTGCACCGGACGCCACCGCATGATCCGCGCGGGCCCCCACCGGGTCTCGGGCAGACCGGCCGCCAGGACGGCGGCCGCGGCCACCACCGGGATGCCGGCGACCCACCCCGGGAACGGGGTGCGCGCCGAGAACAGCAGCGCGCAGGCGCCGATCACCGCGAGCCCCGCCCAGCTCGCGAGCGCGCGGCGGTCGCGGGGCAGGAGCCCGAGCCGGTCGGCGACCAACCAGGTCAGACCGCCCGCGGCGAACTCCCACGCGCGCGTCGTCGTGACGAAGTACGCGGCCGACGGCTCCTGCGCGGTCCGGTACACCGACCAGGCGAGCGAGACGAGCGCGAGCGGGACGAGGACGGTAGCGAACGCGAGGCGCCACGAGCGGGTGCGCCGCGAGACCAGGAGCCCGAGCAGCAGGAGCGCCGGCCACACGAGGTAGAACTGCTCCTCGGCCGACAGCGACCAGAAGTGCTGGACCGGGCTGACGTTCGCGGCCGGGGCCGAGTAGTCCGTCGCGTTGCCGGCGAGCACCCAGTTCTCGACGTAGAGGGCGCTCGCGGCGATCTGCTGCCCGAACTGCGGCCACCGGCTCTGCGGCACGACGGCGAGCGTGACGGCGAGCGTGAACGCCAGGACCAGCAGCGACGCGGGCAGCAGGCGCACCGCGCGGCGCGCGTAGAAGCCGCGGAACGTGAAGGTCCCGCGGCGCAGCGGCTTGACGATGTGCGCCGTGATGAGGAACCCGGAGATGACGAAGAAGACGTCGACGCCGATGTAGCCGCCCGGCAGGCGTGCGGGCGCGACGTGGTACGCGAGCACGAGCAGCACCGCGACCGCGCGCAGCGCCTGGATCTCGGGGCGGATCTCGCTCGCCGACCCGCGCAGGCGCTGCGCGGTCGGCACGTCGTCGGCGCGCTCCTGCTCGGCGAGGCGGGCGCTGCTCGTCGCCGTCACGGCCACTGCGGTCCGGCCCTCAGTAGGCGCCGGTGGAGAGGAACACGGCGCGCGCGGTCTTCCACAGGATCATGAGGTCCATCGCGAACGACCAGTTGTCGGCGTACCGCAGGTCCAGACGCACCGAGTCGGCCCAGTCGAGGTCGGAGCGTCCGCTGACCTGCCACAGGCCCGTGAGCCCCGGCTTGACGCGCAGGCGGCGGTGCACCTCGTCCTCGTACTCGCTGACCTCGCCGGGCAGCGGCGGTCGGGGGCCGACGAGCGACATGTCGCCCCGCAGCACGTTCCACAGCTGCGGGAGCTCGTCGAGCGAGTACTTGCGCATGAACCGGCCCAGCGGCGTGACGCGCGGGTCGTCGCGCATCTTGAACAGCACGCCGTTGCCGTCGGAGGAGGCCTCGAGCGCGGCCCGGCGGGCGTCCGCGTCGACGTACATCGAGCGGAGCTTCCACATGGTGAAGGGGCGCCCGTCGACCCCGATCCGCGTGTTGCGGTAGAACGCGGGCCCGGCCGAGGTGAGCCGGACCGCTGCGGCGAGCACCAGCACGACGGGTGCGGCGGCGAGCGCGAACAGCGGCGACAGGATCCGGTCCATCACGGCCTTGGCGACGATCCGCCGTCGCGGCGGCGCCACCTCCACCTCGAGCAGCGGCAGGATCCCGACGGGCCGCACGCTCAGGCGCGGCCCGCTGACCTCGACGAGGTCCGGCATCATCACCATCTCGGCGCCCGCGCGGTCGAGCGCCCAGCCGAGCCGGCGCGCGGCGGGCCCGCTCAGCGTGCCGCTGGTGACGATGACGACCTCGATCGCGTAGTCGGAGACGACCTGCGCGATGTCGGCGACCGCCCCGAGCACGGGGACGTCGACGAGCGGTGCGCGGTCGTCGACGGACGGCAGGCAGAGCCCGACGACGTCGTAGCCCTCGTAGGCGGTCTGCTGGAGCTCGTACGTCGCGCGGGACGCGTCCTGGGGCCGCCCGACGACGAGCGTGCGGCGCATGTCCAGGCCGTGCTGACGCCGGTGGTGCAGCCGCTTGCGCGCGGCGTACCGCAGCAGGCAGGCGAACGCGACGGCGCTCGGGATGCCCGCGAACACCACGGCGCGCGGGACGGGCAGCTCGAACGTGAAGGCGAGGCCCACCACGGCCGCGGCCACGGCCAGCCCGCCGGTGACGACGGACTGGAACTCCTGCGCACCGACCCCGATCCGACGGGCGTCGTAGCCGCGCGTCAGCGCGATCGCGGCCGGCAGCACGACCCCGGCGGCCGCGGCCCACGCGAGCGTCGCCCCCTCGACGCCGATGGTCGTCGCGGTGAGCGCGAGCGCCACGAGCGACGCCGACAGCGCGTCGGTCACGACGAGCAGGGCGCGCGAGCGCCGCGAGCGCACCGCCCAGGTCCGTGCGACGACCGTCGGGGCGTTGAACGGCGTCCTGCGCGGTTCGAAGGGTCGCGTCGACGCCCACGACCGGCGCGGCTCGCGCGAACGGGCGCGGCGGTCGAACGACTCGTAGACGTCAGGTCCACCACGGTCGGCCGTCAGCGTCATGTCAAGCCCCCCCAGGGTTCCCATGCGTACGGCGAGGTTACTGCGCGATCCGTCCCTGTCTACACCGGTTCGTCCGATTTCACCCGGTTCGCTGTCACTCGACCGAGTGCGCACGGAATTGCGCGCGGGTGAAAAAGCGCAGAAATGCGGATTGTGGCTCGGCTCACGTCCGACTTGGTCCTTACGCCCCAGAAGTCCCGACAAACAACGCGTAACCATGGAATGGCCGCGGAGAGCACATCCCCCCCGCTCTGGTCCGATCCGGACCGCGGCAGTAGGCATCCCCCCAGGAGATTTCTGTGCCCATTTCCACGCGCGTCCCGTCCCCCTCGCCGTCCCCCACCTCGGCATTCACAACTTCTTCATCGAATCCCCGCCGGCGCGTTCTCGCGACGGCCGGTGCCGCGACCGCCGTCGCGCTCGGCATGGTCGTGACGAGCACCACCAGCGCCTCGGCGTGGGGCGCACCCGACAGCACGGCCCCCGAGTCCGAGGCCGTGTCGACCCAGCCGTACGCCGTCGACACGTTCGACCGCGAGACCACCAGCGGGTGGGGCGAGGCGTCGTCCGGCGCCTGGGAGCACTCCGCCGCGGCGTCCGCCTTCCGGGCCGAGGGCGGCGTCGCCACCACGGCGCTCGGCAGCACGGGCGGCAACCAGTCCTCCTTCCTCGACGTGTCGTCGACCGACACCGAGCTGCAGGCCCAGGTCGGCCTCGCGGCGCTCCCGAAGAGCGGCACCGTGGACCTGTACGCGACCGCCCGCGCGCTGGACACGACGTCCGGCTACCGCTTCAAGCTCAAGGTCCAGACGGACGGCACCGTGGTCCCCAGCCTGCTGCGGGTGAACGGCACGAGCGCCTCGACGATCGCCACGACGACCGAGCGCCTGCGCCTCGACCCCACCGCTGACCTGCAGGTTCGCGTCCAGGCGACCGGCACGTCGCCCACGGTCGTGTCCGCCAAGGCCTGGCCGACCGGCACGCAGGAACCCGACGCCTGGACGCTCACCGCGAGCGACTCGACGGCCGCGCTGCAGACCGCGGGCGGCGTCGCGTTCACCACGTACGCCCCCGCGACGGCGGGCGCCGTGACCTCGCAGGTCGCGGACGTGTGGGCCGGCCCGACCGACGCCGCGCGCGACCTGAGCGCCGACAAGACCCTCGCCCCCGAGCCCGGCACCTACGTGCCGAGCGCCTCGACCACGGGCGTCCCGCGCGGCACCTACCTCCAGGTCCACAACGGTGACCTCACGATCACGAAGGCCGGCACGGTCGTCAACGGCATGGACATCCGGGGCTTCGTCACGGTCAAGGCCAAGGACGTCGTCATCCAGAACACGATCGTGCGCGGCCGTGCCACCGACGTGGCGCGCGGCCTGGTCGTCGTGGAGTCCACGGGGTCGCTGAAGATCTCCGACTCGGAGCTGTACAACTCCACGCCGAACTGGCTGGTCGACGGCCTGCGCGGCAGCGGCACCATCGACGCGACGCGACTGAACATCCACGACGTCATCGACAATGTGCACTTCTACGGTGACAACAAGAAGCTGACCGCTTCCTGGCTGCACGACACGCTGCATTACGAGAATGACCCGAGCCACTCCGACGGGACGCACGACGACAACGTGCAGATCGTCAAGGGCGCGAACATCTCGCTGATCGGCAACCGCATGGAGGGCGCGTACAACGCGGCCATCATGGTGACGCAGGGCCTCGGCACCGTGACCGGCCTGGTCATCGAGCGCAACTTCCTCGACCACGGCGCCTGCACGGTCAACGTGGCCGAGTCCGGTCGCGGCGCGATCGCCCTGCAGATGAGCGGCAACACGTTCGGCTCGCACAGCCGCAAGGGGTGCGCGTACATCGCCCCGACGACGACGACGAGCAAGAGCACCATCACCTCGAACACCTACGAGGACGGCTCGGCCATCACCCTGAAGAAGGGCTGACCCGCGCGGCCGTCGACCGCTGACGCCGAGGGGACCGTCCCGGGGAAACCCGGGACGGTCCCCTCGCGTCTTCGCTACGCTCGCCGGACCCGTGACTGGAAGGACCCGCGGTGCCGGCACTCACGTTCGTGACCCCCGTCTTCGAGGCGGAGGTCCAGCTGCTCGGGCTGCAGGCGCGGTCGTTCGCGCGGCACGCCCCGTCCGACGCCCGCGTGGTCGTCCTGGACAACACCCGCCGGGGCCTGCGGGAGGTCGACGCGCTGGTCCGCGCGTACGGCGCGCTCGCCCCGCGCGTGCGGGTGCTGCGCCCGGCCGACGTCACGGACCTGCCGACGACGTCCGGCTGGCGCAGCCAGCAGATCCTCAAGCTCGCGGTGGCCCGGCTCGTCGAGACCCCGCACTACGTCGCGCTCGACGCGAAGAACCACTTCGTCGCACGGCCCGACGACGCGTTCTTCGTCGCGGCGGACGGACGCGCGCGTGTGCGCGCGTACTCCTACACCGACCACACGTTGCGGCCCGCGCTCGAGCGCGTGTGCCGGTACCTCGGCCTCGACCCGGCCGAGCACGTGGGCCGCTTCGCGGCGACGACGACGCCGTTCACGCTCGACCGCGAGGTCGTGCTCGCGATGCTGGCGGACGTCGAGTCGGCCGCGGGGCGCCCGTTCGCGCGCGAGTTCCTGGCGCACGACCTCACCGAGTTCTTCCTGTACGCGGGTTGGCTGGCGCGGCGCGACGGCACGCTCGAACGGACCCTGGAGCTCACCGACGAGCCGAACCCGGTGGTGTGGCCCCGGCTCGCGACGCCGCAGGGCGTGCGCGCGGTGCTCGACGCGGGCCGCGACCTGCCGGTGCTCGGCCTGCACCGGGACGCCGTGCCCCGGCTCGACCCGCAGGCGACGGCGCAGCTCGCGGGCTTCTGGGCGGAGCGCGGGCTGGTCGACGCACCGGCCGACGGGGTCGCGCTCGTCGCGTCGATGCGCGCCCGGTACGACCGTGAGCGGCGTCGCCGGCAGATCCGCGAGCTGCCCGCCCGGGTGCTCAACGTCGGGCGTCGCGCCCTGGCCAGGGTCTCACGGCGGTGAGAATCTCACATTTCGGACAACTGTCTAGGTGGGCGCTGCCGCAGGTCAGCAAGGTCACGACGCGGTAACGGTCCCTGGTCACGGGCAGAGGGTCTCGGCCGAACGGGTGAATTCTTGTACGTTCGGCGCACCCGCCCGAGGTCGATCCTCCCGACCTGCCGTATTCGCGCCGATGTCCTCGTCACCCGAGCGGCCCAACCCGAGACCCAGGAGGTGCTCGTGCCCGGACGCCACACCGCTCCCCCAGGTGCGCGCACGACCGCGCTCGACAGCCCCCGCCGCCGCCAGCTCGTCGCAGTCGCTGCGATGGCCTGCGCGGCCGTCGTCCTCGCCACGACCATCGCGACCCAGGCGTCGTCCGCCGACACCGCCGTCCACCGCCCCGCGGACCCGCTGCGCGTCCTGAAGGGCACCACGCTCGCGGCCGGCGCGTCCACGACCGTCACGCTGCCGTCGGTGCCCAGCGGCACGACCGCCGCCGAGCTGCACGTGAGCGTCAAGCCCAGCAAGACGAACGCGACCGTCCGCGTGTGCCCCGGCACCGCGTCGACGTGCAGCAACCCCCGGACCGTCACGGCCGCCGGCGGGTTCGCCAACGGCTCGGTCCTCGTCGCGCCCTCGTCGGGCAAGGTCACGCTCACCGCGCTCGACGGCGCGAAGGTGTGGGCAGACGTGCGCGGCTGGTCGCTGCGCTCGACGAAGACCGACGCGCGCGACTCCCGGTACCTGCCCGTCGAGCCCCGCCGCGCCGGGACCGTGTCCCTCACGAGCAAGAAGACCCGCACGGTCTCGCTGTCGGGCGTGCCGAAGAACGCCACGGGCGCCGTCGTGCGCCTCACCAGCGCCGCCGGCGCGACCGCGACGAACATCGGCGCGTGCGCGACGGGCAGCTCGCCCACGTGCAACGGCACCACGTTCCTCAACCCCAGCACGTCGCGCGCCGCCCAGGCCTCCGGCGTCGTCGCCCTCGGCGGTGACGGGTCGCAGGTCAACCTGTACGCCACCGGCGGCAGCGCCGACGTCTCGATCGACATCGACGGCTTCTACGTCGCCGCGTCCACGCTCCCCGACGGCGGCCTTCTCGCGCCCGCGTCGGGCTCGCTCGACGCCCGCGTCATCAGCCCCGGCTCGTCGTCCACGCTCACGCTCTCGCCGCCGAGCGGCGCGACCGCCGTCCACCTGCGCGTCCGCGTCTCCGGCGCGTGGCGCGAGACGGTCGTCGCCGCCTGCCCCGGCACGTCGGCCACGGCGCGGTGCCGCTCGACGTCCCTCGTGACCGCCTCGTCGTCGGCGCCGACCTACGGCGACGCCGTGATCCCCCTCGGCGGCTCCGGCGGGAAGTCCGTCACGCTGACGAACACCGCCGCGAGCGTCAAGGTCGCGCCCGAGGTCCTCGGCTGGGTGGTGGGCGGCAAGACCGTCACCGTCGCGCCGACCTCGGCCACGACGAGCGCGACGACCAAGGCGACCGCCACCGCCACCGCGAAGGCCACGGCCACCGCCACCGCCACCGCCAAGGCGACCGCCACGGCGACGCCCAAGCCGACCGCGACGGCGACGGCCAAGCCCACCTCCTCACCGTCACCGACGAGCTCGCCGCGCGCCACCACGGCGCCGACGACGCCCGCCCCGTCGCCCAGCGCGAGCACCGGGACCGGCGGCAAGCCGGGACCGAGCAACACCGGCGTGCCGTCGGGCGTGTCCCTCAAGGTCCACGACGGCGACCTCGTCATCAAGGAGGACGGCGCCGTGATCAGCGGGCTCGACATCCGCGGGTTCGTCGACGTCCGGGCCTCGAACGTGACGATCAAGAACTCGATCATCCGCGGCTACAAGGTCAGCACCGGCCGCTCGCTCGTGCAGAACACCAACGGCGCCCCGCTGCTGATCCAGGACAGCGAGCTGTTCGCGGCGTCCCCGTCGTACTGGATCGACGGCGTCCGCGGCGCGAACATCACGATGCGCCGCGTCGACGTGCACGACGTCATCGACTCCGTCCGCATCACCGGTGACGACGTCCGCGTCGAGGCGTCGTGGCTGCACGACAACCTGCACTACGCCAGCGCGCCCTACCAGGAGGACGGGACGCACGACGACAACATCCAGATCCAGCGCGGCTCGGACATCGTCATCACCGGCAACACGATCGAGGGCGCCTACAACGCCGCGATCATGTACTCCCCGGGCCTGGGCGTGGTGTCCGACGTGACCGTGTCCGGCAACTGGATCGACGGCGGCGGGTGCTCGGTCAACATCGCCGAGCAGGGTCGCGGCCCGATCCAGGGGCTCGTGTTCAGCAAGAACACGTTCGGTCTCGACACCCGCGTCGACCGCTGCGCGATCATCTCGCCCTCGACGACGGTCCCCAAGGTCTCGTCGAACTACTACGAGGACGGCAAGACCGTCGCCGTCCGCCAGGGCGGCTGACGCAGCCGCCCACGCAGGGCTCCGACGCAGGGCGGTCGCTCCCGAGCGGCCGCCCTGCGTCGTGCCGTCAGGGCTTGGTGTGGAACCGCTGCTGCGCCGCCTCGAGGCCCTCGAGGACCACGGCCTCGACCGCGTCCGCGGCGCGGTCGACGAGCCAGCCCAGGTCCTTCGCCTCGGTCTTCGTGAAGTCCTTGAGGACGAAGTCCGCCGGGTCCTGGCGGCCGGGCGGGCGGCCGATGCCGACCCGCACCCGCACGTACTCCTTGGTGCCGAGCGCCTTCGTCGTGTCGCGCAGCCCGTTGTGGCCGCCCTCGCCGCCGCCGCGCTTGAGGCGGACGTCCGCGAACGGGATGTCGAGCTCGTCGTGCACCATCACGACGCGGTCCACCGGGACGTCGTAGTACTTCGCGAGCGCGGCGACCGGGCCGCCGGAGACGTTCATGTACGTCGTCGGCTTGGCGAGCACGACCCGCGGGCCGGGCGCTCCGCCCGGCAGGACGCCGAGCCGCGTCTCGGCCACGGCCGCCTGGGGGCGACGGGACAGCAGCCCGCTCGCGCGCGCCCCGAACGACGAGCCCGTGCGCCGCGCGAGCTCGTCGAGCACCATCTGACCGACGTTGTGCCGGTTGCCCGCGTACTGCGGTCCGGGGTTGCCCAGACCCACCACGAGCCACGGTCCGTCAGCCACTGGTCCTCCTCGGTCGTCGGGTGCGTGAAGTCGTCGGGGTGCGCCGACGCCCGGCACCGCACGTGACGGTACCGGGCGTCGGTCGCAGGTCCGCGGGCCGGGCCCGCGTCGGAGGTCTCAGGCCTCGGCCGGCGCCTCGGCGGCCTCGTCCGACTCCTCGCCGAGGTCCTCGGCGGAGACGCGCGGCGTCGAGATCGTCGTGACGACCGTCTCGGCGTCCGTGACGAGGGTCGAGCCGGTCGGCAGCGTGACGTCGCCGGCCTTGATGATCGCGCCGTCCTCGAGGCCGTCGATCGAGACCTCGACCGACTCGGGCAGGTGCGTCGCCTCGGCCTCGAGCGCGAGCGTCTGCGTCTCGACGACGTGGATGGTGCCGGAGGCCGACTCGCCGACGATGACGACGGGGATCTCGACGGAGACCTTCTCGCCCTTCTTCACGATGAGCAGGTCGACGTGCTCGATGATCTGGCGGACCGGCTCGCGCTGGACGTCCTTGGCGAGGGCGAGGACCGGCTTGCCGTCGACCTGGATCTCGAACAGGGCGTTGGCGTGCTTGACCGCGAGCATCGTCTCGTGGCCCGGGAGCGACACGTGGACGGGCTCCGTGCCGTGCCCGTACAGGACGGCGGGGATCTGGCCGGCGCGGCGCAGGCGGCGCGCGGCGCCCTTGCCGAACTCGGTGCGGGTGGTGGCGGCGAGCTTGACCTCGGACACGATGACTCCAGTGGTGCTGGGCGCACGGGGGCGCGACGTACGAGAACGGGTGCGGCACGGGGCCGGTGGTCTGGCGGCGGGCCGACGAGGGGCCCGGTGGCCTCGACGCGGGGCGCAGGACGGGCGCACGCGGAGGCGCTCGCCCAGTCGATCACGGACCGGAAGCGGTGTGGACCGTCCGACGTCCCTCGCCGAGGCAACCTGACGATCTTACCCGCTCACGGGGCCCCGCAGAAACCCGTCGGCGTGGGCTCAGTCACCCGCCATGGGCTCGTCGCGGCGCTCAAGCACGCGCACCGGCGCGGCGACTACGGTCGCACCCGCGGGCACGTCCCGCACGACGACCGCGCCGGCGCCGACGCGGGCACCCGCGCCGACCGTGACGGCGCCGATGATCTTCGCGCCCGCGCCGATGTACACGCCGTCCCCGATGGTCGGTGCGCCGAACCGCGGGCTCGTCTCGATGTCGTTCTTTCCGATGGTGACCTGCTGGTAGATCACCACGTCACGCCCGATCACCGCGCCGGGCGCGATGAACACGCCGATCGGCTTGTGCGGGAACTCCGGCGGGCCGGCGAACGTGGTGAGCAGCGAGATGTACCCGCCGAACTCCTCGAGGTACAGCTTGTACAGCGCCGCGTGCAGCCGACGCCGCACGCCGTGGGCGCGCACCGTCCGCTCGCGGTGCGCCCACCAGCCGCCCGACAGTCTCACGAGGATCCGCACCAGCACGGGTGCAGGCTCCCACACCGACGCCGCCGGGCACACGGGGCGTCTCGGGTGACGGTCGGGTCGAAGTGGCGGGTCGCAGCGGCGGGCCGGGCCTGCGGGTCAGGCCGTCGAGACGGGGGTGTCAGGCGTTGCCGTCGAACAGGCTCGTGACCGAGCCGTCGTCGAACACCTCGCGGATCGCGCGGGCGATGAGCGGCGCGATCGACAGGACGGTGAGCTGCTCGAAGCGCTTCTCGTCCTCGACGGGCAGGGTGTCGGTGATGACGACCTCGCGCACGCCGCACGACGACAGCCGCCCGACGGCCGGCTCGGACAGGATGCCGTGGGTCGCGGCGACGATGACGTCCTTCGCACCGGCCTCGTTGAGGACGCGCACCGCCTCGGCGATCGTGCCGCCGGTGTCGATCAGGTCGTCGACGAGCACGCACGAGCGGCCCTCGACGTCGCCGACGACACGGTTCGCGACGGCCTTGTTCGCGGTGCGCACGTCGCGCGTCTTGTGCACGAACGCGAGCGGACCGCCGCCGAGCTTCGCGGCCCACTGCTCCGCGACGCGGATGCGGCCGGCGTCCGGCGAGACGACCGTGACGTTCGTCAGGTCGACGCGCGAGCGCACGTAGTCGACGAGGATCGGCATGGCCCACAGGTGGTCGACGGGACCGTCGAAGAAGCCCTGGATCTGCGACGTGTGCAGGTCGACCGACATGATCCGGTCGGCGCCCGCGGTCTTGAACATGTCCGCCAGCAGGCGGGCGGAGATGGGCTCGCGTCCGCGGCTCTTCTTGTCCTGGCGCGCGTAGCCGTAGAACGGCGCGATCACGGTGATGGTCTTGGCCGAGGCGCGCTTGAGCGCGTCGACCATGAGCAGCTGCTCCATGATCCACTTGTTGATCACGGGCGACGCGTGCGACTGCAGCACGAACGCGTCCGCGCCGCGCACGGACTCCCCGAAGCGCGTGTAGATCTCGCCGTTGGCGAAGTCGTACGCGCTGGTCGGCACGAGCTCGATGCCGAGCTCGTCGACCACGGCCTGCGCGAGCTCGGTGTGCGCCCGGCCGGAGACGACGACGAGTCGCTTCTCTCCGTCGTGGGAGATGATCCCCGTCATCGCGTGCTCTTCTCCTCAGTGCCGTGCTGCGCGGCGGTCTGGCCCGCACCGGTGCCGGCGGGGCTGGTCGGGTCGGACAGGTGCGCCGGCTGGCCGGGCAGGCCGGGCGGCGGGGTCACGGGGATGCCGCGCGCGGCGGTGGCGGCGCGCTCGAGCTCGGCGCGCGCCTGCGGCGACAGCGACTCGTCGAGCGCGGGACCGGCGGCGGCAGTCGCGGCCTGGGCGGCCTCGGCGGCCGGCGTCCCGGCGCGCGAGCGCTGCACCCAGCCCTCGATGTTCCGCTGCGCGCCCGCGCTCACGCCGAGCGCACCGGCCGGCACGTCGCGGCGGATGACCGACCCGGCGCCCGTGTACGCGCCGTCTCCGACCGTCACGGGCGCGACGAACATGTTGTCGGCGCCCGTGCGGGCGTGCGAGCCGATCGTCGTGCGGTGCTTGTTCACGCCGTCGTAGTTGACCGTGACCGACGCGGCACCGATGTTCGAGTGCTCGCCGATCGTCGCGTCACCGATGTACGACAGGTGCGGGACCTTCGAGCCCGCGCCGATCTGCGCGTTCTTCGTCTCGACGAACGTGCCGATCTTGCCCTTGCGGCCGAGCACCGTGCCGGGACGCAGGTACGCGAACGGGCCGACGCTGGCCTTCTCGCCGATGACCGCGAGGCTGCCGTGCGTGCGCACCACCGTGGCGCGCGGGCCGACCTCGACGTCCGTGAGCGTGGTGTCCGGGCCGACCGTCGCGCCCTCGCGCACGACCGTCGCGCCGTGCAGCTGCGTGCCCGGAAGGAGCGTCACGTCGCGCTCGAGCTCGACGTCCACGTCCACCCACGTCGTCGCGGGGTCGACGATCGTGACGCCCTCGCGCATCCAGTCCTCGAGGAGGCGGCGGTTGAGCTCCGCGGCGAGCGCCGCGAGCTGCACGCGGTCGTTGACGCCCTCGACGACGAACGCGTCGTCGGTGCGCAGCGCGCGCACGTGACCGCCGTCGCCGCGCGCGATCGCGAGCACGTCCGTCAGGTAGACCTCGCCCTGCGCGTTGTCGCGGCCGAGCCTGCCGAGCGCGCTGCGCAGCACCGCGGCGTCGAACACGTAGATGGAGGAGTTGATCTCGCGGATCTCGCGCTCGGCGTCGCTCGCGTCCTTGTGCTCGACGATCCGCAGCACGTCACCGGTGCCCGGCTCGCGCACGATGCGGCCGTAGCCCGTGGCGTCCTCGACCTCGGTCGTGAGCACCGTGACGGCGTTGCCGTCCGCGTGGTGGGCCGCGAGCAGCTCGCCGAGCGTCCCGGCGTCGAGCAGCGGGACGTCGCCCGCGACGACGACGACCGCACCCTCGAGCAGCACGCCCGACGCCGAGCCCGGCACGCCAGGGCCGTCGAGCGCCGCGACCGCGCTCGCCTGCGCCGCCGCGTCGAGCGTCGTCATCGCGACCTGCACCGCACGGCCCGTGCCGGGGATCGCGTCCTGGTCGGCGACCAGCGCGGTGGGGACGATCTCGGTCACGTGCGCCGCGACCTTGTCCCGCTCGTGCCGGACGACGACCACGACCCGCTCCGGGTCGAGGGCCTGCGCGGTGGCCAGCGCGTGGCCGAGCATGCTGCGACCGGCCAGCGTGTGCAGGACCTTCGGGGTCGCCGAGCGCATCCTGGTTCCCTCACCTGCGGCGAGGACGATGACGGCGGCTGGGCGGGGGACGGTCACCTGTGGGTGCTCCTCGCGAGGGTGTGCCCGACGATCCGGGCGTGGGATCCGTGCGCGCCCGCCACTCTACCGCCGCGGTCGGGCACCCCCGTCCGTGACGACCGGGTGGCGACCGAGTCACGGGTCACACCGCAGCGTCGTCCCGCAGGTCAGGGCGTCGTCGTCCCGCACGTCAGGACGGGGCCCGTGCGACCGTGCTGCAGCGTCGGCGTGCGCTCGACGCGCACCTCGTCGGCTCCCGTCGCGGTGGTCACGTGCACGTCGACCGTGGCGGTCTCGCCGGGCGCGAGCCGCACCGCGAGCGCGCCCGCCTGGCGTCCCTCGTGGTCCTGCAGGCCGGGCCCGACGGACTGCGGCTCGCCGCCGTCGCGCGCGACGCGGATCTCGCCGAGCGTCCCGCCGCGCGGCGAGTACAGCAGCACCTGCGTCGTGAACGACCCGGCGGGCGTGCCGTTGACCCCGCCACCCGTCACGTAGTGCGGCAGCGACGTCGCGGCGTCCGCCGGGGCCGTGCTCGTGAGCGTGAGGTGCAGCCACGCGCTCGCCCCGTCCGCGGAGCACGTCAGGTCGTCCGCGGTGAGCTCGGTGTCGAGGTAGTAGTCCATCTTGGAGACGGTCGTGTCGTTGAGGAACACGCCCGCCGTGACGTCCGCGGCGTCGTCGGCGAGGAAGTCGTGCACGAGCCCGACGTCGCGCAGGCGCTCGCGCACGTCGTCGTCGGCGGTCCACACCGAGACGCGGCCCTCCCCCACCACGTCACCGACCGCGTCGACGAGCTCCTTGCCCGAGTACCCGCCCGCGAACGTCGCGCTCACCACGGACTGCGCGACCTGCGCGAAGAACGTGTCCGAGTCCGTCGCGTCCGGGTAGCGCGCGTACGCGCCGGACAGCAGCGTCTCGACCGCGTCGTCGGACGTGAGCCGGGTGCCGTCGGGCGTCGTCGTCGGGCCGATCACGTCCAGCAGCCGCGCGAGGACCACCGGGTCGACCGTGAGCACGCCGTCGACCTGACGGCCCGTCTCGCGCTCCCACAGCGCGCTCGCGAGCTCGGCCGTGCGCGCGAAGTCCGGCGTCGCCGTCACCGCCTGCATGTACCGCGCGGGCACGTCGCCCAGCAGCGCACGCTCCGCCGGGTCGAGCGGGACCGCGGGCTGGTCCGGCCGACCCATGGTGCGCGCCGGCTGCTGCGCGCCCACCGTGATCACGCCCGCGTCCGTGCGGACCTCCAGCACCGAGCCCACGATGCCGCCCGCGCTGCGCAGCTCCGCGGGGTTGAGCACCAGGACCAGGTACGAGCGCGGGCCGTCCGCACCGAGCAGCGGCGGCACGATCGCGAGCGCGGTGTCCGCCGTCTCCAGCCGGTCGCGCAGCTCGGCGAGCTGCTCGCGTGCCGGGACCAGCCGGTCCGCGAGCTGCGGGACGAGCGCGTCCGTGTCGACCGCGTCGAGCTGCGCCACGGCCGCGTCGACCGCGCCGTACGCCTGCGCCACCGCCGGCGCCATCGCGGTCAGCGACGCCACGTCGACCCGGCCGTCCTGCGGCGTCAGCGCGTCGGTGGAGAAGTCCCCGGCGACGTCGACGAGCGGCGGCAGCGCGTCGTGCGCGAGCGCGTCGAAGGCGTCCGTGGCGGCCGAGACCGCCGACAGCTGCGCACCCAGCCACGGCGCGTGCTCCGCGACCCGCCACACCGGGTCGCCCGTCGCAGCGCTCGCGCGGTCCGCCGAATCCTGCAACCCGGGCAGCACACCGCCGACCGCGGCGACGTCCCCGGCGCTCACCGCCTCGCGGACCGTCCCGAGCTGCGCGTCGGCGTCCGCGAGCGCACTCGCGACCTGCGTCCCGCGCCACGCGAGCCACACCCCCAGCAGCAAGACGACGACCAGCACGACGACGAGCGTGAGCAGCACGCGCCGCACCGACCGCCGCCACGGCGCGACCGGCCGCCGGCTCGTCGGGACCCCGCCGTGCTCGTCGGACGCGTGCTCGTCGGACGCGTGCTCGTCGGACGCGTGCTCGTCGGACGCGTGCTCGTCGGGCGCGGTACCCGGCGCGTGCTCGTCGGTGACGGCACGCTCGTCGTCCGCACCCACGACGTCAGCCCGCTCGGACACCCGACCCCCGTCCCCCACCAGCACGGCCGGTGCTCTTCCGGGCCACGACACGGCCCTCCTGCTCGAGGCTAGGTGCCGGTTCTGGCACAGTCAGCAGAGTTCGTCCCGATTCACCCGGTTCGGCGCCGACCGATCGGGCGCGTGAAGTCACACCCGTGAAGTCACACGGGTGTCATCCGCCGGGGGCCTGCACGTAACAGGACCGCGCCACGATGCCCGCGACGCCCGAACCCGCCCGCGTCACCGCACGCACCGTCGTCCGCAGCCATTTCCCGCTCAAGCGAGGTCCCGTTGCTCAAGAAGTCCCGCGCCGCGTCCGCCACCCGCCTCACGTTCGCCCTCCCGGCGACCGCCGTCGACGGTCCCGTGAGCGTCGTCGGCACGTTCAACGACTGGACGCCCGGCACGCACGTGCTGCGCCGCCGCTCGAACGGCACGTCGAGCGTGACCGTCACCGTCCCGACAGGCACGGTCGTGCAGTTCCGCTACCTCGGCGAGCACGGCCGCTGGTTCGACGACGAGACCGCCGACGAGATCACCCCCGAGGGCTCCCTGGTCCACGCCTGACCCGCCGGGCACGGGGCGGCGTCGCCCGTCGGCGCGGCGGGCTCGTCAGCCGCGCCAGGCCGGCATCTGCTGCACCGTCCACCCGTTGCCGTCCGGATCCGTGAAGCCCGTGAACCGGCCCCACGGCAGGTCCTGCACGGGCGGGGCGTCGACGCCGTGCTCCAGCAGGAACGCGCGGGCCGCGTCGGCGTCGTCGACGACGACCTGCAGCCCCTTGACCGACCCCGGCGGGGCGTCGGTCAGCCCCTGGCCGACGGCGATCGAGCACGCCGACCCGGGTGCGGTCAGCTGCACGAACCGCACGTCGTCGCTGACCCGCTGGTCGTGGTCGACGACGAAGCCGACCTGCTCCGAGTAGAAGGCCTTGGCCCGGTCGACATCACTGACCGGGAGGATCACGAGCTCGAGCCTGAACTCCATCGCGCACCCCTGACGACGAGCCACCGGCGGGCCGCCGGCGACGGTCCGCCCATCGTCACCCCGACCACCGACACGGCGGCACCCCACCGGGGGCAGTGCTCCGCCCCCAGGATTCGAACCTGGACCGCGAGGCTCCAAAGGCCTGCGTGCTGCCGTTACACCAGGGCGGAACGCCGTCGCGCCGACGGCGCCCCAAGTCTGCCAGCCGCGCGTGCGTGCTCGGACCGGGGTGCCGGCCGCACCGGTGGCCCGTCGGGGTGATGCGACCTCCCCGCGGGCCGGGAGGGCCGGGGAGCGGGCCGTGGCACGGCATGATGGGCGCCATGGCGGAGAGCAGACGGGCACCCCGGTCGCGCATGACCGGGGTCCAGCGGCGTGCGCAGCTGCTGGACGTGTCGCGTCGGCTGTTCGCCGAGAAGGGGTTCGAGGGCACGAGCGTCGAGGAGATCGCGGCCCGGGCCGAGGTCTCCAAGCCGGTGGTGTACGAGCACTTCGGCGGCAAGGAGGGGGTGTACGCGGTCGTCGTCGACCGTGAGGTGCAGGCCCTGACGGGTGCGCTCACGGGTGCGCTCGAGGGCGGCGGGCATCCCAAGGTCCTCGTCGAGCGGACGGCGCTCGCGCTGCTGTCGTACATCGAGGCGAACGAGGCCGGGTTCCGGATCCTCGTGCGGGACTCCCCCGTGGCGCAGGCGACGGGCACGTTCTCGAGCCTGATCGGTGACGTCGCGACGCAGGTGGAGCACCTGCTCGCGAACGAGTTCAAGAAGCAGGGCCAGGACCCGAAGACCGCGCCGATGTACGCGCAGATGCTCGTCGGGATGGTCGCGCTGACGGGTCAGTGGTGGCTCGACGCGCGGCGCCCGGGCAAGGCGGACGTCGCGGCGCACCTGGTGAACCTCGCGTGGAACGGGCTGTCCGGGCTGGAGCGCCGCCCGAGCCTGACGAAGGTCACGGTGGCGGACAAGCCGCGGCCCGCGCCGGAGCATCACGACGCGGGCGCGGACGCCGCGCCGGCCGCCGGGACCGCGTAGCAGAACCACCCGCTCGGACGCCCGTCGCACCCGTGCGTTGTGTCGACGTCGAGTAATCTCGTCGCATGGCGGAGACGGCTCACGACGAGGTGGACCGCATCGTCGCCGCCTGGAACCGGGAGCGACCCGACCTGGACGTCCGGCCGCTCGAGGTCCTCTCGCGCGTGAGCCGCCTCGCGCGGCACCTGGACCTGGCGCGTCGAGGCGCGTTCGACCGGCACGACCTGGAGACGTGGGAGTTCGACGTCCTGTCCGCGCTGCGTCGCGCGGGCAAGCCGTACCGGCTGTCGCCGGGGGCGCTGCTGACGCTCACGCTCGTGACGTCGGGGACCATGACGAACCGCATCGACCGGCTCGCGGAGAAGGGCCTGGTCGAGCGTCGGCCGTCGCCTGACGACCGGCGCGGGGTGCTCGTGCAGCTCACGCCCGCGGGGCTGGAGCGGGTCGACGCGGCGTTCGCGGACCTGCTCGACACCGAGCGCACGCTGCTGGGCGACCTCTCCGAGGAGGACCGCACGCGCCTCGCGGACCTGCTGCGCACGGCGCTCGTGCCGTTCGACGCCCCGCACTGACCCGACCGGGCGCTCGCACCGCGGGACCCGCAGGGTCTCAGCCGCCGGCGACGTCCGCGGCCTCGAGCCACGCCTCCTCGAGCTGCTCGCGCTCGGTGGCGAGCGCGCGGAGCTCGGCGTCGAGGCGTTGCACGGCCTCGTGGTCGGTCGCCCGCTCGGCCAGCGTCGCGTGCAGCGCCGCCTCCAGGTCGGCGATCTTCGCGAGCCGACGCTCGATGCGCGTGACCTCCTTGCGCGCGGCGCGCACGTCGGCGGCGCTCGGCGCGGCGGTCTGTCCCGCGGCCTCGTCGGACGACGACGAGCCCGCGGCGGGTGCGTCGCTCGACGACCCGCCCTCGAGCGCGACGCGGCGCAGCTCGAGGTACTCCTCGACGCCGCCGGGCAGGTCCCGCAGGTGCCCGTCGCCGAGGAGTGCGACCTGCCGGTCGCACACGCGCTCGAGCAGGTAGCGGTCGTGCGAGACGACGACCAGCGTGCCGGGCCAGCCGTCGAGCAGGTCCTCGAGGGCGGCGAGCGTGTCGGTGTCGAGGTCGTTGGTGGGCTCGTCGAGCAGGAGCACGTTGGGCTCGCCGACGAGCAGGCGCAGCAGCGACAGGCGTCGCCGCTCGCCGCCGGACAGGTCCTTGACGGGCGTGCGGGCGCGGTCGCGCGTGAAGCCGAGCCGCTCGACGAGCTGCGCGGCGGTGAGCTCCTTGCCGCCGACGACGACGGACCGCTTCTCGGCCTCGACGACCTCGACGACCCGCAGGTCGGCGACCTCGTCGAGGTCCTCGACGTCCTGGCGCAGCTCGGCGACCTGCACGGTCTTGCCGCGCTTGACCCGCCCCGCGTCGGGCGCGAGGCGACCGGACAGCAGGCGCAGCAGCGTCGTCTTGCCCGCGCCGTTGACGCCGACGACCCCGTACCGGTCCCCCGGTCCGATGCGCCACGTGACGTCGTCGAGCAGCGTGCGCCCGCCGAGCGCGACCGTGACGTCCTCGACGTCGAGCACGTCCTTGCCGAGCCGCGCGGTGGCCATGCGGGACAGCTCGAGCTGGTCGCGCGGCGGCGGCTCGTCGGCGATGAGCGCGTTCGCGGCGTCGATGCGGAACTTCGGCTTGGACGTGCGCGCCGGGGCGCCGCGGCGCAGCCACGCGAGCTCCTTGCGCAGCAGGTTCTGCCGCTTCTCCTCGGTGACCGCGGCGGTGCGGGCCCGCTCGGCGCGCGCGAGCACGTAGGCCGCGTAGCCGCCGTCGTACTGATCGACCGCGCCGTCGTGCACCTCCCACGTGCGCGTGCAGACCGCGTCGAGGAACCAGCGGTCGTGGGTCACGACGACGAGCGCGCCCGACCCGCGCGAGAAGCGCTGGTTCAGGTGCGCGGCGAGCCAGGCCACGCCCTCGACGTCGAGGTGGTTGGTGGGCTCGTCGAGCACGAGCACCTCGTCGTCGCCGACGAGCAGCGCGGCGAGCGCGACGCGGCGGCGCTGCCCGCCGGACAGCGTGCTCACGTCCGCGGCGAGGTCCACGTCCGGCAGGAGGCCGGCGTGCACGGCGCGGATGCGCGGGTCGGAGGCCCACTCGTGCGCGTCGGCGGTGCCGTGGATCGCGTCGAGCACGGTGCCGGAGCCCAGCTCGTCGCGCTGGTCGAGCATCGCCAGGCGCACGCCGCCCGCGCGCGTCACGCGCCCGTCGTCGGGCTCCTGGCTGCCCGCGAGCACGCGCAGGAGCGTGGACTTGCCGGCCCCGTTGGGCCCGACGACCCCGACGCGCTGCCCGTCGTCGAGGCCGAGGGAGACGCCGTCGAGGAGGACCCGGGTGCCGAGCGCGAGGGTGACGCGGTCCGCGCCGAGGAGGTGAGCCATGAGGCCTCCGAGGTTACCGGCCCCCGGCGTGGCTCCCTCACCGCGTCAGGTAGGCCCCGAGCTTGTCGAGGATCGACGCGCATCCGGTCTCGCGGCTCGCGACGCCGTCCGGGCCGTCGGTGTAGACGCCCTGCTCGGTGTACGTCAGGCGCGTGCCGCCGTCCACGGCCTCGAACGTCGTCGTGACGAGCGACGTCGACAGGTACGCCTCGTCGATCCACATGTCGTACGTGTGCACGATGCGCTCGTTCTCGACGATGTCCGAGTACCGCGCGACGTACTTGCTACGCGGCCCGTCGTGCCAGCGGCCGTCCTCGATCTCGATCCCGCCGGGCCGGAAGTCGTTGGAGCGCGCGTCGAGGTCGAAGTTCTCGTCGTCGCCGAACCACTGCAGGCGCTGCTCGAGCTCGGCGTGCGCGGCCCAGACCCGCTCGACGGGGACGGGGTAGGTGCGTTCGATGGTGAACGACGCGTGCGTGAGCGGGGTGGTGGTGGTCGTCATGACTGCTCCTGGGGTGGGGGTCCGGCTGCGGGACCGGTGAGGTGGTCGCCGAGCCGGTCGAGGCGGCGCTCGGCCGGCAGGCGCTGGCCGGCCAGCCAGGCCGTCGGGCCGACGAGCGCGCCGGGGACGAGCGTGCAGGTGCGGACGCGGCCGATCTTCTGCGACTGCACGATCCCGGCGGACTCGAGCACCGCGAGGTGCTGCAGAACCGCGGGGAGCGACATGTCGAGCGGTGCGGCGAGCGTGCCGACGGTGGCGGGTCCGCGCACGAGGCGTTCGACGATCGTGCGGCGGCTCGCGTCCGACAGGGCCCGGAACACGGCGTCGAGCCGTGCGCCCTCGGCATCCCTGTCATGGTTAAGCATGTACTTAACTATTGACCCGCGCGGAACCCCCGTCAAGGGGTGGGACGCGATCAGTCCGACGAGGACACGACGCGCGCGCCCGCGACCGGGCCCGTCGCCGTCAGCACACGGTCCGCCGCGCCGGACGCCGTGAACGCCGCCGCGAGCACCAGCGCGTGCTGACGGCTGCGCGCGAGCGCCGCGACCGTGGGCCCCGAGCCGGAGACGAGCACGCCCAGCGCGCCCGCGTCCTTCGCGACGCCCAGCGGGTCCGCGAGCCGCGGGTCCAGCGACAGCGCCGCGTCCTGCAGGTCGTTGTGCAGCGCCGCGCCCAGCGCGCGCGGGTCGCCCGCGCGCAGCGCCTGCAGCAGCGGCACGTCGTCGTCCAGGGCCGGCGGCAGGTCGAGCGCGTCCGAGCCGTCGCGCAGCGCGTCCAGCGCGCCGTACACCGACCCCGCCGACAGCCCCCGGTCCTGCACCGCGAACGCCCAGTGGAACTCGCCGCGCCCCAGCACCGGCGTCAGCAGGTCGCCGCGGCCCTGCCCCACCGCAGTGTGCCCCTGCAGCACGAACGGCACGTCCGAGCCGAGCTGCGCCGCGAGCTCCAGCAGCTGCGTGCGCGACAGCCCCGCACCCCACAGCGCGTCGCACGCCAGCAGCGCCGCCGCCGCGTCCGCCGAGCCGCCCGCCATGCCGCCCGCCACGGGCACGCCCTTGTCGATGTGCAGGTGCACGCCCTCGTCGATGCCCGCCGCCTGCGCGACGAGCTCGGCGGCCCGCATCGCCAGGTTCGAGGCGTCCGTGGGGACCAGGTCCGCCTGCGGCCCCGAGACCGTCACGACGCGCTCGTCGGACGCCCGCGCCGTGACCTCCTCGAACACCGACACCGCCTGGAACACCGTCGTCAACGGGTGGTACCCGTCCGGTGCGACCGGCCCGACGTGCAGCGACAGGTTCACCTTGCCGGGAGCACGCACACGGACCTCGCGGGTGGTGGCGACCTCCACCGGGCTCAGCGTCACGGCTCCACTGTGCCAGCAGGGGCGCCGCGGCGCGTACCGGCCAGCTGCTCGGCGATCCGCGCGAACCCCTCGACGTCGACCGTCTCACCGCGCGCCTGCGCGTCCACGCCCGCCGCCGCGAGCGCCGCGACCGCGGCCTCGTGCGAGCCGAACAGCGGCGCGAGAGCCGCGCGCAGCATCTTGCGCCGCTGCGCGAACGCGGTGTCGACGACCTCGAAGACCTCCTCGCGCGTCGCCGACGTCGTCGGCGGCTCGCGGCGGTCCAGGCGCACGAGCGCCGAGTCGACGTTCGGCACCGGCCAGAACACCGACCGGCCCACGGTCGCCGTGCGGCGCACGTGCGCGTACCAGGCGGCCTTCGCGGACGGCACGCCGTACGTGCGGCTGCCCGGCGGCGCCGCGAGCCGGTCCGCGACCTCCGCCTGCACCATGACGAGCGCGTGCTCGAGCGAGCCGAACCGCTCCAGGAACGTCAGCAGCACCGGCACCGACACGTTGTACGGCAGGTTCGCGACGAGCGCGCGCGGCGGCTCCCCCGGCAGCCCGGTCACCTCGAGCGCGTCCCGCAGCACGACGGTCAGGCGCGCGCGGCCCTCGTCGTCCCGCAGCACCGCGGGCTCGTCGCGAGCCGTCTCGTCCGCGTGCAGGCCCGCGTGCGCCGCGACCGTGCTCGGCAGCAGGCGCGCGAGCACGGGGTCGATCTCGACCGCGACCACGTCCGCGCCGGCCTCGAGCAGGCCGAGCGTGAGCGAACCGAGGCCCGGCCCGACCTCGACGACCCGCATCCCCGGCTCCACCCCGGCCTGGCGGACGATCTTGCGGACGGTGCCCGCGTCGAGCACGAAGTTCTGCCCGAGGGTCTTGGTCGGGCGCACCCCGGCCCGCTCGGCGAGGTCGCGGATCTGCGCGGGGCCGAGCAGCGTGACGGTCATGGGCGCCAAGCCTACGAGGGCGCCCGCCCCGGGCGCGCACGCGTGCTGCGTGCGACCGGGTCGAGCGCCCTCGTCGGACGGGCGGTGGTGCTCCAGGTCAGCGCGAGGCTCAGCTGAACAGGCGCGGGCCGCAGTGCGGCCACTGGCCCGCGCCGGAGCGCAGGTAGAGCATCTTCGCGCGCGCGGTCTGCTCCGCGGGCGACGCCTGCGACGGCAGACCCGCCCCGCCGACCGAGCGCCACGTGCCCACAGAGAACTGGTAGAGCCCGTGGTACAGGCCGTTGGCCGAGACGATGCTCGGGTTGCCGCCCGACTCGCACTTCGCGAGCGCGGCCCAGTTGAGCGAGTCCGCGTCGCGCGTGTCGCCGATCGGGCCGCCCTTCGACGAGCCGCCACCGCTCGAGCGGACGACCGGGCGCTTCTTGGTGCCGACCGAGACGACCTCGTTCACGGGCTTCGCCGTCTGCGTGTCGGCGACGACCACGCGCTTGGTCTCCTTGCCGTCGACCGTCGTGACGCGCTCGACGATCGTGCGCTTGCCGGGAACGCCCTTGGTCGTGACGACCTCGGTGCCCACGTAGCGCGACGCGTCGTCCTTCTCGCTCGAGGAGAACGCGATCTCCTCGGTGCGCGTCACGGTCTGGACCGAGACGCGCTGCACGACGATGCGCACGTCACGCGCGTCGTCGTTCGCGAGGCGCACGCGGTCGCGCGCACCGAGCGCGATGCCCGCGTCCTCGAGCGCGTCCGCGACCGTGGTGCGCACGTCGCCGACCTCGAGCTCCTTGCCGTCCACCGCGATCGTCGCGGGGCCGCGCAGGGACAGGTCGAGGGAGAGCTCGGGGCGGCCGCCACCGGAGCGCGACGCGACGAGCTGGACGTCCGGGTCGCGGACCGCGAGCAGGTCGAGCGCCTCGTCGGCGGTGAGCGCGGTGGTCCACACCGTGCGCTGCCTGCCGTCCTGCGCGACCGTGACCTGGTGCGCGTGGCGCACGGTCACGACGTCGCCGTCGGACAGGCTGCCGGCCGGCTCGACCGCGTCGCGCGAGCCGGTGGTGACGCCCTCGTCGGACAGCAGGCCCTCGACGGACCCCGCGAACGTGGTCACCGTGCGGGTCTCGCCGTCGACGTCGAGCGTGACGGTCTTGTGGGCCTGGGCGTAGACGGCGGTCCCGCCGGCGACGACGAGCGCGCCGGCCGCGACCAGCGCGGGCAGAGCCAGGCGTCGGCCCGGTCGGCCGTCCTGCTCCGTGATGTCGGTGTCGTGCGGAGCCGTGGGCTCCGTGGTGGCACGCGTGCGGGTGAGCAGGCGTCCGATGCGGGTCGAGAAGGGCACGGGGCTCCAGCCGTCGTGGTTCCCGGGCACGGGGGGCGGTGCGCGTCCCGCGGGACGCCCGACGTCGCCGTCCGCTGCGCGCTGGTGCGTGCGCGGCCGGTGCGTGAGCACTGGAGGGAGTGCTCACCGTCGGTCCCGGATCCCCGATCCGGCTGTCTCTCCCGGACCGCCGTGAAGGCCGGTCCGACGAGGTCGCGGCGAGCGGAAGAACCTGTGCACTCACGCGACGACAGGCGACCGTAACCCGATCGTGACCAAGCCGCCAACCCCCGGGCGGTGCGAAGCGGGACGTTCGACGCGGTCCGGACCTGACCCGTCCTTGACCTTCAGGCGGGGCCGGCATGGCCGTTCTTGGTCAGTACCAGCCCTTGGCGGTGAAGTGTCCCCAAGCGCCGCACGGCGTCTTGTAACGGCTCTTGATGTAGTTCAGGCCCCATGTGATCTGCGTCGCGGGGTTGGTGCGCCAGTCGCTCGCGACCGACGCCATCTTCGAGCCCGGCAGCGCCTGCGGGATGCCGTACGCCCCCGACGACTTGTTCTCCGCGTTGACGCGCCAGCCGCTCTCGTGGTTCCACAGCGTCAGCAGGCAGGCGAACTGGTCGTCGCCCCAGCCGCGCGCCGCGGCCATCTCCTTGCCGAGCGCCTGCGCCGTGCCCGGCGAGACCGCCGCGCTCTTCGGCAGCTCGGAGGTGCCGACCTTCACGATCTGCTTGACCGGTTCCGTCGTCACCACCGACGTCATCATGCGCCGGCCGACGACCACGCCGCCGACGACCTCGAGCTCGTACGTCGTGGTCCGCACACCCGCGCGGCCCGCCTGCGTGACGATCCGCATGCCCTTGAGCAGCGCGGAGTCCTCGATCTCCTCGGTCTCGAACGGAACCGTCTCCGTGACGACCTCACCGCTCTGCTCACCGCGCGTCACGAGCACCGCGAGCCCGTCGACCGCCGCCGCGTCGAGCGGCACCGAGACCTGGTCGCCCTCGTTCAGCACGAGGCCGATGTCCCGCAGCGCGTCGCGCACCGTCGAGCCGTTCGAGATGCCGTCGATCACCTGGCCGTCGACGACCAGGTGGATCGTCTTCTGCGTCGAGACGTGCAGCGTGCCGCGGCCCAGCGACGCCGAGCGCGACGCCGACAGGCGGACCTCGCCGTCGCGCAGACCGAGCGAGTCCACGGCCTCGCCGACCGTGAGCGCCGTCGTCCAGATGCGCTGCTCCTCGCCGTCGACCGCGACGTCGAGCTGGCGCGCGTGACGCACGACGATCTGCTCGCCGCGCGCGACCGCCTCACCGACGCCCGGCGCGACGAGGTCGCGCTCACCGACCTCGATGTCACCGGCCGCGAGCACCTGGCCGACCGTGCGGCCGAAGCCCTCGACCTGCACGAGCTCGCCGTCGACGTCGACGACGACCTCCTTGTGCAGCACCGCGAACGCGGTCGTGGCACCGACGACGAGCGCGACGACCGTGCCCTGCGCGACCGCCTTGCCCAGGCGGCCACCGCTGCGTCGTGCAGCTCGTCGTGCAGGGCTCACGCGGCGCATCCTCCGTCACTCGGGGCGGTCGTCGCGGACGTCCCGCGACGCTCGTCGTGCTGGTGCTCGTCGTCGTCCTTGCTCACGAGCGGCCGTGCTCGATCGTCCTGCCCCCCGGACGCACGTCCGACCGTAACCGATCTGTGATCGGCCCGGAAACCCGCGACCTCGACCTTCCCAGCAGGTGATCACCCGCACGCACGCACCCCACGAGGGCTGATCCGGCGTGTCGCCCGGCGTGTCGCAGACGGGTTCGTCGCGGCACCCGTCGAGTGGCGGCGCCCGTCACCACGTCCCGTACACCGCCTCCGACGTGCGGGCCAGCGTCGCGCACAGCGCGGCCAGGTCGTCGCCGCGCGCCTCCGCGAGCGCCCGCACCGTCCCCGGGAGCAGGTACGGCGCGTTCGGCCGGCCGCGCAGCGGGTGCACCGTCAGGTACGGCGCGTCCGTCTCGACGAGCAGCAGCTCGGCCGGGAGCACGCGCGCCGCGTCCCGCAGGTGCTCGTTCGACGGGAACGACACCGGCCCCGCGAACGAGCAGAACCACCCGTGCTCGGCCGCGAGCCGCGCCAGACCGGCACCGCCCGAGAAGCAGTGGAACACCGTGCGCTCCGGCGCGCCGTCCGCCAGCAGCACCTCGACGACCTCGTCGTGCGCGTCGCGGTCGTGGATCTGCAGCGCGAGGCCCAGCTCCTTCGCGAGCGCGACGTGCGCCCGGAACGCCTCACGCTGCACCTCGCGGCCGCGCGGTCCCGCACGGAAGAAGTCGAGACCCGTCTCGCCGACCGCGCGGATGCGCGGGTTGCCGCGCGCGGTCGTCGCGACGAGGTCCAGCGCCTCGTCCAGCGGCACGTCGTGCCACGGCTGCGGGTCCGGGTCGAGGCCGTCCGGGGCGACCTCGTGCACGCCCGCGTGCAGCACCGCCTCGTTCGGGTGGATCGCCACCGCGCCCAGCAGGGCCGGGTGCTCGCGCACCGCGGCGTCCGTCCAGCGCACCGCCTCGACGTCGCAGCCGACCTGCACCATCCGCGGCACGCCGACCGCCGCCGCGCGCGCCAGGTGCGCCGCGAGCCCGGGCAGCGGCGCGGGCTCGTCGTCCCCGCCCTGCTGCTCCCCGGCGGCGGACCCCGGGCCGTCCCAGCCCGTGGCCCGCCAGCCGGCCACCGTCTCGAGGTGCGTGTGGTTGTCCACCACCGGCACCGGCAGCGCCTGCGGCGACGCGGGCCAGCCCCGCTCGCGCGACCGACCCATCAGCGGTTCTGGTACCGGGCGAGCTCCTCCTCGACGATCGAGTCGTCGAGCTTCGTGAACACCGGCGTCGGGGCACCCACGGGCGTGCCCGGCGTCAGCGTCGGCGAGGCCCACGCCGGCACGTCGGAGTAGTCCCCCGTGATCACCGGGTAGTGGCGCGACTCGTCGTCCAGGTCCGTGACCTCGTCCAGGCGGGGCTGCGGCGCGAACACACCCGTGCCGCCGAACGTCTCGTGCACCTTCTGCGCCGAGTGCGGCAGGAACGGCGCGAGCAGCGTGTTCGCGTCCACGACCACCTGCGCCGCGGTGTTCAGCACCGTCCCGAGGCGCTCACGGTCACCCTTGAGCTTCCACGGCTCCGTCTCCGAGACGTACCGGTTCGCCTCCTGCACCACCCGCATCGCCTCCGCGATCGCCGCCTTGTGCCGGTGCGTGCCGATGAGGTCGCCCACCGCGGCGAACGACGCCCGCGACTGGTCGAGGATCGCCCGGTCCACGTCCAGCAGCTCGCCCGCCGCCGGGATCTCGCCGAAGTTCTTGTGGATCATGCTCGCCGTGCGGTTCACCAGGTTGCCCCAGCCCGCGACGAGCTCGTCGTTCGTCCGGCGCAGGAAGTCCGACCACGTGAAGTCGGAGTCCTGGCTCTCCGGGCCCGCGACCGCGATGAAGTAGCGCAGCGCGTCCGGCTGGTAGCGCGCCAGCATGTCGCGCACGTAGATGACGATGCCGCGCGACGACGCGAACTTCTTCCCCTCCATCGTGAGGAACTCGCTGCTGACGACCTCCGTCGGCAGCTGCAGCTCGCCGTACGCGCCCGGGGCGCCGCCCTTCGCGCCCTTGCCGTCGTAGCCCAGCAGCTCCGCCGGCCAGATCTGCGAGTGGAACGTGATGTTGTCCTTGCCCATGAAGTAGTACGACCGCGCGTCCGGGTCGTTCCACCACTGGCGCCAGGCGTCCGGGTCACCCGAGCGGCGCGCCCACTCGATCGACGCCGACAGGTAGCCGATCACCGCGTCGAACCACACGTACAGGCGCTTGTTCGGGTTCTCCTCCCAGCCCGCGAGCGGCACCGGGATGCCCCAGTCGATGTCGCGCGTCATCGCGCGCGGACGCATGTCGTCGATGAGGTTGAGCGAGAAGTTCAGGACGTTCGGGCGCCAGTCGGAGCGCGTGCGCAGCCACGCGTCGAGCGCGTTCGCGAACGCCGGCAGGTCGAGGAAGAAGTGCGTCGACTCGACGAACTTCGGCTTCTCGCCGTTGATCCGGCTGCGCGGGTTGACGAGGTCCACCGGGTCGAGCTGGTTGCCGCAGTTGTCGCACTGGTCGCCGCGCGCGCCGTCGTAGCCGCAGATCGGGCACGTGCCCTCGATGTAGCGGTCCGGCAGCGTGCGGCCCGTGCTCGGGCTGATGGCCCCCATGGTCGTCTTCTCGATCATGTAGCCGTTGGCGTGCACCGTGCGGAACATCTCCTGCACGACCGCGTAGTGGTTGCGCGTCGTCGTGCGCGTGAACAGGTCGTACGTCAGGCCCAGCGCGGTGAGGTCCTCCGCGATCACCCGGTTGTACTTGTCCGCGAGCGCCTGCGGCGTCGTGCCCTGCTTCTCGGCCTCGACGAGGATCGGCGTGCCGTGCTCGTCGGTGCCCGACACCATCAGCACGTCGTGGCCCGCCATGCGCATGTAGCGCGAGAAGACGTCCGACGGGACGCCGAAGCCGGCGACGTGACCGATGTGGCGGGGACCGTTCGCGTACGGCCACGCGACGGCCGACAGGATGCGGGACATGCGCCCGATCCTAGGTGAGCGGTCCGGTTCGCCGAGGCGCGGACCACGGACCGGCCGCGACCACGCGTCCACGCTAGGGCGAGGGTCGCGGCGCGCCGCCCGCCGGTGCCGGGGGCCCGGGGAGGAAGGGCGCGACCGCCGTCGTGAAGTACCCGAGTCCGGTCACGGCGGGTTCGACCGCGCGCGAGAGCGTGATCCCGTCCTGGCACCGCTTCAGGAACCCGCCGACGGCGCGGATCCCGTCCGCGACCGAGCCCACGAGTCCTCGGAGGTTGTCGACGGTGCGGGCGAGCGCGGAGACCATCGGACCGAGTCGCGCCGCCCAGCGCGCCACGAGCCGGGTCGCCTTCATCACCGCCGACACGGGGTTGATGCAGCAGACGGCAGCCGAGACCACGTCCGCGATGGCGTCGCGGATCAGGTCGTGCACCGCGCGCACCAGCTTGGCGCAGACCGCGAGCGCGCCACCCAGCGCACCCGCCGCGCGCGCGACGACCCGGGCGCCGTCGGCCTGCACCGACACGACGGCACGGTAGGCCGCGAGGGCGGGACCGGTCATGAACGCCAGGTCGCGCGCCACGTCGCTCTCGAGCCCGTCGGCGACCGCGACGAGGTCCCGCTCGATCCTCTCCCACGTGCGCCCGTACGCCGTGACCTGGTCCGCGTCACCCCCGACCTCGTCGAGCCAGCCCTTCAGCGGCTGCAGGTGGTCCAGCACCCACCCGACGCCCCACGCGACGGCCGCACCGAGCGGGTCCATCGCCAACGCCACGCCGTTCGCCGCGGCCGCCGTCGTGCTCAGCGCGGCGTCGACCCACGCGCCGCTGCCCGCCTGCTCGGCCAGGCTCGTGAGGTCGCTGACCAGACCCGCGCCGGAGTGCCACCTCTCGGTCTCGACCACCTCGCTGACCCACGGCACGGTCCCGGCGCTCACCGCAGCACCTCCTGGCCCGCACGGAACACCGCACGCACGGCCGTGTCGGTCACGTCGTACGAGTCGGCGAGCACCTCGACCGCGACACCGGTGACGGCGAGCACGCCCCCCACGCCGCCGATCGCGACCCCGCACGCCGCCTGCGCGACCGCCATCGCGCTCCCGAGCGGGGCGAGCGCGATCCCGAACGCGCCCGGGTCGGCAGCCATCGCCAGCGCCGCCGGCGCGAGCACCGCGGCCTCACCCGCGCGGTCGCGGACGTGCCGCGCGTGCTCGCGCAGCATGTCCGTGTCCACCTCGAACCCGTCCATCTCCACCCCCTGCATCGGTCGTGGCAGGACGGTAGCCGGGTCGCGCCAGACCCCGCGGGGGCCTGTGGACGACGAGGCGACAGGCGCGTCGTCGCAGGTCGGCGGATCGTCAGCGGATCGTCAGCGGATCGTCAGCGGATCGTCAGCGGATCGTCAGGCGCAGGATCCGGTCGTCGCCCGGGCGCGGGTCACCGCGCCCGTCGGTGTTGCCCGTGACGACGAGCAGCGTGCCGTCCGCCGCGACCGCGGCCGCGCGCAGGCGCCCGTGCTGACGCTCGAGCAACGCGTGCGGCTCCCCCACGCCGTCGGCGTCGGTCGCCGCCGCGGGCCGCAGCGGCACGCGCCACAGCCGCTGACCGCGCAGCCCCGCGACGTACACGGCCTCCTCGGTCACCGCGAGCCCGCTCGGGGACGCGTCGGACGTCGGCCACACCGCGACCGGGTCGACGAACCCGTCGCCCGCACCGCCCTGCCCCTCGACGACCGGCCAGCCGTAGTTCGCGCCCCGGTGGATCACGTTGAGCTCGTCCCACGTGTTCTGGCCGAACTCGGACGCGAACATCCGCCCGTCCGACGACCAGCCCAGGCCCTGCACGTTGCGGTGCCCGAGGCTCCACACCGGCGAGCCGTCCACCGGGTTGCCGGGCGCGGCGTCGCCGTCGGGCGTGAGGCGCAGGATCTTGCCGCCCAGGTCGTCGGGGTCCTGCGCGCGGCGCGGGTCGCCCGCGTCGCCCGTGCTCACGTACAGGAACCCGTCCGGACCGACCGCGAGCCGACCGCCGTCGTGGTTGCGCGCCGCCGGGATGCCCGTGAGCACCGCGGTGAGCGGTCCGAGCGTGTCGCCCGTGAGCCTCGCGCGCAGGACGCGGTTGTCCTGCGCGGTCGTCGTGTACAGCGCGACGTCGAGGCCGTCCGCCGACGCGCCCACCACGGCGACGCCCAGCAGACCGCCCTCGCCCTGCGGCACGACGACGTCCGCGAGCTGGCGCGCACCCGGTCCGGTCACCGGTGTGACGGTGCCGCCCGCGTCGACGAGCACGAGGCGTGCCTCCTCGCGCAGCGTCACGAGCGAGCGGCCGTCCTCCAGCGGGGCGATCCCCCACGGCACGTCCAGCCCGGTCGCGAGCGTCGCGACGTCCAGCTCGACGGTCGCGGGTCCGGACGGCTGGACGACAGCGGGCCCGGTCGTCGCACCGGCCTCCGGGTCGGTCGGCACGCTCGTCGTCGGACCCTCGACCGGCGACCCCAGGCTCGTCGGCCCGCTCGTCGGCGCGGGTTCGACGCACCCCGCGAGCAGGGCTCCCCCGACGACGACCCCGACCACCCAGCCGCCCCGGCGACGACCCCGACGCTCGTCGACCCCGCCGTCCCTCCGGCTCCCAGGGCCCAGAGCCGGAGCAACCGCGGTCTCGGCCGACGAACCGCCGACGAGCCCGTCGTCGCTCCGGTTCCGACCGGCCGGAACCGGAGCAGCCCCGGGCTCGGCGGCGGGCGACCGGCGGGCGCGGGGCATCGGACGACTACTCGACGAACGCCGCGGAGCTCGGCACCAGCTCGACGCCCGCGGCCCGCAGGTCGTCGCGCGCCGCCGCGCCCAGCTCGGGGGTCACCGGGACGGTCAGGTCGGTCAGGACGCGCGTGCGCAGCCCCTCGGCGTGCGCGTCGAGCGCCGTGGCGCGCACGCAGTGCGACTCGGCGATCCCGACGACGTCCACGTCCGTGACCTGCTCCTCGCGCAGGATCGCGGCCAGCGCCCGGCCCTGGGCGTCCACGCCCTCGAACCCCGAGTACGCCGCCGCGTACTCGCCCTTCTTCACGCTCACGTCCGGCCCGAGCTCGGACAGCGCGGGATGCAGCTCGGCCTCCGCGGTCCCGGCGACGCCGTGCGGCGGCCAGGTGTCGACGAAGTCCGGCTCGTCGGAGAAGTGCGTGCCCGGGTCGACGTGCCAGTCCTGCGTGGTGACGACCACGTCGTACCGGTCGCGGTGCGCGGCGGCGTACCGCGCGATCGCCTCCGCAACGTCGTTGCCGCCCGCGACGGGCAGCGCGCCACCCTCGCAGAACGTGGGCTGCACGTCGACGACGAGCAGCGCGCGTCGGCCGTGGTCCATGACACCCCTCTCATCGGTGGTCGGCTCGTCGATGGTCGGCTCGTCGGTGGCCGGCGTCCGGTCCCAGCCTGCCACCGCACGCCCGCCTCGTCAGGGCGTCGGACGTGTCCCGGCGCTCGGCAGCGCCGCCTCGTACAGGGTGCGCGTCGGCACGCCCGCCGCGGCGGCGACCGCGCGCGCGGCGTCCTTGAGGCGTTCGCCGGCGTCCACACGGGCACGCACCTGCGCGACGAGGGCCGTCAGGTCGCCACCGCCCGCGGGCCGGGTCGCACCGCCCACGACGACGACGATCTCGCCACGGACCTCGCCCGCGGCCCACTGCGCGAGCTCCGCCAGGGGACCCCGCAGGACCTCCTCGTACGTCTTCGTCAGCTCGCGGCACACGGCGGCGGGCCGGTCCGCGCCGAACGCCTCGACCATCGCGCCCAGCAGAGCCTCGAGCCGGTGCGGCGCCTCGAAGAACACCATCGTGCGCCGCTCGTCCGCGAGCGCCGCGAGCGTCCGCGCGCGCTCACCCGGCTTGCGCGGCACGAACCCCTCGAAGCAGAACCGGTCGGTGGGCAGCCCGGACAGCGCGAGCGCCGTGAGCACCGCGCTCGGGCCCGGCGCGGCCGTGACCGGCAGGCCGGCCTGCACCGCGGCGGTCACCACGCGGAACCCCGGGTCGGACACCGCGGGCATCCCCGCGTCGGTCACGACGACGACCGTGCCGCCGCCCGCGACGACGTCCAGCAGCTCGTCGGACCGGGACGCCTCGTTGTGCTCGTGGTGGGACACCACGCGGCCGCGGACCTCGACCCCGAGGCGCGCCGCGAGCACCCGCAGCCGGCGCGTGTCCTCGGCCGCCACGACGTCGGCCGTCTCGAGCAGCGTGCGCAGGCGCGCCGAGGCGTCGTCGACGTTGCCGATGGGGGTCGCGGCGAGCACCAGTCGTCCCGCGGTCTCGTCGTGCGCCATGCGCCCAGCCTGCCACCCGACGTGGGCCGCCCGGTCCGTCCGGCACCCGGAACGATTGAGGACCAGTCCCCATCAACTGGTCGCACCCGTAGCATGTCCGCGTGCCGCAGTCGCCCGACGCCGTCGACCCCACCACGGGAGCGCCCGACGACGCGCGTGCGCGCGCCGCCGCCGCCCGCACCGACGGCGACTTCGCGCCGCCCGGGTCGAACGGCGCACCACACCCGGTCACGCCCCCGACGACGCCCCTGCCCGGCCCGCCCGCGGGCTGGAGCACGCCGTACGTCGCGCCCGTCCCGCTCGAGCCGGAGGACGGGTCCGACGACGCCGGAGACGGCTCGTCGACCGACACCGCCGGTGAGGCCGCGGCCGAGCCCGCCGGCACGACGACCGGCGACTGGCCCGACCCGTACGCCGTCGGCGACGACGGGACGAGCCCGTGGACCCCCCGCACGTCCGTCGCGACCGCCGAGGTCGAGCCCGAGCCGCGCCGCGTCCCCGACGCCGCCGAGCTGCGCGAACGGCTCCTCGGCGCCGCGACCATCGCGCTCGACGCGACGCGTCGCAACCGCGTGATCGGGTGGGTCGTCGCGCTCGTGGTCACGGCGTTCGGCGGGATCCTGCGGTTCTGGAACCTCGGCTCGCCGCACGAGCTCGTGTTCGACGAGACGTACTACGTCAAGGACGGCTGGTCGCTCGTCGAGCGCGGCTACGAGGCCGACTGGGGCGAGGAGCCCAACCCGCGTTTCGAGCAGGGCGACACGTCGATGCTCGGCACGAAGGCCGAGTACTTCGTGCACCCGCAGGTCGGCAAGTGGCTGATCGGGCTGGGCATGCGGGTCGGCGGCGGTGTGGAGTCGGCGTTCTCGTGGCGGCTCGCGGTCGCGGTGCTCGGCACGCTGTCGGTCCTGATGCTCACGCGCATCGCGCGGCGCCTGTTCGCGTCGACCGCGTGGGGCGCGGTCGCGGGCGGGCTGCTCGCGATCGACGGCATGGGCATCGTCATGTCCCGCACGTCGCTGCTCGACCCGGTGCTCATGTTCTTCGTGCTCGCGGCGTTCGGGGCGCTGCTCCTCGACCGCGAGCAGTCCCGCAGACGCCTCGCGGAACGTCAGGCGGCGCTGCTCGCCGACGGCAAGGACACCGAGTTCGGGCCGGGGCTGGGCTGGCGGTGGTGGCGGTTCGCGGCCGCGGTGCTGCTCGGCCTCGCGATCGGCACCAAGTGGTCCGGGCTGTACTTCCTCGCGGTGTTCGGCGTGGTGTCGGTGCTGTGGGACGCGACCGCGCGTCGCACCGCGGGCGTGCGCGTGTGGGCCGCGGTGGCGTTCGTGCGCGACGCGATCCCGGCGGCGTTCCTCATGGTCGGCACGGCGGTCGTCGTGTACGTCGGCACGTGGTGGTCGTGGTTCACGAACGCGGGCTCCTACGGGCGGCAGTGGGCGGCGGAGCACCCCGGCGAGGGCCTGACGTTCCTGCCCGAGGGGCTGCGCTCGCTGTTCGAGTTCCACCGGCAGATGTGGAACTTCCACCGGGACCTGGACTCGCCGCACACCTACCAGGCGCACCCGCTCGGCTGGATCGTGCAGTGGCGACCGACGTCCTTCTTCTGGGGCGACGAGTCCGGCCTGTCGGGCGCGGACGCCCAGGCGGCGTGCGGGACGGACCACTGCGCGCGCGCGATCCTCGCGATCGGCAACCCCGTGGTGTGGTGGGCCGGCGCCGCGGCGATCCTCGTCGCGCTGTTCTGGCTCGTCTGGTACCGCGACTGGCGCGCGGGCGCGGTGCTGTCCGGCCTCGTCGCCGGGTGGGCGCCGTGGTTCCTGTACTCCGATCGCACGATCTTCGCGTTCTACTCGATCGCGTTCGCGCCGTGGGTGGTGCTCACGCTCGTCTACGTGCTGACGCTGATCGTCGGACCACCCACGCTCCCGCCCCGCTCGAGGCGCGGCGCGATCATCGGCGTCGGGGTGTTCCTGGGGATCGTCGTGGCGATCAGCGCGTACTTCTACCCGATCTGGGTCGGCTGGACCGTGCCGTACGACTTCTGGCACCAGCACATGTGGATGCGCCAGTGGGTCTGACCGGCGCCTGATCCCCGGCCGGGGCACGTGCCCCGGCCCGCCGGTCGGGGCTCAGGCCGTGCGCACCCCGCGCGTGCGGCCGGGCCACTCGACCTGGCCGCTGGCGTACCAGCGCACGCCCAGGCGGTCCCAGAACGGCCCGTGCGCGGCGATGCGAGCGCGGAAGTCGTCCCAGTCGCGCCGCTCGGGCGCGGTCCACGCGACCTCGGCGACGGCCGCGAGCCGCGGCAGCAGCATGGTGGTCAGGGCGTCGAGGTCGCGGATCGTCTCGGTCCACACCGCGGCCTCGACCCCGATCACGGACTCCGCCGGCAGCCCGTCGACCAACGTGGTGGGCTCCCAGTCGTACGCGTCACGCACCTCGACGTGCCCGGCCCAGTCGAGGCCCAGCGCGGTGCGCTCGTCGTACTTCATGTCGAGGTAGACCTTCGACGCGGGCGACATGAGGATCGACGCGCCCGCGCGCGCGGCCGCGACGAACGGCTCGGGGTCGACGCGCGTGTCCCAGTACTGCACGACGGTCCCGGGCTCGAGCGGCGTCGACGCGATCTCCTGCCACCCGACGACCTTCTTCCCCGCCGCGCGCACCGCGGCGGCGGCCTGCCCGACGAGCGTCACGTACTCGTCGTGCTCCATCGTCAGGACCTCGTCGCCGCCGATGTGCACGTACGGCCCGGGGGTCATCGCGGCGACGTCGGTGAACACGGCGCGCAGGAACTCGCCGGTGGCGGGCAGGTCGGCGTACAGGCGCGAGAAGCCGACCTCGATGCCGGTGTACTCGTCGGTCGGCACGCCGTCGGGCGTGAGGTCGCCGTACGCGTGCGTCGCGGCGTTGACGTGCCCGGGGACGTCGATCTCGGGGATCACCGTGATGCCTCGCGCGTCGGCGTACTGCACCAGGTCGGCGAAGTCCGACGGCGTGTAGCAGCCGCCCCGGTCCCCGCCCACGGCCGTGCCCGACGACTTGCGCGCGAGGTGCGGGCGCGACGGCACGTGCAGGCGCCAGCCCTGGTCGTCGGTGAGGTGCAGGTGCAGGACGTTGAGCTTGTAGTGCGCCATGAGGCCGACGACGACCTTGAGGACGTCGACCGACAGGAAGTGGCGGGCCACGTCCACGGACAGCCCGCGCCACGCGAACCGTGGCGCGTCACGCACCTCCACCGCGGGCACGCGCCACGCGCCGTCGCTGCCCTGCTCGAGCAGCTGGCGCAGCGTCACCACGGCGCGCGTCAGTCCGGCGGACGTGCGCGCGACGGCCTCGACGCGGCTCGGGCCCGCGACGACCTTGTACGCCTCGTCGCCGGGCAGCAGGTCGGGCTCGTCGGCCGCGGCGAGGCGCAGCCGGATCACGTCGCGCGCGCCGCGCGCGTCGTCGGTGTACCGCACCTCGATCGCCTGCTCCGTCACCCGCCCGAGCAGGTCGGCGGCGAGCACGCCGTGCGCGATGAGGTCCGGCCGGGGGTCCACGACGACGGTGGTCGTCTCCCCCACGACGAACGGCGCCTGGCTGCCCACCTCGAGGTGGACGGGTCGGGGGACGACTCCGGGCTGCGACACGATGCTCCCTGTGGTGCTCTCCGCACGGTGCGGTTCGAGCGGCACGCTACCGGACGCCGCCCAGGCGCCGGGCCACCACGGCGCACGTCGCCAGCTGGATCTGGTGGAACACGATCACGGGCAGCGCGACGGTCGCCGCGACGACGGGCGAGAACAGCACCGCGGCCATCGGCAGACCGGTCGCGAGGCTCTTCTTGGAGCCGCACATGAGCAGCGCGATCCGCGCGCCGCGGTCGAGCCCGAGCCGCCCGCCGGCCCACCACGTGAGCGACAGCATGACGGCGAGCAGCACCGCGCACACGAGCGCCAGCACGACGAGCGCGGCGAGCGTCACGTGGTCCCACGCACCCGAGGTCTGCGCCTGGCTCACCGACGTGTAGGCGACGAGCAGGATGACGACGCGGTCGGTGACCTGCGTGAGGCGCTTGTGCGCGCGCAGCCACGCGCCGGTCCAGCGCTCGAGCGCCTGCCCGACGACGAACGGCAGCAGGATCTGCAGCAGCACGCTGCGCACGGCGTCGCCGTGCAGGCCGCCCGAGGTGGCGCCGAGCAGCACGGCGACGAGCGCGGGGGTGAGCACGACGCCGGCGACGTTGGAGATCGTCGCGCCCGTGATGGCCCCGGCGACATCGCCGCGCGCGACGGAGGTGAACACCACCGAGGCCTGCACGGTCGACGGCAGGAGCGACAGGTACAGCACGCCGGACTGCAGCTCGGGCGCCAGCACGGCGTCGGGCAGGAGCTGCGCGGCGAGGCCGAGGAGGGGGAAGACGACGAACGTCGCGGTGAGCATCGAGCCCTGCAGGCGCCAGTTGCGCAGGCCGCGCAGCACCTCGTGCGTGGGCATCCGCGCGCCGTACAGGCCGAACAGCACGACGATCGCGACGGTCCGGACGACCTCGAGCACGTCCGCGAGCGCGCCGGTCGCGGGCCACAGGAGCCCGACGGCGAGCACGGTGAGGATCATGACGACGAGCGGGTCGACCCACGCCTTGACCCGCGCGAGCGCGGACGTCCCGGGCCTGGTCACCCGGTCATCCTGCCCCACGTGCCGCGGCGCCCCCTGCGCGCCGCGGCACGACAGTGTGTGCGCCTCGTCACGCACTGCTCCGCGGTGACCGGTCGCCCTCCACGACCGGTCACCGCGGTGGTCCTGCTAGGGGTGCGTCAGGAGATCCCGCACACCGAGTCGGCGGTCGACGAGCCCGAGGACCTGCCCTTGACCCGCGCGCACGGCGTGGAGGTCTGGAGCGTGATGCCCCCGATCTTGAGCACGAACTTGTGCCGCGTGTAGGACCGGCCCTCGTTGGACACGACGCCCCTGCCGCTGCCGACGACGCCGGAGTAGGACCAGCCGGGCGTGGACGTCTCGCCGCCGTGGTCCGAGATCTTCGCGGACGTGACCGAGCTGCCCGACGCGCACCAGTGGCCCACGTGGTAGTAGGTGTACAGCGTGTTGCCGGCGGCCGCCTTCGGCGCCCACGTCCACCGCTGCGACCAGCAGCCGGAGGCGGACGTGGTCATGGACAGGCTGGACGCGCGGGCGGCGAGCAGCGAGCGCACCGCGGTGAAGTCCTCGGGCTGCTGCCCCCCGACCTCCACGTCCGTCGTGGCCGGCAGCTGCGTGGCGATGAACTCGTCGCGCTCGGCAGGGCTCAGCGAGTCGAGGTACTCCTGCAGGGTGGTGTCCTCCGACACCGGGGCGTCGTCCTCGGCGTGCGCTGCGGTCCCCCCACCCAGCACGAGCGCGGCCGCGACGAACGCGGTCGCGATCTTCCTCATGTACTGCACCGAACCCCCATCTCCGTTCTCCGGTCGGCGCCTGGGTTGGCACCGTACGCCGCAAGGACTAACCACAGCAGAGATCTTTGCACCAGTCACTACCTTGCGACGCAAGAGACTGCTAGTTCCCCCGCATGGCCGCAGAGTCGGACGCGCTGCTGACGCAGCTGCGCAAGGGGGTCCTCGAGTACTGCGTCCTCGCATGCCTGCGTAAGGACAGGGCGTACGGCCTCGAGCTGGCCACCCGCCTCTCCCGCTACCAGGTGCTGTTCGCGAGCGAGGGCACGCTCTACCCGCTGCTGTCGCGCATGCGCCGGCAGGGCTGGGTGGAGACGTCGTGGCAGGAGTCCACCAGCGGACCACCACGGCGCTACTACGAGCTCACCCCGCAAGGTCGCACCGCGCTCGACCTGTTCACCCGCGCGTGGGAACCGTTCCGCCAGGACGTCGACACCGTGCTGGAGGAGTCCCGATGAGCCGGACCCCCGCCCCCGAGCACCCGCTCGTCGCGGCGTACCTCGCCGACCTCGAGCGCGCGCTCGTCGCCGCCGACCCGCGTGAGCGCGAGGACACGCTCGACGCCGTGCGCGAGCACCTCCTCGAGGCGCTCGGCGCGAAGCCGTCGACCGCCGACGTCACCGAGGTCCTCACGGACCTCGGGTCGGTGGACGTGATCGCCGCGAGCGTCACGCCCGCCGGCCGGCCACCCGTCGTGGCGCTCGCCGCCGCGCAGGAGACGCTCACCGCACCCGCGGTGGCCGGGCGACCCGCCGGACCGGACGCCGGCTCGGTCGTCGCGCTCGTCGCCGGGGCGTTCGCGCTCCTGCTGGTGCTGCTCGTCCCCCTCCTGGCGATCCCGGTCGCGCTCGTCGCGCTCGTCGTCGCGGTCCTGCGCGTGCGGCGCACCGCCGGCAGCGGCGCGCTCGCGTGGTCGGCCGTCGTGCTCTCGGGCTCCGCGCTGCTCGTCGCCGCGCTCCTCAGCCTGTCGCTGCTGGCGACGGGCAGCGACCATGACCCCGCCCCGGGACCGGTGCACAGTGAGCCCCTTGACCAGGGGTGAGGCCGACCGGCGCGCCGCTGACCTGCGGAACCTGCGCCGGGCCGCCTACCTGCAGCGACGAGCCCTCGCGAGCCTCCCGCTCGACCAACGCGTGACCCTCGCCCTGCGCGGGGCAGGTACGCGCACCCGCCCACCGGTGCGCACCACGGCGTAGCGCCGCCGCTCACATCCGACACCCGCCAGGCTGCGGCGGCGCCGGATCGTCCGCATCGCAGCCGCGACCGAAGGAGCATCCCGTGCACCGCCCCGCCGCACGGGCCACCGTGCCCGACACCGTCCCGACCTCCTGGTCCTCGCACGAGCCCGCCCGCGAGCTGCTCGTGATGTCCGCGTCCGCACCCGACCGCTGGTCGCCGCTGCCCGCCGCAGCGCTCGGCGAGCACCTCGTCAAGCTCGAGGCCGGTCACGCCGTGATCGTCACGCTCGAGGTCACCGACACCCGCATCGCGCAGGTCGTCCGCGCGGTGGGCGGTGACGGCGCGTGCTTCCTCGTCGAGCTCACGGGCGAACGCGGCACCTACCAGGTGGGCTCCGGGCCCGACCCGGCCGCAGCCGTGACCGTGCTGTCCCGCGTGACGCGGCGCTGCGGCCACGCGCCCGTGCTGCGCGTCGGGGCGCAGTGGCGGCACACCGCGCGCACCGCGCCCGCGCTCGTCCTGACCTGGCTCCTGCGCGGCGACGTCGGCGCGCAGTACACCGTCGCGCCCTTCCTCTGCGGCGGGTCCTGCCCGACGCAGCGGAGCGCCTAGAGACCCCGCCCCCCTGCGGATTCCTGACGGACGCGGCTGAGCAGGGGGCGGCCGCGTCCGCACACGACGAGGCCCCGGATCGGGGGAACCGGGGCCTCGTCGTGGTGCTGCACCGAAACCCGCACCGGCGCACCTCACTCCCCCCGTCGTCACACGCCTCGTCGCGCCCCCGCGCGCGAGCCTCCAGTGCGCACGTTCCGACCCGAGCGCACCCGCCCGGCGTGCGCACTCACGCACGCCCGTGCGCACTCGCCGTTGGGAGTCGCCGCCAGGGTCCCGGACGGCGCGCGGCGGCGAGTCCGACGACCCCGAACCCACCACCACGCCGAGTGCGCACGTCGCGCACCGACTGCTGACGCCTTGCGTGCGCACTCACGCACGAACGTGCGCACTCGCCGGTGGGGGTCGGCGCACGAGAGTGCGGGCGAGGGCGCGCGGGCGGGACGAACCCCGTCCCCCACCGCCGAGTGCGCACGTTCCGACCCGAGTGCGGGCGTTCGGCGTGCGCGCTCGCGCAGGAACGTGCGCAGTCGGCGCTGGGTGGGCGGGGGGAATGACGAAGGCCGGACCCTGGGGTCCGGCCTTCGTCATCGGTGGAGCTGAGGGGATTCGAACCCCTGACCTTCTCATTGCGAACGAGACGCGCTACCAACTGCGCCACAGCCCCTTGAAGCGGGCTACAGACTAGCACCCTGCATGCCCGTCGAGAAAAATCGAGGCGGCGTGACCTGCGCGACTCCGCGCAGGTCCGGCGTCACTGCCCGGAGGCGCGGCGGCGGGCCAGGATCGCGTCGAGGTCGATCGAGCCGGTGGTCGACGGGCCGGCGACAGTGGCAGGCACAGTCGCGGGCACAGTCGCGGGCACAGTGGCAGGCACGGTGGCGGTCGACGCGGCGGTGGCATCCGCCTGCTCGTCGAGGCCCAGACCCTCCTCGGGCGGGCGCGCGACGGCCGACGTGGAGCCCTCGAGGTTCGTCAGCGGGACCGGCTCGCGGCGCGGCGCCTCGGGCTTGAGCGTGTAGGTGGGGCGCGGCATCGGCACGGGCGACCACGACTCGTCGTCGGCGGTCCTCACACGCGCGATCATCTGCGTGGGCGTGTCCGACGGGCGCACGGCGTGGCCGGTGACGGTCGGCTGCACCACACGTTGCGCACCGGTCACGGCGCGCGCGGCGCGGGCGCGGGCCTCCTGCGCGGCGCGCGCGGCCTGCTCCATGCGCTCCGCGAACGCCGCGTCGGCGGCACGACCGGCGACCACGGCGCGACGACCGAGCACGACGACCGTGCCGAGCAGCGCACCGGGCACGGCGCCCGCGACCCACGTGACCGCGGGTGCGACGACGGCGACGACGGTGCCCACGACGGTGAGCAGGGCCAGGCCGGAGGCGAGCAGCCCGCGGCGACGAGCCGCGGCTCCACGGCGCGCGACCGCGGCGGCGTGCTGGGCACGCGCCTGCGCGGTCCGGCGAGCCACCTCGGCGGTCAGTCGGTCGTGCTGCGCCGTGGGTCGGTCCATGGTCCTGCCTCCTGTCGCGGAGCTCGTCGCTGCCACGAGCACCCCTCTGCCGGGGGTCAGCAACCCCGACGTGCCGGCAGGTCTGCAGTCGCCGGGGTTCACCGTCGCCTGCGCCCGGTCGCGAGCCGGTCGGTCGCTCACGGCGACCACGCGCAGCGCGTCGGAGAACCGGTCGTCGACACGGGACTCCACCAGCTGCTGCCGGTACCGCAGCTTGTGCGGCACCAGGTAACCCACCCACAGGCCGACCAGCGCGAGCGCGAGCCAGCCGGTGAGATCCTTCACGGACCGACGGTAGGGCGCGACGTCCCCCTCTCGGGGCAACTGTCCGGCGTGTCGAGCCGAATCCGGCTCGCGGGCGTTGTATCGGGGCCCGACGAGAGTCCTGCGGGGTGCTCAGCGCGTCGGGTGGTGGGCCCGGTAGCGCGCGAGGAGCCCGCCGGGGACCTCCTCGACGGTGATCGCGAACGTGCGGTGGTCGCACCACTCGTCGCCGATGTGCAGGAAGCGCTCGCGCACGCCCTCGTCGCGCAGCCCGAGCTTCTCGACGACGCGCAGCGAGGGTCCGTTCTCGGGCCGGATGTTCACCTCGACGCGGTGCAGCCCGAGCTCGGTGAAGCAGTGGTCGGCGGCGAGCGCGACCGCGACGGGCATGATGCCGCGCCCGGCGACGTGCTCGGAGATCCAGTACCCGATCGCGCCCGAGCGCAGCGACCCGTACGTGATGGACGAGACCGTGACCTGCCCGACGAGCTCGCCCTCGTAGTCGATCGCGAACGGCAGGCTCACGCCCGAGCGCGCCTGCGCGGACAGCGTCCGCACGAACTGCGCGAACGTGGGCCGCGGCCCCTCCACGGGCACCGGGGAGGTGGCGTCCCACGGCTCGAGCCACGAGGCGTTGCGCGCGCGCAGCGCGAGCCACGCGGTGCCGTCACGGCGGCGCAGGGGCCGCAGGCGCACCGGGCCGTCCTCGAGGACGGCGGGCCAGCCGCGCGCCATCAGCCCTCCAGGACCAGGCAGTGCACGACCTGCCCGGACTGCACGGTCGTGTCGTGCTCGCCGACGACCGCGAGCGCGTTGGCGTGCGCGAGCGCGCTGACGGTGGGCGCGGCGGGGTCGCCGAGCGGCGTCACGCGGTAGCCCTCCTCGGGCGAGCCGAGCACGGTGGCGGGCACGAACTGGCGCAGCCCCGCGGGCGACGTCCAGCCGTGCGTGGCGCGCGCGGTGACGCTGGGCCGGTAGAGCTCGGCGTGGCCGCCCATGGCCCGCAGCGCGGGACGCACGAACACCTCGAACGACACCTGCGCGGACACCGGGTCGCCCTGCAGCGCGAAGATCGGCACGGTCCGGTCCGCGCCGAGGTCGCTGCCGACCGTCCCGAACCCGTGCCGCAGGCCCGGGGTCATGGCGACGTGGTCGAGCCGGACGGTGCCGAGCGTCGCGAGCACGTCCTTGACGGTGTCGCCGACGAGCTCCGACAGGCCGCCGGTGATGACGACGAGGTCCGCGCGCACCAGCTGGTCGTCGAGCGCCTCGCGTAGCGTGCCGCGGTCGTCGGGCAGGATCCCGACGCGCACGGGTGTCGCGCCGGCGTCGCGGACCGCGGCCTCGAGCGCGTGCCCGTCGGTCTCGAACACGGCACCCTCACGCGGGCGGGACGTGCCGGGCTCGACGAGCTCGTCGCCGACGGACAGCAGCACGACGCGCGGCGTCGGGTGCACGTGGAGGCGGCCGTGGCCGAGCGTCGCCGCGAGCGCGAGCTGGCGCGCGCCCAGTCGCGTGCCGGCCGCGAGCACGACCTCACCGGTGCGCACGTCGGCGCCCGCGGGCCGCACGTGCTGCCCCGCGACCGCCGGTCGCTGCAGCGCGAACCGCACCGCACCGCGGTCGGTCTCCTCCAGCGGCACGACCGCGTCCGCGCCCAGGGGCAGCGCGCCGCCCGACGCGATGCGCACCGCCTGCCCGGGCGCGAGGCGCACCCCCGCGGGCGCGCCCGCGAGCACGTCGTGCGCGACGGGCAGCGCGAGCGGCGTGTCGAGCCCCGCGGCCGCGGTCTCGTGCGCCGCGACCGCGTAGCCGTCCCGCGCCGCCACCGCGGTCGCGGGCACGTCCCGCGTCGCGACGAGGTCGCGCGCGAGGATGCACCCCACCGCGTCGTGCAGCGCCACGTCGAGCGGGGCGACCGGCCCGACGGCAGCGAGCACGGCTGCCAGGTGGTCCTGGACCGATCTCATGGCGGCATTGTGCCGCGCCGGCGCCCCTTCGCCGTGCGTCAGGACATGGAGCCGGCCACGTACTTCTCGAGCCAGTCCTTGAAGTCGGGGCCCAGGTCGGGGCGATCCACCGCGATCCGGACGACGGCCTTGAGGTAGTCGAGCCGGTCACCGGTGTCGTAGCGGCGGCCGCGGAACACGACGCCCGTGACGCCACCGCCCTGCTCGGCGGGGGTGTTCATGAGCGTCGCGAGCGCGTCCGTCAGCTGGATCTCGCCACCGCGGCCGGGCGCCGTGTTCTCGAGGACCTCGAACACCGCGGGGTGCAGCACGTAGCGGCCGATGATCGCGAGGTTGGACGGCGCCTCGTCGACCGGGGGCTTCTCGACGAGCCCCGTGATCCGCACGGTGTCCTCGTCCTCCCCCTCGAGCGCCTCGACCGCCGCGCAGCCGTACGACGAGATCTGCTCGCGCGGGACCTCGAGCAGCGCGATGACGGACCCGCCGAGGCGCTCCTGCAGCGCGAGCATCGGCGCGAGCAGGTCGTCGCGCTCGTCGATCAGGTCGTCGCCCAGCAGCACCGCGAACGGCTCGTCGCCGACGTGGCGCTTGGCCTGCAGGACCGCGTGCCCCAGGCCCTTGGGCTGGCCCTGACGCACGAAGTGCACGTTCGCGAGCTCGGTCGACTCGCGGACCTTGGCGAGACGCTCGGCGTCACCCTTCGACTCCAGCACGGCCTCGAGCTCGGGCACGGCGTCGAAGTGGTCGGCGAGCGTGCGCTTGGAGCGCCCGGTGATGAGCAGGACGTCGTCGAGACCGGCCGCGACGGCCTCCTCGACCACGTACTGGATGGCGGGCTTGTCGACGACCGGGAGCATCTCCTTCGGCGTCGACTTCGTGGCGGGCAGGAACCGGGTGCCCAGTCCTGCAGCGGGGATGACTGCCTTGTGGATCGTCATGCCGGAACGCTAGCCGCGCCCCTCGGACCGCGCCCAGGGGACGCCCGTGTGGCGTGGGTCATGTCGGTCCGTCGGCATCCGGGGTCCGTGGGCGATTTCGCAGGTCGTGACCGATTCACCCGTGCGGGTGACATTCGTCGCGTGTCCGAGGGGTGGGACGCGGCCCGGGCGGCGGTGCGGCCCTCGGCGGAACGTTTGCGACACTGGGGCCATGAGCAGCGCCGCCGGACCGTCGCTCCACGCGTCCCCTCCCGAGCCGGAGGAGGCGAAGGAGCTCCTCCGCTCGGCTCTCCGCAAGGCGCGCTCCCACCGCTCGCAGCGGCTGCGCGACGAGGCCGCGGACGCCCTCGCGGAGGTCGTGACCTCGATCCCCGCGGTCCGCGACGCGCGCTGCGTGTCCGTCTACGCCGCGCGGCCGACCGAGCCCGCGACCGGCGTGCTGCTCGAACGGCTCGCGGAGCGCGGGGTGCGGATCCTGCTGCCCGTGCTCGGCGCTGGCCTGCAGCGCGACTGGGCCGAGTACCGCGGTCCCGACGACCTGCGCGAGCGGGCCCCGGGGCGGCCGCCCGAGCCGGGCGGCCCGACGCTCGGCCCGCAGGCGCTCGCCGACGCGGACGTCATCGTCGCCCCCGCGCTCGCGGTCGACACCGCCGGCAGCCGGCTCGGCCAGGGCGGCGGCTGGTACGACCGGGCGCTCGAGCACGCGCGGCCCGACGCGCTCGTCGTCGCCGTCGTGTTCCCCGAGGAGGTGCGGGACGCGGCCGTCGACCCGCTCCCCCGCGAGCCGCACGACCGGCGCGTCGACGCGTACGCGACGCCCGAGGGCTGGGTCCCGCTGCGCTCCTGAGCCGCCGTCCCTGACGGGCCCGGCCTCGGAACGGCCCTGGGGGCCGGCCCGCCGCGCGTCAGGGCCGCAGCGTCAACCGGTCGACCGCGTCCGCCTGCGTCGCGGCGGTCGAGAACGGCCACGGGAACGTCGTCCCCTGGGCCCACGCGTCGAGCTGGTCGGTGTAGTGCGGGCTCGCCGGGTGCCCGGACGTCCCGGTGAACGCGACCCACGTCGAGGAGTCCAGGTCACCCAGGTCGACGACCATCCGCATCGACGGCGCCGCGGTCACCCCGTAGCCCTCCGATGCGTCCCACGACGTCGCGTTGACGATCGACGAGCCGCCGCCCACCGCGACCGGGTCCGGGTTGACGAAGTTGCGCACGAGGCCGGGCACCGACGAGCCGCCGAGCACGGGGTGCTCGGGTGCCGCGGTGTGCAGTCGGCCCCAGCGCCACTCGTCGGCGTCCCGCCCGAGCTGCTGCGTGAGCGTCAGCCGTGCCGTGACCATCGCCTGGTAGAGCACCTCGTCGCGACCCTCGAGCAGACCCGGGGTCGTGCGGTCGTCCCACCACGTCGAGCCCGGGTCGTCGAGCAGGCCGCGGACCACCTCGAGCCAGCGCGAGCCGCCGTTCGGCAGGTCCCCGTCGGGCAGGTCGTCGGCGAAGGTCAGCTCGAGCAGCGTCTTCCAGACCGCGGCGAAGTACGCGGCCGCCGCGGAGTCCTCGCTCGACACGTGGTCCCACGTGCGCAGCAGCTCCTGGCCGTCGTCGGCGAACGCGTCGTCGATCTCGATGCGCAGGAGCCACGGCACGAGCACGTCGGCGTACGGGTTGCGCTCGTCGTTCTGCAGGGTGCTCATGGCCGCGACGTCGAGCTTCTCGCCGCGCGTGACGGCGTTCGTCAAGGTCGTGCGGATGCGCTGCGCGCGGTAGCCGTAGTCCCAGTCGTCCGTGAGGAACGGACCGACGCCCTGCGGCGTGACCGCCTGATTCGCCGCGACGACGAACCCCTCGGCCGGGTCGAGCGCGCGCGGCATCTCCTCGGGGTCGACGTACCCCTGCCAGTCGTAGGCCGGGTCCCAGCCCGGGCGCGGCCACGTGCCGTCCGACGGCACCTCACCGGTGATCTTCTGCCGCACCGGGATGCGGCCGGGCGCCTGGTAGCCGATGTGCCCGTCCGTCGTCGCGAACACGATGTTCTGCGAGGGCACGTCGAGCAGCCGGCCCACGCGCGCGATGTCGCTCGCGTCCTTCGCGGTCGCCGTCGAGAGGACGGCGTCGGCCGTGTGCCCCGGCGCCAGCGCGGTCCACGCGAGCGCGACCTCGTACCCGCGGCCCGACGTCCCGTCCGGCATGGGCGCGTCACCGGCCCGGTCGACGTCCAGCACGTCGGACACGATCGGCCCGTGCACGCTCTGGCGGACCTCGATCGTCACGTCCTCGCCGCCGTTGACCTTGATGACCTCGGTGCGCGTCCGGATCGGCGCGGTGCCGTCGCCGCGCACGGTCCGGTTCCCGTCGACGCGCTCGAGGAAGAAGTCCGTGACGTCCGCGCCCAGGTTCGTCAGGCCCCACGCGAGGTCCGCGTTGTGGCCGATGACGACGCCCGGGAAGCCCGCGAACCCGAAGCCCGACACGTCGAACGGGCACGCCTCGTCGACGGTCGCGCAGCGCAGGCCGACCTGCATCCAGATCCCCGGCGCGGAGATGCCCAGGTGCGGGTCGTTCGCGAGGATCGGCGACCCGCTCGCGGTGTGCTCGCCCGCGACCACCCACGAGTTCGACCCCACCCCCTCGCCCTCGCCGACGAGGTGCGGGACCGCGTCGAGCGCCTTCTGCGCGCTGTCGACGGCCGCCTGCAGGCCCGCGTCGTCGAGGTCCAGGTCCGTGGTCGCGGACGCCGGCTCAGCGCTCGTCAGGTCGTCGGCCGCGACGATCGGCTGGTTGACGTCGTACGGGTACGTCGGGAACAGCTGGTCGACCTTCGCGACGTCCCGCACCGACGCGTACGCGCGGGCCCGCGCGAGCTCGTCCTCGTAGTTGCCGCGCAGGTCCCACGCCATGGCCTTGAGCCACGCGAGCGAGTCGACCGCGTCCCACGGTTCGGGGGCCTCGACGTCCACCTGCAGGCCGAGGACGGTGTACTCCACCGCGATCTGCGAGGGCGCCTTGCCGTCCAGGTAGGCGTTCACGCCGTCCGCGTACGCCTCGAGCGCCTCGCGCGTCGAGGCGTCGACGATCCCGAGCTCCTCCTGCGCGACCCGGTGCCAGCCGAACGTGCGGATCACCTTGTCCGCGTCGAGCGCGTCCTCGTTCTCGCCGACGAGCTCCGAGAGCCGGCCCGCGACGACGTGCCGGCGGTAGTCCATCTCGAAGAACCGGTCCTGCGCGGCGACGTAGCCCTGCGCGAGGAACAGGTCGTGCGGGTCCTGCGCCGTGATCGTCGGGACGCCGCGCGCGTCGCGCGTCACCGTCACCTCGTCGTGCAGGCCCGCGACCTCGAGCGTCCCGCTCACCTGCGGCAGCGGGCGGCGCACGACGACGAACGCGGCGACGACCGCCGCGACCAGCGCGACGACGAGGACGATGGCGACCGAGAGGACGGTCAGACGGGCGGCACGGCTACGGAGCACGTCTGCGAGGGTAGTGCGGGCGTGGGGCGGCTGCCGTCAGGACGCAGCGGGAGCGGCGGCCGGAGCGGCGGCCGGGGCCGGGCTCGACGTGCTCGTCGACGACGAGGTCGACGACGACGAGTCCGACGACGAGGTGCTCGTCGACGACGCGCTCTTGTCGGACGAGACCGCGGGGACCGACGACGACTTCGCGCCCGAGCGCGCGTCGTTGCGGTAGAAGCCGGAGCCCTTGAACACGACGCCCACCGAGGAGAACACCTTGCGCAGCTTGCCCTCGCACTCGGGGCAGACCGTCAGCGAGTCGTCCGAGAACGACTGGTGGATGTCGAAGGCGTGGCCGCACGCCGTGCACGCGTACGAGTAGGTGGGCACCGGTTCTCCCTGGTTCGTCCGTGATGGCGCGAGCCGGGCGCCGGGGTGGCGCAGCCTGGCACTCGCACGTTCCGAGTGCCAATGGTAACGACCCGTGCAACCCCTCCGACTCCCCGCGCACGCGTGGTTCGCCCCACACACCCTCCCTCCGGCGCCCCGCCCAGGGACCGGCGACGCGCGCAGACGACGAGGACCGCCCGGCCGGTGGCGGGGCGGTCCTCGTGCGGGAGCGCGTCAGGGGGTGCGCGTCAGGCGGCGCGCGTCAGGCCGTCGGCGCGGGCGGCGTCGGGCCGTCCTCGGGCCGGATCGTCGGCGGCGTCGTGAGGTCCGACTGCAGCGCGGGCGTCGGACGCTGGGCCAGCAGGTCGCGGATCTCCTGCAGCAGCAGGATGTCCTCGGCGGGCGCGGCCGGCTCGGCCTCCTCGCCGCGCTTGCGACGCGCCGCGAGCTTGTTCAGCGGCAGCACGACGACGAAGTACACGGCCGCGGCGGTGATGAGGAACGTGAGCGCCGCGCTGATGATGTGCCCGAAGCTGATCGGGGTCTTGCCCTCCGGGCCGAACGCCAGGACCTCGTCCAGGTTCGGCTGCCCGAAGACCCAGCCGATGAGCGGGTTGATGAACCCGTCGACGATCGACTGCACGAAGGCGCCGAACGCGGCACCGATGACGACACCGACCGCGAGGTCGACCGCGTTGCCGCGGGAGATGAAGTCCTTGAACCCCTCGAACACCTTCGCGAGGCCCTTGGCCCCGGAGCCGAGGGCGTTCGCGGCGGACCCCGCCGCCGAACCGACTGTGGACTGCGACACGAGTACCTCCGATGAGCGCGGGGCGCGACGGCCTGGTCAGACGTTCGATCATGGCACGACCACGGCACTGAGCAACGCGCCGACGGCAGCTCCGGAGAGGGCCGCGGCCTCGTCGGGCGTCACGGCGAGCAGAACGGGAGGGATGTCCGTCTCGCCGCCCACCGCCCACCCGCCCTCGTCGTCGCCCGGCGCGACCGGGAGGACGAGCGCGCGCCGCGCGACGACCACGCCCTGCGCACCGGTCTCGGCGGCAGCCGCGAGCACGTCGATCCGCGTCCCGGGCGTCAGCAGCGCGGCCATCGCCGGGTCCGCGAGCCGCACGGCCGCGACGACCGTGCCCGGCGGGCCCACGAGGTCCTCGGACGTCAGGAGCCCCGGCACCACCGGCAGACCGGCGGGCACGGGCACGGCGGTCGCCCGGCCGACCAGGCCGTCCGCCCTGGCCCGCGTGGAGTCGAGCGCGAGGCCCGCCGGGAGCCGCGCCACGCGGAGGTCGCCTGCGGCGAGCGTCGTGCCCGCCGGCAGGTCACGCGCGGCGACGACGACCGCGCGGACCTGCGGCGCGGGCGGGCGCAGCACCTGCAGCGCCGATGACGCCGCGATCCCGACGCCGACCGCCGCGACCACGAACCGCCACCGCCACAGCACCCCGCGCCACGCGGCGCGCACGGGGCGGCGTCGCCGCTCGAGCGGCGGGACGGGGAACCTGGTCGACGGCACGCCCGCACGCTAGGCAGCCGCCGCACACGGTCGGCACCGCCTGATGCGGACCTGGGGACGGGCCGGCGCCGACGAGGGGCTGGGGTCGGGTCGCGGCCGGTCAGGTCACCAGTGCGGGGGCTTGTCGCGACGCAGGCGCTCGTCGTTCGCGTCGGAGCCGTCGCCCCAGCCGACGTCGGAGTCGTCCGCGCTGCGCACCGCGAGCAACGCGTCACCGGACCGGTCGCGCGGACCACCGGCGGGCGGGGAGGGCGGGGCGGGCGGAACCACGGGCTCAGGCGCGGGCACCGCGGGCAGCGTCGTGCGCAGCACCGACTCGTCGGTCCCGACCGTCCCGGGCTGACGCACCGCGCGCCGAGGACGACGCGCCCGGGGTTCCTGACCGTTCACCGCTCGATCATCGCACCGCACACGCGTCCGCCCGCCAGGGTGGCTCAGGACAGGGCGCGCTCGATCGCGCCGCGGACCGCGGTGTCGATGCGGTACGAGCGGCGCGTGACCCCGAGCTCGTCGCGCAGGGCCGCCGCGAGCTCGTCGCGCGAGCGCTGCACGCCGTCGGACTGCAGCCAGCCGACGAGGTCGTCGAGCTGGTCGTCGCTGTACGCGGCGATCGGCAGACCGCGGCGCACGTCAGGGCGCGGCAGCGCACGCACCGGGAGCGCGGGCTGCTCGGTCCGCACGACCGACAGCGGACGGCGCTGCGCGTCGTCGACCACCACCCCGTCCATCGCGACCGGCACGACGCCCGTGCGCGGCGCGTTCTGCACGACCATCGCGCCCGTCACGGCCGGCGGCTCGGTCGGGGTCGAGGCGTGTCCCGCGGTCGGGCTCGCGGGCCGCTGGGAGGCCTCACGCTGCGCGGGCACCGCGGGCGTCGGGGCCGTCCCCGTCGGTCCGACGACCGCCGGACCGGGCTCCGCCGAGGTGCCCGCGGCGGGCACCTCGGGAGCAGGCGCCGCGGCAGCGGGAGCCGTCGGAGCGGCTGCGCTCGCCGTGGGTGCGGCGCCCGCACGCTCGTCGTGCCCGCGGCCCTTGCGCTGACGGCCCTTGCGGCGCGCCGCACGTCCCCGCGGCTCGGCCGTGGCGTGGTCGGCGCCCTGCCGGGCAGGCGTGGGGCTCACGGGCGTGAACACGCCGGCCGCGGGAGCCTCGTGGCGGTCGACCGACCCCTGGGCAGGCGTGGGAGCAGTGGGCGTGGGAGCAGTCGGCGTCGGTGCAGCAGCAGTCGGCGCCGTGGTCGTCGGCTCGTCGACGCCGTCCTCGGCCCGCGCTCGCTCGTCGGTCGCTCGCTCGTCGGACACGGACACGGACGCGGACGCGGGCGCGTCGGTTCGCCTGCCGCGCACCTCAGCACCCAGGGCGCGCTCGTCGTCGGTCCACGACTGCGGCAGGCCGATCACGGCGGTGCCGGTGCGCGGCTCGACGGGCGCGGGCACGGCGCGGTGCACGTAGCGGCGGATGCGGTCGACCTCGGCCTCGGGGTCGAGGAACGCGGCCGCGGACCACACGCGCACGACCGTCCAGCCGAGCCGTTCGAGCCGGTCGGCGGTGAGCCGCTCGCGCACGCGCACGGACGGCTCGCCGACGTACGCGTCGTCGTCGGTGAGGACGGCGACGAGCATGCGTCCGGGCAGGGACGGGTGGCCGACGACCATGGGGATGCGCTGCCCGCCGGGCACGCCGTAGTCGAGCTCGACGACGAGCCCGTGCCGCCACAGGCGTTCGGCGAGGTCGACGAGCAGGCGGTCGGGGTCGACCGCGTGGGACGCGGGTGCGGTCTGGCCGGCACCGCGCTCGGCGGCGAACGCGAGCAGGTCGCGCAGCAGGCGGGGGCCGTCGCCGCGCAGGCGCTCGGGGTCGAGGTCGTCGGCGCCGAAGCAGGCCACGACGCCGAGGCGGTGGCGGGTCGAGCCGAGCGCGTCGAGCAGGAGCGCGTCGCCGCCGGGGCCGGACAGCACGCCGAACGTGTGCAGCACGCGGCGGTGCGGCGTGCGGCCGAGGCCGAGCGACAGCAGCACGGCGTCGCGGTGCAGGCCGGCGACCCCGGTGAGGTCGGTGACGACGAACGGCTCGGGCCGCGCGGGGTCGAAGAACGCCGCGAGCGCGGGGTTCGTGCGGACCTCGTCGAGCACGGCCTCACGGACGGCCTCGGCATGCGCGGGGGTCACGGTGACGACCGCGAGCGACTCCTCGGGCCGGGACAGAGCGTGCTCGAGCACGAGGTCGACGGTGTGCGCGACCTCGGCGGCGGTGGTCTCGACGACGCCGCTGCCCTGCGCGGGCATGCCCGTGCCGTCGACGACGTCGAGCCGCACGAGCGGGCGGCTCGTGGGCAGCGGGGTCGCGACCAGCGCGTCGCCGTAGCCGTGCTCGGACAGGAACGTGGTGAGGTACGGGTCGCGCGCGACGGTGTCGGCGCGCAGGGTCGCGCGCGGCAGGACGTCGGCGAGCTCGCGCACGGCGCTGCCGGACGCGCAGCGCGCGTCGCCGACGACGACGACCTGGCGGCCGCGCGCGATCGCGGCGAGCGCGACCTCGGTGGGCAGGTGCGCGGCGGCGCCGAGCACGACGAGGTCGACGGTGCGGGACGCGGGGAGCACCTGCGGGACGAGCATGGGGCTCGCGACGAGCACGGGGCGCAGCCGGCGCGCGACGTCGGGGTACCGGGCGAACGTGTCGCGCAGCGACGTGAGACGCTCCTCGACGAGCTCGGCGAACAGCTCCTCGGCCTGCTCGCGGTGCCGGCGCAGCACGGCGGCGACCTGCGCGGCCACCGCGGTGCGCACGGGCGGTGCGAGGCTCGCGACGTGCGCGCGGTCGAGCTCGGCGTACCGCTGTGCCATGGCGCCGAGCGCCTCGCCGTCGTAGCCGGCGAGCGCGGGGTCCTCGGCGATGATCTGCTCGATGACGGTGCTCCACCACGCGAGCTCGAGCTCGGCGGGCGCGTAGGCGGCGGCGATGCGCCGCTCGGCGAGGTCGTCGACGAGATCCCCGAGGCCCGCGTCGCGCAGGCGGTGCAGCAGCCCCGTGCGGTCGGGCAGCGTGTCGAGCGCCTCCTGCGCGCCGCGCAGCCGTTCGAGCCGCTCGGTGAGCGCGGCCAGCGGCAGCGCGCACAGGCCCCCGCCGCCGGGCGTCGTGGCGAGCACCTCGTCGAGCGCGCGGAGGTCCTCGCGCACCGCGCGGTACTCCTCCTCGAGCGTCTCCAGGCCCTCGGGCAGGCGCGGCCAGCCGCCGCTCGGGCAGTGCGCCTGCCACGTCTCGCGGCGCGCCTGCACCTCGACGAGCGCGGTGTGCAGGTCCGCGACGGGGCGTCCGGGGCGCACCATGTCGCGCGCCTGTCGGCGCAGGCGGCGCCGCAGCCAGTAGCCCATCGCGATCCCGCGCTCGGCACGCCACTGCTTGGTGGCGGTCGCCGCGACGAGGTCCGCCGCGGTCCGCTCGAACACGATCGGCAGGAACACGTCGAGCGACGCGCGCACGCCGTCGAGCATGCGCAGCTGCTCGCCCCACGCGTCGACGGTCTCGGCGGGCAGCAGACCCGTCTCGGCGTCGACCTGCGCGGAGCGCTGCGCGAGGCGCGGCAGGGCGTCGTCGAGCAGGCGTGCGAGGCGGCGGCGGGCGACGTCCGCGTCGGCGTGCGTGCGCAGGTCCGCGCCGTACCAGGGGGTGTCGGTCGGCCGCACGGAGAACGCGCCGAGCTCGCCCGCGCGGCGCAGGTCCGCGGCGAGCCGCGAGCGGTCCGCGCCGTCGAGCGCGCGCGCGACCTCGGGGGCGAGGCGCACGGTCGTGCGGGGTGCGGGGCGCGTGGACGTCAGGCGCGCGAGGTGCTGCAGCGCGTCGTACGCGGACACGCCGAACGGCTCGCGGGGCGTGTGCAGGCCGGCGACGTAGCCGCGCAGCGCCTCACGGTGCCCGACGAGGTCCGAGCGCAGCGCCTGCACGCCACGCGGGTCGACGACGGGCGACTCCATGGTCATCGCGCCGAGCATCCGGCGGGCCGCGGCGCTGCGCCAGCTGGCCTCGGGCGCGATGTCGAGCAGCAGGTCGTGCAGGCCGTGCGCGGCGAGCCGCTCGGTGAGCGCGACCGCGGCGCGGCGGTGCCCGGGCACGTACAGGACGGTGCGGCCCGCGGCGGCCGCGTCCGCGACGATCGCGGCGATCGTGCCGGAGTCGTCGGCGCCCGTGGGGCTGTCGACGAACAGGTGCGCACCCGTGGCGACCACGTCGAGCACGTGCTGCTGCGCGGGGTCCAGGTCCCCCACGCCGCGCTCGTGCGCGGGGTCGCGGTCGCCGACGACGGCGGCGGGCAGCGGGTGCGCGCGCAGGCGCTCGCGGTCCGCCTCGACGCCCGCGAGCGCGGTGAGGACCTCGTGGTGCGCGACGCCCGCGGCGAGGTTGTCGAGGTCGTCGACGAGCACCTGGCCGGGGTGGACGAACGTGCCGACGACGACGCGCTCGCTCAGCTCGAAGTCCTCGAGCACGGCCTCGCCGAGGGAGGCGAGCCGCTGCAGCGCGGCGCGCGGGTCGAAGCCGCCGCCGGTGAACGCGCCGCGCGCGACCGCGGCCGGGTCGAGCAGCGCGCCGCGCGAGCGCAGCGCGCGGGCGAGGACGGGGTTGACCTCGAGCGACGGCTCGAGCGCGAGCTCGTAGTCGCTCTCCCCCGTGCCGCGGGCGCGCAGCGCGACGGGGCGCAGCAGCACGGGGGCGCGCAGTCGCCGGGGTGCGGTCGCGGGCTCGTCGGCGGGTGCGGGCGCGGGGGTGCGGGCGGTCGCGGCGGCGAGCGCGGCGACGTCGTCCTGCGCGACGTCCGCGGTGGTGCGCTCGGTCCACGTGGCGACGCCGATGGCGAGCGAGGTGGGCGCGATGCCGTAGCGCTGCTCGTAGGCGGCGGCGCGCGAGCCGACCGCGCGGGCGCGCCGGCGGGCGGTGGACAGCGCCGCGCCCTCGCGCACGAGGTTCGACAGGCGGGTCTCGCGGCCCGCGAACAGCTGCGCCATGCCGGACGGGTGCGCGGCCGACAGGTCGAGCGCGGCCTCGCCGAGCAGGTCGATGTCGGCGAGCGTGGAGCCGCCCGCGGCCTCGACGAGCGCGCCGCGCCACGTGGCGAGCGCACCTTCGACGAGCTCGGCGTCGGACGGCGGCTCGACGAGCGCGACGGGCCCGGCGGCCTCGCCCGCGACGGCGGGCACGGCCCCGGTGGCGGCGGTGCGGGGCGTGCCGCGGCCGGGGGTGGCGGGCGTGGGGGTGCCCGTGGGGACGGAGGTGGGGTCGGCCGTGCCGGGGGCAGGCCCGAGGTCCGAGCCGGCTCCCGAGCCTGGCGCGCGCGCGGGGACGGTCACCCTGCGACGGTAACCGCGGGCGCGGCGCGCCCGGACGTGACGCGCCGAGGGGCCCCCGAGTTCCGCTCGGGCGGACGATCCGCGTGATCGTGCGGATCGAGCGCTCGTCCGCAGGTCAGCGCGCCGGGTGCGGCGGTCTGGTCGCGCACCGGGCGGGGCGCCCTGGACACGTGGCACGGCCGACCCCGGACGGTCCTGGAACACGCGAGAGGCGGCCGCGGATGATCGCGGCCGCCTCTCGGACGTAGAAACGGTGCGCACCGCGCAGGGGGCAGGCGATGCGCACCGTCGGGAGACAGTGTGCTCCTTGACCACCCTCTTGGTCAACCGTCCAGTCCATGACTTTGCAGATTTTTCGGTCGTGACCCGAGTCACAGGGCACCCGTTTGCCACGACCGTCCAGGTCAGGCGCCCAACACGCCCTCGCACACCCGCGCGCCCCACCACGCGAACGTGTCCACGATGCGGCAGAGTCGGGGGCGCGGCGCGCCTCCGAGCCGCCCGCAGCCCTACGCAGCCGTACCCGCACCATCGTCGGAGGCCGTCGACGCACGCCGGCAGGACCCCATGACGACCCCCGCACCCGTCGCGGACGCACCCCGCACCACGCACCTCGGCGTCCCGACGATGGCGATGCTCGTCGTCGGCTCGATGGTCGGCGCGGGCGTGTTCTCCCTGCCCCGCCAGTTCGCCGAGTCCACCGGCGCGGCGGGCGCACTCGTCGCCTGGGGAGTCGCAGGCACCGGCACGCTCATGCTCGCGCTCGTCTTCCAGACCCTCGCGCTGCGCCGCCCCGACCTCGACGCGGGCGTCTTCGCCTACGCGAAGGCCGGCTTCGGCGAGTACCTCGGGTTCTTCTCCGCGTTCGGGTACTGGGCGTCCGCGTGCGTCGGGAACGTGACCTACTGGGTGCTCATCACCTCGACGCTCGGCGCCGTGTTCCCCGCACTCGGCTCGGGCGACACGCTCCTCGCGGTCGCCGTCGGCAGCGTCGGGCTGTGGGTGTTCTTCCTCCTCGTGCGGCGCGGCATCCGCGAGGCCACCGCCGTCAACCGGGTCGTCACCGTCGCCAAGCTCGTGCCGATCGTCGTGTTCGTCGTCCTCGCCGTCGTCGCGTTCGACCCCGCGGTGTTCGCCGACAACTGGGGCGGCTCCCCCGGCTCCGGCACGCTGCTCGACCAGGTGCGCGGCACGATGCTCGCGACCGTGTTCGTGTTCCTCGGCGTCGAGGGGGCCAGCACGTTCTCCCGGCACGCACGTCGCCGCACGGACGTCGGACGCGCGACGCTGCTCGGCTTCGGGTCGGTGTTCGCGCTGTTCGCGTCCGTGACGATCGTGTCCTACGGCATCCTGCCCGCCGACGAGATCGCCCAGCTCGAGGAGCCGTCCATGGGTGGCGTGCTCGACGCGGCGTTCGGCTCGTGGGGCAGCACGTTCGTCTCGACCGGCCTGATCATCTCCGTGCTCGGCGCCTACCTCGCGTGGACGCTCATGGCCGCCGAGGTCCTGTTCGTCGCCGCGCGCGACGGGGACATGCCGCAGTTCCTGCGCAGGACGAACGAGCACGACGCCCCCGTGCCCGCACTCGCGATGAGCACCGCGCTCGCGCAGGCCGTCCTGCTGCTCACGCTCGCCTCCGAGCACGCGTTCGACTTCGCGCTTGAGCTCACCGGCTCGCTCGTGCTCATCCCCTACCTGCTGGCGGCCGCGTACGGCGTGCGGCTGCTGCGCCGCGACCAGGGGTCACGCGGCGCGCTCGTCGTCGCCGTCGCCGCGACGCTCTACACGACGTGGCTGCTCTACGCGGCCGGGCTCGACCACCTGCTCGTCGTGTTCATCGTCTACGCACCCGCGTCCCTGCTGTTCGTGCTCACGCGCCGCGAGCAGGGCCGCCGCTGGTTCACCGCGCGCGAGCGCGTGGTCCTCGCGATCTCCCTGCTCGGTGCCGTCGCCGGCCTCGTCGCCCTCGCGACCGGCGCGATCCGGCTGTAGACACGAGCGACCCGCACCCGTCGCGGCCGGGGGTTGTGCCGCGGGCGGGTGCGGGTCGGGGTGCTGCGGATCAGGCTGCGAGCGTGTGGCTGGTCGCGGGGGTGACCTGCGACCGGGCGGGGACGACTGCTTCCGCGGGGACGCGCGTGCCGTCCGCGACGCGTGCGCCGTCACCGACCGTGACGCGCGTCGCGAGGCGCGCGCCCGACCCGATCACGGCGCCTCGTCCGACGTGGACGTGCGTGCCGAGCTGCGTGTGCGGTCCGACGACCGCGCCGGGCTCGACCCAGACGTGGGCCCCGATGTGAACTCCGCCGCCGATGAACGCTCCCGGGTCGACCCAGGCGGTCTCGGCGACGTACGTGGTGGGATCGACGGTCGCGGCCATCGCCACGAGTCCGCCGCCGTTGTCGTGCCGGCGGTAGCGGACGGTCGTGCCGTCGTCGGTCTCGAGCTCTTCGTATCGCTTCTTCATGGCGTCTCTTGGAACGATTCGACCGGGGCCCTTGTTCCCGCCGCGCGCACAGCGCTTCCGCAGACACAAGTCCGGCCGTCGCGCGCTCCGGGGGACGGGAGCTGCGTCAGCCGGGACCTGACCGCCCCGGCTGTGGGGCTGCGGAGGGGGCGCCGCCGTCAGGCGACGGCGCGGCGGGCGCCGGCGTCAGTCGCGCGGGCCGGCCTGCGTGGGGACGGAGGGGGTGATGAGCGCGCGGACCTCAGAGCCGAGGTAGCGGCGGTGACCGCCGAGGGTGCGGATCGCGTTGAGGCGGCCGGCGCGGGCCCAGCGCGTGACGGTCTTGGGGTCGACGCCGAACAGCATCGCGACCTCCTGGGGGGTGAGGAGCTCCTGGGCGGTGGTGTGGTCAGTCATGACTTCCGGTTTCTCCCTCGTGACAACTCGGTCAGTCGTCACACGTTCGTGTCAGTGCATGACAAGTTTGACACGTTTCGTCGAAAAGTCCACCCCTTGTGTCCTACTGTGTGCGCATGGCCCCCGATGTGTCCCTCCGCGAGCGCAAGCGCCGCGCCATCCAGGACGAGATCACCGACGCCGCGATCGGCCTGTTCATCAAGCAGGGATTCGACGACACGCCGGTGGGTCAGATCGCCGCGACCGTGGGCATGTCGGAGCGCACGTTCTTCCGCTACTTCCCCACGAAAGACGACGTCATCGAGCATGTCTCGGCCCGCTGGCGCGCCCAGGTGGCGGCCGCGCTGAAGGCCCGGCCGGACGACGAGCGGCTGTGGACCTCGCTGCGTCGGGCGTTCGACGGCTACATCGCCACGACGCTCCAGCAGGACCGCGCAATGCCCCTCATGAAGTTGGTGTATCTCACACCGGCGCTGCGCACGCGGCACTCCGCGCGCATGTGGCTCTGGCGCTCCGACCTCACCCAGGTCGTGCGCGAACGCAGGCCCGAGCTCACCGAGTTCGCCGCGCTGACGATCGTCGGCGCGGCGGTCGGCTGCTTCGAGACCACGCGCGAGGCGTGGGCGCTCGCCGAGGGAGAGCTGGAGTTCGACGCACTGCTCGACGAGGCGATGGCCACGGTCGACGACCTGCCCTGACCGCGACCACCGCCCGTCGCGGCGTCAGACGAGCCGCCACCACCTCACTTCGTGCGCGCACTGCGGGCACGGCGGGAGCGCTTCGTCGTCCTCGAGCTGGACCGTGTGACCACAGGCGTCCAGGAACTTTCCCTTGCCCGGCTTCGCCCCGATGGAGAACACCGGCATCACCTCCTTGTGACGGATCAAGGCCTACCGTCCCGGGCCCGGTCCGCGCCTGGGACCAAAGGCCGCAGTGCGCGCGAACGCCCCACGTCGGGCGGCTCCGGCACGCGCGGCGGCCACCCACCCCCCGCTGCGTCGCGGGTTCCTCGCGGGGTCGCGCGTTGCTCGGTGAGTCGCGCGGTCGACTGCGCGACCCACCAGGAAACACGCGACCTCCCGTGCGATGCGCGACCTCGGCGGAGGCGTGCGGGGACGACGAAGGCCGGCGCTCACCTGGTGCGGCGGGCGCCGGCCTTCGGCGGGGTCAGGAGCGGGTCAGGAGCGGGTCAGGAGCGGTCGGTGCGGGCGCTCGGGGCGCCCGCGGTGCGGCCCGCGCGGCGCGGGCCCTGGCGGCGGGCGCCGCTCGTCGTACCCGACGACGCCGACGCGCGCGATGCCGAACCCGGCGTCGAGGTCGTGTACGTGCGCGGCTGGCGCGCCGGCGACGGGGCCTCGGCGCCGGCCGACTGGCGACGACCCGCCTGGCCGCCGTTCGCGGGACGGGCCGTCGCGGCCTGCTCGCCGCCACGCCCCCGGCCGCCGCGACGACGGCCCGAACGCGCAGCACCGGGACGCGCGGCGTCGCCGGACGCGTTCGACCGGCGCGGTTGCTGCTGCGGCTGCACGGGACGCGCGGGCTGGACGAACGGCGCGGTCTCGCCGACGAGCTGCTCGAGCACCGCGGCGCCCGGGCCGACCGGCTGCGGCTTCGCGGTGATGCCGGCCTGCCGCGTCATCGCGCGGACCTCGCCGACCTGCTCGGGCAGCACGATCGTCACGACGTCACCCGCGGACCCGGCACGCGCGGTACGGCCCGAGCGGTGCAGGTACGCCTTGTGCTCCGCCGGCGGGTCGACGTGCACGACGAGCTCGACCTCGTCGACGTGGATGCCGCGCGCCGCGATGTCCGTGGCGACCAGCACCTTCACCGCGCCCGACGAGAACGCCTCGAGGTTGCGCTCGCGCGCGCCCTGGCCGAGGTTGCCGTGCAGGTCCACGGCGGGCACGCCCGCGGCGGTGAGCTGCTTCGCGAGCTTCTTGGCGCCGTGCTTGGTGCGCGTGAACAGCACACGTCGGCCCGTGCCGGACGCGAGGTGCTGCACCACGTGCTTCTTCGCGTCGGCGTCCGCGACCGTGAGCACGTGGTGCGTCATCTGCGAGACGGGCGAGCGGTCGGTGTCGACCGAGTGGCGCAGCGGGTCCTTGAGGAACGCCGCGACGAGCTTGTCCACACCGTTGTCGAGCGTCGCGGAGAACAGCAGACGCTGACCGCGCTTGTCGGTCGCCGCCATGATCCGCTTCACGCCGGGCAGGAAGCCCAGGTCGGCCATGTGGTCGGCCTCGTCGAGCACGGTGATCTGCACGTCCGCGAGCGAGATGACGCCCTGCTTCATGAGGTCCTCGAGGCGCCCCGGGCACGCGACGACGATGTCGACGCCGCCCTTGAGCGCGGACTCCTGCGGGCGCTGCGAGACGCCACCGAAGATCGTCGTGACGCTCAGGCGCGCGGCCTTCGCGAGCGGCTCGAGCGTCGCGGCGATCTGCGTCGCGAGCTCACGCGTCGGGGCCAGCACGAGGCCCGTGGGGCGGCTGGGGACGTGCCGCACCATCGTCGTGCCCGGGACGAGGCCCGCGAGGCGCGCGACAAGCGGGAGGGAGAACGCGAGGGTCTTGCCGGAGCCGGTGCGGCCGCGGCCGAGCACGTCACGCCCGCGCAGCGTGTCCGGGAGCGTCGCCTCCTGGATGGGGAACGCGGACGTCATGCCGGCCTTCGTGAGCGCACCGGCGAGGACCTCGGGCACGCCGAGGCTGGAGAAAGAAGTCAAGGAAAGTGTCGCCCTTCAGGCGTCGAGTGGGGCGCCCGCCAGGCAGCCACAGCACCCAGGACGCGGGCCCGCGCAGAACCTTCCGCCGCGCCGGAGCCACCCCCAGTGTGCCCTATGAGCAGCGAAGATCCGCTGTCGGTCCGCTCACACCGGTCGTCGGGCGCGTTCGTCGGGACCGCGCGGGACGTCGAGCACCCACCGCACGCCCACCGCAGGCGCACGGCATGATCGGGTCCATGACCGCGTCCGACGAACCCGGCTACGGCGAGCCGATCAGCGCCGAGACGGTGCTGCACGTCCGCTTCAGCACGACGAAGTTCACCGACGGCTACGACCAGTCGGAGGTCGACGACCTCCTCGACCGGGTGATCGCGACGCTGCGCGCCCGGGAGGCGGGCGAGCCCGGGGAGCTCGGGGAGCTCGGCGCGGAGCAGGTCGCGGGGACGACGTTCAGCCGTACGCGGTTCCGCGAGGGGTACGCGATGGACGAGGTCGACGACTTCCTCGACCGGATCGCCACCGCGCTCGCCGGTGGGGCGCCCCGCACCTCGGCGACGCCGCCCGTCGCGCACGACCGGGTGGTCGCGGACGCCCCTGACCCCGGCGCGACCCCGGGGCTCATCCCGCCCCGACGCGGCTGGCGTCGGCTGTTCGGCGGCTGACCCGCCACACCACCGCGTACAGGACCACGGCCGCGACGACGACGGCGCCGGACGTCGTGACGAGCCGCGCGAGCGTCGACTCGACCGGCTCGCGCGCCGTGATGCTCGCCGCGAGCGCGACCCCCGCGGCCACCAGCCCGAGCACGACGACGCCCGCGATCACCGCCGCGCTCGTGGTCGACACCTCGAGCCGGCCGCCGCGCTCCCGCCACCGAGCGGCCCACCGCACGGCCCACGCGGCGACGACGAGCAGCCCGACGACCGTGCTCGCGTGCTGCAGCACGCGCGCCACGTCCATCCCCGCGAACGCCGGCTCACGCAGCGCGTCGACGCGCTCGACCAGGAACCCGTCGCCGTGCGTGAACGAGTCCCACAGCACGTGCGTCGCGACCCCGATCACGAGAGAGAGCAGCGTCCACCCGGCGCGCTCGGCCAGCCCGGCGCGCTCGTCGGACCCGGCCCTTCCTCCCTCGCGCGTCACGAGCGCGACGAGCGGCGCACGCACCACCCACCACACCGCGAGCAGCACCGCGGCCGTCGGGACGGCGACCGTCAGCGCACCGGGCCAGTGGTGCGTCGTCGTCGCGTTGACGAACGGCTCGTACCAGGCCCCCGCGTAGCGCGGCAGCTTGACGAAGTACGGCGCGTCCGGCGCCATGGCCCCGACGACGAGCGCGGCGGGCACCAGCGGGCCGCGCGCGAGCGGCAGGACGACGGCAGGGTGCGAGAGCGTGAACGGCACGCTCGAGGATGACCCGGTCCCCCGCCGCTCGTCGTCGTGCCGGGGAATGGACCACCCGGCTCGGGGGTCCACCTGCGGTCGCACGCCATGCGCGACCGCTGTCCCCTCAGCCCTTGAGGATCGCCCAGGCGAGGAGCTTGTCGAGCCGGCGGATGTCGATGTCCTTGCCGAGCTTGACCTTGATGTGACCGGCCCGCGTCCACAGCTCGAGCTCGGCGTTGATGTCGAAGACCTTGCCCGCGTTCTCCGAGGACCACATGTTGATCGAGCTGTAGGGCAGCGAGTAGATCTCGACCTTCTTGCCGGTGAGGCCCTGCGCGTCGCGCACGATCAGCCGTCGCGTGGTGAACACGGCACTGTCGCGGAACGTCTTGAAGGCCGCGACGGCCTGCTCGCCCTCGATCAGGAGGTCGACGACGTCCGGCGGGATCGGGATCTCCTGCAGCAGGGTCCATGCGGCGATGGCGGCGGGTTCCACGGGTGTGCCTCCGGGGTCGGTGACGGGGCCCCAGGATGGCGCGCCGAGCAACGCTCCGTGCCGCGGTCCGTGGAGGTGTCACCCGGTCGGGCTCAGGCGACCACTCCCGCGGCGAGGGCGTCGGTCAGCAGGCTGACCAGGGCCTCGAGCTGGACGTCGGTGGAGGTCTCGGCGTCGTCGAGGTCCGCGCCGTCGAGCGCGCGGGCCGCGAGGCCGGACTTGGCGTCGATGAGCTCGGCGATCTTCGCGTCGATGGTCTGCGCCGCGATGATGCGCCACGCCGTGACGGGCTCGGACTGGCCGATGCGGTGGATGCGGTCGATCGCCTGGGTCTGCTCCGCGTCGGTCCAGGACAGCTCGGCGAGCACCAGGTTCGACGCGACCTGCAGGTTCAGGCCCACGCCCGCCGCGAGCAGCGAGCAGACCGCGATCTGCACGTCCGGCTCCTCGGTGAACTCCTTGATGGCCTTGTCGCGGGCCTTCGTCGTCTGGTCGCCGCGGATCGACACCGACCGGATGCCGCGGTCCGCGAACGTCTGCTCGGCGGCGTCGAGGACGTCGACGTGCTTGGCGAAGAACACGACCTTGCCGACGTTGCGCGCGAGCTGCGCGGCGTAGTCGGCGGCCAGCCCGGCCTTGGCCTGGCCGATGCGCCGGACCATCGTGAACACGTTGTCGCCGGTCTTCTTGGACGACGAGTCCTTGAGCTCGCCGGCCGCGACGCGGCGCGCCAGGTCGTGGTCGACCGCCCCGCCGATCGACGTGTCGCCGCGCGCCTCGAGCGCCGCGCGGTAGCGGCTGACGAGGCGGCGGGCGAGCGCCTCCTCCGACGCGCGGATCGAGCGTCCCACCGCGCCGTCGAGCTCCACGGGCAGGTCCGCGACCCGGCGGGCCGGGATGTCCGCGACCACGTCGATCTTGCGACGACGCACGATGCCCATGTCGATCACCGCGGCACGCGCGGCGGCGGAGAAGCCACGGTCGGCCGGCGTCAGGCCCGTGTCCTCCAGCGCGTTCATCAGCGCGCCGAGCGGCTTCTCGTCGTCGATCCAGCCGAGGAACTCCCAGATCGCTTGGAAGTCCTCGATGTCGTTGATCAGCGGCGTCCCGGTGAGCGCCATGAGCAGCGGTCGGGCGGTGCGCAGGCGGATCTGCTCGGAGAGCGTCAGCACGTTGCGCGAGCGCTGCGAGCCCTTGTTCTTGATGAAGTGCGCCTCGTCGACGACCATCCCGCGGAACCCGAGCTCACCCAGCCAGCCGACGTGCCGGTCGAGGATCTCGTAGTTCACGATCACGACGTCCGCGAACGCGTCCACCTCCTCCCCGTCGCCGTGCACCACGGTCGACCGGCGCTGCGGGGTCCACAGCTTCACCTCGTGCGCCCAGTTCGTCTTGACGACGTTCGGGACGACGACGAGCAGCGGGTACGCGTCGGCGGCCTGCGCGGCGAGCAGCGCCTGCGCCGTCTTGCCGAGGCCCGGCTCGTCGGCCAGCAGGAACGTGCGGTGACCACGCGCAGCAGCCGCGACGACCTGCGCCTGGTGGTGCATCAGCACCTCCGCGCGCGGGACGAACGCGACGCCCGGCTCGGGCAGCGCCATGCACGCGGGCTTGCCCGTCGCGGCCTTCTCGAACGACCAGAACAGCGGCTCCAACAGCTCCCAGCCCGCCAGTCGACGCGGGCGCGCGGCGGCGCGCTCGGCGGCGGCCTCGAAGTCCGGGGCGAGGAACGGGTTCGCGAGGCGCCGCGAGATCACCGACTGCGGCAGGACGCGCTTGTCCTCCGCGGGCGTCGGCGGCGCCACCGGCTCCGGCTCGGGCTCGTCGGGCGGCTCGATGCCCCCCGCCCGCAGCACCGACGCCCGGTACTCGCGCGCCGCGTCGGAGACCCGCGCGTCCTCGCGCAGCAGCTCGAGCAGGGACGTGTCGCGCGCGGCGGTCTTGGCGAGCTGCGTCGCGACGCCGTCGAGGCGCTTGAGCTCCTGGGTGCGCTTCGCGTGGCCGAGCGACTCGTCGGCGTTGACGCGGGCCCGCTCCTCGCGCACCAGCAGCGCCACGACCTGGAACTTCGTGCGCACCGCCGGGCGCGTCGGCGGGCGCTTGACCGCGTTGTCGACGTCGCGGGCGATCCCGGCGAGCACCGGGATGAGGCCCTCCTCGTCGGGACGCGTCGTGCGGCGTCGCTGACCACCGGGCTGGGCGCCTCCGCGTCCCGGCCGGCCCCGGCCTGCTCCTGCCACATCTCCTCCTTCGACGTCCGCACCCGACCGCGGGCGCGGCGTGCGTTGCCCGTGCCCGGCCGAGACCGGACCGGCTCACCGCGTGCCGCCGGGAACGGCGGGGCGGGGCGCTCAGGTCAGCGCCGCCGCGCGATCGCGCAGCTGTTCGTCGGCGCCGCGTGGGGATCGCACCGGCACCGTGGTGTCACTGCCGGGGCGTGTCCTCGACGAGCTGCGGCACGACGTGAGGTCGCGCGCCATCCACCGGCGGTTCGCATCGTACCGCCGGGGTGCACGCGGCGCCGACGAGTGCTGTGAAGTCACCCGCTCGTGCGCGGCCTACCCGGCCGTGCTCACCCGCTGGACCGGCGCGCCGGCCCGGATCGCGCGCGGGATCTCCGCGACCTCGTCGACGACGGCCACAAGCCGCGCGACCTCGTCGGGCGAGGCCTGCGTGTCCACCTCGACCGCGTAGGTGATCCCGGTCGACACCCACTCCCCGTCGAACCCGCCGCCCGCCGTCACCCGCACCCCCTGGAGCGTGATGCCGAGCCCGGCGGCCTCCCGGTACACGTCGTTGAGGACGCAGCCCGCCGCCGCGACGTGCAGCAGGTGCGCGCCCGTGAACGCCGCCTCGACCGCGACGCCCTCGTCCGTCCACCGGTGCGGCAGCCGCCACGCCCCGTCCGACGACGAGCGCAGACTCCCGGCACCCACGACGACCCCGTACGTCTCCGCCATCACCCCTCCCGCCGCCATCCTGAGCGGGAGGGAGGGGTGGCGCAAGAAGTCACCCCGCATGCCGCGTTTTCGTCATACGTCACGTGGGTGGTGAGTGACGAGCGGGTCCGGGAGCTGGCCCACGAAGCCGAGAAGGGCTACGACGTCGAGGTGCCGAGGCGCCGCGCACGAGGACGTCCGGGCCGCGGCGCACAGCCGATGCAGGTCGTCGTCGTCCGACTCACCGCCGAGGAGCTCGACACCCTGGACGCGGCGGCAGCGCGCCACGGCCTGACCAGGGCCGAGGCGATCCGCGCCGCCCTCGCACGCTTCCACGCCTGAAGGTCCATCAACGCGCACACCTACGGCGCCCTCTCGGAAGGCAGGGAGCCCCCTCGTCGTCGGCTACGCCGTCTCCTCCGCACGCAAGTCATCAATGAGCCAGAGAAGTGCCGAGACGGCGTTCGAGTACCGCAGATACCGGGGGTTCTGGTTCGACTTCGGCTCGCAGTCGTTCCGCTGGCGCCGGAGGGCGTCAACCATCCGCTCGAGATCCTGGATCTTCGACATGGAGCAACGGTTGACCCACCGATGTACGAGTGCAAGACCGTGACCGCCTCCCGCTAGATCTTGGGGTCGAGGGTGTCCGCCAGCGAGATGGGCACGAGCACACACGCGTCGAGTAGGGCGCCGAAGCTCACCCCTGCGGCCCACCGCCGGACGTCCGGCGGGCGAGCCGCAGCGCCTCGGCGTACTCCTCGGCGGCGTCCTCGTAGAGCCCGTCCGCCTGCGCCTCGCGCGTGAGCTCGTCGAGAGACGCCCGCCGCTCGGTCCGGCGGAGGTCCCGGAAGTGCAGCAGGTCGTCGAGCCTGATGCGGCGGTGCCGCGTGACTCGCTCGTACGGGATCCGCTCGTCGTCGAGGAGCTTGACGAGCGTCGGGCGGGAGATCCCGAGGAACTCTGCCGCCTGCGACGTCGTCAGCCGCTGCTCGACCGGGGCCACGGTGATGGCGTGGCCGGCCTCCATCGCCTCGACCACGCGCACGAGGATCTCGTGCACGGGGGAAGGCACCTCGACCGTCGTCCCGTCGGGCGCGACGAGCTTCGCGGTCGGCTGCTCGAGCGCGGCCGCCAACCGGTGCACGGATTCCCGAGCGGGGGCGTCCTCAGGGGGAAGCGTCGTCGTGGCGAGCAGAGCGGTGGCCATGCGACCACTCTCGTCTCAAGACGAAATATTCGCAAGGGCCGCGCAGGTGCAGGGACCGTTTCCCTCTTCACGCGCGACCGGGGTCCCGCAGCGATGCTCGCGCTGCGGGACCCCGGGTGGACGCTGACCGCTACCTGCGCTCGAGCTTGGCGATCGCCGAGGCGAGGGCCGCGGTCGCGTCGTTGACGGCGCGCTGCGGCTCGGACTTGCGCAGGACGTGCTCCGCCCGGTGCAGCGCCGCACGGACCTTCGCGGCGCTCTTCGGCGTGTAGGCCCGCAGGTCGAGGTCCTCGGCCTGCTCGACGGTCGCCTCGAGGCGCGAGGTGTCCGTGATGGGCTTGCGCACGCCCAGCCACTTCTCCGGGTCGGCGACCGCGGCGGCGCCGAGCTTCTCGGAGAAGTCGCTGTTGAAGATCAGCGGGTTGTGCGTCGAGCGCCAGCTCAGCTGGTCGGTCAGGCCCCAGAACGTCACGCGGTCGATGTCCTGCGAGTACTTCTTGTAGACCGCGAAGTACTCCGCGAACCGCTGCGCCTGGATCTTCTCCAGCTCGGCCCGGTTGGTGATCTTGCCGACCCAGTAGTCGAACTCACCGCGCGAGATGCGGTCCGCGACCGTCGGGTCGTTCAGGTCCCGGTACTGGGAGCGGTCGTCGCCCTCGGGCTGGCCGTTCCACGCCTCCCAGACCTGCAGGTCGAGCTCGCTGATGCTGGCCTCGAAGCCCGCCTCGGTGATGAGCTGCAGCGAGCGCTCGACGGACGCGTGGTCGGAGCACGCGCCCGGCTTCCACTCGGGCGCCGCGTCGTTCACGAGCTTCGGAAGCCGCGTGTTCGTCGAGCACGCGAACGCCGGGGTCTGGTTGATGTAGTTGTGCGACTGCATGCCGATCGCCTCGACCAGCGGGCGCGGGTCCTCGGGGTGCTGGGCGGCGTACCGCGCGTTGAGGTCCGTGGCCATCGCGATGATCGCCTGCGCCTTGCCCTCGGACTGGAAGACGTTGAAGTCGTTGTACTCCAGCCGCGTGTCCGGGTCGTACGTGCGGGCGAAGACGAACGCGTCGTACAGGAAGTCCGCGGGGCTCTCACCCTCGGCCAGGTCGCCGCCGTTGCGGTACGCGTTGTACCAGTTGGACCAGCCGCCGTTCGGGCCGCCGCGCAGGAAGTCACGCCAGTCCTGCGTGGCGGGGTCGAACTCGTCGAGCCCGTCGACGAACGCCTCGTTGACGACGTCCCACGAGACCGTGCGGCCCTTGAAGTGCGTGAGCACCTCCTTGATGTAGCGCTCCATGTTCGCCTTGGCGAGCGCGCGCGTGCCGCCCGTGGTGCCGGTGTTCAGCCGCGGCGGGGACTGCCCGTGCCAGACGAGCACGTGGCCGTGGACCTTCATGCCGTGTGCGAGCGTCTCGTCGACGAACTGGTCCGCCTGCTCCCACCGGAACGTGAACTCGCCCGTCTCAGGGTCGATGTTGTCGTTCGGCAGCAGCTGGTCGGGCTTCATCGCGTTCTCGGCGGTCATCACGCTGTAGTGCCGCGCGATGGTCTCCGAGTTCGGCGAGCCCTCGGCGTACGTGCCGGGGTGGGACCAGATGTTCCCGACGTCGAAGTAGTCGCGGTACGCCTTCTTCAGCGACTCCATGCGCGGGCGGAACGTCGTCGTCAGCGTCACGTCCTGCGCGGGCATCGTGAACTCGTCGACGCGCGCGCCGATCCAGTTCAGCTCGGTGGACGTCCAGCCGCCCCACACGTCGCTCTTGTGCGGCGTGGCCGTCAGCTGGACCGTGTCGCCCGCCTTGTACTTGCCCGCGCCCGTGACCTTGCCGTGCCCCTCGACGCGGATCGCGACGCGGAACGTGTCGCTGTGCCCCGGTGGCTTCGGGTGGCCGGGGTGCGCCGGCGCCGGGGCGGGACCGCCCGGGTGGGCCTGCACCGGCGTCGCGAACCCGACCGCCGCGAGCGCGACCACCGCCCCCGCGCCCACCAGCCGCGTCACCAGTCGTCTTCTGCTCGGTGCCGTCCCAGCACCCTCACGTCGTCGTGCGGTACGTGCCGTCATGGTCACTCCCTCTCGTCCCCCTACGGATCGGGCGGGCCTCGGCCCGCCCACCACCCGCACCACCCGGGGCGGCCGTGTCGTCGCTGACCGGCAGCCCTGCGCGTCCCGGCGTTCTTCATCGGTGAAGAGCGCCGCGCGGACGACGAGCGTGCGGTCCGGGTGTGGCTGCCCAACGTAGGTAGGGCATTCCAGGACGTCAAGGACGGGCAAGGAGCAACCGGACCGACGACGAGGGGCCCGCGTCCTCGCAGGCGCGGGCCCCTCGTCGGGATGCCAGGTCAGGCGCGGAAGAACGTGCGCAGGTCGTCGACGACGTCCTCCGGCACCTCCATGGACGCGAAGTGCCCGCCGCGCTCGTGCTCGGTCCACTGGACGATGTTCGTGTTGTCCCGCTCGGCGAACGGGCGGATCGTCTTGAAGTCGTCGGCGAAGACCGAGACCCCGGTGCGGCCGTGGCTGACCTGCGGCTCAGCCTGTGCGCGGGCCTCCTCGTAGTAGAACCGCACGGCGGTCGACGAGGTGTTCGTCAGCCAGTACAGCGAGACCTGGGTGAGCACCTGGTCGCGGGTGAGCAGGCTCGTCCCGTTGCCGAAGTTCTCGAACAGCTCGCTCCACGCGAGCTGCCCGACGGGCGAGTCCGCGAGCCCCGCGGCGACGGTCTGGGGTCGCGACGAGTTGGCAGCGGCGAAGCCGGCACGCTGCTGGAACCAGCCGAGGAACTCCAGGGCCGCGTGGTCGGCGGGCGTGAGCTTCTCGAACTCCGCGGGATCACCGGACGGGAACGAGAACAGCTGCAGCACGTGCGCACCGAGGAACCCGGGCGGGTCCGTCACCGCGAGCTCGCGGCCGATCATCGCGCCGCCGTCGCTGCCGTGCACCCCGTACGACTCGTACCCGAGCCCCCGCATGAGCGTGTCCCAGGTCCGCGCGAGGCGCGCCATCGTCCACCCGGGCTCGACGACGGGCGTCGAGAACCCGAACCCCACCATCGACGGGATGACCACGTCGAACGCGTCCTGCGCGCGGCCGCCGTGCGCGACGGGGTCCGTGAGCGGGCCGATCATGTCGAGGAAGTCGACGAACGACCCCGGGTAGGTGTGCCCGAGCAGGAGCGGCGTGGCGTCCGGCTCCGACGAGCGCACGTGGATGAAGTGGATCGTCTGGCCGTCGATCTCGGTGAGGAAGTGCGGGAAGGCGTTCATGCGCTCCTCCTGCGCACGCCAGTCGAACTCGTCGCGCCAGTACGCGACCATCTCGCGCAGGTACGACTCCGGGGTGCCGTAGTCCCACGAGTCGCCGGGTGCGGGCGTCGCGAACCGGGTGCGGGCGAGCCGGTCGTGCAGGTCGTCGAGGACGGCCTGGTCGATGGAGACCTGGAACGGTCGGACGGTCAGGGTGGGCTGCTGCGTCGTCGTCATGACAGTCACGTTATGCACCGTTCCGGCACAGTTCGTTCCTCTATGGTGGGGATGTTCCGACGATCATCGGAGACCGCATGCTCGAGACCTCCGCCCGGCTCCTGCGCCTGCTCGCCCTGCTGCAGTCGCGCGCTCGCTGGACCGGCGACGAGCTCGCCGCACGCCTCGGCGTCACCACCCGCACCGTGCGCCACGACGTCGACCGCCTGCGCACCCTCGGCTACCCCGTCGACTCCGTGCGCGGCACCGGTGGTTACTACCAGCTCGGCGTCGGCACGACGCTGCCGCCCCTTCTTCTCGACGACGACGAGGCCGTGGCGATCGCCGTCAGCCTCGGCGCCGTCGCGGGCCTGCGCGGCATCGAGGAGACCGCGGACCGCGCCCGCGCGAAGCTCGAGCAGGTGCTCCCCCACCACCTGCGCCGCCGCGTCGCCGCGCTCCGCGACGCGTTCGAGCACGGCCCGCTCAACACCGACAGCAACGTCCCCGACCCGGAGGTCGACCCCGCGCTCATCGCCACCATCGCCGCTGCCATCCGCGACCACGAGTCCCTGCGCCTCCTCGAGGACGAGGCGCCCCGCACCGTCGAGCCCTACAAGCTCGTCACCTGGCAGCGCCGCTGGTACGTCGTCGCCCGCGACCCCGCCACCGACACCTGGGCCCCGCACCGCCTCGACCGCATCACCCTGCGCACCCCGAACGGCCGCCGCTTCACCCCCACCCCGCTCCCCGGCGAGGACTACACGGGCCTCGTCGCCCGGGAGGTCGCCCGCGCCGGCTGGGCCGTGCACACCCGCATCACCGTCCACGCCTCAGCCGAGCAGGTCCTCGCCCGCATCAACCCCGCCGTCGGCGTCGTCGAACCCGTCTCCGACACCGAGTGCGTCCTGGTCACCGGCGGCGACAGCGTCGAGATCGTCGCCGTCTACATCGGCATGCTCGGCTACGACTTCACCGTCACCAACCCGCCCGAGCTCGCGGAGTACGTCGCCGTCCTCGGCCGCCGGTACGCGGCGGCGACACACTGAAAGTGGCTGCACGATGACGGCCGACGACCGGTTCGAGCGGCGAACGGTGTCGACTGCGAACTGGCCGGCATGTGCCTGCACTACCCGGAGCCGCGCGTTGTCGGTGACGCGGCGCTCCGCGAAGCTCGACCCAGGCCGGCTCTTCCCCGGGAAGAACTGGTGCACGACGAGGGTGCGGCCCGGGGTATGGCTGTCGAACGTCGGTAGGACATTCCGGGGCGTCAACGACGACGCAGGAGCATCCGCCCGTCCCGACCAGAACAGATCTCGGCGGTAGCGGGACGAGCGCGAAGGCTCGCCGCGGGAGGTCACTCAAAGGGGCACTGCGTGGGCCCCGTTCTCACGCCGGAACACAACCGAACAGGCCGACGGGAGAACACCGCCGGGACGGTCAGCGCAGGCGGTAGAACCAGTTCCCGGCGTAGTCACGGTCGACCGTCTCCTGGGACTCGACGGTGAACCCCTCGCACAGGGCATCGAACCCGAACCTGCCTGCCACCTCTGCGACCCGCCCGCCGGCCGACGAGTCGCGCGCGAGCTCGTCGCGCTCGACGTCGGTCGTCGTGCCGAGCCACACCCAGAACGGGAACGGCTCGCTGAAGGCGGTCACGTACTCGACGCGCACGACCTGCTGGGGTCCGAATGTCGCAAGCAGAGCTTCGCGGAGCGCCTTCATCCTGGCGGCGTCCGGCCTTGGGCGACTCACGGCGACCCCCTGTCGATCAGGCATCCGCCGCCGTCGGATCGAACGAAGTGCGCGCGCGACGGAGCGCGGCTCGACAGACCTCCGCGGCTCGCCATCCAGGCGGTCGGCCTGCGCTTGACGCGGGGCCTCCTGGGCGCTCGCTCGCCGCTCGCCGTCGGGTGCCAGCGCGTCGTTCGTCACGCGCCGAGCGTACGGGCTGGGTCTCCTCACCGGCGGCGACAGCGTCGAGATCGTCGCCGTCGACATGCTCGGCTACGACGTGACCGTGACCAGCCCGCCCGAGCTCGTGGAGTGCGTCGATCTCCTCGACGGCGGTACGCGGCGGCGAGGCACTGAACGAGCGGTCATGTTCGCGACGAGCGCGCTCACAAACCAAAGCCCAAGCCCGCGCCTCCCATGAAGACCGTCCGGCTCTTGCTAACACTTCGGCAATAACTGTTAGTACGATTGCGTGCATGGCAACGGAAGTCGCGACGCTCGCGGTTCCAGCGACGGCTTACGAGTCGCACCACTGGCTCGCGCAGACCGACGGCATGAGCTCGCGCGCGCAGCTCTCGAGCGCCTCCGGCCCGTACGAGTCCAGCGTGCCCGCGCGGATCGCCGACCACTCCGTGACCATCCCCTCCGACCTCGGGGCGGACGTCGACGAGGCGACCGCCGCACTCGCACGGTTCGACCTGTACGCAAGCGCGAAGCTCGGCGCCGAGAGCGCGACGCTCGGCCCGATGTCGTCGATCCTGCTGCGCACCGAGTCGGCCTCGTCGTCGCAGATCGAGAACCTGACGGTGGGCGCCCGCCAGCTCGCGCTGGCCGAGATCGACCAGTCCGGCAGCGAGAACGCGCAGGTCGTCGTCGCCAACGTCCGCACGATGGAGGCCGCGCTCGCCCTCGCCGACCACCTCGACGAGAGCGCCATCCTCGCAATGCACGCCCGGCTCCTGGGCGGACAGCGAGGCTGGGAAGACCACGCCGGCACGTACCGCGACGAGCTGGTCTGGGTCGGCCGGAGCAGGATCAGCCCGCGGGGCGCGTCGCACGTCGCCCCGCAGGCCGAGCAGGTGCCCGAGGCGATGGCCGACCTGGTCCGCTACCTGGCCCGTGACGACGTGCCGGTCATCGTCCAGGCCGCCATCGCACACGCGCAGTTCGAGACCATCCACCCGTTCGCCGACGGCAACGGCCGCACCGGGCGGGCACTGGTCCACGCGATCCTGCGCGGGAAGGGCGTCATGACCCGCACGACGGCGCCCATCTCGGCGGGGCTCCTGACGGACACCGAGGCGTACTTCTCGGCACTCGGCGCGTACCGCCGCGGTGACGCCCGGCCCATCGTCGAGCAGTTCACCCGCGCGAGCCGGTACGCAGCCTCCACCGGAGTGAGGCTCGTCGACGACCTGGCCGCTCAGGTCGACGCCGCCCGCGAGGCACTGACGGCTCGACGGCTGCGACCTCAGGCCTCCGCCTGGCGGGTCGTTCCCCTGCTCATCTCGAACCCGGTGGTCAACGCCCGGCTGCTCGTCGGGCGCTTCGGCACCAACGAGGTCGCCGCGCAGCGAGCGCTGGCGCAGCTCACCGACGCCGGGGTCCTGACCGAACGCACGGGCATGAAGCGCAACCGCATCTGGCAGCACTCAGGGATCCTGAACGTGCTCGACCAGTACGCGCAGCAGATCCCTCGTCACTAGCTGTACTGCCGACACCCCGCTCAGGCACGGCTGCGCGGCCCGAGGTCTCTTGAGGTGCCGAGCGCTGAGTGGAACGCTCCGGCCATGAGCTTCGAGGTGTACGCGCAGCGCTTCGTCGGCGGTGAGCCGGCCGAGGCGGAGAACGGTGTGCTGGCTGAGCTCCTGGCGCCACACCTCATGAGGGTCCAGCCGGAGTTCGACTTCGCCGAGCTGCACTTCGACGACGGGACTGCCGACCTCTACGGGGTTGCCGAGCCAGGGTCAGGCTTCATGGTGAACCATGTGAGCGGGCAGTTGGCCTGGGAGCTGTTCGCCCGGATCGCGTCGGCCGGCGACATGGTTCTGATGGCCCCTGGCGTGCCGACGATGCTCTTCCGCGAAGAGGTGCGGCAGCACCTGCCTGAGGACCTGGCACAGGACGCGGTCGTCCTCAGTTCCGGCGCGGACATCCTGCGGACCTTCTCCAACGCCTGAGCCCGTACCGGCGTCAGATCCACGACCTGCGACACACGGTCGCGTCGCTGCGCATCGCCGCCGGGACGGACGTGAAGGCCGTGCAGGTGATCCTCGGGCACTCCGCCGCGACGATGACGATGCATCTACGGCACCTGTTCAGCGAGGCAACGGGGCAGGCGACGAGCGGCTGCCCGTGATCTCGCTGATGCAGGCGACCCGGGCGATCGAGCCACCGTCCTGATCTGCGCCACGGGGCTGGAGCCCGACGGCTCACGTCGGCTCTCATTCCCGGCCTGGCCCGAGTCACAGGCGCCGCACGTACCCGCACTCTTCGTGGACCCAGCGATCCAGGTAGGCGCGCCTCGCGCTGTCCGCGCCGAGAGCCTCGAGCCATTCCGCCGCAGCACGCTTCATCTGTGCGACGGCGGCGACATCCTGCTCGACACCGCCACGCCCGGGCGCGTCCATGGCGTCCGTCAGGGCACCCCAGATGAGGTAGAGCCCCCTGACAGCTCCTCGGCTGGAACTCCGACTGTCGGCGACAAGGCCTCCATCGCCATGCCAAGGAAGCGCATGCCGGCGTCGTACGTCGGCCAGCCGTCATCGGCGTGGATCACGGCACGCGCCAGGTCGGCCGTCGACGCCAGAAAGTCGGCCGTGGAGCGCCCGCACACGCCACCCATGATGACGGATTGCTCGTGCCGACGCTCGGAGCGTGCACGGCCTACCCGCGCGCGAGTTTTCGTCATACGATATGCGCGTGGTGAGCGACGACCAGATCCAGCAGTGGGCCGATGAGGCCGAGGCGGGCTACGACGTCCACGCGCTGAGGCGTCGAGGGCGCGGGCGCCCTGGCCGCGGGGCTGAGCCGATGCAGGTCGTGGCCGTCCGACTCACGGCTGAGGAGCTCGACGCCCTCGACGCCGCGGCAGCCAAGCAGGACATGACCCGGTCCGAGGCGATCCGGGCCGCGCTCGCCCACTTCGCTGCGTGAGGGTCCACCGCAGCGCGCGGAAGCACGGCGTCGCGGAGGATGACGCGATCCAGGCGGCCGCGTGGTCGCTGTGGATCGAGCCACTGGACGACGACGGCCCGCCCTATCGCGAGCTGCGCCTCGGCTTCGACACCCAGGCCCGCCTGCTCGAGACGGTGGTACTCACGCTCGAGAGCGGTGACGAGATCGTCATCCACGCGATGCCAGCCCGCCGGAAGTACCTCGACCTGCTGCCATAGGGAGCGCCGCCGAGGCTCGGCCCTCGCTCGGATCCAGGACCGTAGATGGCCGCCTCCAGAGGAGACGGAGACCTAGTCTCGGAACATGCTTCTGGCCAAGCCAGCCGACATGTGCACACTGCTTCTTCGTACGGACTACTCCGACGATGTCGCCTGGCAGGCGGCCGTCAACGCGGCGACCGCCGTCTACGACGCCGGAGACTTCGACCGAGCCGGCGCTTCGCTGCAACCGTTCGAGTCGCCCGAGTCGGCCGGCCTGACGGCGCCCGACCTGGTGCGGCTGCCTCGCGACGGCTACCTCTCTCACCTCGCAGTCGCGGACGCCCGCACGATGAAGGACCTGACGGTCATGTTCGTCGACATCAACGACTACAACGAGGAGGTCGGCCGCACCTTCCGGGCGGTACCGCAGGAGGTCGAGCCCATCACGGCGAACCTCGCGATCGGCAACCTGGACTTCTTCGAGTTCGCGGATGCCGCCGACACCGATGGCGTCTTCCGCGGCTTCAAGGCTCCGGAACCAGAGCCCTAACGCTGCTACCCGGGCACCAACCCGTCGCCTGACCTGCGACGAACCTCTGTACGCCTGGGCAGAGTCGAACTGCCGACACCCGCTTTAGGAGTTCGATCTTGGACTGTGGATAACGCGCTGACCTGCGGAACTACATGCGGGTAGTTCGTCCGGTGACCCCGTTCCGGGGTACCGGCTGACCACACACTGACCACAGTCGTGCCGCCTCGGGACTCAGCTCGACTCCTACTCCCTCGCCCGCGAGCCGCACCACCCACGGCCGGCGCCCCCGGGCGCAGCGCGGGACACGCGTGCGGATGGCTGGCAGGCAGGGGTCCCAAGCACTGCCTCCTCGTCATCGCGCCCACTACTCTCCGGAAGGTGGACCTCAAGGACGGCACGCTCGACCGTTGCTACCTCTGGGTCCTTACGACGCCACAGGCAGCGCTTCTCGTCGTAGCGCTCGGCATCTTGACCGTGGTCGGCTCGCTGGTCGAGCCGCACCTATTTGCACAGTGGGCCCCAGAGCCGCACGAGGCACTCGGCCATGCCTGGCAGATCCACACGGCCTTCCTCTCGATCGGCGTAGCAGGTATCGCCATAGCCTTTCAGGCATTTCCCGAGCCTCCGCTGGCAGCAGGGCCCGCGAGACGCGCCGTGGTCGACTTCATCGCGTATCGCGGCCTGCTACTCCAAGGAGCGGCAGCCAACGCGCTGCTGGCGATAGGAGCCGTGTGGCTAGCCTCGGACCTGAACGTCGTGCTGGGGACCGTCTTCGTGCTCGCCCCGTCGGTGGTGCTCGTCTTGATCGCTTACGCACGGCTCGCGCGCATCTTCTCCGATCCGCACCAGATTGAGGTACTGACGGTTGCGAACCTGAGAAAGGGCTTATTGCTCGAGGTTCTCGGAATGGAGAAGGATGCCGAAGCGGTCGCCGCGCACTGGGACGGGGTCAACGCCCGCCCCTACTTGATCGAACGCAGCGGCACTTCGCCTGACGAAGGCTTCGCAGTCACCTACCAAGGAGAACCGACCACACTCGTTCGGTGGGACTTCACCCGGCTGGACAACGCTAAGGCGCTACTCGACGGACCAATAGGGCCGAAGGCCAGCGAATCGCCCGCCCCGGAGGAGGCGGACGTCACGGGGGCACGGGTTAGGCTCCTCCTGCGTCCGGGCGCACCCGTAATGCCGGGCAACCCAATCCTGCGCGTGTCCGGGATCCGGCCCGACATGGAGCCACGCCGACTCCAGGGAGCGCAGCGCGCCCTCCTCGCCGCAGCCATAACCGGGGGAAACGATTGGCGTGCCCGCATCCGTGCCGAAATGGCTGACCTGGAAGACGGCGTCTTGGAGGCAATTCGAGCCGGGCGTCTCGGGCGCACCGAGCGTGGGTACACCTACTACCGCGAGGTGATCGATTGGATCCGGTCCGAGACGCGCCGGCGAGGCTCGAAAGCGGCACCCGAGCAGCTGCGCTGGATTGAGTCGCAGACCTGGGAGGTCGACGACGCCGCAGTGCAGGCTGGCTCAAGGTTCGCAATGGCGGCCACGAGCGCAGCGCAAGCCAGGTGCACGAGAGCCGTCAGGTCGAACGACCTCCCCGCCCTGCAGGCTGCCCTCCTCACGTTCCCTCACGCCTGGCGTCTGCTCCTGGACCAACCGGCCTCCGGCGAAGACGCCCAGGAGCACGCGCTCGTGGCTCTTCAGAACATCGCCGAACTTATGATTCCCGCGGAGTTGGCCGACCAAAGCGCGGCGGTCGACAGCGCAAAGGCATGCATCTGGACCTACGTAGAGATGATCAAGCACTCCCTCGACGGCCCAGGCCTGGACTCGCGCGCTCTTCGCGCACTCGACTACATGTCGAACCTATACCGATTCGGCCGTCGCGACCTCGACGCAGCCCTCGTCCACAAGAATGCCGGCTTGATCGCGCTTGCAGCCTGGGTCATGTACTCCCAGGAGAAACTCGGCAAGCTCGCGGGAGTCGACCCAGCACCGCTCTTGGAGCGCCTCGACCGGCGGTCCGTTGGAGAGGCGCTCGAAGTTCTCGACGAACGACACGAGTCTGCTGGGCAATGGCGCTTCTGGGAAACGCGCGACGCCCTACCGCTAGTAGCCCAGTCACTCGAGTTAGGTTCCTTTGCGGTGCGGGTCGGGCTACTGGCCATGCGCGGATCCCCTGGCTTCACGATCCGCAACGATGAAGACCTTAGCCTCGCACAGCGACTCGTGCACGCGTCGGGACAAGCCGCCCCGCTAGGCGGCGCAACGGACTCGGCGAAGTACAAGGTGGAGACCACGGTCGAGGCTCTTAGGAAGATGATCAGCGAGTGGGAGGAAAAGCAGAACCGGATCCTCGCCGAACTACCTCTCGACGACTCGAGAGTGGACGCCTTCGTGAACACGCTTCGTCAGTCTCTGGTGGACCCGCCAAGGCTTCTCGATCTCTTCGTCGGACAAACGTCTTCGGCCTCTTGGTCCACCGTCGGCCAAAGGCGGGTGCTCGGCATGAACGTGATCGTGCCCAAGGTGTTCTTCGTCGAGTCGCCCCGGACGATAGCGCCGCCAGAGGACCTGGGCCGACAGTTGGCCAACGCAATGGTTCGCGGCGAAGAGGCGTCCATCGTTGAGCAATGCCTCGACCTAGGCCACGAGCACAGTGCGCGGGTCGCAGACCTGCCCGCTCTGCTTTTCGGCCTCGCGACCGACATGATCGAACCGGTAGCAATAGCCTCCTCCTATGAGGCCCTCGCCACACTTGGCGTGCGGGACTTCGAGACGGGCGAGGTGCGCCTGAATCAGTCGGCGATTCGAGTGTTTCCACTGTTCGATGACAGCTTGGATGGAAAGGTCATCTTGGTCGACCGTCTCCACAGCCTGGACGCGCTGCGAGAGCCCGAAGCGAAAGAGGAGCTGGAGCCCCTCGCCGACGTAGGCGTTGCGGTCGGTGTCTTCACACATCCGTCCAAGGGGTCGGAGCCCAGGGCGCGAGTCGAACTCGGCGAGTCGCTGCAATGGCGGGTTGTTGAGGAGCCCCGCGTCCACGCGATCACCATCATCGACGAAGCCGACGCAACTGATGAGGGCGCTCCAGAAGGGTGACGTAGGCACTAGCTGAGTGCTCACTCACCCGGATGCGGCCCGGGAGAGGGCTGCTCGCCAGCGGCCCTGGCCCACGGCGTAGCCACCGGGACCAGTCCCTTCGCTGCGCAGCATCGCCTAGACGGGCCTCTACGTGCACCCTTCGCTGCGCCGGACTCGGTCGCAACTAGCCCCTAGCCGTATCCGCCGACGACCTCCTTCCGCCGGCGCCTGTCTGCACTTCGATGCGGCGGGCGACATCGGCCAGCTGGATGGTGATGCGCCTCTGACTCTCGTAGGTCGCATGGTCGGGGATTGTGCAGTATTGGGCGTCTTCACGTGCGACATAGTCCAGGAAGATCAGAACCCGGCCTCGCCAGCCGAGCTCACGCTCGTCCAACATCCGATGCCACGTCGTCTCGGAGAGCAGCGGTGTGACGTCGGCCATCGCGCTGAGGTATTCGAACGACGGAGCCTGCCCCGGTTTCCCGGACACCTGCCGTGAGGTGACGATGTCACCTTCGAGAGGAGTCCTTGTGCCTGCAGCCAAGCCGCCGGAGTTCCGGCGCCGAGCAGTGGACCTGGCCCGCAGTGGCCAGCAGCCGGTCGCGAAGGTCGCGGCCGACCTAGGGATCAGCGAGTCGTGCCTGCGTCGGTGGATGGCCCAGGACGACGTGGACACCGGCCGTCGGGAGGGTCTGACCAGCGAGGAACGCAAGGAGCTGGTCGAGCTGCGCCGCCGGACCCGGGTGCTGGAGATGGAGAACGAGATCCTCAAGCGCGCCAGCGCCTACTTCGCCCGGGAGAACGTCCTCCCAAAATGACGTTCCGGCTGGTCCGTGAGCTCGCCGAGGACGGGGTGTCCGTCGCGGTGGCCTGCCGGGTGCTGAAGGTCTCCAGGTCCGGCTACTGGCAGGTCCGGCCGCCCTCGGCCCGGTCGCTGGCCGACGCCGAGCTCACCGCGACGATCGTGGCGGTCCACCAGATGTCGCGGTGCACCTACGGGGCTCCCCGGGTCCATGCCGAGCTGCGGCTCGGTCTGGGTCTGGCCAGCGGGCGCAAGCGCGTGGCCCGGCTGATGCGCTCCGCGGGCCTGGCCGGGGTGTGTCACCGGCGCAAACGTCGTGGACAGCGGCCGCTGCCTGCACCGCACGAGGACCTGGTCCGCCGGCGCTTCACCGCCGACAGCCCGGACCGGTTGTGGTGCACCGACATCACCGAGCACCCCACGAACACCGGGAAGGTCTACTGCGCCGCGGTCCTGGACGTGTTCACCCGCAAGGTCGTGGGGTGGTCGATCGCGGACCACATGCGCTCCGAGCTGGTCGTCGACGCCCTGCAGATGGCCATCTGGACCCGCCAGCCCGCGCCGGGCGTGATCGTCCACGCGGACCGCGGAGCCCACACCTCGTGGATCTTCGGGCACCGGCTGCGCTCGGCCGGCCTGCTCGGGTCCATGGGCCGGGTCGCCTCGAGCGTGGACAACACGATGATGGAGTCGTTCTGGTCGACCATGCAGCGCGAGCTCCTGGACCGGCGCACCTGGGCCAGCCGCGAGGAGCTCGCCGCGGCGATCTTCGAGTGGATCGAAGGCTTCTACAACCCCCACCGGCGCCACTCCGGCCTCGGCTACCGGTCCCCGAACGACTTCGAGGACCTTCACACTGTCAACGACGGCTGAATCCTGATCAGGGATCGACGTCTGAAAGTTGACCACCCTGCCTTGGTTGTCGTCAGTCTGTGCTGGCCGCGGGTGGGCGGCCGAGGTCGCGGTTCTTGAGTCGGTAGGAGTCGCCTTTGAGGGCGATGACGTCGGCGTGGTGGACGAGGCGGTCGATCATCGCGGCGGCGACGGTGTCGTCGCCGAAGACCTCGCCCCAGCGGCCGAACGGCTTGTTCGAGGTGACGATCAGGGAGGCGCGTTCGTAGCGGGCTGAGACGAGCTGGAAGAACAGGTTCGCGGCCTCGGGTTCGAAGGGGATGTAGCCGACCTCGTCGATCACGAGCAGCGGGTAGCGGCCCAGGCGGCGTAGCTCGTCTTGCAGGCGCCCGTCGTGGTGCGCGGTCGCCAGGCGGTCGACCCACTGTGAGGCGGTCGCGAACAGGACCCGGTGCCCGGCCTGGCAGGCGCGGATCGCGATCCCGGTGGCCAGGTGGGTCTTGCCGGTGCCGGGCGGGCCGAGGAAGACGACGTTCTCGCGGGCGGTCACGAAGTCCAAGGTCCCCAGGTGGGCGATCTGGTCGCGGGCCAGGCCGCGGGCGTGCTCGAAGTCGAAGTCCTCCAGGGACTTGCGGGCGGGGAACCGGGCGGCGCGGATGCGTCCTTCGCCGCCGTGGGTCTCGCGGGCGGCGACCTCGCGTTGCAGGCAGGCCGCGAGGAACTCCTCGTGGGTCCAGGACTCCGCGCGGGCGCGTTCGGCGAGCCGCTCGACCGCCTCGCGCAGCGTCGGGGCCTTCAGCGCGCGGGTCAAGAACGCGAGCTCGCTGGTCACGTCCCGGGCCGGGGCCCTCGTGGCGGGCATCAGGCGACCTCGGTCAGGCCGAACGCGGCGTCGTAGGCGCCCAGGTCACGCTGCTCGACCTCGTCGAGGTCCGTCGCCGGCGCGCGGTGCGCGGCCGCGTGGGACAGCGCCAGGGCGGCGGCCTTGTGGGTGGGGTCGGTGACCGTCTGCCACCGCGCCCAGCACCGCTGATGCGACGCGACGACCTTCGCGCCCAGGCGCACGGTGACCTGCTCAAGGTCGGCGACGACCTCGACGAACCGGCCGACCGCGACCGGGTCGACCGAGTAGTCATTCGACCCGACTCTGACGTAGTGGTCACGCGGCAACCGGACCCGCGCGCGTGATCCGAGCTGCGGGGTGACCGGCGGCAAGGTGAGCATCGCGTCCCGGTCGGCCGCCCACCGGTCCAACGGCCGGCAACCCAGAGCGCGGTGCTGGCGGGCGTTCGCGACCGGCAGCCAGTCAGCGAGCTGGGCGTTGAAGTCCTCGGGGCTGGTGAACACCCGCCCGGGCAGGAACGAGGTCTCCAAGTAGCCGTTCGCGCGCTCGACCAGCCCCTTGGCTTCCGGATCGCGCGGGCGGCACTGGTGGACCCCGATGCCCAGGACCCCGCGGAACGCCTCGAACTCCTCGGTCAGCTTCGGTCTGCCGGCCCGCCAGGACCCGACCGCGGCCTCGTTGTCCCAGACCAGCTCACGAGCCACCGCGCCCATCGACGTCAGCAGCGCCCAGTGCCCGGCGATCAAGTCCGGGGCCTGCCGCGAGGGCAGCATGAGCGCGAACATCATCCGTGAGTAGCCCGCCACCATCACCAGCACCGGCGGGGACCCGACCTGCCCCGCCCCGAGCGGCACGTCGACCGGCGGGAACCACAGGTCGCACTGCAACCGGTGCCCCGGCTCGTAGGTCGTGCGCGACGCCGGATCCGGGGGCAGGTAGTACGGGCGCAGCACCCGCACCCGGTCCTTCAAGATCGTCAACGAGTGCTCCCAGACGATCCGCTGCGCGATCACCGTCGCAGGCATGCTCGGGCACGACGCCAACAACTCGCGGATCTGCGGCTCGACCGCGTCGACCAGCGAGCCCTTCGCCGGGCGTTCGTACTTCGGCGGCCGGTCGCTGGCCAGCGCCTTCTTCACGGTGTTCCGCGCGATCCCGAGGTCACGCGCGATCGCCGAGATCGACTTGCCCTCGACGCGACGCAGCCGACGGACCTCTGCCCAGTCCTCCACACCGATCACCCTCCTCAGGATCACGGCAGCCTGGTCAGATTTCAGCCGTCGATCCCTGATCAGTCTTCAGGCGTCGTCGACACACACCACCGCTACCGCGGCGGCATGATCAACCAACCCGAACTGTCCGGGAAACCGGGTCAGGCTCCAAGGCGGTGCAGGTGATCCTCGGGCACTCGACGGCGACGATGACGATGGACCTGTACGGGCATCTGTTCAGCGAGGCGACCTGGCAGGCGATGGAGCGGCTACCGGTGATACCGCTGATGCAGGTGCCGAGGCTTATCGACTCACCTGCGTCCTCCGTGCCACCCGCAGACAAACACAGGCCACGGCCTCTTCCAAGCGATTCCTACCGCGCTCGCTGACCTGCTCGCTTCGCACGCGCACGGGCTGCCACCTTGCGCGCGCCGGTCGCGGTCATCCGCCACCTCGCCATCTCGACGCTCACACCGAACCTACGCGCCACATCGACATCAGCGACGTTGAGGTAGGCGAGCCGCCGTGCGGCGTCCGTTGGGATCAGCAACTCACCACCGAGCTCTGCAGCCTCCGCCTCGTGTGCCGGCTCGGAGATGCGGCAGCCCTTCCCGTCCATGAGCGTGGCGGTGAAGGGATGCTCGAGGATCACGTGGGCCATCTCGTGGCTCGCAGTGGACACGCGCCGCTCGGGTGCGTGCGTGTCGTTCTCCACGATCACCGTGCTGCCATCACTGAGGGGCACCAGCGCCCCCGAGAACACCGACTGCCTGGCGGACTGGAAGTGGGCGAGCACCGTGGGCGAGCACCCGAGTTGGGACAGCGGGAGGACATCAATCCCGTAAGCGTCGGCGAGCTGAAGCGGATCCAGTGGGTCGTGCGGGCCGAGCCCAATCTCCTCCCGCACCTCCAATGCGAGCCGCTTCAGCCCCGCCTTATTCACCCGCGCTCCTGCCGCCTGACGGCTGCACGTCGCAGCGTGGCTTGGATGAGCTCTTGCAGCATTGCGACGTCCTCCTCCTCCAAGTCCTTGCTCGCTCGGAGCAGCGGCGCGAGGCGCACCGTCAGCTCGGGCTCGGAAGCGGCGCGTGCTTCGCCTTCCTCGATGAGGAAGTCCTCCGCCGGCAGCCCGAGCCACGTGACCAGCGTCATGAATCCGTCGGCGTCCGGCTTGTATCCGTTCCGGAGGCGCGAGAGGAGCGACGGTGTCACGCCGCTCTCGGCGGCGACTTGTCGCCACGACAGCCCCTTCGTCAGACGCGCCTGCTCCAGTGCGTTCTGCAGAGCTGCGGCATCGATCCGGGCCTTCGACATGAGGCTCCCTCCTGATCGTCCAGCCTCCAGTGTCGCACTTTCGGAACAGCGGTTGCATTCCGGCACGCCGACGGGCTAGCGTCGGCACCGTGGTTCGATATCGGATCACTGACACGAGAGAGGATCACCATGGCTGAGATCGGCACGACGGCCCGTACCGGCGAGACCTGCCCGGAGAGCGGCGTGTGGCAGGCCGTCGGGACGCCATCCACGACCGCCCCCATCGCCAAGGGCAACACGATGCCGCCGTACGCAGCCGCGGCGGTCACCTGGAAGCTCATCCGCAAGGCGTGACGGCGCCGACGACGGAGGGGAAGGAGGTGATCACATGGCAACGAGCAAGGGCAGCGGCAAGCGTGGGCGCAGCGCGATCTCTGGGCGGTTCGTGAAGCAGTCCACCGTCAAGAAGTCGCCGAGGACGACTGTGAACGAGTCGACCAAGGGCAAGCGCAAGTAAGGCCGCGGGAGCGACCGATGCTCCCTGTCGGTAGCGCGACCGGGGCGCCCTGGACGGGTCCGACAGATCGAGCAAGTTGGGAGGTGGAGGACATGGAGAAGCTGGTCGACGGCCTCGTCGAGTTGGCCGTGAGGCTGACGGTGCTGGGCGCAGGCGTGTGGGTGTTTCGCGAGTGGGTCACTCAGATGCTCGCGAGGTGATCGGCGAGGGCCTGGGGTCGGGAGCGGGCCGGCAGCACCCGGACCCCAGGCCATCTCCCCGGTGGGAGAACTCTCCAGTCAGTCGCGCAGGGCCCGCAGCACGAGGGCTGTGGCGGGCGTGGAGGTGCTCACAATCTCATCCCGCGCTGCCTGCGCGTCAGGGGCCGGGGCCGTCACGTCGCCTCTCCGGCTAGGGCGTGCCCGCACGCGATTGATGGTCGCAAAGTCGCCTTCCCAGAGGGCGCCGATCAGTTCCCGATCGACGCCGAGGAAGGCCTCCATTTCGCCGCCGGGCAGCGGCACCCTGGAACGGGTACCGGTGTACACGACTTGATTCACGACCTCCTGCGCCGCTTGGCCGCGACGGCCGGTGGGACGGCGTTGCGCCCGGAGCCGCGCGGGTGCGAGACGAAGGAACAACTCCGGCACGTCTGCGATCTCGGCATACCGGGCAAGCACGGTGCCGAACACGTCGGTGGCTGCACGTGACGCGTCCACTTGCTTAGCCACGCGCGTGCCGCCATCGAGTCTGCCGACCTCGCCGAGGTCGACGGGCCCTCCGCTGTGTAGGGGCTGCACCCCCACCGCGGCGTACCGAAGTTCGGCGCCCGCGAGCACCCCTCCCACGATGCCGGGCACCGCCTTCCCCTGGATTGTCGTGGCCTCGACCTGCCCGGCTCCAGCCGGGATATCCCGCGCGTGCTTGTCGGACCGCGTCGCGCCCTTTGATTCCAGCACGCCGTGCGCCGACATCCTGCGAGCGCCTGGGGCGGTGGCGCTCAAGACGAAGTCCGCTCGCCGGCCCTTCGGCTTGTCGACCATGCCGGAGGCGATCGCCACATCGACGTCGACGGTGTCCATCACGAGGCCCGGGAAGGTGTGCTCGAACCAACGCCGCGCCAGGACGACGGACATTCCCACCCCGAACTCCTCGCTCATGATCGCTCGCTGGTGACCGCGCACCTTCCGCGCCGCGGCTGAAAGCGTGAGAGCGGGCGGCATGGCCTTGGTCCGGTCGAACCCCCCGACGTAGCGCATGAGAGCCCAGTACCGATACACCTCGAAGACGTCAGGCGCGTACGCGAACCTCGTCGCGACGGCGAGCTCGTGCAGGATTTGCACCGGCCGCACGGTGATCCCGCCGTCGAGGTACGGAAGGCCGAACGCGATGGAACTCTTGAGCCGTTGCTGCGCCTCTGCCGCCAACGTCGCGTCGCTGCGGCCAAACACATTGATGGGCGAGCCCATCAAGGCCAGGGCATACCGGAGGTCCACGCGATCATCCTCTCAAGGCGGCAGACAGGGGATGCAGGGCCGCGGACTTGGCACGGTCGAACTTGCCCGTACGCGGCGCCTTGCCGTCGGCATCCTCCACCTCGGGCTGCAGCCGGCTGCGAGGACCACGCCTGTGGTTTTCGAGTGACTGGAAGGGATCGCAACGTCGTCCGGCGCACCCGACTCGGCTCACCGATGCCCGGATGACCTAGAGGACTTGGCGCCGCCAGCGGCGCCGAGCCACCGCCCCGATGGCCGGCCCCGTCCGCCGGCGTCCGTCCACGTCCTGAGACGAGTCGCTGACCACACGCTGACCACGAGCCCCAGGCGGACGAAGCGGTCCCGGCGTCCGAGGCACCGTACAGGCGGCTGACCTGCGAAGACACTCTGTGCGCCTGGGCAGATTCGAACTGCCGACACCCGCTTTAGGAGAGCGGTGCTCTATCCCCTGAGCTACAGGCGCTCGGGCCGGGGCCCGGGCTGCCGCGTGCGACGCGGGGTCGCGGCGGCGCAGGCCAGCCTACCGGCCGGCGGGAGGGTCGTCGGTGCGGAGCGCTGCGCTCGGGCGAGGGGCGGTCGGTTGCCAGGGGCCAGCGAGAGTTCGAAAAATAACCGGTTCAGCGGACGAAAGTTCATCTCAGACATCTTGACCATCTCGGGGCAACGCGCCCACACTCCTCGGGCAAGGTCCTGCAGGGGAAGGTCCTCAGGCAGGTCATCGGTGTGGATCGAGCCGCATCGCCGCAGGTCAGCGGCATAGTGCAGCGGCCAACGACCCTCGCGTCTCCCCGATCCACGATTCCGCACGAAGGAGTGCAGAATGACCGCAAGTTTCGCAACCCTCCGGCGTCCGAAGCATCGTCGTCGGTCCGTGAAGCAGCTCGTCGCAGGCGTGGCCGTCGCCGGTCTCGTCGGGACGGGTCTCGCGATCGCGCTGCCGGCGTCGGCGGCGGTCACGTCCAACCAGACCGGCAACAGCGGCGGGTACTACTACTCGTTCTGGACGGACTCGCAGGGCACGGTGTCGATGGAGCTCGGCTCGGGTGGTAACTACTCGACGTCGTGGCGCAACACGGGCAACTTCGTCGCCGGCAAGGGCTGGCAGACGGGGTCGGGCCGCGCGGTGTCCTACAGCGGGCAGTTCAACCCGTCGGGCAACGCGTACCTGACGCTGTACGGGTGGACCACGGGTCCGCTGATCGAGTACTACATCGTCGACAACTGGGGCACGTACCGCCCGACGGGCTCGTACATGGGCACCGTGAACTCCGACGGTGGCACGTACGACATCTACCGCACGCAGCGCGTGAACCAGCCCTCGATCCAGGGCACGGCCACGTTCTACCAGTACTGGTCGGTGCGCCAGCAGAAGCGGACGGGCGGCACGATCACGGCCGCGAACCACTTCAACGCGTGGGCGTCGAAGGGCATGAACCTGGGCTCGCAGAACTACCAGATCCTGGCGACCGAGGGGTACCAGTCCTCCGGCTCGTCGAACATCACCGTGTCCGAGGGCTCGGGCGGCGGTGGCAACACCGGCGGCGGCGGGAACACCGGCGGTGGCGGCAACACCGGCGGCGGCGGCTCCTGCACGGTGTCCGCGACGAAGACGCAGGAGTGGGGTGACCGCTTCAACGTCACCTACTCGGTCTCCGGCTCGAACAGCTGGACGGTGACGGTGTACCCGTCGAACGGCCAGTCGATCCAGAACCACTGGAACGCGAACCGCAACGGCAACACGTTCACCCCGAACGGTGCCGGCAACACGTTCGGCGTGACCTACTACAAGGGTCCGAACAACGTGAACTGGACGCCCAGCGCGTTCTGCTGACACACACGCACCACTGACACACACGCACCACCGGGGCGGGGCCGCACCAGCGGTCCCGCCCCTGCGCGTGTCAGCGCAGGACCGCGATCAGGCCTTCGCGGGAGTGCACGCCCGTCTTGGTGAAGACGCGCGCCAGGTGGGAGTCGACGGTCCGCACCGAGAGCGTCAGGCGGGCGGCGATCGCGCGGCTCGTCATGCCGCCCGCCGCGAGCGAGGCGATCTCACGCTCGCGAGGAGTGAGGGCCACGGGTGGTTCGACGGGCGGGAGCCACAGGCCGCAGCGGTTGAGCTCGCGCTCGGCGATGCGCGCGAGGTCCGCGTCCTGCGCGGCCAGCGCGGCGACGTGGGCGGCCACCGCGGCGGCGCGGGGGCCTTCGACGAGCGTCGCGAGCTCGTCGACGCGCGCGATGACGTCCGGCGCGTGGTGGCCGGCGCGGACGTAGCGGTGCAGGGCCTCGAGCTCGACGCGCAGCGCACCACGTTCGCGCGCCCACACCGCCAGCGACGCGGCCTCGCGCGCGGGGTCCTCGTCGTGCAGCCACGTCAGGGTGTCGAGGCGGACGAGCCGGATCTCGGGCTCGAGCGCCGCCGCGGCGCGCAGGGGCACGGTGCGCAGCTGGTCGAGCAGGTGGTGCGCGGCGCGCGTCGTGCCGCTCGCCGCCATGGCCAGGGCCTCGGCGGCCGTGGTGTAGGCGGTCAGGGCGCGGGAGTCGTCGACGCGCAGGCGCGCGTTCGCGGCGCGCAGGTCCGTGGCGGCCTGCGACCACACGCCGAACGCGATGCCGGTGATGCCGCGCGCGATCTGCGTCGCGACCCAGTCCAGCGGCGCCCCGGCCTCGGGGTCCTCCGCCATCGCGAGCGGCCGCACGTCCCCGGACCACAGGCGCATGACCGCGTCGAGCATCGCGATCTCCCCGACACCCCAGCGGTACCGCTCGCCGTACGCGACCGCGATGGGCACGTGCCGCTCGCACAGCGCGTGCGCCTCGGCGAACCGGCCGGCGTTGGCCAGGCGCAGCGCGGTGGGCGCCACCAGCCGCACGGCCGTCGCGGGCACGCGCGGCGCGGCCAGCAGCGCGAGCGCCTCGTCGTGCGCACGCTCGTCGTACCCGCCCCACCCCAGCCGCGTCAGACGCGTGGCGCGCAGCTCGGCCCGCCACGTCCCCGGCGCGCGCACGGCCTCCAGGTGCGCGGCGGCGTCGTCGACCACGCGCAGCGCCTCCGCGACGTCGATCCCCGACGCGTGCAACGACGCGGCGACCACCTGCACGGCGTCCGCGAGCCGCAGCGCGAGCCCCGCGTCCAGCGTGGGCAGCGCGCGCAGCGTGTCGATCACGGTCTCCGCGTCGTGCTGCGCGCGCACCAGGTCCGTCTGCGCCCACCACGCCTGCGCGCGCCAGTTCATGAGCTGCGCCCACCGGTCCCCGCCGACGGTCGCCGAGCGCAGCGCCAGGTCGATGAGCCGTACGACGACGTCCGGCTGCTGGAGCGTGAACGCCTCCTCGATCGCGGACTCCAACCGGTGCGGCCCCACCGCGAGCCCGGCGTCCATCGCGAGCAGCACCGAGCGCAGCAGGGACGCGCCCGTCGCGGCGTGCGTCGAGTCCGCGACCAGGTCCAGCACCTCGCGACGACGACCGCCGGGCACCCGCGCGCGCACCGCCTCCGCGTACAGGGCGTGCGCCAGGTCGACGACGATCTCGCTGCCGCCCCCGGCGGACCGCTCGGGCCGCAGCGTCGCGACCCCGCCGTGCACGAGCTCGTCGACCGCGGCCTGCGGGACCGCGTCCAGCAGCAGCGACAGCGGCGCGGGGCACAGCATCGCGACGACCTCGAGCGCGCGGTGCGCGTCCGACGACAGGCGCGACACGTCGTTCTCGACGATCTCCAGCAGCCGCGCCCCGGGCGTCGCCCGCCCGGTCCACACCCACACCGACTCGTACTCGCGCAGCGCCCCGGACGCCTTCTCGGCGCGCACCAGCTCGCGCGCGTGGAACACGTTGCCCTGCGTCTCGCCCCACACGCGCTGCACGGTGTCGGCCGTGGGCGTGCCGCCGAGCTCGCCCGCGAGCCACTGCTCCATCTCGCTCACCGTGAACGGCGAGACGTCGACGCGCTCGACCACGTCGTCCTTCCACAGCTCGAGCCACGGCGAGCCGGACGCGCCCGCGGGCCGCATCGTCGCGACGAGCACCACCTCGTCCTGCCGCACCACCCACGCGAGCGCCTGCGCGGACGCGTCGTCGAGCAGGTGCGCGTCGTCGAGGCGCAGCACCACGGGCGACCCGGCGCTCAGCTGGGCCAGCGAGTCGTGCAGCGCGCGCACGGTCCGCGCGAAGCTCCCGTACGCGAGGATCTCGTCGCCCAGCAGCGGCTCCAGCGCGGACAGCGGCAGCCCCGCACGCGCGGACGCCCCCGTGAGCGCGACCGCCACGGGCGCCTGCCCGTCGACCGTCAGCCCCTCGAGCGCGCGCGCCGCGAGCGCGGTCTTCCCCACCCCCGCCTCGCCGACGACCATCACCGAGCGCTGCGCGCGCAGGCTCTCGCGCAGCTCCTCGACCGCGCGCCGCCGCGACGGCGGCGCCACCCACTGCCGCGGGCCACGCGAACCGTGCCGGGCGAAGCCGTGGGCCGGCTGCCCACCCGGCACGACGTCGATTGCCCCCGGCAAAGGGGATGACCACGCTGTCACAGAGTCTCCCAGCGAAAGGGGACGATTCCGCCATCTTGCCGCCACGAGAGGGTGAAGCAAGAGGGTCAGAGGGTGAACGACCACATTTCATCCACCCGGCAGGTATTCCCCGAAAGGCTGAACGCCTGACCTGGACCAGGGCGCGACGGACGTTGCGTAGCGATTACCGATGCCCCGCGACCACCGCGTTCCTAGCGTCAGCAACGACCCACCCTCGTGCAGGGGGAACCCGCCCGTGCCGACGACGCCGCCGGCGCGGGGACCTCGCAGCCGAAAGAAGGATGGCCGTGCCCACCTACGCAGCGCCCGGCGTGTACGTCGAGGAGATCCCCTCCTCCCAGAAGGTCCTCACCTCAGCCCCGACCGCCGTGGCGGCGTTCGTCGGCTTCACGGCCACCGCGCCCACCGACGACCCGAACGACCCCGACGGCCTCGCGCCCCGGCTCGTCACGAGCTGGCCGCAGTTCGAGGCCCTGTACGGGGGCTTCGTCGAGGGGGCACTGCTGCCCCTGTCCGTGTACGGCTTCTTCCTCAACGGCGGCGCGCAGGCCTACGTGGTCCGCGTGCCCAACGCCGAGCCGTCCGGCGAGCCCGCGCGCCTCGAGCTGCCCGCGCAGGACCGCGCGCTCGGCCTGCCGCTCGCGGTCGAGTCCGTCGAGCCCGACGCGGACCTCACGGTCCTCGTCGAGTCCCAGGACGCGCCCGACGACGAGGACGGCCCCGCACCGTTCACCATCACCGTGATCGAGGGCAACGACGCGGTCGAGACGTTCCCCGACCTGACCCTCGGCGGACCGCGCGACGCCGCGACCGTCATCAACGCGACCTCCACCAAGGTGAAGGTCGAGGTCAAGGTCGCCGACGACATCGACCTGTCCAGCCAGCTCGAGCTGCTCAAGCCCGGCCAGTACCGCCTCGAGAAGGCCGCGCCCAAGCCCGTGCCCGTCTCCGGCCGCAAGTTCGCCGGCTCCGAGACCGCCCGCTCCGGCATCAACGGCCTCGCGATCGCCGAGGACGTCACGATCGTCGCCGTCCCCGACCTGCTGACCGCCGCCACCAAGGCCGACGGCACGCTCGACCTCGGGCTGTGGAAGGCCGTCCAGACCAGCCTCATCGCGCACTGCGAGCAGCACGCCAACCGCGTCGCGATCCTCGACGCCCCGCCCGGGCTCACGCCGCAGCAGGTGCGCGAGTGGCGCAGCGACGCCGCGCAGTACGACTCCGCGTTCGCAGCGCTGTACTACCCGTGGATCAGGGTCGAGAACCCCACCGGCACCAACGGCAACGCCGAGATCCTCGTCCCGCCCTCGGGTCACGTCGCAGGCGTGTGGGCGCGCACCGACGAGACGCGCGGCGTGTGGAAGGCCCCCGCCAACGACACGATCCGCGGCGCGCTCGACGTCGAACGCTCCATCACGCAGAACGAGCAGGCCATCCTCAACCCGATCGGCATCAACGCGATCCGCCCGTTCGGCACGCGCGGCATCCGGGTCTGGGGCGCACGCACCCTCGCGTCCGACACCGACTGGCAGTACATCAACGTCCGCCGCCTGTTCAACATGATCGAGTCGACGATCCTCGAAGGCACCCAGTGGGCCGTGTTCGAGCCGAACGACGTCGCGCTCTGGGAAGGCGTCAAGCGCACCCTCAACGCCTACCTGCGCGGCCTGTGGCAGGCCGGCGCGCTGTTCGGCTCGTCGCCCGACCAGGCGTTCTTCGTCAAGTGCGACGAGACGACGAACCCGCCCGAGTCGATCGACGCCGGGAAGCTCGTCGTCGAGGTCGGCATCGCACCCGTCAAGCCCGCCGAGTTCGTCATCTTCCGCATCAGCCAGAACAAGCAGGTCGCGAGCTGAGACCGCTCGCGCGACCGACTGACCCACTGACCCAAGGAGATCCCGATGCCCAACGACCTCATCGACGGTGACCCGCTCATCGCCCAGAACTTCTTCCTGGAGATCGACGGCTCCGTCGTCACGATCCTCGCCTCCGTGTCCGGCCTGGACATCGAGATGGAGGTCGCCTCCACGCAGCAGGTCGGCAAGGACGGCAAGTCGCAGACCATCAAGACCCTCGCCGGCCGCAACAAGCAGGGCGACCTCACGCTCACGCGCATGGCGCCGCCGGACGCCACCGCCGACAAGCTCTGGCAGTGGTTCCACGAGATCCGCAGCAAGGGGATCCTGCAGTCCGACCGCACCAACAACCGCAAGAACGGCTCGATCGTCCTCTACGACTCCACGCACGTGGAGGTCGCGCGGTTCAACTTCACCAACGGCTGGCCCAGCAAGATCGCCACCGACCAGCTGAGCGTCGACTCCAACGACCCCGTCAAGGAGAACGTCACGCTCACGATCGAGTCCCTCGAGCGGATCAAGTGACCCTGCGGACCCGCTACGAGTTCACCCTGCCGCGCGGCTACGTCGACCGCGACGGGGCCGTCCACCGCGACGGCGTGATGCGCCTCGCGACGGCCCGTGACGAGCTGGAGCCGCTGCGCGACCCCACCGTCACGGGCCCGGACGACCCGCGCCTCACGATCGTCGTCCTCGCCCGCGTCGTGGAGAGCCTCGGGACGCTCACGCAGGTCACCCCGCACGAGATCGAGGGCCTGTTCGCCGCCGACCTGGCGTACCTGCAGGACTTCTACGGCGTCATCAACTTCGGCACCGCCGAGGAGTTCGCGCAGTTCGTCGCGGCCCAGCAGGCGCTCGGCGCGGCACCCGGGACGGTCCCCGAACCGGTGGTCGAGGCCGCCGACGAGACCGACCTCGACGGTGCCGCGGTCCCGCTGCCCCGGCCGGGACGAGCCGCGATCGAGGAGATCCGCGCGGAGGGTCGCTAGGAGGGCGGCATGCTGCGCTACCCCGTCGAGGCGCTCTGGCAGGAGATCGCCTACCTGGCGTACCACCTGCACTGGCCGCTGCCCGACCTGCTGGACCTGGAGCACATGGACCGTGTGCGCATGGTGCGCGCGGTCTCGGCCATGAACGCCCGAGCGTGGGAGGCGGTGCGGGACAGTGCCTGAGGCACCGCTGGGCGGCGACGCCCCCGTCGCGGCGAACTTCGTGTTCGAGGTCGACGGCGTCGAGATCGGCGCGTTCAAGGAGGTCAGCGGGCTCGAGCTCGTCGTGACCACGCAGGAGTACGTCGAGGGCGGGCAGAACCAGTACGTGCACCGGTTCCCCGGCGTCATGCGCTGGCCGAACCTCGTGTTCCGGCGGGGCCTGGTCAACTCCGACGCCCTGTTCTCGTGGGTCACCAAGACCTCCGGCGACGAGTTCGCGGGCAACGGCAACGCGCTCACCCGCGCCACCGGCGCCGTGACCGTCGTCGACGGCACCGGCAAGCGCCTGCGGTCCTGGCAGCTCGACGGGGTGTTCGCCGTCGCGTGGTCCGGTCCGCGCCTGTCCGCCGAGGTCGCCGAGTCGCTCGTCGAGACCCTCGAGGTCGCGCACAACGGCTTCCGCGCCGCGGCCTCCTGACCGCGGCTTCTTCCGGGTACGACGACGAGAGGACCTCAGACCGAGTGAGCGAGCAGCCGCGCAGCGCGACCGTCGGGCTCCCGACGGTCGCCGGCGTGCCCGCCGCCACCGGCTCGTCCGACGACCGCAACCGCCTCGGCCGGGCCGTCGCGCGCCGCATGGCCCCACCCGGCCCCCGGCCCGGGCACGCGCGGCCCTCGCCGATCGGGTCGCTCGCGTCGTCGTCCGTGCGGTTCGCGACCGGCTGGGGCCGACCCGTCGAGGTCCGCCGCGCGCTCGCCGGCCCCTCGCCCGTGCACGTCCGGTCCCGCGGCGCCGACGTCGCACCGCCGCGCTGGTGGGCGCAGACCGCGGCGGTGCGCCACCAGCACGACCTCCCCGAGTCCGACGCCGGCGAGGTGCCGCGCGGCCTGCCGCTCATGGTCCAGCGCATCCCCACCCAGGAGTCCCGCCAGCCCGGCGCCGCGCCCGCGCGCCTCGCACCGCAGACCATCCGCGTGCGCGTCGCCGACGACGTGCGCGCCGCCGGCCGCATGCTCACCTCCGCCGACGGCGCCCGCCCCCGCTCCACCCGCGCCCTGCCCGAGCCACACGCCCTGCCCGAGCCCCGGCCCGGTCCCCCGGGGGACCGCGAGGGGTCCGGGCGAGCGTCGTCCCCCGCGCCCGCCGCGGGCACCCGGACTCCGACGAGCGCGCCGACGACGACCTCCCTCCGCCGCTCCCCCCTGCACCCCACCCCCACCACCCCGACCCCGGCGCTGGCCCCGACCCCGGCGCTGGCCCCGACCCCGACCCCGACCGTGGCCGCCGCCCCGACTTCGACGACCGTGGCGGCGGACCGCGCCCTGGGCCCGGCGTCCCCGGCGCCGCTGCCAGGCGGCCGCCTCCTGCGCCGCCGCGCGCTCGCCTCGGCTGCAGCCGCCGCCCGCACCGCCCGAGCAGCCACCCCCGCCGACCCCGCCATCTCTCCGGCTTCGCCCGGCCATTCCCGGAGCAACGACGGTCTCGTCGCGACGAACCCCGCCCACCCCGCCCTTCCTCCGGCTCCGACGACTCACACCCGGAGCAACCACGGGGTCGTCGGAGCCGGCGGGACGGCGGGGGCCGGCAACGCATCGTCCGGACCGTCGTCGGACCCACCAGGGACGACCGCGGGAACGAGCTCACTCGACCCCGCGCTTCCTCCGGCTCCGACGGGCCAGTCCCTGAGCAACCACGGGGTCACCGGACGGCGCTCCGCCGACCCCGCGCTTCCTCCGGCTTCGGTGGCTCATTCCCGGAGCGACGACGGGGTCGTCGGGAGGCGGTCCGTCGAGGCCGCGGTTCCTCCGGCTTCGGTGGGTCATTCCCGGAGCGAGCACGGGGTCGTGGGGAGGAGGTCCGTCGAGGCCGGGGTTGCTCCGGCTGCGGGTGGTCGTTCCCTGAGTGATGACGGGGGTGGTCGGTCGGTGGGGAGGCTCGCGCGGGCGACCGGCGACGCCGCGGCGCCGCTGCCTGCCGTGGTGCGGCGGTTCGTGGGCGCTGTGACCCGGGTGCTGGGGCGGTCGGTCCCGGGTTCGACCGGTACCACCGGTGATCCGACCGCACGGGCACGACGGTCGGTCGCGCCGAACGCCCCGATCGCGTCCGAGCTCGCGCGGCGCGCGTCGGAGAAGACGCCCAGCGGTTCGGCCGGGGCGACGACGAGCGCTCTCCCCTCGTCGTCGCGCCCCGGCGGGACGACGAGCGCACTCACCTCCTCGCCGCGCCCAGACCCGACGAGCACCCTGGCCGCGTCCTCGCGCTCGGGCTCGACGACTGCACCCTCGGCCGCGGCCTCGTCGGCTGCCGCGTCCTCGCGGGCGACGGGTCCCGGCAGCTCGACGGTGCGTCCCGTGGGGGGCGACGCCGGGTCGGGTGCGCACGGCGGGGCGGCGGACGGCGGCGGGCTGGTGCGGCGGTCGAGCGCGCACGGGGTCGGGCGGCTGCCCGGTGCGGGGCACCGGCGGGCGGGGCACCGGCCGGACTGGTCCGACGACCCCGGCCGTCCGCTCGGGATCGAGCCCGGCCCGATCCGACGCGCCACGCGATCCACGCCGAGCGCTCCCGGCCACGGCGGACGAGGCGCGCCTGGGCCCAGCCGTCCTGGTGGTCCGCGCACCCCACGGTCCGGCTACGCACCGACGGTCGACCCCGCGAGCGGCGGAGGCCGCGCAGCGCCGGGTGGCACGGGCCGCGCTGCGTGGTCCGGGGCCGCATCGGAACGCGGTGGAGGCGGGGTCGGAGCGAGGGCCCCGTCGCAGGTCGGCGGCGGGGTCGGAGCGAGGGCCCCGTCGCAGGTCGGCGGCGGGCCCGGAGCGGTGGCCTCGTGGCAGGGCGGCGGCGGGCTCGCGGCCGTGGCCTCGTGGGAGGTCGGCGGGCCGGCCGGCGGGCTCGTGGGCCACGGACCCGGGTCGGTGCTGGCCGCGCTCGCTCCGGTGACGGTGCGCCCGGCCTCGGGGGCTGCTCCCGCACCCGCGCCGTCCGCTCTCGCCGCGGCGGGCGTCGTCCGACGCAGCGCGCTCGACCCTGGAGCCACCACGGGTGCGTGGTCGGCGGGCCAGGCGTCGTCGTCATCCGGGTGGTCCGCCGGTCCCGCGTCGTCGTCATCCGGGTGGTCAGCCGGTCCCGCATCGTCGCCGTCCGGGTGGGCGGCTGGGCGGTCGGCGCTGCCGGCGTCGAGGTCGACGGGCACGACGTCTGCGTCGTCTGTCGGGGGGTCCTCGTCGCCCATCGCTCCCGCGGGTGCTCCGGTGGTCCGGCGGTCGATCGGCTCAGCGGCGACCTCGCGGTCGGGCTCCGCGCCCGCGAGCGCGGGGTCCGCCGACGCGGCGGGGACGTCGCGCGGCGTCGTCGGGCCCGGGGCGGTCCTGGGCGCAGGCGTGAGCAGTGCGGTCGGTGCGTCGTCCGGGGTGACGGGCATGGGCTCGTCGCAGCCGGGCGGTGCTGCTGAGCTCCCGGGGTCGGTCTCGGCGGTCGTGCGGAGGTGGGTGTCGGGGCGGCTCGGTGGGCGGCCCGCTCGGCCGCGCGCGCGGACGACGCCCCGGACGGCACCGCCCGCGAGCGCGCTCGCCGCTCCCCCGTTGCCGACGTCGTGGAACGTCGCGCCCCCGCGGGGCGCGTCCCTGCGGGAGCCCGGCCGTCCGGCCGTGGCGTCGCACCGCACCGACGCGGCCGCGTCGGGCGGACCCGCGGCCGCGACGGACGGGCTGTCCCCCACCGCCGCGCTCGCGCTCGCGGACGCCGCGCGCGGGACCGCCGACCCGACGCTCGCGAGCAGCGCGATCGCCTCGCTCGCCGCGCAGTGGACCGGGCCCGCGGCGGTCACCGGTCACGCTGCCCCGCTCGTCGTCGGCGACCCGTTCGTCGGACCACCCTCGTCCCTCCCGGGAGGTGCCATGTCGCTGCCCGCCCCTGACGGGTTCGTCCCCGCGCCCGTCGCCGGCGACCCGTCGTCGCTGGTCGACGAGGTCGAACGCCGGCTGGTCGAGCGGATCGCCGAGCTGGAGCGCTGGAACCGCGACGAGCTGGACGAGCACGTGCTGCGGCTCGTGGAGCGGCGGCTCGAGGAGGAGACCGAGCGTCGCGCGTGGCGGGTGGGGTCGGAGGTGTTCTGATGACGGGCATCGAGAAGGCGTTCCTCGAGATCGAGGGCGGGACGCGCGTGCCGTGCCTGTTCAACCCGGCGCAGCTGCAGCTCACGCGGTCGAACTCGTGGGCGGGTGCGCCGGTGCCGGGGCGCGGGGTGCCGCGGCTGCGGTACACGGGGGCGTCGTCGGGCGTGCTGCACGTGGACCTGTTCTTCGACACGACGAACGACGGGTCGTCGGTGGCGGCGCACACGGGCAAGGTCGTCGCGCTCATGGACGTGGACCCGTCGCTGCCGGGCACGGACGAGTCGAGCCACAACGCGCGCCCGCCGTACGTGACGTTCCACTGGGGCGACCTGCACTCGTTCAAGGCGGTGGTCACGGACCTGGACCTGACGTTCACGTACTTCTCCGGGTCGGGCACGCCGCTGCGCGCGACGGTGTCGCTGACGTTGCGGCAGTACGAGGAGTCGCAGGCGTTCGGGCGGCAGAACCCGACGTCGGGGACACCGAAGCCGCACCGGGTGCACCGCGTGCAGTCGGGCGAGACGCTCGACCGGATCGCGGCGACGTACTACGGCGACTCGACGCGCTGGCGCACGCTCGCGGCGGCGAACGGCATCACGGACCCGCTGGCGCTGCGGCCCGGGTCCCTCCTCACGGTCCCGAGGATCGACTCGTGACGGTCCTGCGCGACGAGAAGGCGCTCACCTGGCCGCGCATCCTCGTGGCCGGGCAAGAGCTGGCCGAGGAGTGGACGGACCAGCTCGAGTCGTTGCGGGTGGAGCGGGCGCTGCGCACGATCGGGCGGGCGTGGCTGCGGTTCACGGACTCGGCGTACGCGCTCGCAGGGTCGAGCACGTTCGCGATCGGCGAGGCGGTGGAGATCTCGTCGGTCACGACGCAGGGGCTGGCGTCGACGACGCTGCTGACGGGGACGGTGACGGCGGTCGAGTCGGCGCTCACGGAGCGCGGCGAGCTGCAGCTCACGGTGACGGTCGACGACTTCGGGGTCGGGCTCACGCGCAGCGCGGAGGTCACGACGTTCCACGAGATGTCGTACACGCAGGTCGTCGCGCAGCTCGTCGGGGACGCGGGCCTGACGGCGGAGGTCGCGGAGCTGCCGACGGCCCCCGTGGCGTTCGCGCTGCGCAGCGACACCGCGCTCGCGACGATCGACGACATCGCGGTGCGGTACGGGTGCGACTGGGTCGTCGAGGGGCAGGCGCTGCACGTGTGGTCGGCGTCGTCGGGCTCGCTGGGCACGTCAGACGACCTCACGGCCGGGGTGAACCTGCTGGCGTTCGCGGTGCGGCAGGTGACCGACGCGACGACCGAGGTGACGGTACGCGGCTGGGACCCGAAGGCGCAGGAGGCGGTCACGGCGAGCGCGCAGACCCCGAGCCCGCGCGCGGGACGGCAGCCGCAGAACAGCGACGCGACGTTCACGCGCACCGACGCGCACGCGAGCACGTCCTCGCAGGAGGACGCGCAGGCCGTCGCCACGGGCCTCGCGGCGCGCACCGGCCGGATCGTCGCGCGCGGGCGCTGCCTCTACCAGCCGACGCTGCGGCCCGGCACCACGGTGTCCGTGGCGGGCATGGGTCCCAACTCGGGCGCCTACTACGTGCGCGAGGTGACGCACACGGTGGACCGCGCGGGGTCGACGACGGCGTTCGTCGCGGGCGACCGCGACCCCGTGCGGCTGGTCGCCGCGCCGCCGACGAGCGCGGCGTCCACGTTCCGGCGCGGCGGGCTCGTCGTCGGCGTGGTGGACAACGTCAAGGACCCCGACGCGCTCGGGCGCGTGAGCGTGTCCCTGTCGACCGCGAGCGACCAGGCGAAGTCCGCGTGGGCGCGCGTCACGCAGCCCGGCGCGGGCAGCGGGCGCGGGCACCTCTTCCTGCCGCACGTGGGCGACGAGGTGCTCGTCGGGTTCGAGAACGACGACCCGAACCGGCCGGTCGTGATCGGCGGGCTGTACGGCACGAAGGCGGCGCCGCACCGCGCGGCGATCGGCGAGGACGGCGCGGTGGTCGCGCAGGCCATCAAGACACGCACGGGCCACGTCATCGAGCTGTCCGAGGGGACGAGCGACGCCGAGCAGCACATCCTGCTGAGCCTCGCGTCCGGCGCGCGGCTGCGGGTCGGCAAGGACGCCGTGGTGCTCGAGGCGCCCGACGGCGTGCCGCTCACGCTGAACGCGGGGCAGTCGTCGCTCGCGTTCGACGGCAACGGCAAGGTCACGCTCACCGGCACGACGCTCGAGCTCAAGGCCCGCTCCAAGGTCGACGTCTCGTCGTCCGCGGACGTCGCCGTCAAGGCGGGCACGGGGCTCGCGCTGCAGGGCATGACCGCCACGTTCAAGGGCACGGCCTCGACGGTCGTCGAGTCCGGTGCCGTCGCCGAGGTCAAGGGAACGATGGTGAAGATCAACTGATGTCCGAGACCCCGCTCCTGCCCGCCTCGCCCGACTTCGTCGGACGCGGCTTCGCCTGGCCCCTGCACGTGGACCACACGGGCTCGATCGCGCTCACCGCGCCCGGCGGCGACCTCGAGGACTCGATCCGCGTGGTCCTGCTGACCGCGCCCGGCGAACGGCTCATGCGCCCGCAGTTCGGCTGCCGCATCTGGGACCTGCTGTTCGAGCCGATCACCGCGAACCTGCTGGGGCTGATCTCGCAGGCGGTGCGGGACGCGCTCGCGCAGTGGGAGCCGCGCATCGTCGTCGACGACGTGACGCCCCTGCAGGACGACGCCGAGGCCGGCCTCGTGCGCGTGCGGATCGACTACCGCGTCCGGGCCACCAACGACCGCCGCAACCTCGTCTTCCCGTTCTACGTCATCCCCCGGGAGGAGTCCTGATGCCGCTCGACCCGCCGCACCTCGACGACCGGACGTTCCAGGACATCGTCGACGAGACCAAGCGGCTCATCCCCCGCTTCACCCCGGAGTGGACCAACCACAACGTGTCCGACCCGGGCGTCGCGCTGATCGAGCTGTTCGCCTGGATGTCGGAGATGGTGCTGTTCCGCGTCAACCAGGTGCCCGAGCGCATGTACGTGCACTTCCTCAACCTGGTCGGGATCGAGCCTTTCCCGCCGAGCGTCGCGCACGCCGACCTGACGTTCTGGCTGTCCGCACCCGCGGACCGTCCCGTGCGCGTGCCCGCGGGCACGCAGGTCGCCACGGTCGGCGACGACCCGGTGGTGTTCTCCACGTCCGACGAGGCCGTCGTCGCACCACCCGAGCTGGTCGCCGCGCTCGCCGGCACTGCCGCGGGTCAGCTGCACGACGTGTGGGAGGACCTCACCGTCCCCGGCGCGTCCGCGCTGTGCTTCCCGTCCGACCCCGTCGCCACCGACGACGCGCTCTACCTGGGCACCAAGGGCTCGCTCGGCGGGTACGCGGTGCGGCTCGACCTCGCGGCGCGCGCCGAGGGCATCGGCGTCGACCCGCGCAACCCGCCGCTCGCGTGGGAGGCGTGGGACGGCGAGGCGTGGGTCGCGTGCCAGGTCGAGTCCGACTCCACCGGCGGCCTCAACAAGTCCGGGTCGGTGGTGCTGCTCGTGCCGCACCGGCACGAGCCGCTCGTGCTCGCGGGCGAGCTCGCGCACTGGCTGCGCGTGCGCCTGACCCGCCCGCAGCCCGGCCAGCCGACGTTCCAGGCGTCGCCGCGCATCTCGTCGGCGCACCTGCTCGCGATCGGCGTGACCGTGCCCGCCGAGCACGCCACCACCGTCCCCGCCGAGCTGCTCGGCCGGTCCACCGGCGCGCCCGGGCTCGTGCTGCGCGCGTCGTCGTGGCCCGTCGCCGCACGCCGCGACGAGGAGGGCGTGCTCGTCGTCGACCGCGGGCAGACGCGACGCTGGACCGAGGTGCCGGACTTCTCGGCGTCCGGACCCGGCGACCCGCACGTCGTGTGGGACTCGACCACCGGCGAGGTGCGGTTCGGCCCTGCGATCCGGCACCCCGACGGCATCGTGCGCCAGCACGGCGCCGTCCCGCCCGACGGCGCCGAGATCCGCGTGACCGCCTACCGCACCGGCGGCGGAGCGCGCGGGAACGTCGGGGCGCGCACGCTCGTCTCGCTGCGCAGCGGCGTGCCGTTCGTCGCGTCCGTCTCCAACGCGCGCGCCGCGACCGGCGGCGTCGACGCCGAGTCCGTCGAGGAGGCCAAGGTCCGCGGGCCGCTCACGCTGCGCACCGGGCAGCGCGCCGTCACCGCCTCCGACTTCGAGGCCATCACGCGCCAGGCGTCCGTCGAGGTCGCCCGCGCCCGCTGCCTGCCCGCCGCGCAGACCGGCTCGGCGACCGTCCGCGTGCTCGTCGTCCCCGCCCTGCGCAGCGACCCGCGCACGCACCGCATCGACGACTTCGCGCTGTCCGCCGAGCTGTTCGACGCGATCGCCGACGCGCTCGACGAGCGCCGCACCATCGGCACGTCCGTCGAGCTCGGCACCCCCTACTACCAGGGCGTGAGCGTCGCGGCGCTCGTGCGCGCGCTGCCCGGCCGGCCCGCCGCGATGGTCCGTCAACGCATCTCCGACGCGCTCACCCGGTTCATCCACCCGCTCACCGGTGGGCCCGACGGCGGCGGCTGGCCGTTCGACGCACCCCTGACCGCGACCGCCGTCGCGCAGGTCGTCGAAGGCATCGACGGGGTGCTCGCCGTCGACGAGCTGCAGCTGTTCGAGTACGACCTGCGCACCGGGCGGCGCGTCGGCGGCGGCCGCGAGGCCATCGCACTGTCCGACAACGCGCTGTTCCTGTCCGCCGACCACCGGGTGGTGGTGCGGTGAACGCACGCCCCTCCGACTGGCTCCTGCGCCAGCTGCCGCACGGCATGCTCGCGGAGGAGTTCTTCGTGCGGTTCGTGTCGATCTTCCAGGAGCAGGCCGGCACGCTCCTGCAGCACGCCGACAACCTGCCGTACCTCGCCGACATCGACATCGCACCGACCCAGATGATGCAGGAGATGGCCCGCTGGCTCGGGCTGCCCGGCATCGACGCGTCCTACCCGCCGCAGACGCAGCGCCGCATCCTGCGCACCGCCGCGCAGACCCTGCAGTGGCGCGGGACCGTCGCCGGTCTCACGCGGCTGCTCGAGCTGTACTCCGGCGGACCCGCGCGCGTCACCGACAGCGGCGGGGTGTTCGCCGAGGGCGAGGTGCCCGACGACGTCGCGTGGGTGGTGCTCGAGGTCGACTCGACCGGCCCGCTCGGGCAGGCCGACTTCCTCGCGCTCGTGCTCGACGAGGTGCCCGCGCACGTGCTCGTCGAGGTCCGCGTCGGCGGGGAGCGCATCTGGCCGGTGCCCGCCGCGGAGCAGGAGGAGGAGCTCGCGTCATGACCGACCTGCACGACACCCCGACAGGGCTGGACCAGCCCGACGACGGCCTGCGCGTCACCTGCCCCGAGTGCGGCACCGTCACGCGCGTGCGCGGCGACCGCCGCCTCGCGAGCGACTTCTGCCCCACCTGCGACTACCCGCTGTTCTGGGCGCACCCCACCCGCACCGACGAGGCCCCGCAGGAGTCCGGCGACGACGCGCGCTGGCGCGCCCCCGGCGCGTCCGGGTCGGTGGTCGCGTCGACGCTCGCGTGCCCGGTGTGCTCCGAGCTCAACCTGCCCACCGCCGTGACCTGCGTGCGCTGCGGGTCGCCCATGACACCCCCGCCGCCGCCCGTGCCGGCACCCCCGCCCGCACCCGCGCCCGTCGTCGTGATCCAGCCGCCACCCCCGCCCGCGCCGTGCGGGCACCCGGACACCTGGTGGGTGGTCGTGATGACCGCCGCGACGACCGCGGCCCTCGTCCTGCTGCTCGTCTGGCTGTTCTGAGCCGGTCCGGGCCGAGACCCGGACCGGTCAGGGTGCGGCGGCCGGGACGGTGCCCTGGACCGGACCCGCGTCGGTCCAGATGCCCGAGCCGGTGAGCGTCGCACGGACGGTCGTGCCCGCCGGGAGGTCGGTCGCCGGGCTGCACGTCGCCGACCCGCCCACCGCGGTCACCGCGTCGCAGCCGTCGATGGTGGTCCACGTGGTGCCGGACTGCGACTGGAACTGCACCGTGCCGGTGGGGGTCCCGGTCCCGGCCGTGCTTCGGGTGAGGGCCACGACGAGCCTCGACGCCGTGACCGTGGTGAACGCGATCGTCGCCGGGATCTGGACGGTCACGCCGGTGACCGCGACGTTGCCGGACGCCGCGAACCGGCCCGAGCCCGCGTAGCGCACGCGCAGGGTCTGGGCGCCGCTCTGCCAGCCCGACGTGTCCTCGGTGAGGTTCGCGGTCCCGCTCCCGCCGAGCGGCGACGTGTCGATCTGCGTCCACGAGGTGCCCGCGTTGGTGCTGCGCTCGAGCACCACGTCGCCCACCGTGACAGCGGTGGTGCCTGCCGTCACCCGGACGCCCACCGTCAGCGTGGTGCCCTCGACGATCGTCGTCGGCGCGCTCGTGACCGCGATGGTCGTGGCGCGGGCCGTCAGCGCGAGGGTCACGAGCTGGAAGTCGACGCCCGCCGGGACGCTCGTCGGCGTGATCGTCAGGTCCCACCCGCCGCTGTCCGCGACGGCCACGGTGGCACCCGCGTCCGGGACCCACACGGTCGTGTCGCTGCCGCCGACGGTCACGACGAAGTTCCGGGCCACCCCGTTGGACGCGGGCGTGACGCGCGCGGTGAGCGTGCCGGGCGCACCCGCGGGGCCGGTGGCGCGCAGGCGGACCTGCGTCTCCTCGACCTCGAACTCGATCTCCGCGTCGGCACCGTCGATCTCCACGTCGGTCGTCCACGTGCCGAGGTGCCCCGCCGGCCCGGACAGCGTCGCGGTCCCGACGCCGTCGCCGAGCTGCGCGAACGTCGTCGAGAACGTGCCCGGCCCGGCCCGCACCACGGGTTGCGCGACCGACGTCCACGGTCCCGTGAGGCTCACGAGCGCGCCCGTGAGGTCCGAGGCGGACGTCACCGTGACCCTCAGCGCGTGCGTCGTCTCCGTCAGGAGCAGGTCGACGACGAGCCCCGCGCCCGCCTGCAGCTTGACCGTCCGGGACGTCGACAGCCCGCCCGCCGAGACCGACAGCGTGTACGTCCCCGCCGCGACGTCCTCGAACAGGTAGTGCCCGTCGTCGTCCGAGGGCTGAGTGCTCGTCACGCCGTCTCCGGACAGCTCGACCGTCGCGCCCGGGACCACCGAGGTCGCGCCGTTCGCGGCCTGCCGCTGCACGACCCCCTCCAGGGAGCCGGTCGGCGCGGTCACCTGCACCGTCATCGCGCGGCTCCGTCCGGCGGCGATCGGGACGTCCATCACCACGGGCGAGTACCCCGAGCCGATGATGTTGAGCGTGTACGACAGCGGCGCGAGGTTGTTCTCGAACCGGTAGTAGCCGCCGCCCTGCGAGGTCAGCTGCGGCCGGTCCGTGCTCGTGCCGTTGTTGTACGTGAGCTCGACCGAGAGGCCCTCGACCCCCTCGCTGCCGGACAGGACGAGAACTGTCAGGCTCGCGGGCTTCGGGCTCAGGAGGAGCTCCGGCGCGGGCTCGGTCTTGCCGGGCATCGTGACGGGTACCACCGTGGTGTCGGACGTCCCCGAGGCCGCCACGTAGTTGTCCGCCGTCGCCTTGACGCTCCATTCTGCCTGGGCGAGCCCGTCGACCTCGGTCGTACCCGTCACCGTGTACGTCCCGGCAGCGCTCGTCGTGGACGTGAACGTCGTGCTCCCCGACGTGGCCGTGATCTGGGCACCCGCGAGGCTCTCGCTGATGGTCCTCGTGATCACCGCCTCGACGTGGCCCGCGATGGTGCCCAGCCGTTCCAGTGCCAGCTTCGACGGCGCCCCGGTCGTCTGGCCCGCCGCGAGCGGGACCTTGCCCGAGAACGTCCTGAACCCGGCTGCCCGCACCACCACGTCGTAGCCGGGGTCGATGTTCGGCGCGAGCTCACCGAAGTCCACGTAGTCCGTACCCGGCAGCGCCGAACGACGCTGCTCGATGTTGTCGACCGTGAGCGTCACGACCGCGTCCGTCACGGGCACGTCGGTGTCCGCCGAGTCGACGAGCTTGATGCGCAGCACGCCGTTCTTCTGCAGCGTCACCTCCAGCTCGGGAGGGTCCGCGCCCACGGCGACCTCGAGCGGGACCGGGTCCGAGACGTAGCCGGGCAGCGACGCGGCCACCGTGTAGCTGCCAGGCCGGATCTTGCCGGAGCCCGCGGGTTGTGCGGAGTCGCTCCAGGTAAGCCGGCCGGCATTGTCGGCGACGACCGCGATCTCCCCGACGCCGGGCGGGGCCTTGGTCACCCGGAACGTGACCTTCGAGTACGCCGCGGGCAGCTCGGCGGCGGTCGCGCCCTGCAGGGTCACCTTGCCCGCGAACGTGCGCCCGGTCGGCGTCAGCACGATCGGGGCCTCGTCCGTCGTGCTGACACCGTTCGCCACGTACTGCTCGTAGCCGTCCTTCGTCACGCGGAGGTCGACCCGCTTCTCGACGAGCGGCAAGGGGATCACGTCGTCGCGGTCCGGGCAGCTCTTCGGGTCGGGCAACGTGCAGACCTCGAACATGCCTCCGTCCGTCGTCGACGCCGGCCGGGTGCCGGCGCCCGGGATCGGCACCACCCCGCGGTACCCGACGACACCCGAGGCCTCCACCGTCGCTCCGGCGACGTTCGTCGGGGAGGCCCCCAGGTTCACGACGACCTGCTTGCGCACCGTGCTCACCGCAGTGGTGAGCACCACCTGGACCGGGAGCTCCTGGTTCAGGCTGATCTGGACGTCCTTCACCGTGCCCGACGCTCCCACGGTCTGGCCGGTCACCTCGTACGAACCCGCCGGCAACCTGCGCAGCTCGACCACTCCGTTGGGCGCCGACCCCGAGACCGTCGCGGGTCCCTTCGCCGTGACCTGCGCGTCGGCAGCGGCGGAGAGGGCCCCGTTGCCGTCCGACGTCAGGGCCGTCACGATCATCACGCCCAGCCGGTCGAGCGTGAAGTCGACCCGGCGCGGCTCCCCGGCCTTGAGGGTCACGCCGACCGGCGTGGGCCTGACGTACTCGCCGCCCAGCGCCGGCACGACGTACACGACGTAGGGGCGTGCGCGCAGGCGGTTGATCTCGAACGACCCGTTCACGCCCGTGAAGGAGCACGCGCCCTCGTCCGTGTGGCACCCGGCGCGGCCCTCGCGGGCGCACGGGTCGGGCCCGGGACCGGGCTCGCCCTGCTCGACGGCGACGACGCACGTGCTGGTCGGGACCACACCCACGCGCGCGGCGACGGACCCGATGATCGACGGCGCCAGGTCGAGCGCTACCGTGGGCGCCTCGACGACCTGCCCCATGGCGACGGCGACGTCGACGTGCCCGGGCTCGTACCCCGGCGCGCTCAGCGTGAGCCGGTAGGAACCCGGGAGCAGGCCGCCGTCCCGCGCGCCCGGCAGCCGGTACGTCTCGGACGCCGGCCCCCTGACCGTGACGGGCTCCGTGCCGCCACCCGGCAGGTGCCGCGTCGTGGTGACGGTGAGTGTGCACACCTCGTCGGACCTGCCCTTCGGACACGTGAGGAACCCACCGGTGCGGGCGTCCGTCGCCCGTCCGACGATCTTCGCGTCGTCGCTCACCCCGTCGTTGTCGAGCTCGACGAGCTCGAGGTGCGCGGTGGCGCCCGACGTCGTGACGGTGACCTGCGCCGACGCGGGTCTGTGCCCGAACAGCTCGCCGACCAGCGTGTACTGCCCGGCGGGGATGCCCACGAACGTGAACGTGCCCTGGCCGTCCGAGATGGACATCGTCCGGAACCGGCCCGCGGGGCCGCTCAACGTCAGTCCCACCGCCGTCAGGCCGTGCCCCGCACTGTCCTTCACGGTGCCGCCGAGCGTGCCGCCGAGCGACGTGAGGCTGACGATCATGGGTGCGCGTCCCGCCACGCCGAGCTGCAGCCGGTGCGTCTGCGTCGCGTAGCCGGGTGCCTCGAACGTGACCGTGTACGCCCCGACGGGCAGGTCCGGCAGGACGAACGTGCCGCGCGCGGTACCGGTCACGGTCGTCGCGGTGCGCACCACGGACCCCTTGCGCGCCGTGACCGTGACGCCGCCGAGCCCGTCCTGCCCGCCGAGCGAGTCGCGGCCCTCAACGGTGCCGGACAATGTGGTCACGCCGGCGCGCATCGTGAGGTCGACCGTGCGGCTGCCCGCGGCGGGCAGCGACACGAGCGCGGCCTGTGCCCCGAGCTTCTCGGACGTCGCGCTCACCAGGTACGTCGACGGCGTGGACAGGCCGTCGACCTCCCAGCGGCCGACCGCGCCCGACGTCGCGCTGCGCGTGGTGATCGTCGTCGTGCCGTCCGAGAGCGTGAGCCGGACCCCGCCCACCGGGCCGTCCGGCCCGCGGACCGTGCCGCGCAGCGTGCCGTCACCGGGCGTGAGCTCGATCTCGAGCGGCGCGGCGGCGGCCTCGGCGCCCGTGACCCAGAACCGCTGCGTCTCGTAGCCCGCCTTGGAGAACGTCAGCAGGTACCGCGCGGTCGGCGACAGTCCCGCGAACGCCCACGCGCCGTCGTCGCCCGTGCTGGTGGACCGGCGCTGCGGGGTGACGTCGGTGCGCTCGACCGGGAGCGCGAGTCCCGAGATCTTGCCGGCACCCGAGGACCCGGGCGCGCGGCTCGTGCTCGTGCCGCGCAACGCGCCGACGAGCCACGCGGCCGCGCCGACGGGGTGGTGCTCCGCGAGCGCGCGCGACGCCCGCGCGGTCAGGCCGTCGTCGTCGCCCGCCGCGGCGCCGGTCTCCGACGAGCCGTCCGTCGAGCCGTCCGGGGCGTCCGTGCCGGTGAGCGCCCCCGCGGGCACGACCTGCACCGTCACGTCCGACGGGTCGCTGGAGGTCACGACCCCGCCGATGCGCACGCCCTCGTCGGCGCCGTCCTCGGCGCCGTCCTCGCCGCCGTCCTCGCCGGCGGACCCGCCGCCGGACCCTGCGCCTGGTCCGCCGGCCCCACCACCGGCGCCCCCGCCGGCCCCGCCGCCGTCGTTCCCACCCGCGCCCGGGGAGGCACCCGGGGTCGCGGGGGCGGTCGTCTCCGTGTCGTCCCGCTGCGCCGAGTCGGTGACCTGCCCGGACAGCCAGGGCAGCGCCGCGAGCACGAGCCCGACCCACAGCAGCCCGAGCGTCACGACGGCGGTCGCACGCAGCGCGGTCCCGGTGAGCACGGGTCGGGCGGTGAACGCCGCGTCGAACCGGTGCGGCGCCTGCTGGCCCGTCGCGGTCACGTGCCAGCCGATCCGCCGCGCGGTCCCGACGAGCGCGACCCGCCGCGTCCCGGCGCGCGCACCGACGCGCACGCTCGCGTGCGGCGCGATGTCGACCTCGCGCGCCGCGAGGTCCACGAACCCGGTGTCCTGCGCGTGCGCGTCGAGCTGCACGCGCGTGGTGGTCTCACCGCGGTTGGCGAGCACCACCTGGACGCGCTTGGACCGCACGCCCCGCACCTCGGCGGGCTCGACGCTGAGCACCAGCCCGGACTCGCCGTCGACGCGCAGCGCACCGTCCGCGAGCGTCGTCGCACGCTCCTGCGCGGCCTCGTCGGCGGCGCCCGCGTGCCGCACGGACTCGACGGCCACGACGAACGGGTAGTCGCCGGGCGTGGCGCCCACGGGCGGCAGGATCGGCAGGTCGACGGTCACGGTCGCGTCGGCGACGACGTCCGTCACGACGACGGGCGCGGGCAGCCACGACCCCTCGAGCCCGACGACCGACACGACGAGGTCCCGCGTCGTCGTCGTGACGTTGCGCGCGGCCACCCGCAGGGTCGCGTGCTCGCCCGGTGCTGCGTGCGCGCCGGGCTCGACCAGGACGGTCGTCGCGACGCGACCGGGGCGCGGTGCCTTGGCCATGGCCGCTCAGCCCGCCTCGATCGTGAAGTTCACCTGCTGGCGCTCGCTCGCCGTCACGGTCGTCGCGGCAGACGTGGCGAGCACCTGCCCGTCGCGCGTGAGACGCACCTCGACGAGGTAGTTCTCGGGCGCGTCGACGTCGAGGAACTCGTACTTCCCGTCGGCGTCGGTCGTCGTCGTGGCCGTGGGGCCCGCTGCCGTGCCGTACTCGGACGCGCGGTAGAGCAGCACGACCAGGTCCTCGGGCGTGCTGTCCTTCCCGAGGGTCACGTGCCCGTGGACGCTGGCCGGCGCGACGAGGTCCGGGGACACCTGCTTCTCCTCGCCGGCCGCGAGCACGACGATCTCGGACGTGGGCTTCGTGCCGGACCGCGAGAACGTCACGGTGTACGTCCCGGGCTCGAGCCCGCGGACGTCGAAGCGGCCCACGTCGCCGGCGGGAGTGGACGCGGTGTGCACGACGCGCTGCCTGCTCGCGGAGCTCACGGTGACGCGCACGTTCCCGACGGGCCGCAGGTCGGACCTCGAGCCCGTCTCCTGCTCGACGGTCCCGTGGATGCGCGCGGTCGCGCCCCGCATCGTCACGTCGACGGCGCTCGCGGAGGGCGCACCGGCCGTGACCGTGCCGTACGCGTCGATGCTCACGGACAGCACCTGCGGCTCGAGGTCGGCGCGCGAGAACGTCACCGTGTACGTGCTCGGGACGCGCAGCCCGGACAGGCTCCAGGCACCCTCGGGGTCGGTCGACTGCGTGACGGTCGACTGCGTCACCGCACCGTCGGTGACGGTGACGTCCACGCCGCCCGCCGACGACCCGGTGACGGTCACGCGCCCGCCGAGCGTCGCCTCGTCGGTCCCGAGCACGACCGCCAGCCCGGTGAGCGCCTGCCCCTGGTCGAGCGTCACGGCGAGCGTGGCGGACGCGTACCCCTCGGCGGCGACGACGACCGTGTACGCGCCCGGCGTCGGCAGGCCGCGCACGACGAACGTGCCGGGGGCGTCCTGCGTGAGCGTCACGGTCTCGACGACGACCTGCCCGCTGCTCGCGACGACCGTCGCACCGGGGACCGGTCCCGAGAACCCGCTCACGCTGCCCGCGATCGACCCGTCGCCCTGCAGGAGCGCGAGCTGCACGCCCGCACGGTCCTCGCCGGCCGCGACGTCGACGCGCTGCACGGACGACGAGAAGCCCTCCTTGGTGACGACGAGGTCGTACACGCCGGGCGACGGCAGGTCGGCGACCTCGAACGTGCCCTCGGCCCCGACGGGCACGGTCCGCACGACCGCCCCGCTGCTCGTCGACGCGGCCTCGCCCGGCTCGGGCGGGGTGCCCGCGAGCGGTCCGGTGTCGAGCGGCAGCTCGACCGTGAGCACGGCCCCCGCGACGTCGTCGCCCGTGACGGTCCCGGCGAGCGTCGCGGGCACGCCGCCGACGAGCACGCCCAGGTCGGCCACGGTCTGGCCGTCCTGCACGGCGACGGGCTGCGCGTCTGCCTGGGTGGGTGCCGACGGGTACCAGGTCTCCGTGAACCCTGCGCCGCTCACGCGCAGCGTGTACTCGCCCGCGGGGATCGCGGTGAACGTGAACGCGCCCGCGTCGTCGGTCGTCGTGCTCGTCAGGGGCGTCGTCGAGCCGTCGCCGTACGGCTCGACGGTCAGGCCGGAGACGCCCTCCCCCGTGGACAGGTCCGTGACGGTGCCCGTGAGCGACGAGCTGCCGGTCGTGTCCTCCTGCGCGCGGGCCTGCGCGACCTCGAGCGCGAGCTGGCGGTCGGCCGCGGACCGGCTGACGACCGAGCTGAGCGCGACGGTGATGACGACCGCGAACGTCGTGAGCGCGAGCAGCAGGCCCGCGAGCGCGATCACGCCGCGCGCGAACCGCGGCTTCTGCACGAACACGCCCGCCGCCGCGGGCGGCGCCTCGGGTGGCGGCGCGGTGGGCCCGGTGAGCCGCAGCTCGAACGGCCGCAGCCGCGGGTCGCCTGCGAACGGGCGGCGGGCGCGCGCCTGCATCGCGACCGTCGCGCTCTGCCCGGGCGGGAGGGTGAGGCTCTCCGGGCGGAACGTGAACGTCGTCGCCGCCTCGGGGTCCCGCGCGAGCAGGCCCGTGACCTGCTGCGTGTTGCCCTCGTTGTGCACCACGACCGAGTACGCGGCGGCCTTGCCCGCGGTGACCGTGGGCGGGTCGAGGCGCACCGACGTGCGGGGCACGGGCGGCACGTCCAGCACGACGTCCTGCACCGCGATGGCGCTCTCGTCGGCCAGGTCGCGCACCTGCACCGCGACCCGCCGCTCGCCCGCGGGCAGCCCCTCGGGCAGGCGCAGCGTGACGACGACCGCGGCCGTCTCCGACGGGAACAGGCGCAGCTGCGGCTCGTCGACGCTCACCCACGACGGGTCGGCGCCGAGCACACGCACCGCGTAGCCCGCGATGACGTCCGTGGTGTTGGTGACGGTCGCGACGAGCGAGGCCCCCTGGTGGGGCTGCACGACGAGCCGGCGCGGCTCCAGGTCGAGGTGCATCAGCCCTCCACCGGCAGGTCGCGCCGGACCTCGCCGCCCGTGACGGTGACGATCGAGGTGGCGACCACCTCGTCGTCGACCACGACCGTCACCGTGTAGGTGGCCGGCGGCAGCCCGCTCAGCACGTACGACCCCGACCGGTGCCGGCCCGTCGCGGTCGTCGTGGTGGTCCGTGTGACCTCGCCGTCCGTCGCGTTCACGGTCACGCCGACCAGCCCGGTCCCGTCCCGTGTGACGCGTCCGACGACCGTCCCGACCGCGGGGCGCAGCGTCACCGCGACCGGGGCCGCGGGACCGCTCGCGGGGATCGTCACGGGGACCGTGACCGAGGTGAACCCCTCGCGCGCGAACGTGAGCGTCACCGGCTTGTCGGACCCCAGCCCCGTGAGCGTGAACGCCCCGACGTCACCCGACGTGAGGGTCGTCGTGCTCGCGGTGGCGCCCGCGCCGCCCGCGGTCACCGTGACCCCGCCCAGGCCCGCGCCGTCCTCGTCGACCGCGCGGCCCGTGACCGTCCCCTCGCCGCCGGTGAGCACGACCGACAGGTCCGCGCGCACCTCGCCCGGACGCAGGTCCACGGCGAGGGTGCGCGTGGTGAAGCCGCCGCGCGTGAACGTCAGCACGTACGTCGCGGGCGTCGGCAGGTTCGGCAGCACGAAGCTCCCGACCGACCCGACCGTGGGCGTGCCCACGACGAGCTCCTTGCCGTCCACGGACGTGCTGACCTGTACGCCGCCCACGCCCGCCGAGCCGTCGGTCACCGTCCCCGCGATCGAGCCGGTCCCGGCGCCGAGCCGCACGGCGAGCGCGAACCGCTCCTGGCCGCCGAGCACGCGCTCGGTCGTCGTGGTCGGCTGGTAGCCCTCGGCGGTGAACGTGAGCTCGTACGTGCCCGGCGCCGCCAGGTCGGTCAACGTGTACCCGCCCTCGGGGTCCGCGGTCGTCTCGCGCACGAGCGCCGCGTCGGCCCCGCCCCACGTGGGCCGGGCGGTGACCGTCACCTCGGTGCCGGGAGTCTCCTCACCCACCTCGACCGTGCCCGACAACGTCGCGGGGTGCCCCGTGAGCGTGAGGTCCACGCCCTTGGTGACCTGGCCGGCGGCCGCCTCGACGTGGTCGGCGCCCGTGCCGGACGCGGACGCCGGGTACCGGGCCGCGTCGTACCCGTCGGCCCGCACGCGCACCACGTACTCGCCCGGGAACAGCCCCGTGATCGCGTACGTCCCGTCGGCCTTCGTGGCCGCGGACGCCACCGGCTCCGGCCCGTCGCGGCCCTCGCGCACGACGACGACCGTGATCCGGCCCAGGCCCTGGCCGTCCGCCTGCCCCCGCACCGTCCCGGTGAGCGTCGCGCCGACGCCCGCGGGGACCGGTCCCTTCTTGGACACCGCACCCGCCGGGCGGACGGCTCCCCCGCCGCCACCGGCCGCCGCGGCGGCCTGCTCGTCGCCCGTGCGGGACTCCTCGTGCGTCGCCGCGAAGAACGACGCGGGCGCGACCTTCGCGTACGGCTCGGCGCCCAGCACCTCGCGCGTGCCGAGCAGGAACGCCAGCGCCCACGCGAGGACGATCGCGAGCAGGATCAGCGCGGTCAGCAGCCCGCGGCTGATCGTGGGCCGCTGCTTGAGCACCAGGTCGACGCGCGACTGCGTGCCCGGCGCCTCGGCGTGCACCGTCACGGGCCGGTCCCGGTCCCCGCCGAGCAGCTGCCGCGGCCCCTTGACCAGGGCCGTCGCCGTGCCGACCGACCCGGCGGGCACCGCGAGCGTCGACGGCGTGATCGTCGTGCGGACCGTGCGGTCCGCGTCCTGCGCGCGCAGGGCCACGTCGAGCGGGGTGTTGCCGTCGTTGCGGACCTCGAGCGTGAACGCGCCGCGGCTGCGGCTGCGCACGAGCGTCGGCGTCGCGTCGAGGCGCACGTGCGGGTTCGGGGGCACGACGAGGTCGACGTCGTGGAACGCCTCGCGCGCACCGGGCGCCCGCCCGGCGACGACGAACGTCACCGGGTACGTCCCCGCCGGGAACGACCCGGGCAGCCCCACCGTGAGCCGGACCTCGCCCGCCGCGTCCGGGAACAGCGCGAGCGCGTCCGGCTCGACGCGCACGCTCGCCTCGGGCACGCCCAACGCACGCACCGACAGCGACTCGATGACCTCGGAGGTGTTCACCACCTCGAGCGGGACGACGCCCGTGCCGCCGGGCGCGACGTCGAGCCGCTCGACCGTGCTCGAGACCCTCATGGCGCGCCCCACCGGGACGTCGCCGGGACCACCTGCGTGACCAGCGGGGCCGCTTCCTCCCAGTCGTACGCGTCCGCGGCGACCGTGACGGTGAGCGTGAACGACGCCTTGAGCGCACCGCCGAGCGTCGACCACAGCTCACGCGGCCGGTTGCGCTCGTCGGTCACGAGCGAGAGCTGCACGGGCGACGACGGCGGCCGCGCCAGGTGCTCGGACGGCAGGACCTGGTACGCGAGCAGCCGCGTGAGCACGTCCCCCAGCAGCGAGTGCTCGTCGCGCGGCGAGCCCGCCCACGCGCTCACCAGGTACGCAAGGTCGACCATCGGCAGCGCGAACCGCCGCTCGACCACCCCGCCCGCACCCGGCCGCGCCTGCGGGCCGCGCGACGGCTGCGCCGAGCGCCCCACCTGGTACAGGAACAGGTTCACGGTGAGCCGGTTGACCTGCGCCGACCATGCGCTCGACGGCGGGTCGAAGGACACGTCCCCCGCGTCCTCGGGCAGCGGCAGGGTGTCGCGCAGGAGCCGCTCGAGCCCGTCCTCGACGACCGGGATCAGCACGCGCCGCCCCCTTCCCCCACGCCTTCCCCCACGTCTTCCCCCACGCCGGCGACTCGCCCCGTCGGGGCGCCGTACGAGGCCGCGGGCGCGGCTCGGCCGGGACACCTGACGGTAGGAACCGGCGTGGAGGCCGGACATCGGTAATTGCTACCGCAGTTGCCCGGCGCGGCCGCCCGGGCGGTTCCGCTGGGCCGACGGGGCGGGCAAGATCGCGCTCATCGGGGAGCGAGGGGGCGAGCCATGACGACGACGACGGCGGCGGCGCGCGTGCGGGACGCGCTCGGCCCCGCCGTCGCGCGCCGCGAGGCGCTCGTGCCACCCGAGACGGCCGCGCTGCTGCGCTCCGCGCTCGACGTGATCACCGGCGACGCGCACGCCCTCGCGGGGGCCGACGCGGCGCTCGACGAGGTGGTCGGCCTGTTCGGCCTCGACGACGCCGCCGCCGGGGCCCTCGCGGTCGCCCAGCTCGCCGAGGTCCACCCGTCCGGCCACCTGCTCGCCGGGCTGCTGTCCGGCGCCGCCGGCGCGGGACGGCCCACCGTCGCGCTCGCGCTCGAGCTCACCGGTGCGCATCTCGGCTCGGTCGCGGCGCGTGCCCTCGTCGACCCCGCAGGCCCGCTGTGCCGCACGGGCCTGCTCGAGCTCGCCGGCGACGACCCGCTGCCCGCCCGCACCCTGCGCCTGCCACCCCGGGTCGCCGCGCGGCTCGTCGGCGCGGTGCATCCGCCCGAGCACCTCGCCCGGCTCCTCGTCGCCCCCGTCCCGTGCGACAGCCCCGCCGCGGCCGCCGTCGCCGCGGCCCTGCGGGCGGGGGAACCCCTCGTGTGGGTGCACGCCCCGCTCGGCACCGCGGGCACCGCCGAGGCCGTCGGAGCGTGCCGCACGCTCGACGTCGCCGTGCTCGTCGCCGACCTCGAACGCCTCCCGACGGCCCCCGACGCGCCCCTCGACGCCGACCTCGTGCGCCGCACGCTGCGCGACCTCGCGCTCGAGGCGGGCATGACCGGGTCCGTGCTCGTCGTCGCCGGTGCGCACGTCGCCGGACCGCACGTCGTCGAGCTCGACCGCGCCGTCATGCCCGTCGTCGCCGTCGGCCGCACCGCGTGGGACGCGCGCTGGGCCGCGACCCTCCCCGCCGCCGTCACCGCGACCCGGCTCACCACCGCCGCCCGCGCCGAGCACTGGGACCACGTGCTCGGCGACGGCGTCGCGACCCGCGACGTCCTCGCGCTGCGCCTCGCACCCGAGCAGATCGACGCCGTCGCCCGGCGTGCGCTCGCCGACGCCGAGCTCGCCGGGGACCCCGCGCCCGAGCCGGCCACGCTGCTGGCGGCCGCCCGCCGCCTGTCCACGAGCACCGTGTCCCGCACGTCCACCGGCTCGGGCGCGTCGCTCGACGACCTCGTCCTGCCCCCGCGCACCCGCCGCGAGGTCGAGCGCCTCGTCGCCTGGGTACGGGACCGCGACGACGTGCTCGCGCTCGGCGACCTGCACGGCAAGGGCGGCAAGGGCACCGGCATCACGGCGCTGTTCTCCGGCAGCCCCGGCACCGGCAAGACGCTCGCCGCCCACGTCGTCGCCGACTCCCTGGGCGCCGACCTGTACGAGGTGGACCTCGCCGCCGTCGTCGACAAGTACATCGGCGAGACCGAGAAGAACCTCGAACGCGTCTTCGCGCACGCCGAGTCCCTCGGTGCGGTGCTGTTCTTCGACGAGGCCGACGCGCTGTTCGGCGCGCGCTCCGCCGTCACCGACGCGCGCGACCGGTACGCCAACCAGGAGGTCTCCTACCTGCTGCAACGCATGGAGGCGTCCGAGGCCGTGACCATCCTCGCGACCAACCTGCGCGGCAACCTCGACCCCGCGTTCGCCCGCCGCCTGCACTTCACGGTCCACTTCCCCGACCCCGACGAGACCACGCGCGCCCACCTGTGGAAGCACCACCTCGCCCAGCTGCCCACGACGGACCCCGCCGACCCCGTCGACGTGGAGCTCCTCGCCCGCGCCCTCGAGCTCGCGGGCGGCGACATCCGCAACATCGTCCTCGCCGCCGCCTACGACGCGGTCGCCGAGCACCGCCCCGTCGGCATGCGCGACGTCCGCCTCGCCGCCACCCGCGAGGCGGCAAAGCTCGGCCGCCGCATCTCCCACCCCGACTGGCCCACCCACCCCTGACCCCGCCCCATCCACCCCTGACCCCCAGCGACCGCCGCGCCCACCCACCCCCTCCCCCGCGCCCCCACCCCGCCGAGCGCGCACGTTTACACCCGACTGCGCACGCCAACCGTGCGCAGTCGCCGCGCAACGTCGGCACTCGCCAGATGGGCGCGAGCGAACCTCCCGGACCGAACCCGACCCGATCTCCCCGCCTCGCGCGCCCGGCCCGGCCCGGTCCGTGCCCGCCCCCACGCACCCCCATCCGCGCCGACGCGCGACTGCGCACGTCGGTCCACGAGTGCGCACGTCGAGCGTGCGCAGTGGGTGCAGAGGGGGCGCGCTCGGCGGGGGTGGGGCGCGGGGGGTGGGGTGGGCCGTGGGAGGGTGGGGGTGTGAGGTTCTGGGGTCGTCAGGAACGCGTGCCGATCGAGGTCGACGACGGATTCCACGTCGCCGAGGCGCCCGCGCTGCAGCGCGCGATCGTGCAGGTCCTGGGCGCGGACAAGGTCGGCGGCGTCCCGGTGCCCGCGGAGCTCGAGCTCGAGGAGGGGCGCGAGGGCGCGCTCGTCGTCGTGTGGCGGAACATGATCGTCGGCTTCGTCCCGCCCGACCGCACGGCCGAGCTGACCGCCCGGCTCCCAGGCGGGCACGCCGTGGGAGTCGTGCACGGCTGCGTCCACCCCGAGGTGCACGAGGTCCCGCGTGACGGCGACGACCGCCACGGCGTCCTGTGGCGCGTGTGGGCCGGCCCGGCCCCGGATGCGTTCCCCGAGGTGCCGGAGGACCTGGACCGTCTCGCGGTCCCGGAACGCACGATCCTGGGCATCCCCCTGCCCAAGACCCACAACCCCCCACCCCGCTGACTCCCTGCCCACCGGACCGGCCCGCCCCAGCCCGTCGAGCGCGCACGTCCCGCGCCGAGCGCGCACGCTCGACGACCGCACTCGCACACGAACGTGCGCACTCGGCGGGGGCGGGTCAGGACTCGAGCGTGCGGGTGCTGCTCGGGTTGAGGACCTGGATCACGCCGCCCCACGCGCACTGGCACTGGGCGCCGAGCACCAGGGCGGGCTGGCCGCCGATCACCGTGGTCGTCGCGCCGTTGACCCACGGGGTCGTCGCGGGCACGCACGGCATGGGCGTGAGGACCCCGAGCGCGGACGCGGTCGCCGCCGCGACCGTCGGGTTCGCGAGCGACGTGCACATGCCGAACGTCGGGATGTTCACCAGCGGGGTCGCGTCGACGATCGTCGCCGCGGGCTTGCCCTCGACGAGCACGCGCGACGTCGGCAGCACGATCAGCGACGCGGGCGCCGCCCCGAAGCTGCACATCATCATGGCCGTCGCCGCGACCGCCGGTCTGCTCATCGGGTCACCACCGGTTCACCACTCGCTCCCGGCCACGGACGCCGTGAGCTGCTCGCCCGTCGTCGTGATGAAGCACAGCGTCGTGCGGTCCGCGTCCCGGTCCCAGCTGCGCGGCGACGGCACCAGGTACGTGAAGAACAGCGTCGAGTCGCGGTAGTCCACGCCGACGTAGTCCTCGAACTCCTGCGCGCAGCGCCCGTCCGCGAAGGCCTTGAGGGCCTCCGCCCCCGGGAAGTCGGTCGCCCCCTCGTCGTCGTACACCGCGAGCGCGTACAGCTCCTGCTCGTGCGGCTCGGCGCAGTCGACGCGGGACAGCTCGGTCAGCTCCTGCTCGATGTCCTCCGGCGCGCGGAAGCAGTCCCCCACGGCGACGTCGAACACCGAGACCTGGTCGACCTCCTCGTCGCGGTCGAGCAGCGAGCACCCCGCGCAGACGGCGACGACGAGCGCCGCGGCAGCCCCGGCACGCAGCGCCGACCGCGCCCTGACGAGCCCGACGGGCCTGACGACCCGCACCCCGACGTGCACCGGCGACCCCCTCACGGCTCCCCCGGACCGGACGAACCGCCGCGAGCCTAACGAGCGCCGACGAGCCCGCCATCCGTAGTCGTTGCGCAATCGCACCCGCCGCGCAGCGCCGCGCCCCGTGCGAGGATCGGCGCATGACGAGCCAGACGCCGGCCCCCGACGCAGTCGCTGCCTCCCCCGCGCACGTCCCCGCGCCGATCCCCTCCCGCGAACCCGCCAACGCGGGCGGCACCCGCCTGTGGGTCGAGCGCACGGGCACGCGCCGGTACGTGGGACGCAGCTCGCGCGGCGCGAGCGTCGAGATCGGGGACATCGCCTACGAGGGTGCGTTCACGCCCGGCGAGCTCATGAAGATCGCGCTCGCGGGCTGCTCGGGCCTCTCGTCGGACGCCGCGCTCGCGCGACGCCTGGGCGACGACGTGCCCGTGACGATCGAGGTCGAGGGTCTCGCCGACGAGGCCGAGGACCGCTACCCGGCGCTCACCGAGCGGCTCGTGGTCGACCTGTCCTCCCTCGACCCGGCGGCGCGCGAGCGCCTGCTGACGGTCGTGCACCGCGCGATCGACCAGCACTGCACCGTGGGCCGCACGCTCCAGGCGGGCGCGACCGTCGACCTAACCGTCGTCGGGGAGCGCTGAGCGCCGTGCCCCGCATCGTCGAGGAGGCCATCGCCCGCGCCGTCCAGGTGCCGTCCAGCGCCGTGCACCAGCACGTCGCGAGCCTGCGACGGCGCAACCCCGAGGCGACGCCCGAGCAGCTCGTGCGGCTGCTCGAGAAGGAGTTCCTCGTCGTCGTCGCGAGCGCGGGCGGCGCCGTCGGTGCGGCCGCCGCGGCTCCCGCGGTGGGCACCGGGGTCGCGCTCGTCCTGACCGCGAGCGACGTCGCGACGTTCTTCAGCGCGTCCGCCGCGTACGTGCTCGCGGTCGCGTCCGTGCACGGCATCGAGGTCGAGGACGTCGACCGGCGCCGCGCGCTCCTGCTGACCGCGCTGCTCGGCGAGTCCGGCGCGAAGGCGCTCACGGACGTCACAGGCATCGGCGCGACGAACGTCGCGCGGCTGCTCCTGACGCGCATGCCCGTCGCGACCGTGAAGAAGGTCAACACGACCCTCACGCGGCGCCTGCTGCGCAAGCAGCTCGCCAAGCAGTCGGGGCTGTTCTTCGGTCGCCTGCTGCCCTACGGGATCGGCGTCGTCGTCGGGGCGACGGGCGGTCGCGCGCTGGGCCGCGAGGTCATCGCGGGCACGCGCAAGACGTTCGGCCCCGCTCCGGCCACGTTCCGCGACCCGATCGAGCTCCCCGCACAGCCGGTGCGCGACGAGCTCACGGCGGGCTCGCCGGTCTCGTCGGATGCGCCGGTCTCGTCGGACGCTCCCGCGCTGCCCGCCGGACCGCCGCCGCGCCGTCGCGGGCTGCCGCGTCTCGGCCGCCGCTGACCCACGGCGACCACCCCGGGGCGCCGCCCGGCCCGCGGTGCGGCGGGTCAGCGGGCGGCGCGGACCGTCACCAGGGGTGTGCGGTGTCCGGCGTCCGGGTCACCAGCGGTCGTGCACGTGCGCGCGGATGCGCTCGTCGTAGATCGCGGCGAATCGCTCCTGCAGCTCCGGCGTGAGCGGCGCGAGCCCCGCTGCGCCCGCGTTGCCGCGCGCCTGCTCGGGGTTGCGCGCGCCGGGGATCACCACGGAGACCCCCGGCTGGTCGATGATCCAGCGCAGCGCGAGCTGCGCGGTCGTCGCGCCGTCGGGCGTGAGCGCCGCGACCTCGCGCGCGGCCTCGACGCCGACGTCGTACGGCACGCCGGAGAACGTCTCGCCGACGTCGAACGCCTCGCCGTGGCGGTTGAAGCTGCGGTGGTCGTTCTCGGCGAACGTCGTCGTCGCGTCGTACCGGCCCGACAGCAGGCCGGACGCGAGAGGCACGCGCGCGATGATCCCGACACCGGCCTCGGCCGCGGCGGGCAGCACGCGCTCCAGGGGCTTGCGTCGGAACGCGTTGAGGATGATCTGCACCGAGGCGACGTGCGGGCGGGCGATCGCGGTGAGCGCCTCGTCGACGGTCTCGACGGAGACGCCGTACGCGGCGATCCGGCCCTCGTCGACGAGCGTGTCGAGCGCGTCCCACGTGGCCTCGCGCGAGTAGACCTCGGTGGGCGGGCAGTGCAGCTGGACCAGGTCGAGCGTGTCGACGCCGAGGTTCTCGCGCGAGCGGTCGTTCCACGCACGGAACGCGTCCAGGCTGTACGCGTCGGCCACGTGCGGGTTCGCCCGGCGGCCCATCTTCGTCGCGACCGTCAGCCCGGAGGCGGCCCCGCCGCGCGACGCGACGAACTCGCCCACCAGCCGCTCGGAGCGGCCGTCGCCGTAGACGTCCGCGGTGTCGAGGAACGTGACGCCCGCGTCGACCGCGGCGGCGAGGACCTCGAGCGCGGTGTCCTGGTCGACCTCGCCCCAGTCCGCACCGAGCTGCCAGCAGCCCAGCCCCACGACCCCGACCTGTCGTCCCGTCCGCCCCAGCGCGCGCGTCTCCATGCCTGGAGGTTAACGTCGCCGCAGCACGTTCTCCGAACCGGACAGGGGGCCGGCCACGTCTGCAGCCCGTGCGTCCCTGACGCTCCCCGTGACCTCCGACCAGGCGTGGGACCTGCTGGTCGACGCGCGCCACCACGCGCGGTGGATCCCGTGGACGACGGTGTCCACCGACGGCCCGCCCGCGGTCGGTGGGCGCGTCGAGGCGAGGACCGCACGGGTGCTGGTGGACCGCATGACGATCACGCGCCTCGACCCGCCGGACGGGGACCGCGCGGGGGTCGCGGTGTTCGCCAAGCGCGGACCGTTGCTGCTGGGGCGTGCGCTGATCGCGGTGCGTGCCGACGGCGACGAGTCGCACGTGCTGTGGCTCGAGGACGTCCACCTCGCCGGTCCGCTGCCGCGGGCGCTCACGCGCGCGGCGCTGCGACCCGTGCTCGCGGGGACGGCTGCGCTCGCCCTGCGCGCGGTGCGCCGCGAGCTACGCGCAGGCACCCCGGCCCGCGCGTAGGCGCGCAACAGATCGTTCATCCGGGCTCGTCGGACGCAACGGATCGTGCCCCGATGCGCAAGCGCCGTTCATCGGTTGCGCGGCCGCGCGCCTCTACGCTCGAAGCGACCACGGCCTCACGCGCCGCGCACCCCCGTCCCCGAGCCAGGGAGCACCATGACCGCCACCGCCCGACGAGCCCCCGGCCGTACCGACCGCCACTACCTGATGTGCGAGCCCGTGCACTACACGGTCTCCTACGAGATCAACCCGTGGATGGACAAGACCCGGTACACCGACGTGGAGCTCGCGCTGCGGCAGTGGCGCACGCTGCGGGACACGTACCTCGACCTCGGGCACACGGTCGAGCTCATCGACCCCCTGCCCGGCCTGCCGGACATGGTCTACGCGGCGAACGGCGCGACCGTCGTCGGCGGCGTCGTGTACTCCGCGAAGTTCCGGTACCCCGAGCGCCAGCCCGAGGGCCCCGCCTACCAGAAGTGGTTCGCGGACCGCGGCTACGTCACGCACACCGCCGCGCAGATCAACGAGGGCGAGGGCGACATCCTCGTCGTCGGCGACCTGGTCCTCGCCGGCACCGGGTTCCGCACCGACCGCGCCGCGCACGCCGAGGCGCAGGAGCTGTTCGGCCGCCCGGTCATCAGCCTCGAGCTCGTCGACCCGCACTACTACCACCTCGACACCGCGCTCGCCGTGATCTCGTCGGACCCCGCGTCCCCGCAGGTCGCGTACTACCCGCCCGCGTTCTCCGCGGGCAGCCGCGCGGTGCTCGACCAGCTGTTCCCCGACGCGATCCACGCGACCGCGTCCGACGCCGCCGCGCTCGGCCTCAACGCCGTGTCCGACGGCGAGAACGTGGTCGTCGCCCCCGGGGCGCGCGACCTGGCCGCCGCGCTGCGCGAGCGCGGCTACACCCCGATCCCCGTCGACACGAGCGAGCTGCTCAAGGGCGGCGGCGGGGCCAAGTGCTGCACCCTCGAGATCCGCGCCTGAGCGACGGCTCACGGGACCGACGAAGGAGAGCGCGATGACCGCCACGACCACGTCCGTCAGCCGGCTCGCGCGCAACTACGCGCCCCTGCCCGTCACGCTGGTCTCGGGCGAGGGTGCGTGGGTGACCGACGACGAGGGTCACCGGTACCTCGACCTGCTCGCGGGCTACTCCGCGCTCAACTTCGGCCACCGGCACCCCGCGCTCGTCGCCGCCGCGCACGCGCAGCTCGACCGGCTCACGCTCACGAGCCGCGCGTTCGACCACGACCTGCTGCCGCGGTTCGCGGACGCGCTCGCCGCGCTCGTCGGGCCCCTGCTGGCACCCGGTCCGCTGGGCGGCGACCCGCTCGTCCTGCCCATGAACACCGGCGCCGAGGCCGTCGAGACCGCCGTCAAGGCCGCGCGCAAGTGGGGCTACGAGACGCGCGGCATCGCGCCGGACCGCGCGACGATCGTCGTCGCCGCCGGGAACTTCCACGGCCGCACGACGACGATCGTGTCGTTCTCCGACGACCCCGACGCCCGCACCGGCTTCGGACCCTTCACCCCCGGCTTCCGGACCGTGCCGTTCGGCGACGCCGCCGCGCTGCGGGACGCGCTCGACGAGACCGTCGTCGCCGTGCTGCTCGAGCCCGTGCAGGGCGAGCACGGGGTCGTCGTGCCGCCCGACGGGTACCTGCCCGCCGTGCGCGCCGCGTGCGACGAGGCCGGCGTGCTGCTCGTCGCCGACGAGATCCAGTCCGGGCTCGGCCGCACCGGTCGCACGCTCGCGTGCGAGACGTGGGGCGTGCGGCCCGACCTCGTGACGCTCGGCAAGGCGCTCGGCGGCGGGATCCTCCCCGTGTCGGCCGTCGTCGGGCGGTCCGACGTGCTCGGCGTGCTGACCCCCGGCACGCACGGCTCGACGTTCGGCGGCAACCCGCTCGCGTGCGCGGTCGCGCTCGCCGTGATCGACCTGCTGACGCCCGGCGACGTGCAGGCCGCGGCGAGCGCCCGCGGGCTCGAGCTGGGCGCCGCGCTCGACGCCATGACCGCGCAGGGGCTGCTCACCGGCTACCGGCGCCTCGGGCTGTGGGCCGGTCTGGACGTGCCGCACGGCACCGGCCGGGCCGCGTGCGAGGCGATGCTGGGTGCGGGCGTGCTGGCCAAGGACACGCACGGCCGCACGCTGCGTCTGGCGCCGCCGCTGACCATCAGCCCCGCGGACCTCACCGAGGCCCTCACGCGCACCGCCACGGCCCTGCGCACCCTGACGTGACCCCCCCTGACGTGACCCCCTGACCCCGCGGACCCGTCTGACCCGTCTGACCTGACCCGACCGCCCCGCCCACGACCCCGCCGCGCCGGCCACCCCGCCGCACGACGACCTCGCCCCGGGCCTCCCGGCCCGACCCAGCCGCCGACCCCGTCATCCCTCCGGTGACTCCCCTCCACTCCCGGAGCCGTGGCGGGGTCGGTCCTGACCCACCCCGGCCGTCCCGCCCCCACACCGTCGTAGCTCCGGCTCCCGCGCCCCGGAGCCGGAGCAACGACGGTCTCGGCGGGTCGGGCACGGCCGACCCCGCGGTTGCTCCGGGTTCCGGCGGTCGGAGCCGGAGCAAGCGCGGGGTCGCGGGTTGGGGTCGCGGGGCGGGGCCGCGGGGCGGGGCGGGGACGGGGGCGGGTCAGCGGAAGAGGACCGCGCCGAACAGCCAGCCGCTCTGGGTCGCCGCGCCGACGTACATCGTCGAGACGTCCGTACGGCGCATCTGCTTGTCGTGGCTCGCGGAGCGAGCCCACGCCTGGACCAGGTACGACGCGGTGCTCGTCCCCACGCAGCCGACGATGTTGTCGCCGCCCGAGTGCCAGATGCCGCCGCGCGTGCCCATGTCGAGCGCGTGCGAGGTGAGCGAGCCGGACCGGGAGACCGAGAGCTTCGGCAGGCCGAGCGACGCGCGGTAGGAGTTGATCGCGGCGCCCAGCGTCGACGCGCTGGCCTCACGTGCCCCGGAGCCGCCCGTGCCCGAGCAGACCAGCCCGCCCGCGGGGATCCCGCGCTGCACGGGCGTCGAGCCGCCGGTGCGAGGCCTCGTCGTGGTCGAGCGTGGCGGTGCGGCGACGCGCTGACGCGCCCGCTCGGCGGCGGCCGCGGCCTCGGCGGCCTTGCGCTCCTCCTCGGCCTTCTGCCACGCCTTCTCGCCGTCCTGGGCGGTCTTCTGCGGTCCGACGAGCCCGGCGCGGGCCGTGCGCAGCTCGTGCAGGCTCGCCGCGTCGTCGGCCGCCGTCGTGCGGGCGGTGTCGATGGCGCGCTGCAGCGCGGTGCGCGCGTCGGCGGGCGCGTGCGTCGTCGCCGCGAGCGCGGCGGCCGCGGCCTCGACGGCGGTGGTGAGCGCGGCGACCTCCGACGAGCGCGCGCCCGTCCACGTCGCGACCTCGACGCGGGCACCCGACGACGACGGCGCCTGCGCCTCGACGGCGGCGGTGACCGCGTCCACGCGGGCGCGGGCCTCGGCTCGCGCGACGTCCTGCCGGTGCGCGCGGTCCTGCGCGACCCAGCCGCCCGTCGCGGTCGCGGCGAGCGCGACGATCCCCGCGACGGCGACCGCCCGCAGCGCACGCCGGTGCGCGGGCCGCAGCGTCCGCGGTGCGCGCAGCTCGTCGGCGACCCGCAGCGCGCGGCGCGCGACCTCGGGCGGCAGCGCGGCCTGCGTCGAGGACGGGGTCCCGGCCGGCGGGTCCTGGGCGGGCGTCGTCGGCGAAGCGACGAGGCCCGCGGGCATCCCCGCGAGGGCGTGCGCGCCGCCCGACGAGGGCTGCGCGCGCTGCGTCGGGATGGTCCGGACGGGCGTCTCGACCCCCGAGGGGGTGCCCGGCTCGGTCGGGAGCGCGCGCTGCCGGGGCAGCACGGCCCCGGCGGGCCGCGCCGACCCGCCGGCGGGCGAGGACGCGTGCGACGACGTGTGCGAGGACGTGTGCGCGGCGTCGGCGGCGGTCACGGGCGTGCCCGAGCGGGCGGGGCGCTGGGTCGGGACGGTGGGGCTCGGCGGCGGGGTCTCGCGTGCGGGCTGTGGTGCAGCCACCTCTCGCGGGTCCGCCGCCTGGGCGTTCGCGCCGTCGGGCGCGTCCGTCGTCGGCGTCGGCTGGTTCACGCAGTCCCTCCCGTCGCTTTCGTGGCAAACATCCTGCAATGGCATCGGCAGGCCCGCCTCTCGACTGAAGCCGCCCGCCGGACCACTCGCCGGACCATCCGACGATTCACCCGCCGACCGCCCGCCGACCCACCCGCCGACCCACCCGCCGACTCACCGCCGACTCACCGGGTCGCCACCTGGTCACGCACGGCGTCGTCCGCGGGATCATGGGCGCATGACCGACCCCCTCGACGCGGCGATCCTGCGCGTCCTCGCGGCCGACGCGCGTGCGACGTACGCCCAGATCGGCGCCCAGGTCGCGCTCTCGGCGCCCGCGGTCAAGCGTCGCGTGGACCGCATGCGGGACGACGGCGTGATCCGCGGCTTCACGGTCCGGCTCGACCCGGCCGCGCTCGGGTGGCAGACCGAGGCGTTCGTGGAGATCTACTGCCAGGGCTCGACGAGCCCGGCGACCATGCGCGCCGCGGTCGAGCAGTACCCGGAGGTGGTGACGGCGAGCACGGTGACGGGCGACGTGGACCTCGTCGTGCAGGTCCGGGCGCGTGACATGCGGCACCTGGAGCAGGTGGTGGAGCGGCTCGCGGCGGAGCCGTTCGTGTCCCGCACGCGGTCGACGGTCGTGCTCTCGGCGCTCGTGCGCCGCCCGGACGTCACGCCCCTGTAGCGCTCGTCGCCCCGCCGCAAGCCCGGCGACGGTCAGGCGGCTCCGGTCAGGCGGCTCCGGTCAGGCGGCTCCGGTCAGGCCTCAGGCGTGGGCTCGCCCGTGGGGTCGGTCGTGGGCTCGACGGGGTCGGGCGCGGCCTCGGCAGCGGCGGCGGCCTGGTCGGCGAGGTCCTCGGCGCGGCTCCCGACGACCATGACGGGGCACGACGCGTGGTGCAGCACGGCCTGGCTCGTCGACCCCAGCAGCAGCCCGCGGAACCCGCCGCGTCCGCGCGACCCGAGCACGACGAGGTCGCACGCGGTCGAGAACTCGGTGAGCAGCTCGGCGCCCGTGCCGTCGAGCGCGAACCGCCGCACCTCGACGCCGGTGCCGGCCACGGCCTTGTCGACGACGACGTTGAGCCCCTCGGTCATGTCCCCGAGCACCTGCTCGTGGTCGACCGTGGACGGCAGCCACGCGAGCAGCCCGGTCATGGACCCCACGGGCACGCCCGAGACCGCGGTGAGCTGCGCACCCCACGCGCCGGCCTCGTCGATCGCGTACCGCAGCGCGCGCTCGGCCTGCGGGGAGCCGTCGACGCCGACGACGATGCGGCGCACGGGCGGGACGGGCGGCACCTCGGCGTCCTCGGGCAGCTGGTGGCCCTGCGCGTCGCGCAGCGGCACGACGACGACCGGGCAGTACCCGTGCGCGGGCAGCGCGGACGACACGGTGCCGAGCAGCCGGTCGGCGAACCCGCCGCGCCCGCGCGTGCCGACGACCGCGAGCCGCGCCTCGCGCGACAGCTCGACGAGCACGCCCGCGGCGTCGCCGGTGTGGACCTTCGCGGTGACCGGGACGCCCCGGTCGGCGACGCGTGCGGAGGCCTCGGCGAGGACGGCGGCGGCACCCTCCTGGATCGCGGTGTCGTCGAGCGCGGCGTACCCGCCGTCGAGGGACGCAGCCGCGAACGACGGCAGCGCGTACGCGCACACGAGGTGCAGGCGCCAGCCGCGGCGCACCGCCTCCTCGACGGCCCAGTCGAGCGCGTAGAGGCTCGCCGTCGACCCGTCGACCCCCACGAGGATCACGTCGTCGCGCGTCATGTGCCCTGCTCCTTCGCTGGTGCTGCCCGGGTGCCCTCCCTCAAGTCAACACCAAGCGTTCCTCAAGAGCGAGGCGCTCCCCCGCCGACCGCGTGACGTGCCGTCCCCGCCGCCGTCAGGCGACCGAGGCGTCCGCCCAGCCGAGCAGGTACGGCTCCCAGTCGGGCTGCCGGACGTGCACGGTGTGACCCGCGAGCGGGCCGCGCGGCGCGCGCGGCGTGAAGGGCAGCTCCCAGCCGAGCTCGGACAGCAGGCGGTCGGCCTTGCGGTGGTTGCACCGCGCGCACGCCGCGACGACGTTCTCCCACGCGTGCGGACCGGAGCGGCTGCGCGGCACGACGTGGTCGACCGTGTCGGCACGTCCGGCGCAGTAGGCGCACCGTTCGTGGTCGCGTGCGAGGACCGCACGGCGCGTGATCGGCACGTGCGACCGGTGCGGGACGCGCACGTAGCGCTGCAGGCGCACGACCGACGGGGCGACGACGCTGAGCCGCTCGGAGTGCAGGACGGTCGCGCCCGGCCGCTCGACGACCGCCTTCTCCAAAAGGAGCAGGAGCACCGCGCGCCGCACGGGGACCACGCACAGCGGCTCGTAGGAGGCGTTGAGGACGAGCGTGCCGCTCACGGGCGCCCCCGTCGCCGGACGCGCGCCCGCGCGCCCCCTGGTCCGTCTCCTGATGTGGCGACTGTCGGCGGCACGGCGCCCTCCCTGCGTGGTGGGACGGACCTGGCTGGCCCGTCCGAGGAGCTTCGGTGCGCGATCAGACTAACCACACCTCACGGTGCGAGGACACGACAAAGCCCCGGCGACAGCTCGTGTCGCCGGGGCTTCGTGACGTGCGGGGCAGCTCAGCCGATGCGGATGAAGACCGGCGAGCTCTGCCAGATGGAGCGGAACTGGATCGTCTTGCCCGGGCGGGGCGCGTCGATCTGCTGGTTGCCGCCCGCGTAGATCGCGACGTGGCCGGGGCTCCAGATGATGTCGCCCGGCTTGGCGTCGGCGCGCGAGACCACGGTGCCCGCGTAGCGCATGCCGCTCGAGGTGCGGGGCAGCGAGACGCCGAGCTGGCGGTACACGTACGAGATGAAGCCCGAGCAGTCGAAGCCGCTGGGGCTCGAGCCGCCCGAGACGTACGGGACGCCGACGTAGCGCGCGGCGATCTCGAGGACCGCGTTGCCCGAGACGCTCTGCGGCACCGGGTTGTTCGCGACGCGCTGCGACGAGCGCGAGGGCGACTTCGTGACCGTGCGGGTCTCGACGACCGGCGGGGCCTTGGGCTTGGGGATCGACACCTTGAGCGCGGGGGCGTCGATCGTCCACGCGGCGTCGGCCGGGGCGCTGACGACGGCCTCGGTCTCGAGCAGCGCGCGGGCGGAGGCGGTGAGCGCCTCGGTGTCGACGGCGGCGAGCGCGCCCACGGAGGCGTCGTCCGACGTCGCGGCCAGAGCGGGGGTCGCGCCGAGCATTGAGACGACGAGGCCGCCGGAGGCGGCGACGACGGCCGAACGGCGACCGACGGTACCCATCTGCTCTGATGCGACCGCGGCCAGCTCGGTCAGCGGCGTCGAGGGCCGGCGTGCGGCCCGGTGACGTGCATTCGTCATGCGTGGTCTCCTAGCGCCTGCGAGGTCAGCTGTCGGGTTCGGGTGGGAGATCACCCGGCCTCGCCGCGGACCGGAGTCTGCGACGGGGCTTCACCCCAAGGACGCCGTAGCGCCCGAATGTGGGTCCCCCGCCCCTGCCGGCGGTTCGTGCGGACCTCTCGCGGCGGCAGGGCTAGGCGTTCCGCTCGAGGGCTTCGCGGAGGAGGGGTTCCGTGAAGCAGGTCGAACGTACATGAGGCCCCCGGAGATTGTCACGTTCCGATCACGACGAATCCGCGGCAGTCTGGACACGCGCCCAGGAGGCGCGCGCCAGGTCGGGGCGAAGGTCCTGGCCAGAGGCGGTGGGAGCGTGCGTCACGGATCGTGACGCAGTTCACCCGGCGAGCGGTCGTCTCAGCATCCGACCAATTCGGACGGATGACCACATCACGCGCAGATCACGGCGCCCCCGCTGCGGCCGGGCGGGGTACGGCGCGCAGCGGTCAGCGCTGGCCCACGAAGATGTGCCGCGCGACCTCGTCGGGAAGGTCGAGGACGACCTCCGCCCCCGGCACGCCCACGGTCACGACCCCCGCGGCCTTCTCGACCGTGATCTCCGCACCCGGGACCACGCCCGCCGACGCGAGCCGCGTCAGCAGCTCCACGTCGACCTGCAGCGGCTCCGCGATCCGCGACACGACCGCGCGCCCGTCGGCGCCGGCCGTCGCCTGCGTGAGCGACTGGACGCCGTCGAGGAACCCGACCGGCGTCTGCTCCTCCCCGATCTCCGGCAGGCCCGGGATCGGGTTGCCGTACGGGTCGAAGTGCGGGTGGTCCAGCAGCGCCGCGAGGCGCTTCTCGACGCGCTCGCTCATGACGTGCTCCCAGCGGCACGCCTCCTCGTGGACGTACGGCCACTCGAGGCCGACGACGTCGGTGAGCAGCCGCTCCGCGAGGCGGTGCTTGCGCATGACCCGCACGGCCTTCGCGTGGCCGAGCTCCGTGAGCTCCAGGTGACGGTCCCCCGTCACGACGACGAGCCCGTCACGCTCCATGCGCGCGACGGTCTGCGAGACGGTCGGACCCGAGTGGCCGAGGCGCTCCGCGATCCGCGCGCGCAGGGGGGTGATGCCTTCCTCGGTGAGCTCGTAGACAGTCTTGAGGTACATCTCCGTCGTGTCGATCAGGTCGCTCACCGCGTTGCCTCCCAGGTCGCAACGGCCGCTGCGTCCTCGGCCGCAGTGACAGGGTAGTTGGTCCCAAGGACGGTCGTGGGGCACCCCCCGACGGTTCTATCCTCGCTGGGTGCCCGAGATCACCGCCGCGAGCGGCGCGCCCACGACCCTGACGATCCCCGCGGAGCTGCTGCCGCGCGACGGACGGTTCGGCTCCGGGCCGTCCAAGATCCGCACCGCGCAGGTCGAGGCGCTCGCCGCGTCCGGCGCCTCGCTGCTCGGCACGTCCCACCGCCAGGCGCCCGTGCGCCGGCTCGTCGGCCGCGTGCGCGCGGGTCTCGCGGAGCTGCTGTCGCTGCCCGACGGCTACGAGGTCGCCCTCGGCAACGGCGGCTCGACGCTGTTCTGGGACCTCGCCACGTTCTGCCTCGTCGAGAAGCGCGCCGCGCACGGCGTGTTCGGCGAGTTCGGCGCGAAGTTCGCGGCGGCGACGACGAGGGCGCCGTTCCTCGACGAGCCCGTCGTCACCCGGGCCGCGCCCGGCTCGGTCGCCGTGCCCGCGCACGCGGACGGCGTGGACGTGTACGCCTGGCCGCAGAACGAGACCTCCACGGGTGCCGTCGCACCGGTCCGCCGTGTGGAGCGCTCGCGCGAGCAGGGCGCGCTCGTCGTCGTCGACGCGACGTCCGCCGCGGGCGGCGTGCCCGTCGACGTCGCGCAGACCGACGTCTACTACTTCGCGCCGCAGAAGTCCTTCGCGTCCGACGGCGGACTGTGGCTCGCGGCGCTGTCGCCCGCGGCCGTCGAGCGTGCCGAGCGGCTCGAGCGCGAGCGCTGGGTGCCCGAGAGCCTGTCGCTCACCACGGCGGTGACGAACTCGCGCCTCGACCAGACGCTCAACACCCCGGCCATCGCGACGCTCCTGCTGCTCGCCGAGCAGGTCGACTGGATGCTCGCCGGCGGCGGGCTCGAGTTCACCGCGAACCGCAGCGCGACCTCGTCGGGCCACGTGTACGCGTGGGCGGAGGCGCGCGACTGGGCGACCCCGTTCGTCGAGGACCCCTCGCTGCGCTCCCCCGTCGTCGCGACCGTGGACTTCGCACCCGAGGTCGAGGCCGCCACGATCGCGAAGGCGCTGCGCGCGCACGGCGTCGTCGACGTCGAGCCCTACCGCAAGCTCGGCCGCAACCAGCTGCGCATCGCGACCTACCCCGCGGTCGACCCGGACGACGTCCTCGCGCTCACGGCGTGCATCGACCACGTGGTCGACCAGCTCGTCTGACCCCGTCCTTCGCCCGTCCTTCGCCCGCCGTTCGCCCCGTCCCTCGCCGGTCCCGCGTGGGCCTGGCTCCCGCGACGTCCAGGCACGACGAAGGTCGCCGACCCCCTCGTGGCCGGCGACCTTCGTCGTGATCGCGGGACGAGCCCGCTGCGTCAGGTCTGTCTGACGTCAGGACTGCCTGGTGTCAGGACTGCCTGGTGTCAGGACTGCTGCGCCCGGCGGCGGTGACGCATGGTCGCGGCGAGCGCGATCGCACCGGCGGCCACGAGCCCGCCACCCACGAGCGCCACGGGCAGCGCGTTCGACCCGGTCGCGGAGAGCTCAGGCGTCGGGTCGTCCGCGAGCACCGAGCTGCCCGGAGGGCTCGTCAGGCACTGCGGGCTCGACGGCGGGTACGCCACGGTCACGGTCGCCTCGGGGTTGACCTCGAACTTCACCTGCACGGACGGGCGGACCCAGTCGTACTCGTCGCCCTCGACCCAGGTGCCGTCCGGCAGCTGCCGCCAGCCCGGCCAGTCGACGCCCTTGCCGTTCTGCTCCACGGCACCCGGCCACAGCACGGTGCCGGACAGCGGCAGGCCGGACTGGACGACGTCGGCGCCGCTCGGGTTGATCCACGTGATCGTCACGGTGGTGTTCGGCGTCCCGATGGCCTCGACCGCGTACTGCAGCTTCGGCACGTCGTTGTCGCAGATCGGGTTCTTGGTGACGACGCGCAGCTCGCACGGCAGCGGCGGTGCGTAGTCGCCCTCGCCGTCGGCGGCGGGGGCGTCGGCGTTGATCTCGCAGCCGTCCGTGGGCGGCGGCTCGGTGACCGCCGAGGCCATCGACGGCGCGCCCACGACGAGCACGGCGATCATGAGTGCGAGACAGGTCCGCAGGAGCTTGCGCATGAGGGCGACCCACCGTCTGGAGAGTTCGGACGATTCGTACATTTCGGGACCTATCCTCGCGCTCGCGGGCCACCTCTCCTAGCGGCAGATCGGGTGATTTCCACCGGCTCCCATACCTTCGACCTGTTTTCTTGCCCCGTCCGGGTGGTCCGTTGCCCTCGTCAGCGACTCCCGACCCCGCCCGTCTGTCGCGACCCCGCGCTTCCTCCGGCTTTCGTCATCCATACCGCGAGCGATGACGGTCTCGGCGGGAGGCGCGACGACGAACCCGCGGTTCCTCCGGCTTCCGTCGTCCATACCGCGAGTGATGACGGTCTCGGCGGGAGGCGCGACGAGTCTGCTGCTCGCGGCGTCGGGGGTCGGTCCGCGAGCGAGGACGGGGTCGTCGGGACCGGGTCGTCGAGGGGCGGGGTCGTCGGGACCGGGTGGTCGAGGGGCGGGGTCGTCGGGACCGGGTCGTCGAGGGTGCGGGGTCGTCGCGACCGGGTCGTCCGGGTCTGGTCCTGACTGGGTGGGACAGGGATCAGGCGGCGGTGGCCTTGTCGGCGGTGTCCTGGGCGGCCGAGCGTGCGGCACCCTCGAGGCGCGCGTGCTCGTCGGACGCGCGCTCCGCGACGCCCGAACCGTCGCGGTGCACGACCTCCAGGTGCGGGCGGTGCAGGTGGTAGCGGACCTCGACGTCCCACGCCTTGCGCGCCCACAGCGCGGCACCCGTGGAGACCAGGAGCGCCGTGATCGAGCCGATGCCGATCGACCACCGCGCGCCGAACTCCTCCCCGATCCAGCCGACGACCGGCGAGCCGATGGGCGTCGCGCCGAGGAAGACCATCATGTAGAGCGCCATGACGCGCCCTCGCATCGCGGGCTCGGTGGTCATCTGGATGGTCGCGTTGGCGGCCGTCATCATCGTGAGCGACGCGAGCCCGACGGGGATGCACGCGACCGCGAACGACGCGTACGTGGGCATGAGCGCCATCGCGCCGGACGCGAGCCCGAACCCGAACGCCGCCCCGATCACGAGGCGCACCCGCGGCCGCTCACGTCGCGCGGCGAGCAGCGCCCCCGTGAGCGAGCCGATCGCGAGGATCGAGCCGAGGATCCCGTACTCCCCGGCGCCCTTGCCGAACTCGGTGCGCGCCATGAGCGCGCTCGTGAGCTGGAAGTTGAGCCCGAACGTCGAGACCACGCCGACGACGACCATGATCACGACGATGTCGGTGCGCCGCCGCACGTACCGCATACCCGCGCGGATCTGCCCCTTGGTGCCGCGCGGTGCGGTCGGCATGGTGTGCAGCTCGGTCAGGCGCATGCCGGTGAGCGCGAGGATCGTCGCGGCGAACGAGACCGCGTTGATGACGAACACCCACCCGGTGCCGACCCACGCGATGAGCAGCCCGGCCAGGCCGGGGCCGATGAGGCGCGCGGCGTTGAACGACGCGGAGTTCAGGCCGACCGCGTTGGACAGCTTGTCGGCCGGGACGAGCTCGGCGACGAACGTCTGGCGCACCGGTCCGTCGATCGCCGAGACGCAGCCGAGCAGGCCGGCGAACACGTACACGTGCCACAGCTGCGCATGGCCCGACAGCACGAGCACACCGAGCGCGGCGGCGAGCACGCCCTGGCCCACCTGCGTGGCGATGAGCAGCTTGCGCCGGTCGAGGCGGTCCGCGAGCAGGCCGGCCCACGCGGACAGGAACAGGGTCGGCGCGAACTGCAGCGCGGTGGTGATGCCGACCGCCACGCCGGAGTCGTCGGACAGGTCGGTCAGGACGAGCCAGTCCTGCGCGACGCGCTGCATCCACGTGCCGACGTTCGCGACGAGCGCGCCGGCGAACCACAGCCGGTAGTTGAAGAACCTCAGGGAGTCGAACGTGCTCATGCCTCGGCGATCCTCCGCAGCAGCGCGATCGCCTCGTCGAGGCGCCGGCGCTCGTCGGACGTCATCGCCTCGAGCTGCGCCTCGAGCCACTGCGACCGCTTGCGCCGGGTCTCGCTGACCTCGGTGCGGCCCGCGTCGGTGAGGCTCACGACGACGACGCGGCCGTCGGTGGGGTGCGCGTCCTTCGCGACGAGGCCCGCGTCCGCGAGGCAGTTGACCGTGCGTGTCATGGACGGCGGCTGGATGCGCTCGAGGTCGGCGAGCTGGCCCGGCGTGAGGGGGCCGCGCTTCTCGAGGTGGACGAGGACGGAGTACTGCGGGTCGGACAGGTCGGCGGAGCCGCGCTCGGCGCGGATCCGACGGGCGGCCATGATCACGGCGGGGCGCAGCTCCGAGGCGAGGGCGTGGGCGTCGGAGGGCATGGTCGTGAGCATAACTCATTACCTGTAGTAATGACTCTGGGAAAAGGCCGTTCCGCGCCTCACGCACGACGACGCCGCCCGCCCCCACCAGGGGACGAGCGGCGTCGTGAGTCCGTGCGGCGCGTACGCCGTCGGGTCAGGGTCGGCCCAGTGCCCGGTACGTCCAGCCCGCGGCACGCCAGCGCGCCGGGTCCAGCACGTTGCGGCCGTCGAGGATGTGCTTCGCGGCGACCACGTCCGCGAGCTTGTCCGGGTCGAGGTCCCGGTACTCCGCCCACTCCGTGCCCAGCAGCACCACGTCCGCGTCCTTCACCGCGTCCAGCACGTCGTCCGCGTAGTGCAGGTTCGGGCGCGCGGCCCGCGCGTTCTCGATCCCCTGCGGGTCCGTCACGACGACGTGCGCACCCGCCTTCTCGAGCATGTCCGCGACCGCGAGAGCCGGCGAGTCCCGGATGTCGTCGGAGTTCGGCTTGAACGTCGCACCCAGCACCGCGACGCGCTTGCCGACGAGCGTGCCCTCGCACACCTCGCGCGCCAGCTCGACCATGCGCTCCCGGCGCCGGCCGTTGATCGAGTCGACCTCACGCAGGAACGTCAGCGCCTGGTCCACGCCCAGCTCGCCCGCACGCGCCATGAACGCGCGGATGTCCTTCGGCAGGCACCCGCCGCCGAAGCCGAGGCCCGCGTTGAGGAACTTGCGGCCGATGCGCACGTCGTAGCCGATCGCGTCCGCGAGCTGCGTGACATCACCGCCCGTCGCCTCGCACAGCTCCGCCATCGCGTTGATGAACGAGATCTTCGTCGCGAGGAACGAGTTCGCCGCGACCTTCACGAGCTGCGCCGTCGGGTAGTCCGTCACGACGAGCGGGGTGTCGTCCGCCAGCGGCGTCGCGTACACCTCGTCGAGCAGCACCTTGGCCGCCTCGCCCGCGGGCGTCACCACACCCTGCGCGTCGGTCGGCAGGCCGTACACGAACCGGTCCGGATGCAGCGTGTCCTCCACCGCGAAGCCCTCACGCAGGAACTCCGGGTTCCAGATCAGCGTCGCGCCCGTCGGCGCGATCTGCTCCGCGAGCCGCTCCGCCGTGCCCACCGGCACCGTCGACTTGCCGACGACCACGTCACCCGGCTGCAGGTGCGGCAGCAGCGACGTGACCGACGCGTCGACGTACTGCATGTCCGCGCGGAACTCGCCCTTCATCTGCGGCGTGCCCACGCACACGAAGTGCACGCGCGCGCCCGCGACGGCGGCGATGTCCGTCGAGAACGTCAGACCGCCCGCCGCGCCCGCCTCGAGCAGCAGCTCCGGCAGACCCGGTTCGAAGAACGGCGCACGACCCGCACGCAGCGCGTCGATCTTGCGCTCGTCGACGTCGATCCCGACGACCTCGTGGCCGAGAGACGCCATGGCCGCGGCGTGCACCGCACCCAGATACCCACAACCGATCACGCTGATGCGCACGACTTGCACTCCTGTTCCAGGGACGGTCTCGCACGAGGGTACCGGCCGGATCCGGCCTACCCTCACACCCGTGGTCCCATCCGTCTCGTCCGGCTCGCCCGTTTCCGGGCGCCCCTGGCACACACGCCGCCGGGTGCTCGTCGGCGCTCTCACCTGCTGGACCATGCTCGTCGCCTGGATCACGCTGCGGCCCGCCGACGAGTTCGACGACGAGCTGGGAGTCGTCCGGGAAATCTGCACGTGGCTCGCCGCACACGGCGTCCCCCTGTCGTTCGAGGTGACCGAGGCCCTCGCGAACGTCGTGATGTTCGTGCCGCTCGGGGTGCTGCTCACGCTGCTCGTCGGCACCGACCCGACCCCCGCGCCCCTGCGCGGACCCGCCCGCGTGGTCGCGCTCAGCACGGTCACCGGCCTCGTGCTGTCCAGCGCGATCGAGCTCGCGCAGCGCACCTGGCTGCCCACGCGCGTCCCGACCGTCCAGGACGTCGTCATGAACACGCTCGGCGCCCTGCTCGGCGCAGCCGCCGTCGTCCTGCTCGACGCCCGCCGGGCTCGCCGAGCCGAACGCCGACGGGCCGGCTCCCCCGCAGGAGAACCGGCCCGTCGTTGACGTGCGTCGAGCGCGGATCGGTCAGCCGACGAGGTTCTCGATCGGGCCGCGCACGAAGTACAGGACGAACATCACCGTGATCAGCCACATCAGCGGGTGGATCTTGCGACCCTTGCCGACGACGACCTGCAGGATCACGAACAGGATGACGCCCGCGCCGATGCCCGCCGTGATCGAGTAGGCGAACGGCATGAGGATCATCGTGAGGAACGCCGGGATGGCGATCGTGTAGTCGTGCCAGTCGATGTCGAGCACCTGCGTCACCATCAGGAAGCCGACGACGACGAGCGCCGGGGCGGCCGCCTCCGACGGGATGACCGCGACGAGCGGGGCCAGGAACGTCGCCAGCAGGAACGCGATGCCCGTGACGACCGAGGCCAGACCCGTCCGCGCACCGTCACCGACACCCGACGCGGACTCGATGTACGACGTGTTGCTCGAGACACCCGCAGCACCACCCGCGGCCGCGGCGATCGAGTCGACGATGAGGATCTGCTGCGTCTTCGGCGGGTTGCCGTCCTTGTCGAGCAGCCCGGCCTCGCCACCGACGGCGACCATGGTGCCCATCGTGTCGAAGAAGTCCGCGAGCAGGAGCGAGAACACCAGCAGAAGGACCGACAGGACGCCGATCTTCTCGAACGCACCGAACAGCGAGAAGTGACCGACGAGCGAGAAGTCCGGGGTCGAGACGACCTTGTCCGGCACCTCGGGCGTCGTGAGCTTCCACTGCACGTCGGCGACCGCGTTGACGATGACCGCCAGCACCGTGGTGCCCAGGATCGAGATGAGGATCGCGCCGCGGACCTTCTTGACCATGAGGATGATCGTCAGCAGCAGTCCGAAGACGAACACCGCGACCGGCCACGTGGAGATCGAGCCGCCGACGCCGAGCTCGACCGGGACCGACGGCGGGAAGTCCGGGTTCCACGGCACGTTGACGAAGCCGGCGTCGAAGAAGCCGATGAACGCGATGAACAAGCCGATGCCGACGCTGATGGCGGTCTTCAGCCACGCCGGGACCGCCTCGAACACCGCCTTGCGGAACCCGGTCAGCACCAGGACGAAGATGACGATGCCCTCGAGGACGACGATGCCCATCGCGTCCTGCCACGTCACGTCCGGCAGGATCGCGATCGAGAACGCGACGACCGCGTTGAGCCCGAGGCCGGCCGCGAGCGCGAGGGGGAAGTTCGCGATCACGCCCATGAGGATCGTCAGCACACCGGCGACGAGCGCCGTGGTCGCTGCGATGGTCGTCGGCTCCGCTAGCGGGGCGCCAGTGCCGTCGGACCCGCCGAGGATGATCGGGTTGAGGACGATGATGTAGGCCATCGTGAAGAACGTGACGAGACCGCCACGGATCTCCGTGCCGATCGTGGACCCACGCTCGGAGATCTTGAAGAACCGGTCGATGGCGTTCTTGGGGGGAATGACGCGGACGTCAGCCGCAGGAGGGGTCGAAGCCATGCGCGAAGTGTGGCAGACACAGGTTTCCCATGTGGACAGTTCGTGTCACATCGTGGTCCCGCGAGCGGCGCGCATCACACCCGCTCTTCCCGGTGATTCAGACATACTCGGTGGATGCGCGGCATCATTCTTGCGGGGGGCTCCGGAACGCGACTGCACCCCATCACCCTCGGCGTCAGCAAGCAGCTCGTCCCCGTCTGGGACAAGCCGATGATCTACTACCCGCTCTCGACGCTCATGCTCGCGGGCGTCCGCGACGTGCTGGTCATCACGACCCCGCACGACGCCGAGCAGTTCCAGCGCTTGCTGGGCGACGGGAGCCAGTTCGGCATCTCGATCTCGTACGCCGTGCAGGCCGAGCCGAACGGGCTCGCACAGGCGTTCGTGATCGGGGCCGACTTCGTGGGCGACGAGAAGGTCGCGCTCGTGCTCGGCGACAACATCTTCTACGGCACCGGTCTGGGCGACCAGCTCCTGCGGTTCTCCGACGTCGACGGCGCGGCGGTGTTCGCGTACCGCGTCGCCGACCCGACCGCGTACGGCGTCGTGGAGTTCGACGACGAAGGTCGCGCGCTGTCGATCGAGGAGAAGCCGGCGAAGCCCCGCTCGCCGTACGCGATCCCCGGGCTGTACTTCTACGACAACGACGTGGTCGCGATCGCCCGCGACCTCGAGCCCTCGGCGCGCGGCGAGTACGAGATCACCGACGTCAACCGCGTCTACCTCGAGCGCGGCTCGCTGCAGGTCTCGGTCCTCCCCCGCGGCACCGCGTGGCTCGACACCGGCACGTTCGAGTCCCTGCTCGACGCGAGCGACTACGTCCGCGCGATCGAGCACCGCCAGGGCCTCAAGATCGGCGCCCCCGAGGAGGTCGCCTGGCGCCGCGGCTTCCTGGACGACGACGGCCTGCGCGCCCGCGCCGCCGCCCTGGGCAAGTCCGGCTACGGCACCTACCTCCTCAGCCTCCTCGACTGACCTTCCGCGACCGAAGCACCCTCGGCTGACCCTCCGCGACCGAAGCACCCGCGACCGAAGCACCCCCGGCCGAGCCTCCTCGACTGACCCTCCGCGACCGAAGCACCCACGACCGAAGCCTCCTCAGCCGAGCCTGCTCCGCCGAGCCTCCTCCGCCGAAGCGCCGCCCTCGACCGACGCCTTGCGAACGCTCCCTCGCGCTGTGCGGCACCGGCGTCACGTGCGCAGCGGGGCAGTCGGGCGCGGCGGGGCAGTCGGGCGCGGCGGGGCGTTGCGCGTCCGGCCCGCGCGGTCGCAGAACGTGTAGCGGGCCCGCGTCGGACCGCCCGGTCGCACGGCCTCGGCTGCTCGCCGCTGCCGACCGACCGGTTCGCGGACGACCGAGAGGTCGAGGCGGTGCACCTCGTGGTGGTGGAAGTCGCACAGCAGAACCGCGTTCGCCAGGTCCGACCGCCCGCCGTCCCGGTGCCACCACGCGATGTGGTGCACCTGGCAGTACGCGGGCGCGACGGAGCAGCCGTTCCACGCGCACACCTGGTCGCGTACCACGACGGCCCGTCGCTGCGCGGGGGTGAACATCCGCCGGGTCCGGCCGACGTCGAGCGGCACTCCCTGCGCGCTCGTCACCACGCGCGTCATCTCGCAGTCGCACAGTGCGGCCGCGAGCTCGTGCGACGTCACGACCGTCCCGTCATCGCTCCGCGCGGGCTCGATCCCGTCGGCGGGCCACCCGCCGGCGTCCTCGCGCTCGACGGGCTCCGACGCACTCACGCCCCCGTCGGCGCGACCACCCGCGGCCACGCGCTCGCCCACGGCTCCGCGCCGGCTCGCGCCCTTCTGGTCGCCGACGGTGCCGGCACCTCGGCGACGTAGTCGCTCGCGCACCGCGTGCCAGGTCGCTGCGGGTACGACCAGGCTCACCTGCGGCACCACGCCCGGTGTCACGACCTGAGCACCGTCGGGCACCACGCCCGGCGTGCCGTCCTGATCACCGTCCGGCACCACGCCGGGCCTCACGACCTGCCCGCCGGCGGTCACCACCGGCTCGTCCTCGACGCCAGGGACCGCCTGCTCGGGCCCGGAGGCGCCCGCGGCTGCGCATGACGACCCGGCCCGCGCGCCGAGGGCGTGGCGGGCGAGGGCCGTGAGCGCGTCGGCGCGGGCCTGCTCAGGCGCGCGGTCGTCGTCGGGGCGGTGGCCCGTCGCGTCGAGGGCGGCCTGCAGCGCTCGCCCGGCAAGCGGGTCGAGCCGGCCGCGCAGGAACGTCCCGTCGGACGCGTGCGTCAGGTGGAGGAACCGCGCCCTGCGCGCGGCCTCGCGCGCGTCGTCGGTCGCCTGCGGGTCGTGGCTCGCGGCGAGCACGGCGAGGTCGCGGGCGAACTGCCGGGCGTCGGAGCCATCCGCCAGGGCCACGACCCGCTGCTGCCCCTCGGGCGAGGCGAGGAACGCGTCGACCTCGGTCGACGCGGTGTCGAGCACGCGCGCCAGGGCGTCCACGTGGGGCTCGAGCATCCGCCGCTCGTGCACGGCGTCGCGGACCTCGTCGAGGCGCGTGAGCGCATGCGCGGCCCGCACCTGACGGTCCGCCTGGAACCGCGATCCGGCGATGGCCCGCGCCCGCTGGTCGGCGAACTCGCGCTCCGCCCCGACCCGCGCTGCGGCCCGCTGCTGCGCGACCAGCACGGGCGCCCGCACGCTCGTCACGAGCCCGGGCACGCGGTCGAGCACCGCGAGGATCCGGGCACGCTCGACGCCGGTCCACCCTGCGGCCTCACGCGTGGCACCGGCGAGCGCCACCAGCTCATCGACGACCGCCTCCAGCCGCCGACCTACGTCGGGCGCGCGGGACATGGCCGCAGAGCCCGCGACCGCACCGCCGGCCGCGAGCGCACCCTCGTCACGCGGCGTCTCGAACATGTGTACGATTCTACGCAATCAGGACAGCTCGAACAACCCTCGGACCCGACCTGTGGACGAGGACCCGAGAGACGGTCGCCCGGACCGCCGGCAGCGGACTACCCCGCGACCGGCGCCAGCGTCGACACGAACGCCCGCACGTCGGAGAGCGGCGGCAGCAGCCCGGCGACCCGGGCCTCCTCCAGCGTGGGCGCCGCGGCGTCCTTCTCGGACAGCACGTACTCGAGCGGCGACCCGTCGCGCCCCACGGTCGGCCAGGCGATCCCGATGGCCGGGTCGAGCGGGTGGACGCCGTGCTCCCCGGTCGGGTTGTAGGGCGCGGAGCAGAGGTACGCGACGGTCGACCCGTCCTCGAGCGAGCAGAACGCGTGCCCGAGCCCCTCGGAGATCAGCACGGCCTCGCGCGACTCGTCGTCCAGCAGCACGGCGTCCCAGGCTCCATAGGTGGGCGACCCGACGCGGATGTCGACGATCACGTCGAGCACGGCGCCGCGCACGCACGTCACGTACTTGGCCTGCCCGGGCGGCACGTCGGCGAAGTGGACGCCGCGGAGCACGCCCGCGGCGGAGACGGAGAGGTTGGCCTGGCGCAGGTCGAACCGCCGCCCCGTGACCTGCTCGAGCTCGTCGGCCTTGAACCACTCGAGGAAGGCCCCACGGGCGTCCCCGAACACGCGCTGCGTGACCCTCCACGCGCCGTCGACGGCCAGCGGCTCCATGCCCATCAGCTCTCCTCCTCGCCCAGGACGGCCCCGGCGGCCGCCTCCCACCGTTCGCGCCAGTCCCCGATGGGCGCGAGCCCCACGTGCGCCAGCGCCCCGTGCCCGAGCACCGAGTACGCGGGTCGAGGCGCGGGGCGCACGAACTTCTCGGAGGTCGTCGGCGCGACGATCGCTGGGTCGAGCCCCGCGGCGGCGACGACGGCCCGGGCGAACCCGAACCACGTCGTCTCCCCCGACGACGTCGCGTGGTACGTCCCGCGCGGCGCCCGGGCGGCGACGAGCCGCGCGACGGCGTCGGCGACGTCCACCGTCCAGGTCGGCTGCCCGCGCTGGTCGTCGACGACGTCGAGCGACCCGCGCTCCCGGGCGACGCGCGCGATGGTGCGGGGGAAGCTCGAGCCGTGCGCGCCGTAGAGCCACGCGGTGCGCACGACGAGGTGGTCGCCGCCGGACGCGGCGACGGCCCACTCGCCGGCGGCCTTGGTCCGCCCGTACGCGCCGCGAGGCGCCTGGGGCGCGTCCTCGTCGTACGGGGTGGTGGCACGCCCGTCGAACACGTAGTCCGTGGAGATCTGCACGAGCCGCGCGCCCGCGTCGGCGGTGGCGCGCGCGAGCGTGGCCGGCCCGACGGCGTTGGCGGTGAACGCCTCGGCCTCGTGCGTCTCGGCGTCGTCGACGGCGGTGTACCCGGCGCAGTTCACGACGACGTCGGCGCCGGCGACGGCCGCGGCGCACTCGTCGGGCGACGTGATGTCGAGCCCCGCGCGGTCCAGCTCGACGACCTCGTCGTCGCCCTGACGCAGGCGTGCGACGACGTCCCGACCGAGCATCCCCGCAGCCCCGACGACCACCCAGCGCATATGTCACCCTCTCGTCCGCCCGGGAGCACTCTAGGCGGTGGGTACATTTCCGACATGCGTCTTCTCGTCACCGGCGGCGCCGGGTTCATCGGGGCCAACTTCGTGCACCAGAGCGTCGCCGAGCACCCGGACGTCCGGGTGACGGTGCTGGACAAGCTCACGTACGCGGGCAACCGCGCGTCGCTCGCGGGGCTCGACGACCGCGTGACGCTCGTCGAGGGTGACGTCGCGGACGCCGCGCTCGTCGACGGGCTCGTCGCCGACACGGACGCGGTGGTGCACTTCGCGGCCGAGTCGCACAACGACAACTCGCTGACGAACCCGTGGCCGTTCGTGCAGACGAACCTCGTCGGGACGTACACGCTGCTCGAGGCGGTCCGCCGGCACGGTGTGCGCTACCACCACGTCTCGACGGACGAGGTGTACGGCGACCTGGAGCTCGACGACCCGGAGCGGTTCACGGAGTCGACGCCGTACAACCCGTCGTCGCCGTACTCGTCGACGAAGGCCGGCTCGGACCTGCTGGTGCGCGCGTGGGTGCGCTCGTTCGGGGTGCAGGCGACGATCTCGAACTGCTCGAACAACTACGGCCCGTTCCAGCACGTCGAGAAGTTCATCCCCCGGCAGATCACGAACCTCATCGACGGGGTGCGGCCCAAGCTGTACGGCGCGGGTGCGAACGTGCGCGACTGGATCCACGTGGAGGACCACAACGCGGCGGTGTGGCGCATCCTCACCGACGGGCGGATCGGGCAGACGTACCTCATCGGTGCGGACGGCGAGCGCAACAACCTCGAGGTGGTGCGCACGCTGCTGGAGATCTTCGGCCGGGACGCCGACGACTTCGACCACGTGACGGACCGCCCGGGCCACGACCTGCGGTATGCGATCGACTCGACGCTGCTGCGCACGGAGCTGGGGTGGGAGCCGCGGTACACGGACTTCCGTTCGGGCCTGGAAGCGACGGTGGCCTGGTACCGCGAGCACGAGGACTGGTGGCGCCCGGCGAAGGCGCGCGTCGAGGAGGCGTACGCGCTGTCCGGCCAGGCCTGAGGCTTAGGCTTCGCGGGTGCCGATCGACCAGCCGCCCCCGCCTCCCGTCGAGGTCGACCTCACCCGCGTCGCGGTGGTGGGGTCCGCGCTGTGGCTGGTCGGGCTCGTCGTGACGACGGTGCTCGCGCTCGTCGGGACGACGGACTGGGTCCCGGCGGCGGTGTGCGCGACGGGGGTCGCGCTGGGTGGTCTCGCGTTCCGCTGGGCGGCACGACGACGCTGAGGTCGACACCGCGGACGAGCCGGGCTCATGTCCGGGCCCGCGCGTGCCGATAACGGGTGCAGCGGCATTTGTCCGCTCCGCGGTGAGCTGCCTGTCGGCGGCGCCCGCCCGCCCGGTCCTCGACCGGCGCTCCTGACCGACGACGGCCCGACGCTCGCGTGCGCGCGCCGTGGGCCGACACCCGAGAGAGCCCGATGCACGACGAGAACCCCACCACCCCCACGCCCGACGAGGCGGCCCCGGCGACCGGTCCGGAGCCCGAGGAGCGGAAGCCCGCGCGGCGGCGCCGCGCGCTGTGGTGGGCGCTCGGGGTGGTCGCCCTGCTCGTCGTGCTCGCGGTGTGGGGTGCGGTCGACGCTCGTCGTACCTACACGGGTCTCGACGAGGCGGCGCGCGAGGTGCTCGTCGCACGTGACCTCGCACTGGAGGGCGACGCGGCCGGCGCACGCTCCCCGGCGCAGCGTGCGGCCGACGCCGCGGCCTCCGCGGACGCCGCGGCGCACCGGCTGCCCCTGACGCTCGCGCAGGCGCTGCCGGGGATCGGCGACGACGTCTCGGCGGTGCGGGCCCTGGCCCGGACGGTCGACGACCTCGCGGGGGTGGCGATGCCCGGCGTGCTCGACGCCGTCGAGACCCTCGACCCGGAGACGCTCGTCGGTGACGACGGCCGGATCCACGTCGCCGCGATCGCGAAGGTCGCGCCGGGGATCGTCGCGGCCGACGACGCGGTGCGCAGCGCGCAGGTCCGGCTCGCCGGCGTGGCCGGTGGTGAGTACGACGAGCGCGTCGCGGACGCGGTGACCCGCCTGCAGGACGCGGTCGACTCGGTGAGCGGGAGCACCGCGGGTGCCGCACGCGCCGCGGCACTCCTGCCGCCCATGCTCGGCGCGGACGGCCCGCGCGACTACCTGGTGCTCGTGCAGTCCAACGCGGAGCTGCGCGCGTCCGGCGGCATCCCCGGCGCGATCCTGCAGCTGCACGCCGAGGACGGCCTGCTGAGCGTCGTCGAGCAGCGCGGCGCCGGTCAGATCAACACGCCCGACACCGCGCCGGTGCTGCCGCTCACGGCGGAGGAGCAGGCGATGTTCGGCGACCAGATCGCCGTGTTCGTGCAGGACGTGACGCTCACGCCGCAGTTCCCGCGCGCCGCCGAGCTCGCGCGTGCCATGTGGGAGCGCGCAACGGGCACGCAGGTGGACGGTGTGCTGGCCACCGACCCGGTCGCACTGGGTCATCTGCTGGAGCGCTCCGCGCCCGTCGACCTGCCGGACGGCACGACCGTCACGGGCGAGAACGCCGCGCGGCTGTTCCTCAACGAGGTGTACCTGCGCATCACCGACCCCGCAGAGCAGGACGCGTACTTCGCGACGGCGGCTGGCGCGGTGCTCGACGGTCTCGTCTCGACCGGGTCGAGCGCCTCGACGACGTCGCTCCTGGACGGGCTGGGGCAGGCCGTCGACGAGCGTCGGCTCCTGGTGTGGTCCGCGCACGACGAGGAGCAGGCGCGCCTCGCGGGGACGAGGATCGCGGGCGAGGTCACGGGCCGCGAGGGCGACTCCCCCGTCGTCGGCGTGTACCTCAACGACGGGTCGGGCGCGAAGATGTCCTGGTACCTCGACACGGCGGTCTCCGCCGAGGTGCGGCGCTGCGAGGCGGACGGCTCGCGCCTGGTCGACGTCGAGCTCTCGCTCGAGAACACCGGGCCCGCCGGTGGCGCGGGGCTGCCGGCGTACGTCGTCGGCGACTACCTCGACACCCCCGGCAACGTGCGGACGACGTACGACCTCTACGCACCCGCCGGCGGCGCCCTCGAGGCCGTCGAGATCGACGGCGAGCCCGAGGAGATCTTCGAGACGACGTACCTCGGGCTGGACGTGGCCCAGTGGGCCACGGAGCTCGCGCCGGGCGAGCGGACGACTGTCCGGGCGACGTTCTCGGTGCCCGCGGAGCTGTCCGGCGACCTCGTCGTGAGCACCACCCCGACCGCTCACGGCGATCACCCGAACGTGGCAACCCAGTGCCCGGGATGACCGATCCCGGCGTGGCCCAGATCACACTTTTGGCTGATCGTCCCGCATGTCGGATCGGACATTGCTCCGATCGGGTGATATCCCGGGGCAATTCTTGGGGATTCGCCCGACCGGCTCAGGTGGACCCATGGGATGACCGATCATCTAGAAGGCGACCAGTCCTACGGGACGTGTTCGTACGACCCGCTGACGAGAAGAGGACTCACTCGTGCTGAAGAAGAAGACCCTTGCACTGACGCTGGCGGCGGCACTGACCGTCCCCGCGGCCCTCGCGATCCCGGCCATGGCCGCCGGAGACGAGGCCGCCCCGGTCGTCGCCACGCCCGCCGCCGTCGCCGGCGCCGCGAGCACGACGATCGCCGCCCAGTACCCCAACACCGTCCCCACGGTGACGAAGGCCTCCGTGCCGTCCGTCACCTACGGCAAGACCTCCAAGGTCACCGTCAAGGTGTCCGCCGGCACCGGCACGCCGACCGGCTCCGTGAAGATCGCCTTCAACGGCAAGAGCTACGTCCGCGCTCTCTCCGCCGGCAAGGTCTCCCTCAGCCTCGGCACCCTGAACAAGGGCTCCTACACGGTCAAGGTGAACTACACCCCGACCAAGGGCTCCGAGTTCAAGGCCTCCTCCGCCTCCGCGACCGCCAAGGTCACCTCAGCCCCGTCGAAGGTCACGATCAAGTCGGCCTCCGTCGTCAAGGGCAAGACCCCGAGCGTGCGCATCGTCCCGTCGAAGGCCGGCAAGGCCGTCGTGACGATCACCGGCCCCAGCGGGTTCAAGGTCACCAAGACCGTCTCCGTCAAGGCGAACACGACGAACGTCGTCTCGTTCGCCACGAAGGCCAAGAAGGCCGGCACCTACAAGGTGACCGTCAAGCTCACGCCGACGAACAAGAACTACGCCTCGTCGACGGCGTCGAAGTCGGTCAAGGCCAGCTGACGACCTGACACGAGCAATGCCGAAGGGGCGGTCCGCAAGGGCCGCCCCTTCGGCGTACCCGCAAGTTCGCGACGCGACGGCGCAGCCACCGCCGCGAGATCTCGTCGCCGATCACACCAACGCAGTCCTCCACGAAGGAGCCGTCCGGCGACTGCTGGGGGTGGTCGGTCGAGCGCGTTCCTGCGCTCGACGGTCTCGGTCCCACGCCGGTGTCCAGGGCGCCAGACGCTCTGGTGCAGGACGTCTTGCTCAGGCAGACAGCCTCGCGGGCCGGCCCTCCAGACATCCCGAGGGCGCGCACACGCGAGCGATCTGCGTCGACCTGGCCGACGGCAACCCGTTCGCGAGGGTGCTCGCGTCGCTCAAGGCGGGCGTGGTGGTGGAATCCTCGCTCGGAAGCCCCGTCATCGGACTCGCCGGGCGGGCGATGTCACAGGGCCTCATTGACGACCTTCACGACCCGGGCGGGGGCGCCAACCGCGACCGCGCCGTCCGGGAGCGACGACAGGACGACCGAGTTGGCGCCGACGACCGCGCCGGTACCGATGTGGACAGCGCCGAGGACACGCGCGCCCGCGCCGAGCCGAACACCGTCTCCGAGGACCGGCCAGTCGTCGTGCTCGTCCCAGCCGCCGTAGCGCGAACCGACGGTGACGCCCTGCTGGATCTCACAGTTCGACCCGATGCTGACTCCAGGCCCGATCACGACTCCGACAGGGTGGAACAGCACGAGGCCCGGGGCGACGTCCGCGCTCACCGCGAGGTCTGCGCCGGTCACCATCTGGTTGAACTGCTTCACCAGCTTGGCGAGCGGCGATGCCGGCGCCGGAATGGTCTGCGACAAGCGAAAGAGCAGAACGCTCTGCCAGCGCGCCGACAGGAACGTGGCCAACGCACCTGACCGCGATCGGTCACCGCGAGTGTTGGCGGCCCAGTCACCGCGCAGAGTCTCAGCAAATCCCATGTCCGGGCCCTCACAGATCGACGAAGTTCGTTCGTGTGGTTGGCAGCTCTACTGCACGAGCCGCTGCGACGCCTCTCGCATACCCTCGACCACTTCGGGTACGAGGGCGAGGATCCTCTGGGCGTCCTCTGCCTTGCGGACCTCAACGGCAGCGTCGCCGCCGAGCACATAGGCCGAATCGACCGGCCGGAACTCGGCTCGCATTCCGAAGACGCTCATGTAGTCGTCGTACTTGAAGGTCGGCTCCGCATGGCCGCTGAAGGACGTCAGGACAGCAGGAACGCCCAGCGCGTGGGCAAAGACCAGGCCGTGCAGGCTGCTGGTCACCACGTACGACGCGCCCGCAATCCGCCTCACCATGTCGAGCGCATTCGTGTTCGGAAGGAGGATGTCGAACCCGCGGGCTCGCAGCGAGCTCAGAGTCGCTCGGCCCTCCATCGAGCTGAACGTGCCGAAGTGCGGGACGACAGCAGGACGCGTGGTGCGCCGAACGGTTCCGACATCGAGCACAGCCACCGCCAGGCCCGGGTCGCCGAGGACCGTGCTCTCCGGCAGGCCGAGGGCGTCACGAGTGGAGGTCCCCCGCACCGAGCAGACGACGTCGGATGTCACCTGCGCGAAGGGCCAGGACCCGGAGCGGATTCCCGATCCGAAGATCTTCGCGCCCCGCGCCCGCTTCCCATAGATCTCGAGAATGGAACCCACCGAGAAGACGTCCGCTCGGCTCGGCGGGCGCCAGGAGACCTTCTCGCCAGTGAGCTCTCGAAGCACGTAGGGGGCGATCTCGTCGCCGAAGTTGTAGATGCGGCCCGAGTTCTGCCGCGCCATGACCGTCCAGGCCTTGGCGTTCGACCGCGCCTCTGCTGCGAGCGTCCGAGCGCTACGAAGCGGAGACCACCAGTACACACCGAGCATTGCGCTTCCTTAGAAGATCCAGAGGGCGACCACGCCCAGGAGTGAGAATGCCGCCGTCCAGGAGCACGCGGTCACGAGGCCACGAACCGGAGCGGAGCGGCCACAGGCGAGGCCGAGCAGCAATGCCACCACGATCTCTCGCAAGACGACCAGGCTCGCGGCCAGGCCGAGAGAGTGGGACGCGGCCCACGCGATCGGGAACGCCATCCCAACGCCGATGATCCGCACCCACATCGCCCGAGCGACCAGTCCGAGTCGCTGCAGGAGCGCGGTGATGTTCCAGGCCGCGGCGGTGCCGAAGCCTGACGCGGCGAACAGAGGGACGACGAGCAGTGCAGGGCGCCAGTCAGGGTCCAGGACTAGAGCAAGCACGGCGGCACCGACTATCGACACCGTCGCAACGCCCGCGACCAGGAACGTCGAGCGCACCATCGCACGGCTGGCAATGCCGCCAAGCGTACGGCGGTCCGCCGACGAGTCGGTCTGCCCGAGGTCAGCGCGCAGCACCGAGCTCGTTCCCTGAGCGGACGCCTCCGCAAGACTCCGCGACACCTGAGACGCGAACGTGTAGAGGCCGAGCGTGGATGCACCCGCCCAGGCACCGAGCGCTAGTCGATCGACCTGCCCCTGCCCCCAGCCGAGCACCGCGTACGACGACGTGAGCACGTAGTCCCGGGCGACTCCCGGGGCGTCCTCACCGTCGACAGGAGTGATACGACGCCTTCCGGCTGACGCAGCGAGGAGCAGCGTCACGGCTTCAGCGACGACGAACTGCACCGCACTACCCAGGATCGACCTCGTCGCGATCATGACGACGAGCCCGACGGCCAGCCCCGCGATGGCTCCGATGCCCTGGCTCGTTGTCGCCTGCCGCCAATGCCCCCCGGCCTGCAGGCCCACCATGTACGGCATCGACAGGATCGCGAGCCCGGGCACGACGAGCAGAGGGATCAGCAGCGCGAACGAGGACCGGTCCGCTCCTGTGGCCACGAGCGCGACGACCGTCAAGCCTCCGGCCATCGCGAGGACGGACCCGGGAACCGCGATCGCCGTGAACCGCCGAATGAAGACTCGGGTCTCCCCGCGGGCCCAGTGCAGAAGGAGCGACTGGCGAGCGCCGACATCCGTCAGCGCCTGGACGAGCGTCAGCACCACGATCCCGAGGGCGAACACGCCCACCTCTTCCGGACTCACGAGGAGCGCCAGCGCGACGGAGGTCAGCGCGGTCGCGGCTCGAGGCGCGGCGCGTTCGACAAGCGCCCAGAGTTGACGGCGATCGGCCCTCTTCAGCCTGGCGAGCGGACTACCCACGCGCACCGCCTGGGGAAGCCGAGTTCTCGTCGACGGAACCCAGGATGTCGTCGGCGAGCCGTCCCCACGAGTATTCGTTCGCAGCGGAGGCCAAGCCGCTCTCGATGAGCCCCGCGTACAGCTCGGGGTCGGTCAGCACCTCGACGAGTGCCTCCGTGACGGCCTCGGCGGTGACGTCTCGGGCAACGCGTGCCGCACCCGTCTCCTTCGCCTGCTGGATCAGTCCCCCGACCGGCGTCACCACGCACGGCACGCCCAGGCCCATTGCCAACGCAATGACGCCGGACTGGCTCGCCTCGGTGTACGGAAGGACCACCACGTCCAGTCGTGAGACGAGCGTGGGGACCTCGTCCTCAGGGATCCAGCGAGCGTCAAGATCGACGTGGGGGCTGTCGACGAGGTAGCTCGCGCCAGCGAGGGGTCCAGAACCGTGAACTCGAATCGGCTCGCTCGGGAGTGCCTCCGCGAGCAGGCGACCGATCTCCGGGATGAGCTCGAGCCCCTTGTAGGGCACCAGGCGCCCGAAGAACCCGACGCGGACCGGCGCCCCAGGGTTCCGTGCTTCCCGTTCTGCATCCGCCGCGGGCGAACCGAACGCCGGGTGGACACTCTGGAGCACCCGCTGCCCCTGACGCGGAGGTAGCTCGTCGGCGTTCGACAGGGTCACCACCACATCGGCGAATCGCAACTCTACCCAGCGGTTGAACCGCCGCAGAATGTTGGCGTCGCCGGAATGCAGCTTCACGTCGTGGATGATCGACACGTACGTCCCACCGCGACGAGCCACGACCGGAATCATGAGGGACTGGTGCAGGTGCTCCATCGTCCCGATGACCACGGGATCGCGTACGCCCTTGAGGTCGCGGTAGAGCCGCCACGCGTTGAGCGCGGATCGCGGCAGCGTGAGCACGGCGCCCATCGCGGAGCGATACGTCCGGACCGGGAGCGAGCGCGCTCCCGAAGGGAAGCGGTCAGCGCCCTCGGCGTCGACGTTGTAGGAGACCGCCGTGCGATCGCCACGAGCCACAAACGCCGACGTGAGTTCGCGCAGGAAGAGAGGACCAGCTCCCGTCCGGCCCCAGTGGACCAGGTAGACGTTCCTCGGCTTCTGATCCGACATCACGCCTTCTCCTCCACCAAGCGTGCCGCCGCCGCAGTGATCTGATCGAACGCCACACGCGCGCTGTGGCGCTCGCTGACGTACGCGGTGATGGCCGAGGCCCCGGGCAACCTCGCGTCACCTCGGTCGATCTTCGCGAGCGCGTTCTCCAGACCGTTGACGTCACCAGGCTCGATGGCTGCGCCGTTCGGCCCGATCGTGGTCGCGAGTCCACCGACGTCGAAACCCACGACCGGACGTCCCATCGCCATCGCCTCTAGAGGCACGAGCGCTGCGCCCTCCCACCGCGACGGCGCGACCACGACGTCTGCCGCCGCATACCAGTCGCGCGGGTCGTCGCAGTCGGTGACGAACCGGACCCGCGACTCGCCTATCTCGCGCGCGAGTGCACGCAGGGCCTGCTCATCGGGACCGCCGCCCACCAGCACGAGCAGGGCACCCGGGTCGGTAGCCGTCGCGGACCAGGATCGCAGCAGGAGGTCCTGCCCCTTCTGATGTGCGAGGCGCCCGACGCACAGCGTCACCCGGGCACCGTCGTCCACGCCCAGCTCCCGCCTCGCACGGGCCCTGTCGCGCGGTGCGAACCGGCTCGTGTCGACGCCGTTCGGGATGGTGATCGTCCGATGGATGCCCAGGCGGACGGCGTGCGCGGCCTCCGCCTCGCTCAGGCATATGGTCAGATCCGTCCATCGGGCGCCGATCTTCTCCCAGACGCGGATGGCCGTCGCGACGGGCTCCGATGCAGCCCAGTCGCCCCACGCGTGCGGCTCGAACATCGTCGGGACCCGTCCCCGCAACGCCAGCCGGCCGGCCAGCCCGGCCTTGGTGCTGTGCAGATGGACGAGGTCCGGCGCGAACTGCCCGACCAAGCGCCGAAGCGCGGACGACTCCCGGAGAACTCCAGGTCCAGGGTTGCGGGTGGCCTCCCACGGGAGGTGGGTGATCTCTCTCGAGCGCAACTCGCGCGCGAGGTGACCCCCGTCGGGGCAGGCCACAGCGACCTCGTGGCCCAGACTCGACTGGTGGTCGGCCAGGTCCCGGACGACGTTGGCCACGCCTGCCTCGATCGGCTGGCTCACGTGCAGAATGCGCATCAGGCGCTCAGCGCTCCTCTGGCTGTGTGGTGCGGCTCCGCAGCCTCTCCGCGTGATTCGTCCCGGGGCACCGTCCGGTGCGCACCGGACGGCCCGCCCCGCAATGCGTCCTGCTCGTGTGGAACCGATGTCCTCGAGGCCGTGATCCGGTCGCGCTGCTCACGAAGGCTCGGGACGCCGGTCGCCAGCACGGCGCACGCGAATGCAATGAGCTGACCGACCGGATAGCGCAGCGTGCCCCAGCCTGACCAGCTCACGAGAGCCACGGCAGCGACCAGGAGGACGAGCGCCCTTGCCTCAGCGACATGCCCTGCGCGCAGCCGCATCCCGCCGATGGCCTTGATGAGTGCATAGCCGAGCGGGACCAGCGCCAGGAAGCACCCGATGAGCCCGAGCTCCGCGAGCGCGAGGACGAATGCGTTGTGCACCGGGTAGCCGGTGACCGCCACGATGATCTCGCGGGCCTGTGCTGTCGGCACGAAGTTGTTCGGGCCGAGGCCGGTCCACCTCGCGGCTGCGAACTCTCGGAGGCCGGCTGCGAGCAGCTCCGGGCGCTCGCCTCCCTCCGGGTCTCGGACGAACCGTGTGATGACGACGGGGATGTACGGCGCGGCGGCGATGGCAGCGACGAGCGCGATCCCGTACCGCCGGCCGCGGCCGTCCTTGGTCCTGTTGATGACGACCCAGCCGAGGACGAGCAGCAGGATCCCCGAGATGTTCGCGCGGCTCTGTGTCGGCATCGTCATGGCGACGCACATGACTATGCCCGCGTAGGCGAGGCGGCGAGCTCGTCCCGAGCTCGCTTCCGTCTGCGGCAACAGCATTGCCGTCAGCGGAAGTGCGAGCTTCCCGACGGTTGCCGGATGCCCGAACAGCCCGCTGGCACGGGAGCCGTAGTCCTCGGCGCCCACGCCCTGCACAACCTGCAGGAGCACGGACCCCGCGAGGATCGTGACGAGAACGAGGATGAGCTTCACGCCGAACTCGCTCCGCATGACTGGTGCGAGCCCGGTCCCGGCGATCCACGCCAGAGCAATCAGACCCACCTGCGCCGCACCGGACACGAGAGGCCCGGAGCCCTGCCAGAACCCGGCGGTGCCCGCCGCCACGTAGAGCAGGAAGGGCACGACCAGCGCGGCCTGTCGCCGAGCCTCCGGTCGCGCCAGCGCGACGATCGTCGCGAGCGGCAGGAGGATCGTGAACGTCGCGACTGCGGGTGCCGGATATGAGATGCCGACGAGGTACTGCTCGTCCGGGCTACCTCCACCGAGCAGGCGGGCCGGTGCGATCGTGAGCGACGTCAGCAGTGCGGCGCAGATCGCGCGACGCACCCCCCAGATCGGAAGCACGATCGCGGCGACGACGCACGCGGCCGCTGCGAGGAGGATCAGCACGGGACCACCCGGGGACCCTGGTGCAACGGATCGGGCATGCTCGTTACGCCCCCTCGAGAAGCCGCGCGACGCGGGCGTCGTGTCGCGGCAGGATCGTCCTCTTCGATGTCAGGTGCTCCGTGGCTGCTCGTGATGCGCCGCGGAGCACCATCACCTCGCGCCCTCGCCGGCCACGACGGCCTTGGCGGTGCGCGCAAGGATCATCATGTCGCCGAAGCCGGACCAGTTCTCGACGTAGCGGACGTCGAGACGGATGGACTCCTCGGGGCTCAGGTCGGAGCGGCCCGAGACCTGCCACAGGCCGGTGAGGCCGGGCTTGACGAGCAGGCGGCGGAACGCGGCGCGGTCGTACAGGTCGACCTCGGCCTGGATCTGCGGGCGCGGGCCGACGAGGCTCATCTCGCCACGGAGGACGTTGAACAGCTGCGGGAGCTCGTCGATGGAGTAGCGGCGGATGAACCGGCCGATGGGCGTGACGCGCGGGTCGTTGACGGGCTTGTAGAACATCCCGACCTCGCGGCCTTCGGCGGCGAGCACCTCGGCGAGGCGCTTGTCGGCGTCGACGACCATGGAGCGGAACTTGAGCATCGGGAACGGCTGGCCGTCCTTGCCGATGCGCTCCTGGCGGTAGAGCACGGGGCCGGGGCTGGTGATCTTGATGATCGCGGCGACGGCGAGGAGCACGGGCGACAGCAGGAGGGTGATGATGCCGGCGCCGAGGAGGTCGAACAGGTTCTTGAGGACGTAGCGCCAGCCGGTGAAGCGCGGCTCGTCGACGAACGCCCAGGGCAGGCCGGAGACGGGCTGGACGGTCATGCGGGGGCCGGCGACGTCGACGAGCGCGAGGCTGAGGGCGAGGTCGATGCCGGTGCCCTCGAGGTCCCAGCCGAGCTGGCGGACGGTCTGGGAGGAGACGGCGTCGGAGCCGAGGACGAGGACCATGCGGGCGCCGGCGGTCTCGGCGACGAGCCGGACGTCGTCGAGGCCGCCGAGCACGGGGACGCCGGCGACGTGCTCGTCGGGCTCGATGGCGCCGTGCGGGACGCAGGCGGCGACGACGCGGTAGCCGCTCGCGGTGCCGTCGCCGAGCATCTGCGGGAAGCGTGCGACCTTCTCGCGCGGGCCGACGACGACGACGTCGTGCAGGCCGCGACCCTGGGCGCGGGCCTGGTGCAGGCGGCGGCGGGCGAGGGCGCGCCAGGCGATGAGCAGGCCGAGGCCGAGGGGGGCGGCGATCGCGAGGTAGGCGCGGGCGACGTCGGCGTGGAGCAGGAACGCGACGACGGCGACGACGGCGAACAGGCGCCAGGTGGCGCCCCAGACGCGCTGGTACTCGGCACCGCCCTGGCCCATGACGCGGCGGTCGCGGGAGCGGGTGGCGGTGAGCGCTGCGGGCCACGCGACGGCGAGGAGCAGCGAGACGGTCAGGTAGTGCACGGAGAGGTCGCCGGAGACGACCTGGTCGCCCTCGAACCCGATGCGCAGGGCCCAGGCGGTGGTGATGGCGAGGGCGACGCAGATGACGTCGCCGATGACGAGCGCGCGGTGCAGGCGGCGGCCGAGCGTGAGCGACGGCGGCGGTTCGGGTGCGGCGCCGCGCTGCGTGGGCACGGTGGAGAGCCGCTCTCCGGCGGGCACCGCCCGGTTGGTGTCGATCGACATGCGTCCCCCTGGGAATCGACATTGGTGGATTGACCGAGGCATCGGCATTTGTGTCGCCCAGGTTGAGGAGGAAACGGAAACAGCGGACGTGATCCGCGCCACGTCCATGTCCGACCTGCACAGTTGTCCAAGACCACCCGCGAGGGTGATATGAGTCATACGCCGTATGAGGGATGTCCGATTCGCTCAAGGCTGCCACCCGTTCAGTCGATAGCCAAGACGGACCTCGGCCGGTCGCGCCGCTCGACGAGTGCGACAATCGGAGCCGACCTTTCACGACATCTTGGGAGATCCCACCAGTGGAGCTGCACGACTACCTCGGCATCCTGCGCAAGCGGTGGCTCTCGATCCTGCTCATCACGCTCGTCGCTGCAGGCGCGGCACTCGGCCTGTCCCTCGCGACGACGCCGCAGTACACCGCCTCGACGCAGCTGTACGTGTCCGTGCAGGGCGGGGCCACGAGCAGCGACCTCCTCCAGGGCAGCAACTACTCGCGCCAGCAGGTGACCTCGTACACGCAGCTCGTGAAGAGCCCGCTCGTGCTGGGCCCTGCGATCGACGAGCTCGGGCTCGACCTCTCGTCGTCGGACCTCGCGGCGCGCGTCTCGGCGAACTCGCCGCTGAACACCTCGCTCATCAACATCCAGGTCACGGACGAGGACCCCGCGGTCGCGGCCGCGATCGCGGACACCGTCGCGACGGAGTTCGCCGCGGTGATCGACGAGCTGGAGACGCCGTCGGAGGGTGGTGCGTCGACGGTCAAGGTCTCGACGGTCCGCCCCGCGTCGGCGCCGTCGGCCCCGTCGTCGCCGAACACGAAGCTGAACGTGGCGCTGGGCCTGCTGGTCGGGCTCGCGCTCGGCATCGGCGTCGCCGTGCTGCGGGCCGTGCTCGACACGCGCATCCGCACCGCGCAGGACGTCGCGCAGGTCACCGACGCCGCGGTGATCGCGACGATCGGCTTCGACGACGACGCGGACGCGCACCCGCTGATCGTGCACAGCTCGCCGCAGTCGGAGCGTGCGGAGGCGCTGCGCCGCCTGCGCACGAACCTGCAGTTCCTGGACCTGGCGGACCGTCCGCGCTCGATCGTCCTGACGTCGTCGGTGCCCGGTGAGGGCAAGTCGACCACGGCGATCAACCTGGCGATCACGCTCGCCGACGCGGGTGGCCGCGTCGCGCTCGTCGACGCGGACCTGCGCCGCCCGTCGGTCGCGCGGTACATGGGTCTCGAGGGTTCCGCGGGTCTGACGACCGTGCTCATCGGCCAGGCCGAGCTCGCGGACGTCGTGCAGCCGTGGGGCGAGGGCGGCCTGGACGTCCTCACGTCGGGTGTCATCCCGCCGAACCCGTCGGAGATGCTCGGCTCGGCCGCGATGGGCCGCCTGCTGGACCGGCTGACCGCCGAGTACGACCACGTGATCATCGACGCGCCGCCGCTGCTGCCCGTCACGGACGCGGCGATCCTCGCGAAGCTGTCGGGGGGTGCGCTCGTCATCGCGGGTGCGCAGAAGATCCACCGCGACCAGCTGCGCGAGTCGATGGGTGCCCTCGAGACGGTCGGTGCGCGCGTGCTGGGTGTCGTCGTCAACGGCCAGAAGCGGGCCGTGGGTGACGCGTACACGTACTACCACTACCGCCCGCACGAGACGCCGAAGGTCGCGAACCTGCCGGCGCTCGCCGCGGTCGAGGACACCTCCGACGCCCGGCCGGCGAAGCACTCGGCCTGACGCCTCCCGCACCTGACGCCACACAGCTGACGCCGTCGCCCCTCTGGGTGGCGGCGTCAGTCGTCTGCGGGCGTGGGGTGCTCGTCGAGCGCGACCTCCATGAGCACGTCGCCGCCGCGTTCCTCGTCGGCGAGCACCGCCTCGACCGCGTACCGCAGGTGCCAGCGGCCGGTCGCCTGCGCGAGCGCCGCCGCCAGGCCCGCGAGCGTCGTCGCGTGCACACGCACCTCGTCGTCCACGGTGTCGACCCACCAGTCCACGCCCACGTGGTCGACGCGCAGGTCCTCGTGCTCGCACCACCGCGTGGGCGCGTCGGGCAGCAGGTCACGCACCGGTTGCGGGACGGGTGCGGCCAGGCCGTCGTCGCGCGTCACGACACCGGGCGTCAGCTCGGAGACGCGCGGCAGGTCCAGGGCGCGCGCCAGGCGCAGCGCCTCGGCGTCGTCGCGCGCGGGCACGAGGGCCGCGACGTCGGTGCGCTGCCACCACATGGGGCTGGGCGCGATCGCGGCGTCGTGCGCCGGGACGACGAGCACGCGCCCGTCGCCGACGAGCGCGGGCACCCGCTCGGGCGGCTCGTCGGGCTGCGCGTGGCGCCACACGAGCGCCGCGGCGCGCACCGGCACACGCTCGCCCGCGGACCACGCGTCGAGCACGTCGGACCACGCCGCCCCGGACAGGTCTTGCGGCGCGGCGACCCCACCCAGCGCGCGCTGCACCTCCGCGTCCAGGTGCGCGACGGCCGCGGGCGCCGGCGGCAGGAGCGCCGCGAGCGGACCGGGCTCCCCGACGACGAACGGGCCGTCGACCCGCAGGGGCGCACGCTCGCGCAGCCACCACGCGGTGTAGGACGGCGCGACCGACCCACGGTCACCGCGCACCGGCTCGAGCAGCGCGCGCCGGAGCGCCGGCTCGTGGGACAGCAGCTCCAGCACCTGCGGCCACGCCTGCGTCGCAACCGCGTCCAGGTCCGCGACGGCCGTCAGGTCCCCCGCGTACGCACCGGGCCCGAGCACGTCGGCCAGGTGCTCGAGGTACTCCGGCCACGCGTCGAGCGCCTGCGCGGTGAGCGCGCCCCGCGCGTCGGGCGCGGGCTCCTCGTCGGTCACGACGTCCGGCACGGTGACCGTCACGAGCACCTCGCGCACGCCCGCCGCGACGAGCGTCGCGGCACCCCACCGCTCGAGCTCGTCGCGCGCGACGGCCGTCAGCACACGCCCGTCGAGCACGTGGTGCGCGGGCGACCCCGGCACGACGAGCCCGTCGGCCGGCACGAGATCGCCCGTCGCGGCGCCGACCGGCAGCAGCGCGAGCCACTCGCGCACGTCACCGGGCAGCGCGTCGGCGGCGCCCGTGGTCGCCGACCAGCGCCCCGGGTCGCGCGGGGGCAGGTGCGCGGCGACGAGCGTCAGCACGGTCGTCGTGAGGTCCGGCTCGTCGGGCTCGTCGTCCTCGTCCCACGCGAGCACGGCCTCGCGCACGGCCGGCAGCCGCAGCAGACCGAGCGCGTCGGGCCGCTGCGCGCCGAGCCGTTCGAGCAGGGGGTGCGCCGCGGCCGGGTCGACCACACGCACCCCCCAGCGTCCGAGCGTGTCGAGCACGGGCGCGACCGCCTGCGCGAGCGCCTCGTCGAGCAGCACCGCGCCCCGCGCACCGCGCACCACGCGGCCGTCGGCGAGGGGCACGGGCACGTTGGCGAGCGACTCCGGCCCGGCCGGGTCGCCCGCCGCGAGCGCGCTCAGCGCCTCGTACAGCGCGGGCCAGTCGTCGTCCGGCGCGCCCGGCAGGTCCTCGACGAGGTCCGCGAGCGCGCGCACCTCCACGCCGAGCGCACGCGCCTGCACGTCCCGTCCCGCGGGCACGACGACGAGCGCGCCGACCCGCTCCCCCAGCGCCGCGAGCGCCTCGCGCGGACCGCCGCCGGCCACCGCGACCGCGCGCCGCGGCGCGACGGGCTCGCCGTCGGCCGCGGGCGTCAGGATCGCCGCACCGGCCAGGGCCTCGACGAGCAGCGGGCGCAGCGCCGCGTCCAGCGGCCCCGCGGGCAGGGCCGTCGGGACCAGGGCGAGCGGGTCCTCGCCGTCCGCGACGAGCGCGAGCGCGAGGTCCGCGTACGCGTCGGCCGCGTGCCGCAGCACCGCGTCCGTCAACGGCCCGGTGGCGACGTGGCGGCGCGTCGGGTCGAGCGGGAGGGTCGCGACGAGCAGCGCGGGCACGTCGAGCGGCTCGTCCGTCGGGGTCGGGGCGTGCACCACGCGCGGGCCCGCCGCGGCAGCCTCCGCGAACGGGTCCACGCGCGCCGTCCGCGCCGCGTCGGTGCGCGGCAGCGCCCACGTCACGCGCCAGCCCGTCGCGTCGCGCTCCTCGACCGGGCGGTCCGCGAGCAGGTCCCGCGGCAGGTCCCCCTCCGCGGAGGCGACGAACCAGCGCGCGTCCACGTCCGCGAGCCGCCGCGGCCCGCCGTCGGACGTCTCGTCCTCGACGACCACCTCCGTCAGCCCGGGCAGCGCGAGCAGCAGCGCGTCGTCCACCGCGTGCAGCAGCGCGCGCACCTCGTCGGCCGCGACCTCGTCGCGCAGCAGCAGCACGACCGCCGTGTCGAACCCCTCCGGCGGGCGCCCCTGCGCGGCGAACGGCAGCCGCAGCGCCGGCAGCGAGCCGTCGCGTCGCACGAGCTCGGTCGCCAGCGCCGGGACCTGGGCCGCAAGCTCCTCCAGCTCCGTGGCGGTGTCCCGCAGCGAGAACCGCACCGCCCCCGACGTCGAGAGCACCGAGATCTCGTCGGACACCGCACGCACCGCCGCGAACCCCACCCCGAACCGCCCGACCACGCGGACGTCCGCCGGACCGTCGGCGCGCTTGGTCGACGCACGCATCGACGCGAGCGACGCGACCCCCGCCTCGTCGAGCGGCGCACCCGTGTTCGCCGCGACGAGCGACGTCCCCTCGTCCGTGCGGGTCAGCCGCAGCAGCAGCCGCCCGGGCACGCCCGCGCGCACCGCCGCGTCGGCCGCGTTCTGCGCGAGCTCGACGACCACGCGGTCGCGGTAGTAGCCGCGCGCGTGGTCCTCCTCGAGGTTCGCGTCCTCACGCAGGCGCGACTGCGACGCGCGCCACGCGCTCAGGACCGCCGCACGCAGCGCGGCGGTGCCGAACGCGTCGGGCGTCACTGCTCCAGTTCGGGCTGGTCGTCCGTGCCCGGCTGGTCCTGCTGGACCTGCTCGTGGGACGCCGACCCGGTCGCGTCGGCCCCCTCGGCGACGACCTGCGGCTCGTCGGTCTGCGGCTCGTCGGCCGGCGGCTCGTCGGCCGACGCCTCGTCGGCCACCGGCTTGTCGGTCAGCGCCTCGTCGGCCGACTGCTCGACAGCCTCGGGCTCCTCGGCGCGCGCAGGGACCAGCTCGAGACGCATCTCGTCGATCAGCGGGTCCGGCGCCGGCCAGTCGCTCGGGCCGGGCTCGACGTCCGTCTCCGAGTGCGCGCCGCACCCGTGGTCCAGCGAGACGACCTTGCCGTCGTCGGGCGACCACGCGTTCGCGCACACGCCGAACACCGTGCCCAGCGCACCCTGCAGCGGCACGAGGAACCCGCACGACCAGCAGGCACCCGACGACGCGAGCGAGCCCGCGCTCGTCGGACCGCGCGCGCCGCGGTACCAGCGCTCGGCGGCCTCGTCGCGACCCTGCGGCGCGAGCACGCGCACCCGGGCGAGCGCGAGCTCGTCGATCGCGACCTCGTCGAGCTCCGGGTCGCCCGTGGGCGTCCAGCCGGGCTCGAGGCGCGGGTCGTCCGCGCGGAACGGCAGCACGTCACCGGGGCCGATGTCGCCGGGGCGCAGGCGGTCCGCCCACGGCACCCACGGCTGGCCGAGGATCGCGTCGGGGCCGGGCAGCAGCTCGGCCTCGCAGACCGTCGCGGTGCGACCGCGCGGCACGCGCGCGACCGTGACCGTCCACTCCCACCCGCGGTACCCGCGTGCGAGGCACGCGAAGCGGTGCGAGACGAGGCGCTCGCCCTCGACGACCACGCCCAGGTGCTCACCCACGTCCGACGGGTCGGACGCGATCTCGACCGCGACCTCGCGCGCGAGGTCGACCGCCGAGCCCAGCACGGCGTCGCGGGTCCTCGTGGCGGTCGCCACGCTCAGCCCTCGAGCTCGTCGGCGACGGCGCGCAGCGCCTGCGCGTACGCCTTGCCGCGCGACGGGTCGGGGTAGCGCCCGCGGCGCAGGTCACCACCGACCCGGTCGAGGACCTTGATGAGGTCCTCGACGACGACCACCATCTCGTCGGGCTTGCGGCGCTGCGCCTTGGCCACCGACGGGACCGGGTCGAGGAGCTTGACCGAGAGCGCCTGCGGGCCGCGCTTGCCGTCGGCCACGCCGAAGTCCACCTTGGCGCCCGGCTTGGGCGCGGTCACGCCCGCGGGCAGCGCCGACGCGTGCAGGAAGACCTCGCCGCCGTCGTCGGACGCGATGAAGCCGAACCCTCGCTCGGTGTCGAACCACTTGACCTTGCCGGTAGGCACGGCAGACCCCTGTCGTGAGAAGAACCAGTCGCGCCCAAGGCTACCGGCCCGCGCACGTCCTTTCGTGCCGACCTGTCGTGCGGCACCGACGCGCGTGCGACGATCGCGGGGATGAGCCGCGAGCGGGGCACCCGCAGCCAGGGGGCGGGCGACAGGACCAGCCGGGGGACGGCCGTGCTCGCCGTGGCCGTCCTGGTCGCGGCGCTGCTCGCCGGGGCGGCGCTCCTGCTCGCGCGCGGGCACGACGACCGCCCGGGCGTCTCCTCGTACTCGGGCGTCGACCCCGACGTGTACGCCGCCGAGCTGCTCGTGGCGGCCGACGCCGCGCACACGGCCGCAGGCCTCCCCGCGTGGCGGGACGCGCCGTGCGTCGGCGACCTCGCGCGCGACCGGGCCCGCGCGCTCGTCGGCGACCACCTCACGCACGCGCCGCTGGAGGACGTGCTCGCCGCGTGCGTGCCGCTGACGACCGCGGCGGAGAACCTCAGCCGCGGCGCCGCACCCGCCGCGGAGGTCGTCGAGGCGTGGCAACGCTCGCCCGGGCACCGGGCCAACCTCGAGGACCCCACGCTCACGCACGCACGCGCGGGCTGCGTGCACGACGGCGACGAGCTCGTGTGCTCGCTCGTCCTCGTCGGCCCCTGACCTGCGGCGACGCCACCCTCGGGCGACGTGGTGACCCCGAGCGGTCGCCATGTCAGTTGCCCCCTGTTACGTTCGGCGTCACCGAGACGAGTGGCAGCCACACGGGGGGATGGCCCATGACGTCGACGACACACCCGTTCGTCGGGCGCCGCCGCCCCACGGTCCCGGCCGTGAGCCCGCCGGGCGCGCTCACGTCGTGGAGCGTCCCGTACGCACGACGCATCGCGGTCACCGACGCCCTCGCGATCACGACGGCCGTGGCCG